>DASZOS010000075.1:0-20081 GCA_035550695.1 Burkholderiales bacterium | reverse complement strand
TGGGCGATGTGGGTGACCGCGTTGATGCGGTCGGTCGGGTCGTAGCTCGAGTCGAGCTTGCGCAGGCGCACGATGCTGCCGTCGTGCTGCGGGACTTCGATGACGCCGCCTTCGGAGTAGTCGACGGTGATCGCCTCGCGGCTGGGCCAGAAGTCGAGGCGGTTCACGGCCTCGTTGTGCTCGCGGACGTAGTCGTAGCTCTTGGTGGAGCCGGCGTGGTTGTTGAAGGCGACGCAGGGGCTGATGACGTCGATGAAGGCGGCGCCGGGGTGCGCGATGGCGGCCTTGATCAGGGGGCCGAGCTGCTTCTTGTCCCCGCTGAAGCTCCTCGCGACGAAGGTGGCGCCCATGATGAGGGCGAGGCTCACGGTGTCGACGGGCGAGTCCTGGTTGACCGCGCCCTTCTTCGCCTTGGAGCCCTTGTCGGCGGTAGCGGAGAACTGGCCCTTGGTGAGGCCGTAGACGCCGTTGTTCTCCAGGATGTAGGTCATGTTGACGCCGCGGCGCATGACGTGCGCGAACTGCCCGAGGCCGATCGAGGCGGAGTCGCCGTCGCCGGAGACGCCGAGGTAGATCAAGTCGCGGTTCGCGAGGTTGGCGCCGGTGAGGACCGAGGGCATGCGCCCGTGCACGGTGTTGAAGCCGTGCGAGTTGCCCAGGAAGTAGTCCGGGGTCTTGGAGCTGCAGCCGATGCCGGAGAGCTTGGCGACGCGGTGCGGCTCGATGGCGAGCTCCCAGAACGCCTCCAGGAGCGCCGCGGAGATGGAGTCGTGGCCGCAGCCGGCGCACAGGGTGCTCACCCTGCCCTCGTAGTCGCGCCGCGTGTAGCCGAGCTTGTTCTTCGGCAGCGTGGGGTGATGCAGTCTCGGCTTCGTGATGTAGGTCATGCGGCCCTGTCCTTCTTGATCGGGCGGATGTTCAGCGCCGAGACGATCTGCGCGATTTCGTTGTGGATGAAGCGCGCGGTGATCGGCGTGCCGTCGTAGTGCAGGATCGATATCAGGTTCGCCGGGTTGACGCCCGCCTCGTTGACGAGCAGCGTCTTCAGCTGCGCGTCGCGGTTCTGCTCGATCACGAACACCTTGGTGTGCGACTGGACGAAGTCGTTGATCTCATCCTGGAACGGGAAGGCGCGCACGCGCAGCGCGTTCACGAAGATCCCCTGCCAGGCGAGCGCGTCGAGCGCCTCGTGCATCGCCGGGCTGGTCGAGCCGTAGAAGATCGCCCCGAAGCGGGCCGGCTGCTTCGCGGGAAGCAATTGCGGCCTGGGAACGAGCGTCTTCGCGGTCTCGTGCTTCTCGAGGAGCCGCTGCATGTTGTAGACGTAGTCCGCTCCCGCCTCCGAGTACCCCGCTTGCGGGTTCTTCGACGTGCCGCGGGTGAAGTACGCGCCCTTCGTCGGGTGCGTGCCCGGGTAGGTGCGGTACGGGATGCCGTCGCCGTCGACGTCGAGGTAGCGGCCGAACTCCTTGCCGGCTTCGAGCATCTCGGCGGTCATGACCTTGCCGCGGTCGTAGGTGCGGCTGTCGTCCCACGCGAGGGGCTTGCACAGCCGCTGGTTCATGCCGATGTCGAGGTCGGTCATCATGAACACCGGGGTCTGCAGCCGGTCGGCGAGGTCCAGGCACTGCGCGGCGAACTCGAAGCATTCGTACGGGTCCTCGGGGAAGAGCAGCACGTGCTTGGTGTCGCCGTGCGAGGCGTAGGCGCAGGCAATGATGTCGGACTGCTGCGTGCGCGTGGGCATGCCGGTCGAGGGGCCGCCGCGCTGCACGTCGATGATGGTCACCGGGATCTCGGCGAAGTAGGCGAGCCCGATGAACTCGCTCATGAGCGAGACGCCCGGACCCGAGGTCGAGGTGAACGCGCGCGCGCCGTTCCAGCCGGCGCCGACGACGATGCCGATCGAGGCGAGCTCGTCCTCGGCCTGCACCACCGCGAACTTGTTCTTGCCGCTGGCAGGGTCAATCCTCAATTTGCTGCAATACCTTTGAAAAGCCTCCGCGAGCGACGAGGACGGGGTGATCGGGTACCAGGCGCACACCGTGGCGCCCCCGTAGACGCAGCCGAGCGCCGCCGCGGCGTTGCCCTCGATGAAGATCCTGTCGCCGACGCTGTAGGCGCGCCGCGCCTTCAGTCCGAGCGCGTCCTTCAGGTGCTCGCTTGCCCAGTTGAGCCCCATGTGGAAGGCGTTGAGGTTCGGCTTGAGGAGCTTCTCCTTGCCCTTGTACTGCTCGCCTATCAGCTCGGCGATCACCTCGGGCTCGATGCCCATCATGCCGGCGAGCGCGCCGACGTAGATGATGTTCTTGAAGAGCTGCCGCTCGCGCGCGTCGGTGTAGTTCTCGTTCGCGATCTCGGTGAGCGGCATGCCGATCACGTGGATGTCGTCGCGGAACCTGGACTGCGGCAGCGGCTTGGTGTTGTCGTAGAAGAGGTAGCCGCCCGGGTCGATCTCCTTCACGTCCTGGGTCCAGGTCTGCGGGTTCATCGCCACCATGAGGTCGCAGCCGCCGCGGCGCCCGAGGTAGCCCGCCTCGGTGACGCGCACCTCGTACCAGGTGGGCAGTCCCTGGATGTTCGACGGGAAGATGTTGCGCGGGGAGACCGGGATGCCCATGCGCAGGAAGCTCTTCGCGAAGAGCTCGTTCGCCGATGCCGAGCCCGAGCCGTTGACGTTGGCGAACTTGACGACGAAGTCGTTGATGGCTTCGATGCGTTTCATGCGGCTTTGCGAGGCAGGGATTTTCTGGGGGACCGGCAGTCCGGACCGGCGTAGGTCATCTCGAGCAGGAACTTCTGCATGTCCCACGCGCCCGTCGGGCAGCGCTCGGCGCACAGGCTGCAGTGCAGGCACAGGTCCTCGTCCTTCACCATGACGCGCCGCGTCTTCAGCGGGCCCGAGACATAGAGGGACTGACTGGCGTTGAGCGCAGGGGCCTTCAACCGCTTCCGGAGATCGTCTTCATCGCCGTTCTGCGTGAACGTGATGCAGTCCATCGGGCAGATGTCGACGCAGGCGTCGCACTCGATGCACAGCCGGTCGGTGAAGACGGTCTGCACGTCGCAGTTCAGGCAGCGCTGCGCTTCCTTCCACGCCGTGGCGACGTCGAAGCCGAGCTCGACCTCGGCCTTCACGTTCCTCAGCGTCTCCTTGATGTCGCGCCACGGCACCTTGTAGCGCGCGTCCACCACGATGTCGTTGTCGTAGCTCCACTCGTGGATGCCCATCTTCTGGGAAACGAGTGTTACACCCGGTGCAGGTCTTTCACCTACAGCTTCATTATTCAAGAGCTTGTCGATCGAAACCGCGGCTTCGTGCCCGTGCGCCACGGCCCAGATGATGTTCTTCGGGCCGAACGCGGCGTCGCCGCCGAAAAGCACGTTGGGCACGGTCGACTGAAGCGTCGCCTTGTTCAGCTTGGGTAAACCATACTTGTCGAACTCGATGCCCGCGTCGCGCTCGATCCAGGGGAACGCGTTCTCCTGGCCGACCGCGACCAGGACATCGTCGCACTCGAAGAACTGGTCGGGCTCGCCGGTGGGCACAAGGTTCCTGCGGCCCTTGTCGTCGTAGACCGCCTTCACCTTCTCGAAGGTCATGCCCACGAGTTTCTGATTTCTTGTTTCGAACCTCTTCGGGACGAGGTAGTTGAGGATGGGGATGCCTTCATGCATCGCATCCTCTTTCTCCCAGGGGCTCGCCTTCATCTCGTCGAAGCCCGAGCGCACGATCACCTTGACGTCCTCGCCGCCGAGGCGCTTCGAGGTGCGGCAGCAGTCCATCGCGGTGTTGCCGCCGCCCAGGACAATGACTCTTTTCCCTATCTTCGAGGTATGTCCGAAGGACACCGAGGCCAGCCAGTCGATGCCGATGCGGATGTTCGCCGCGCCTTCCTTGCGCCCCGGGATGTCGAGGTCGCGCCCGCGCGGCGCTCCCGAGCCGACGAAGATCGCGTCGTAGCCCTCGCCCATCAGCGCCTTCATGGAGTCGACTCTGCGCTGCTTGAACGCGACGCCGAGATCGAGGATGTAATTGACTTCCTCGTCGATCACCTCCATCGGCAGGCGGAAGCGGGGAATCTGCGTCCAGATCATGCCGCCGGCGCGGTGGTCCTGGTCGAACAGCGTGACCTCGTAGCCGAGCGGCGCGAGATCGCGCGCCACGGTGAGCGAGGCGGGACCCGCGCCGACGCAGGCGATCCGCTTGCCGTTCGATCTCGCTTTCCTGTGAACGGAAATTCTCTTTCGAACTTCGTCGTTTTCCTTGTAATCCGCGGTGACGCGCTTCAGGCGGCAGATCGCGACCGGCTCGGGCTTGGGCTGGTTTTCTTCCTCGACGCGCCCGCGGCGGCACGCGGGCTCGCACGGACGGTCGCAGGTGCGCCCGAGAATTCCCGGAAACACGTTCGACTTCCAGTTGACCATGTAGGCGTCGGCGTAACGCCCCGCGGCGATCAACCTGATGTACTCCGGAACCGCGGTGTGGGCCGGGCAGGCCCACTGGCAATCGACCACCTTGTGAAAGTAGTCGGGGTGCTTGATATCGGTAGGCTGCAACGCTGCTCCTCAAAATCCCTGATTTGCTCTTCTAGTTATAACCTGCAAGTTTAACCCGGCGGCACGCGGAGATAAACCTTGATTTTCAGGGTCTAAGGCCGGGTCTGGGCCACCTCGGAAAACACGGTGACATAGTGGGTAATTTTGCCCGACGCGTCGCGGATCGCCCGAACCGAGCGCCATTCCTTGTAGACGGCGCCGTTCTTGCGCTTGTTCCACTTGACGCCGGTCCAGTGCCCGTCGCGCTCCAGCGCGGCGCGCACCTCGTCGTAGAACTCGGCAGGCTGCAGGTCGCTGCGCAAATCGGCGGCGGCCCTGCCGACCACCTCCTCGCGCGCGTGGCCGGTGATCTGCGTGAAGGCGCGGTTCACCGTCTGCACCCTGCCGTCGGCGGCGACGATCATCATCGCCTCGTTCATGCCCTCCAGGGCCTGGTCGACGAGCAGCAGCCGCTGCTCGCTTTCGCGCTTGTAAGTTTCGTCCTGGGACACGAGCAGCAGCCGCGCGGCCCCGCTCTCGGCGGCGAGGGGATGCACTCGCATGCGCAGCTGCCGGACGCGGCCCTCGCGGTCGTGGAGCCGCAGGCCGAGCTCCTGGTCCTTCCCCGTGCCCGCGGCGCGCACCACCGCCGAGCGCGCCTTGTCGGCGTCGTCCGGATGCACCCGCCGGAAGGCGTCGGCGCCGATCGCCAGGTCGGCGGCCTCGAGGATGCGCTCGTGCGACGGGCTGGTGTAGAGCCAGCGGCCGCTCGCGTCCACCATGGCGATGAGGTCGGCGGCGTTCTCGGTGATCAAGCGATAGCGCGCCTCGCCTTCGCGCAGGTCGGCGCGCGCGGCGAGCAGCCGCTCGCGCTGCACGTGGACCGCGAAACCCACGGCGAGCGTGTAGGCGAGCGCGCCGAAGAAGCACAAGGTGCTCACCAGCTCGCTCGTCGATGCCCAGTAGTCCAGGCCGAAGCCCGCGACCCAAAGCGCGGCGCCGCCGCCGAAGACCGCGGCCGCGGTCATCGCGCCGCGCACGCCGCGCGCAACGATCGCGTTCAGCGTGACGCTGGAGAGCCCGGCGTAGGCGATCCAGGTCGGGAACCCGAGCCCGGCGGTCCACAACCCGAAGAGCGCCGCGTCGAGGAAGATGTTGTGGATCTCGGCTTGGCGCGGGTCGTCGGCGCGCAGCACGCGCGCGAGCAGAAGATGCGGCAGGACCAGGAACGAGAGCGCGAGCGCCGGCCAGAACCACGGACCGAACCCGCGCTCCCAGCCGTGCAGCCCGCCCACCAGGAAGCAGTAGGCATAGGCGCCCGCGCGCACGACGTAGTTGCGCCGCGCGAGGCGCAGGCCGCTAGCCGCGCTGCTGTCCGAGTTCCGGGTGAGCGCCACTCGTGCCGCCGTCCGCCTGGTAGAAGACGATGACGTAGTGCGTGACGGCGCCCCCGGCGTCGCGCACCGCGCGCACGCTGCGCCACTCGCGGTACACCGCGCCGTTCCTGCGCTTGCTCCAGAAGCTCCCCGACCAGTGGCCGTCGCGCTGGACCGCGGCGTACATCTCGTCGTAGAACTCGGCCGGCTGCAGCGCGTGGCGGATCGCCTTTTCAGGCTGGCCGACGACGGCCTCGCGCTCGTAGCCCGTGATCTCGGTGAACGCGCGGTTGACCGATTGCACCGTGCCGTCGGCGCCGGTGATCACGATCGCCTGCGTCATGCCTTCGAGGGCCTGCGCGGCGACGAGCAGCTTCTCCTCGCTCTCGCGCAGGTCGGTCACGTCCTGCGACACGAGAAGCAGCCGGTCGCGCGGCGCGCGGCCGTTTTCGACCGGCTGCACGCGCATGCGGTACTGGCGCACGCGGCCCTCGCGGTCGACGAGCCGCAGCGGCAGCCCGCGCGCCTTGCCGGTGCCGGCGACGCGCAGCACGGCGACGCGCGCGTGCTCGGCGTCGTCGGGATGCACGTGCCGGAATGCATCGGCGCCGGCTTGCAGCTCGGCCGGCTCCAGGATGCGCGCATACGAGGGGCTGCTGTACAGCCAGCGCCCGTCCTGGTCGACCATCGCGATCAGGTCGGCGGCGTTTTCGGTGATGAGCCGGTAGCGCTCCTCGCTAGCGCGCAGCTCCTCGCGGCCGCGCACGATGCGGCGGTTCTGCTTGAACACCACGAAGCCCACCGCGCAGGTATAGCCGAGGATTCCGAGGAAGGCGAGCGTGCTCACGATCTCGCTCGTGGCCGGCGAGTACTGGAAGCCGCCGAGCCCGATCCAGAGCGCGGCGCCCGCGGCGCTGCAGGCGAGCGAGATCCACGCGCCCGAGAGCCCGCGGTTCACCGTGGCGTTCAGCATGGTGCTGCCGAGCAGCGCGTAGGTGATCCACGTCGGGAAGCCGAGGTAGGCCGTCCAGAGGCCGAACAGCGCCGAGTCGATGAACAGGTTGTCGAGCTCGGCCTGCGTGGGCTGCTGCGAGCGCAGCGCGCGCCAGTAGGCGAGGTGCGGATAAGCGAGGAAGTGCAGCGCCAGGAACGCCCAGGCCGCAAGCGGCGCCTGGCGCTCCCAAAGCTGCAGTCCCAGCAGAACCAACCCGAAGACGAATGCGCCGGTCCGGATCCGATAGTGGATCCGGACCAGTCGTGGTGCTTCAGCGGTCAACGTTTTCCCCCACGAAGGACAATTTACTTAGTGTCGCACGGTGGGGCTGTGAGGATTTGTCAGACATCAACGATTGTCACGAAGAATGGACCAACCGATAATGCGGCCCATGACCACGCATCTCGAATCGCTGCGCAGGTATTCTCTGGTGGTCGCGGACACCGGCGACATCGACGCGGTGGCGCGCTGGAAGCCGCAGGACGCCACCACCAACCCCTCGCTCCTCCTCGTCTCCGCCGAGGACCCGCGCTACCAGCCTCTGGTCGAAAACGCGCTCAGGCAAGCGGGCGGCGATATCGCGGCGGCGATGGACATGCTGTTCGTGCTCTTCGGCGCCGAGATCCTGAAGCACGTCGCCGGTCGCGTGTCCACCGAGGTGGACGCGCGCCTTTCGTTCGACAGCGAAAGATCGATCGCCAAGGCGCGGCGCTTCGCCGAGCTCTACGAAAAAGCGGGCGTGTCGCGCGAGCGCGTGCTCGTCAAGCTCGCGTCGACCTGGGAAGGCATCCGCGCGGCCGAGAAGCTCGAGCGCGAAGGCATCCACTGCAACATGACGCTGCTCTTCTCGTTCGCGCAGGCCGTGGCCTGCGCCGAGGCGGGCGTGACGCTCATCTCGCCTTTCGTCGGGCGCATCTACGACTGGCACAAGCAGGCGCGCAAGGTGGAGGACATCCCGATCGAGGAAGACCCGGGCGTCGCCTCCGTGACCCGCATCTACGACTACTACAAGAAGCACGGCTACAAGACGCAGGTGATGGGCGCGAGCTTCCGCAAGGCGGGCCAGATCGTCGCGCTCGCCGGCTGCGACCTCCTCACCATCGCGCCCGATCTGCTCGAGAAGCTTTCCAGGGCCCAGGGCGAGCTGCCGAGAGCGCTCTCCCCCGAACAGGCGAAAACGCAGCCGATCGCGAAAATCAGCCTCGACGAGAAAGCGTTCCGCTGGATGCACAACGAGGACGCGATGGCGACCGAGAAGCTTGCCGAGGGCATCCGGCGCTTCGACGCCGACGCGCGCAAGCTCGAGCGACTGATTACTTCGCTCGCTGCCGCCGTACCGGCAAAATGAATGGGGTCAGAGCAAATGCTCTGACCCCAGCCTAGCGTTTGCGCCAGAGCGCCCACAGCCAGCCGAGGACGTAGACCACGGCCGGGACCGCGACGCCCCAGAGGATCGGCTTCAGCGCCTTGTCGCGATCGACCTCCTCACCGAAGGCGAGGATGCTGGCCGCGTTGAGCGCCGCCACCACCACCCAGATCACGGTAAAGAGCAGCCAGTGCTTCTTCCAGAGCGCCATCAGCGCCGCTGCAGCCGTGTCACCCTTTCCAGCTCCCCCGCCGCACGCTTCGCTTCGTCGGCGACCTGCGCCCGCAGCTCTTTGCGCACGCTCTCTTCGAGAAGCAGCGACGCCTGACCTAGGGAAGCCAGGCGCTTGTTCGCGTCGGGGAGCATGTCGAGAAGCTCCGCCACCGCCTTGAGCGAGAGCTCGAGGTCGAAGTGGTCGCGCTGGACCTGCCTCTTGAGCTGCGTCGCGGTGTGCAGCCAGGAGCTGTCGCGCCACTTGGCGCGGCTCATGTGCGCGGCGAGCGCCGCCCGGCTTGCCGCCGCCTTCTCCGCGAAGCGCAGGCTGTCGGCGCGCCGGCGGAAGATCTCGCGGGCGCCGATGAGGTAGTGCTCGGTCGCATCGGCGAGCTCGACGTTGCTCCAGTCCCTGGCGATGCCCCGGCGGGCCTCGATCTTGTCGGCGGCGCCGGGGGCCGGCGCCTTGAGCGCCTCGCGAAGCTGGGCGGTGGTTTCGCTCAGGACCGACTCCACGGCGCGCTCCTCGGCGCGCTTCTTCGCGCTCAGGTGCAACGCAACGCCGACGGCCGCGGCGATGGCGATGGCTGCGGCCGTGGCGACGAGGGTGCCGGTTCTCGAGGGAGCCATACCCGCGAGAATAGCGTCCGCGGCGCGACGGCACCGAGGGGAAAATGCTCAGTCAGGCAGCGGCAGCCCTTACAACGGGTAAGGGATTTCACTACAAGGGCACGGCACGTGCTGCGCTTTCATCGATGAACAACCGCCGGAAAATCCGCATCGGGCTGAAGGTCATCCACCGCCACCGCGTCGGCAATCACGAGTTCCGTCGCGTCTCCGAGCTGGTTTTCGTGGGCGGCAACGCCAAGGCGGTCCTCGGCTGGGTCGACGTGGGCGGGGTGCGGGCGCCGATCTATCTCTGCGACCTCGACCCGGCAAAGCTGAAGAAGGCCGCGGCCGCGGCGGACACCTACTACTACGAGGGCGTGACGGTCGATCCGCGGTACGAGGACCTCGGGCCGGCGCCCGAGCAGCGCACGATCATCTAGGGTCGGTGCCGTCGCCGTTGCCCGGCCGGCGCGCGGGCGCGGGAAGCTTGGAAAGCACGTCGTTGTCGACCACCAGGTCGACCGCCTGCAGGAAGATGTCGCCCGGCGGCAGCTCGATTTCCTGGATCCAGAGCGCCAGATGGCTCGGTGTGACCTTCAGTCGCAGCGCGAGCTGCTGCTCGCCGCCGACGATCTCGGCCGCCCGTTGGAGCGTCTTGGCGTGGACGGTTGGCACGGCGCTATGTCTGCTCCGAATCTGCAAGAGTGTCAATAATGCTACGCAGCATCGGGCGGCCGCGTTTTTACGCGTACCACATCGACGGCGCGCACGGCCACTGCCACCGGGCGCTGGTGTTCACCACTTACCTCAACGGCGGCGCGAGAGTGGCGAGGCGACAGTTCACGGACCATGACCCTACTCCCCGCGGCTTATGCCGCTTGGAGCAAAGGATGCTCCATTCGGCATGTCGCTTGCTCGCGTAAGCTTGGTTTCGTCCAACCCTCTCGGGAGCCCACAGATGCGCGGTCCTGCCCTTGCCCTTGCCGTTGCCCTTCAGCTCGCCCTCCCCCTTGCCGCGATAGCGCAAGCGCCGGCCGAGCAGGCGACATCGAGCCCCGCCAGTTCCGTCACAGCGCAGCCCGCCGCGCCACAGCCGGCCGCGCCGCAGACCGCCACGGCGCAAACCAGGACCGCTGCTCAAAATGCGAGCCAGGGGCGTGGAATTGGCGAGCACGTCTCGAGCGTGGCGCCCGAGCATCCGCTGGCGGACGGGCGACTTTTCGGCGAATGCGTGAGCGAGCTCGCCATCACCGGCGAGTGCCCGCATATGCACGAGGAGTAACAGCTAGCCTGTCGTCGTCATCACCACGGGTGCGTGGTCGCTGGTCCCGAAGTCGGCGAGCACCGCACAGCTCAGCGCGCGCGAGGCAATGGAGGCCGAGGCGAGAACGTAGTCCAGGCGCCAGCCGATGTTGCGCTGGCGCATGTTGCGCCAGGGCGGCCACCAGGTGAAGAGGTTGTCGTTGTCCGGGTCGAGCGCGCGGCCGACGTCCACGACCCCGGTGGCGATCAGCGCCTCGAAAAGCTCGCGCTCCTCGGGGCGCTGGCCGATGATGCCGGGCTTGCGCTCGCGCGGGTGCACGTCGCGCTCGGCGCGCGCGATGTTGATGTCGCCGCACAGCACCAGCTCCTTGCCCTCCTGATGCACGCGCTGCGCCCAGGCCGCGAGCCGGCGCATGAACTCGAGCTTCGCCGCATAGTCCTTGCCGCCGTTCGGCACGTAGACCGAAGCGAGCACCAGGTTGCCGAGCGCGGCCTGCACGATGCGCGACTCCATGTCGAAGTCGGGGTGGCTGAAGACCGGCGCAACGGGGAAGGCGCCTTTCCTGATGTGCAGCGATACGCCCGAATACGCGCGCAGGCCGTGCCAGAAAACGTCGTAGTCCTCGAGCTGGCATTGCGGCGGCACCTGCGAAAGCTCGGCCTTCAGCTCCTGCAGGCACACCACTTCGGGCCGGTCGCGCTCAAGCCATGCGCAGAACTGCGCCTGGCGCGCGCGGATGCCGTTGACGTTCCAGGTGCCGACCTTCACGCCGCCGGTCGTTACTCCCAAAGGCCTTCGGGCATCGGCAGACCCGCATAGTCCTCGGCGCCTGGCGGCCGGTCGGGCGCGATGCCGAAGCGCTCGAGGACCGCGATGAGCTGCCGCACGTGCTGCGCCGAATGCCAAGTGCAGCGCTCGAGCACGTGGTGCAGCGGCTGCTCGCCGTAGTACGTCTGGAGCGTGCCGCCGCAGCTCCTGTCGGCCTGCGTCGACCACCAATGCGCCAGGCGTTGCGCAATTCGCGAGCCGTAGGCGCAGATGTCGCCGGTACTTTGCACGCTCGCCGGCGGAGCCTCGTTGTAGATCGCGGCGAGGTCGGAGCGTCCGTCGATGACCGCCTGCAGGAACGCGTCGGGGATCTGGTAGACGTGATACGCGAGCTCGCGGATGCTGCGGTCGCGGCCCTCGGTCGCGCGCTCGCCGAGGCGCCCGGCCGGAAGCTGCGCGATGCAGCGCTGCCCCGCGGCGAGCACGTTGAGCCACTTGTTCACGAGGGCGGGCGCGGGCAGGCGCTCGAACCCAACCTTGCGGCCGATGAACTGCGATACGTCGGCGAGCTCCTGCGCGTATACGTATTCGCCTCCGCGCGCCACGACCGGCACGCTGCGGGCGCCGAGCGCGCGCAGCTCGTCCATGGCTTCGGGGCGCGCCGAGACGTTGATCGACTCGTACCCGACGCCGAGCTTCGCGAGGAATTCCTTGACCCGCACGCAGCTCGAGCAGCCGGGCCGCCAGTAGACCTTGAGCGGTTGCGCCTGCATGCGGGCGAGTTTAGCGCGGCTGCCGCTTTAGTAGCGCGTCGCCTTGATCATCCACGGCACCGAGACGCCATCAGGGCTCTCCTGCGGCCGCGCCGCGCCCTTCTTGGGGCGGCCCGGCCGGTAAGTCACGCTGAAGATCTTGAGGGGCGGAACCGGCGGCGGCGCTTCCATGAAGCGGCAATCGGATTCGCACGGCACGCTGAGCTGTGCGCCGAGGCGCTTGCCGTCGAGCAGCACCGTGTAGCGCAGCATGTGCATCGAGCCGGCAGCGGGCTGCGCGACGACGTCGTACTTGCCGACCTTGAAGCGCCGCCTCTCGGCGAGCCTCATAGCGGCCGCTCGTTCGCCTTGGCGCCCCATACCGCCCAGTAGTCCGAGCCGCGCTGCTCCACCCGCAGCTGCACCACGAGCTGCGGGTCGACGCCGTAGACCGTGCGCGCCTTCTCCTCCGGGAGATGTCCGTCGAGCGCCTCGCCGTACACCAGCAGCCCCTCGGCGCCGCCCTGGCGGAGCGCGAGCTGGCAGTGCTCGAGCCGCTCCTTGCCGCCCGGCGTGTCGGACCAGGGACGCGAGCCGCCGACGTTCGGCGCCCAGAGCAGGCAGCTGCAGCCACCTTCACCCGAAACCACCGCGGCGGCCCAGACGCTGAACACCACCACGCCGTCGGCGTTGCGCACGCCGCTCCAGCTGCTATCGACGCCCGGCAGGTATACGCCGCGCGCCTGGAAGGCCTTGCCGCGCGAGATCAGGTTGCGCGGGCGTTTCGGCGGTGTAGCGGCGGCCGCAACGGCGCGGCGTTTCGCGGCCGGCTTGCGCCGCACCTCGAGCGCCCCATCGCAATGCGCGACGATCGCCGCCTCGCCAAGGCGCTCGGCGTTGGCGCGCAGTTGCCGGATGTCCTGCGTGCTCAGCTGCTCGATGCGCTCTGGCGTCCAGTCCGAGCCGCGATTCGGTTTGAATACGGTCTTGCCGACTTGCATGCTCACCCCGCTTTCTGCCGAGCTACGCGAGCCGCGCGTGCGGGCACGACGTTCAAGACGGGGAAGGGAACTGTCGCAACCGTGGCCAGCGAGTGGCCTTGATGGGACCGGTCGATTCGCTGCTTGAGAATCCTGCAGGACCAATGTAGCACATATCGGCGCGCGGCTGCGGCGCCATCGCTGCTCAGAGCGCCGCCGCCTGCGCGCGGCAACGGCGCAGGATGTCGTTGAAGATCGGCAGAGCCTCTTCGGGTATCTCGCCGCCGGTCAGATCGACGAAGGCTTCGCAGCCGAGGCTTCTCAGAGCGTAGTCCATGCCGCGCCTCGACTGCTCGTCGAGCGCACGCCCCGCGCTCTTGACGCACAACACCTTCGCCTGCGGCTGCAGCTCGCGCGCCGCCTGCGCGAACTCGAACATGTGGGACTCGGCAAAAAGATAGCCGACGATGACATGCGAGTACTTGCGCAGCTTCAGGTGCTGCACCCCTTCCGCGAAGGTCGCGGCGAAATCCGTATCGCAGCCGGCGAGAATGCTCGCGACGATGCTGCGGCCCGCGGGAGCGGCCGCGACCAGCACGCGCTCAGTTTTGCGATCCAAGCTTGACGGTGCCCTCGGCGATCACATCGAATGCGGCGGCAACCACGTCGTCGGGCGGCACGCGCTCTTCGTCGATCCATGCCCCGATCTCGGCAGCCGGCACGTCCAGAAAAGTCGCCAGGTGCTCCGGCCCGCCCAGACGCTCTGCCGCCCTTCTCAGAATGTCGCTTTGTGTCATTGAAGCCTCTGTGTCATGGCTTCCGGAGACGTAGCAACTACCGTACCGGCTCACGGGCCGCGGCGCGGAAACTGGGCGAGGATGCTCGCCACCAGGTCCGGATCGACCGGCTTGCGGATGTGCGCGTCGAATCCCGCCTGCCGGCTGCGTACCCGGTCCCCGGGCTCGTCGTACCCGGTGACGGCGACCAGGCATACGCCCTTGAGGCGCGGATCGCTGCGCATGCGCGCGGCGAGCTCGAGCCCGTCCATTTCCGGCATGCCTATATCGATGAAGGCGATTTCGGGGTCGATGCGCCGCGCGGCGTCGATCGCCTCGCGCGCGTGGGTCACGAATTCCGCGTAGTGGCCCAGCGCCGTGAGCAGCAGGGCGAAGGCGCGCGCGACGTCCTCGTTGTCGTCGACCACCAGCAGCCGGCGCCCGGGAGCCGACGCGGATGACATCCCGGGATTCTGCACCCCGGGTAGCGATGCGCGCGACCTCGGACCAGGCGCCGTTACGACTAGCGGCGACACCTCGGATATCATCGGGCCATGAGCGACATCATCCGCGTCATCATCGCCAAGGTCGGCCTCGACGGCCACGACCGCGGCGTGAAGATCGTGGCGCGCACGCTGCGCGACGCCGGCATGGACGTGATCTACACCGGCCTGCACCGCACGCCCGAAGAAGTGGTCGACGCCGCGGTCCAGGAGGACGTCGATGTCCTCGGCATCAGCATTCTTTCCGGCGCCCACATGACGATTTTTCCCCGCGTGCTCAAGCTCCTGAAGGAGCGCGGCGCCGCGGACATCATCGTCGTGGGCGGCGGGGTCATGCCGGACGAGGATGCGGCCGCGCTCAGGGCGCAGGGCGTCAGGGAAATCCTGCTGCAGGACACGCCGCCGGACTCCATCGTCGCGACGGTTCGCCGGCTGGTCGCCGAGCGCGGGCCGAAGTAGGGCCGCGGCCGGCGCCATGGAATCCTGGTCGTTTCCGCCGCTCTACGATCCGAATTACCTCCCGGAGCGCGGGGCGCGCTGCTGGTTTCCCCGCCGCGAAACCATGCCGGCCGCCGAGCGCGAGAAGGCGATTCTCGGGCGCCTGCAGGAAGTGACGCGGTACGCCTACGCGCACGCGCCGTTCTACCGCAGGAAATGGGACGCGGCCGGCTTTCACCCGGACAAGCTGAGGAGCCTCGAGGATTTCGAGGACAAGGTTCCGGTCATCACCAAGGCGGACCTGCGCGAATCCCAGGCGCGCGCCCCGATGTTCGGCGAATACCTGTGCATAGCCGAGTCCGAGATCCATCACATCCATGGGACCTCGGGCACGACGGGGCGGCCGACGGCTTTCGGCATCGGCCGCGGCGACTGGCAGGCGATCGCCAACGCACAGGCACGCATCATGTGGGGAATGGGCATCCGCCCGGGCGACACGGTATTCATCGCCGCCATCTTCAGCCTCTACATGGGCTCCTGGGGCGCGCTCGCCGGCGCCGAAAGGCTGCGCTGCAAGGCTTTCCCCTTCGGCGCCGGCGCCCCCGGAATGACCGCGCGCGCGGCGCTGTGGCTCGCAGCCTTCAAGCCGAAGGCGTTCTACGGCACGCCCTCCTTCGCGCTGCACCTCGCCGAAGTCGCTCGTGCCGAGGGGTACGAGCCACGCGACTTCGGGCTCGAGGTGATGTTCTTCTCGGGCGAGCCGGGCGCCTCGGTTCCCGGGGTGCGCGACAAGATCCGCGCCGCCTACGGCGCGCGCGTGATCGACTGCGGCTCGATGGCGGAGATGACGCCGTGGATGAACGTCGCGGGCAGCGAGCAGAGCGAGCAGGGCATGCTCTGCTGGCAGGACGTGGTCTACACCGAAGTATGCGATCCGAAGAGCTTCCGCCGCGTGCCGTACGGCAGCCGCGGAACGCCGGTGTATACGCATCTCGAGCGCACGTCGCAGCCGATGATCCGGCTTCTTTCGGGCGACTTGACGCTGTGGGTGAACGAGCCCAATGGCTGCGGCCGCACCTATCCGCGGCTGCCGAACGGCATCTTCGGTCGCATCGACGACATGATCACGATCCGCGGCGAGAACGTCTATCCCAGCGAAATCGACGCGGTGCTGAATCAGCTTGCGGACTACGGGGGCGAGCATCGCATCATCATCACGCGCGAGCGCGCCATGGACGAGCTCCTCGTGCGCGTCGAGGCGGCGGCCGGGGTGTTCGAGCGCGGCGACGACGCGCCGGCGGCGATGCGCGCCAGCGCCGCAGCCGAGCTGCAGAAGGTGCTCGGCCTGCGGGCGATGATCGAGGTCGTGCCGCCGGGAACCTTTCCGCGCACCGACTTCAAGGCGCGCCGCGTGGTCGACGACCGGGAGGTCTTCCGCCAGATGCACGAAAGGCTGGCGCGCTAGCCGTGGAGAAGCCCATCGCCTCGCTCGAGCTCGTCGAGCGCGTGCTCGCCGGCGAGCGGCGCGCCATCGCGCGCATGCTCTCGCGTGCCGAGGCGGGCCTCGCCGAAGCGCGCGAGGCGCTCGATCAGCTGTATCGGCGCGCCGGCCGCGCCCACGTGGTGGGCATCACCGGCGTGCCGGGCAGCGGCAAGTCGACCCTCGTCTCCAGGCTCACGGCCGAGGTCCTGGGCACCGGGCGGAAAATCGGCGTCATCGCCATCGATCCGTCGAGCCCGTTCTCCGGCGGATCGATCCTCGGCGACCGCATCCGCATGGGCGAGGTCGCCGGGCATCCTTCCGTATTCGTGCGCAGCATGGCGACCCGCGGGGCGCTGGGCGGGCTCGCTCGGGGCACGCTCGAAGCGGTGGACGTCCTCGACGCGGCAGGCTACGACATGATTTTCATCGAGACCGTCGGCGTCGGGCAGGACGAGGTCGACGTGGTGCGCGCCGCGCACACCACCGTCGTGGTGTCGGCCCCGGGACTCGGAGACGACATCCAGGCGATCAAGGCGGGCATCCTGGAAATCGCCGACGTCCATGCCGTGAGCAAGGGCGACAAGCCCGAGGCCGACAGGGCGGTGTCCGAGCTGAAAACCATGCTGACGCTCGCGCTTCCCGCGGCCGGCGCGACGCGCGCGGTGCCGGTGATCAAGACCTCCTCGCCGCGGCAGGAAGGCATCGCGGAATTGCTGGCGGCCATCGACGCGCACCGGGAATATCTCGTCGCGAGCGGCGAGTACGAGGAGCGCCGCCAGTCGATCCGCGAACGCAGGATGCTCAAGGCCGCCCAGCAGGTGCTGCACGACGAGTTCGAGCGCCACCGCGAGGGGCGCATGGCGCACATCATCGCCGAGCTGGCCGCGGGCGACATCTCTCCGCAGAGCGCCGCGCGGCGGCTGCTCGCGCACATAGGCATAGAGGTCAAACGATGAGCAACGAAATCGACGAGCTGCGCCGGCAGCTCGAGAGCTGGGAGGCGAACGAGCTCGCGGCCTTCCTGAAGAAATCCCCTGAGCGCAAGCCCGAGTTCCGCACGCTCACCGGCTTTCCGGTGAAGCGCGTGTACACCGCCCTCGATCTCGCCGGGATGCCGCCCGAGGACATCGGCCTGCCCGGGCAGTATCCCTATACGCGCGGCGCCTATCCGACGATGTACCGTGGGCGGCTGTGGACCATGCGGCAGATCGCCGGCTTCGGCACCGCCGAAGACACGAACGGGCGCTTCAAGTACCTCATCTCGCAGGGGCAGACGGGCCTTTCGATCGACTTCGACATGCCCACGCTCATGGGCTACGACTCCGATCACCCCATGAGCGAGGGCGAGGTCGGCCGCGAGGGCGTGGCGATCGACACCATGGCCGACATGGAGCTGCTCTTCGAGGGCATCGACCTGGAGAACATCTCGGTGTCGATGACGATCAATCCGTCGGCCTGGATCCTCCTCGCCATGTACATCGGCGTGGCGCAGAAGCGCGGCCTCGACCTCGACCGGCTCTCGGGCACCATCCAGGCCGACATCCTCAAGGAATACATGGCGCAGAAGGAATGGGCGTTCCCCATCCGTCCTTCCGTGCGCATCGTGCGCGACTGCATCACCTACTGCGCGCGCAACATGAAGCGCTACAACCCGATCAATATTTCCGGCTACCACATCTCGGAAGCCGGGTCCTCGCCCCTCGACGAGGTCGCCTTTCCGCTGTGCAACCTCATTACCTACGTGGAAGAGGTGCTGAAGACCGGCATGCAGGTCGACGAGTTCGCGCCCCGGCTCGCCTTCTTCTTCGTTTCGCAGGCCGACTTCTTCGAGGAGATCGCCAAGTTCCGCGCCGTACGGCGCGCCTATGCCAAGATCATGAAGGAGCGCTTCGGCGCGACCAACCCGGAATCGATGCGCCTGCGCTTCCACACGCAGACCGCGGCGGCGACCCTCACCAAGCCGCAGTACATGGTGAACGTGGTTCGCACCACCCTTCAAGCCCTCTCGGCGGTGCTCGGCGGCACGCAGAGCCTGCACACCAACGGCATGGACGAGGCTTTCACCATCCCGACCGAGCAGGCGATGAGGATCGCGCTGCGCACGCAGCAGGTGATCGCCGACGAATCGAACGCGGCGGACGTCATCGACCCGCTGGGCGGCTCCTACTACGTCGAGCATCTCACCACGCAGATGGAGCGCGCCATCTTCGACGTCGTCGAGGAAGTCGACCGCCGCGGCGGCACCATCAAGATGATCGAGGAAGGCTGGTTCCAGCGCCGCATCGCCGACTTCGCCTACGCGACCGCGCTCAAGAAGGCAAAAGGGGAGAAAGTGGTTCTCGGCGTCAACAAATTCGTCGAGCCGGACGAAAAGCTGGCGATCGAGACGCACCCGTACGACCCCACGACCGCCGAGCGCCAGATCACGCGGCTGAGACAGGTACGCAGCAGTCGAAACGAAAAAAGGGTTGACGCGCTCTTTGCGCGCCTTACCGAAGTTGCCGGCAACGACAACGAGAACATCCTGCCGGTCACGATCGAGCTCGTGCGCGCCGGCGCGTCGATGGGCGAGATCGTGGAGCGGCTGAAGGCCCTGTGGGGCACCTACCGCGAAACGCCGGTGTTCTAGCGCGATGATCGTCCTGCCCTACCTCGCGCACGCGCCGCGCATAGGCTCCGCAGTTACGGGAGAGACGTCTTCGGCCGTCATCGGCCGCGCGCAGCTCGATTCGGGCTGCACGCTCGGCGAGCTCACCCTGGTGCGGGCCGACGGCGAAGACGTGCGCATCGGCGCCGATTGCTGGTTCGGCGAGGCGAGCACCGTGCACATCGCCGACCAGGTGTTTCCGGCGATCATCGGCTCGCACGTCACCGTCGGGCGCTACGCGCTGGTGCATGCCTGCACCGTGGCGGACGACTGCGTCGTCGGCGAGCACTCGGCGGTGATGGACGGCTCGGTCCTCGGGCCCGGGGCGGTAATCGCCGCGCAAAGCATCGTGCCGCCGGGAAAGCGCCTGGAAGGCGGCTGGCTGTACGCCGGGGCGCCGGCCCGGCCGGTGGAGCGCGTCTCTTCGGACCTGCTCAACCGGCTTCACGAGGCGATTCGAACCGGCTCCCGCTCGAGCGTGCCGCACGTCGTCGCCGAAGCGCGCGTGCCGCGGCTGCGCCACGCGCCCGGAACCGGCGTCGAGCGCGCATTCGCGCGCAGCGCGTACGTCGCTCCCACGGCGAGCGTTGCCGGCCGCGTCGTGCTCGGGCCTCGCTCCAGCTTGTGGTTCGGCGTCGAGGTCGACGCCGGCGAGGCCGCCGTCGAGATCGGCGAGGAGACCAATGTCCAGGACAACTCGCGCCTCTACGGCGGCAAGCCCGGAGAAGACATCCGCATCGGCCCGCGCGTGCTGATCGGGCACAACGTGCGCATCTTCCCGAGCACCATCGAGGAGGGCGCGATCATCGGCATGGGCTCCATCGTCGGCAAGGGAACGCTCGTAAGGCGCGGCGCCTGCGTCGCCGCGGGCTCGATCACCGAACCGGGTACCGAGGTGGCCGCCGGCCAGGTCTGGTCCGGCCGCCCCGCGCGCGCGGCGCGAGCGCTCTCGGAGCGCAACCGCGAGGAGTTCGCGCGCGCGGTGCAGGTCTACGTCGAGTACGCTGGAAATTACCTCGCCCGCGGCAGGCAGGCGCGAGTCTCCGCCGGCCCGACATAGCGCAACGCGTCAGTCCGACTGCTACGGGCTACTGGTTTGCGGCGGGCGGCGGGGAGAGAGCGATATCGACGGCGGCGAGGGAGGCCCGCGCGCGCGAGCGCTTGAGCGTCGCGGGTACTTCCCTCTACTTCCCTCAAATGTCGGAGAGGAGAGTAGGCCTTGCCGCGTTTTTTGGCAGCTGCGCCGCGTCATCCGCGCCCAGCCAGGCAGCCGAAGAACGCGCGGCCCGGTGGCGCAGCATATCGACCTCGCCCCGGAGGTACTCGAGCTTGTGCGCCAGTCGATCGGCTTGCACAACCAGATCGGCGTCCAG
>DASZOS010000074.1:0-44585 GCA_035550695.1 Burkholderiales bacterium | reverse complement strand
AGGATGTAGGCCGGGTGCTCGAAGGGCAGCTGCACGAAGTCGATCTCGCCCGCCGAGTGCTTGCGCAGCCACTCCTCGAGCAGCACCGCCTTCGGGATGCCGTCGATGTCGGGGCGCGGCCGCACGCCGCGCTTGGCGATCGCGTCGATGAACTTGGCCGACGTGCCGAAATGCGTGACGCGCTCCTTCTCGGCATAGTCGAAAAGGATCCGGCCGTTTTTCGCGAAAGGCGAGCCGTCGTAGAGCATGACGCTCGCCTCGGCGGCGATGCCGGCGAAAAGCAGGTTCCATATCACCCAGTTGGTAGTGCAGAAATAAAAGAAGCGATCGCCCGGGCGCAGGTCGAACTGCAGCTTGTACATCTTCAGCGCCTGCAGCAGCGTGCCGCCCGCACCGTGGACGATGCATTTCGGCTTGCCGGTCGTCCCCGAGGTGAACAGGATGTACACCGGGTGGTCGAACGGCAATTGCGCGAAGGCAATGTTGCCCGGCGTGTAGCGCCGCAGCCACTCTTCCAGGGCGAACGCCTTCGGAACCTCCGAGACGTCGGCTCTGGGGTCGAGATGCGGCACCACCACGACCCTGCGCACGCTCGGCAGCTGCGCCGCGATTTCGCGCACCCGTTCGAGCGAGCTATGCGTCTCGCCGTTGTAGCGGTAGCCGTCGGCGCAAAACAGCACCTTGGGCTCGATCTGGCCGAAGCGCTCGAGCACGCCGTCGACGCCGAAGTCGGGAGAGCACGACGCCCAGACCATGCCTTGCGAGAGCGCCGCCAGGGCGAGCATGCCCGCTTCCGGAATGTTGGGGATGAACGCGGCGACGCGGTCGCCCGCGCGCAACCCCAGGGCCGCGAGCGCCTGCGCGGCGCGCGACACGTCGCTATAGAGATCGGCGTAGGACACGCGGCGCCGGAACCCCGTCTCGTCCCAGAAGACGAAGGCGTCGCCGCGGTCGCCGCGGCGCATGAGGTTCTCGGCGAAGTTGAGGCGCGCCTCGGGAAACCAGCGCGCGCCCGGCATCCTGTCGCCGTCGACGAGCACCGTGGAGCCCTTGCGCGAGGCGATGACGCCGCAGTAGTCCCACAGGTCGGACCAGAACTCCTCGGGTTTTTCCACCGACCAGCGGTAGAACTCGGGATAGCTGTTCAGCTCGAGGCGGCGCTTGCGCACCACCTGCCGCGCGAACTGCGTGAGCTGCGCCTCCTCGATCGCCCGCTCGCTCGGCTCCCAGAGCTTTTCAGGCGCCATGGTGGTTCGTCCTCCGTTTTTCGCGCAGCATTATAGGCCCCATGCATGACGAGCTTCGGCGCCAGCATCGCTTAGCGGAAGGCCAGGCCATCGAGCGCCTGCTCGCGCTGCAGCCCGATGCGGCCACCTCGGCGCGGATCACCGCCGAGGCGCTGCGCCTCGCGCAACGCGTGCGCGCCGCTCCGAGCGCCGCGTTGAGCGCCGAGCGCTTTCTGCGCCACTACGGCCTGTCCACGCGCGAGGGCGTCGCGCTGATGTGCGTCGCCGAAGCGCTGCTGCGCATTCCGGACCCCGAGACGGCCGATGCGCTGATCCGCGAGAAGCTCTCCTCGGGCCAGTGGAATTCCGCCAGCGCTGCCGACTGGGCGCTGATGCTCACCGGAACGCTCGCGCGCTGGCACGAAGCGCCGGGCGAGCACCTCGCCGCACAGCTCAAGCAGCTCGCAGCGCGACTGGGCGAGCCGGTGGTGCGCACCGCGGTGCGCCAGGCGATGCGCATCCTCGCCGCGCAGTTCGTCCTCGGCGAGACCATCGAGGAGGCGGTCACGCGCAGCAAGGCGCACGACGCCTACCGCTTTTCCTACGACGTGCTGGGCGAAGGCGCGCGCACGGCGGAAGACGCAGGCCGCTATTTGCAGGCGTATACGCACGCCATCCGGCGCACGCCCGCGGGCGACGGCGTGTCGGTAAAGCTCTCGGCGCTGCATCCGCGCTTCGAGGAATCCAAGCGCGGCCGCATCCTCGCCGAGCTCGCGCCGAAGCTTGCCGGGCTCGCACGCATCGCCGCGCAGCACGACGTGGCGCTGACGATCGATGCCGAGGAGTCGGAGCGCCTGGAGCTCACGCTCGATCTTTTCGACAAGCTGAGCTCGAGCTTCCAGGTCGGCCTCGCAGTGCAGGCGTATCAAAAGCGGGCGCTGGCGGTGTGCGACTGGCTGTGCGGCTTGCGCCGGCGCATTTCGGTGCGCCTGGTGAAAGGCGCCTACTGGGACGGCGAGATCAAGCGCGCGCAGCAGCTCGGCATGCCGGATTACCCGGTGTTCACGCGAAAAGCGGCGACCGACCTCTCCTACGTGACGTGCGCCCAGAAGCTCCTTGGCGCTCCCGAGCTGCTTTATCCCGCCTTCGCCACGCACAACTGCCGCAGCGTCGCCACGATCCTCGAGCTCGCGGGCCGCGAGCGGCCATTCGAGTTCCAGAAGCTCTACGGCATGGGCGATGCGCTCTACGACGCGCTGCTTGCCGAGCGCCACGTGGCCTGCCGCATCTACGCGCCGGTCGGCAGCTTCAACGAGCTGCTTCCCTACTTGGTGCGGCGCCTGCTCGAGAACGGCGCCAACACCTCGTTCGTTCACCAGATCGCCGATCCCGACGTGCCGCTCGAGTCGCTCGTCGCCGATCCGGTGGCCGCTCTGCCGAACCCCTATACGCCCGAGCCGCGCATCCCGCTGCCGCGCGAGCTCTATCCCGACCGGCGCAACTCGCTCGGGCTGGATCTCGCGCGGCGGGACGTGCTCGACGCCCTTGAAAAGAGAGTTTCACTGGACCGGCAGGTCGCCCTCGAACCGGTGGGTTCGCAATGCCTCGATTCGGAGATCGCGCGTGCCGCGAGAGCTTTCGACGCCTGGTCGCGCCTCCCCGCGGCCGAGCGTGCGAAGCTGCTCGAGCGCGCCGCCGACCGGCTCGAAGAGCGCATGCCGGATTTCGTATCGCTGATCGTGCGCGAAGGCGCTCGCACGTACGCCGATGCGGTAGCGGAGGTGCGCGAAGCGGCGGATTTTTGCCGCTACTACGCCCTTCAAGGAAGATTGAAATTCGGACAAGCACAGCTGCTCCCTGGCCCCGCCGGGGAGCGCAACGAGCTGCGCCTGCACGCTCGCGGCGTGTTCGCCTGCATCGCGCCGTGGAATTTCCCGCTCGCCATCTTCACCGGCCAGGTCGCCGCCGCGCTCGCGGCGGGAAATACCGTGGTCGCCAAGCCGGCGGAGCAAACCCCGCGCATCGGCCTCGAAGCCGTCGCCCTCCTGCACGGCGCGGGCGTACCGCAAGACGCCCTGCGCTGCGTGGTCGGCGACGGCGAGACGGTCGGCGCGCCGCTCGTCGCCGACCCGCGCATCGCCGGGGTCGCTTTCACCGGCTCGGACGACACCGCGCGGCGCATCAACGCCGCGCTCGCGGCGCGCAGCGGCCCGATCGGTGCGCTCATCGCCGAGACCGGCGGGGTCAACGCAATGCTGGTCGACGCCTCCGCGCTCCCCGAGCAGGTGATCGACGACGTGGTGGTGTCGGCTTTCCAGAGCGCCGGCCAGCGCTGCTCCGCGCAGCGCATCCTGTTCGTCGACGAAGGCTGCGCGCAGCGCGTGACGCATCTACTCGCGGGCGCGCTCGCCGAGCTGAAAGTCGGCGATCCGGCCGAGCCGGACACCGATGTCGGGCCGATCATCGACGCTGCAGCCCGCGAGGCGTTGTTACGTCACCTCCAAAAATTGAGAGCCACTGCCAGGCTGATCGGCGAAGCCAACGCTCCCGCGAGCGGCAACTACGTTGCGCCGGTCGCTTTCCGGCTCGAGCTCGATGCGCTGCCGACAGCGGAGGTTTTCGGGCCGATCCTCCACGTATGCAGCTACCGGCGCCAGGACCTGCAGAAGGTGCTGCGGTGGATACGAGCCACAGGCTACGGGCTCACGCTCGGCGTGCACAGCCGCATCCAGAGCTTCGTCGACGAGGTGGTGCGCGAGGCGCGCGTCGGCAATATCTACGTGAACCGCAGCATGATCGGCGCGGTCGTCGGCGTGCAGCCCTTCGGCGGCGAGGGGCTTTCGGGTACCGGCCCGAAGGCCGGCGGCCCGCACTACCTCTTGCGCTTCGCCACCGAAAGAACGCTGACGGTGAACACCGCCGCCGTAGGCGGCGTGACCGAGCTTCTCACTCGGCCCTGAGGGACGCCGCCACGGCGGCGTTGTTGTGCTTGTACATGAGCCGGTTGTACGCGGCGGCATAGGTCTGGCGCAGATGCATGCGCAGCGCCGCTTCGTCGCCGAGGGTGTCGCGGCAATTCGGTCCGAGCCCCTTGACGCCGGCAGCCCAGGGAGAAGGAACCTCGCCCACGACCTGGTCCAGGCACTGCGGGACCGAGAGATATCGCGTATCGCCTGCCTTGATGGCACGCGCGACCGCGTCGGCGGGCGGGACGGCCGTCAACTGCACTGCGGGCTTTGGCGGCTCGGCGGCGATCAGGTCCGCAATCGGACCCGTGACGTGGATCGCCAGCGCGATGACAAGAACGGCACACGCGGCACGCACAGGCCCCCACAAGACCGGCCGCGGCCAGAGCCGCTCGAGGAAGTACGCCGTGGTGCCGGCGCCGACGATGACAAGAGCGAGGATCGGGTGCCGCTCGCATATGTCGTAGAGGTAAGCCGACACGCGCGCGGCGACCGGAAGTGCTTCCCCCAGCAGCGCCCAGCCGCGGCGCAGCGCCGCCATGACGTAGACGAGGATCGATATGGATACCAGCCACCCCAGCGCAGCGTAGGCGGCGTTGCTCGACAGCCGGTAAGGGCGCAGTTCCTGCTGCAGCACCACGAAGATGCCGATTGCGGCGATGGTAATTACCGCGGCTGCGAGCGTGTGGTCGCTGAATGCCCTGGAAATCAGCTCGTGCCACGAAGCGACGAGACTCACCGGATCCATCGCGCCTCCCTTTGATTTCCGCTAGCAAATCAAACCGCCAGGGGGCGCGCAAGCAACTATGTCACCTACAATGGGCACATGGGAGCGCAGAACCACGCGCCGCAAGCCGCGCTCGTCGAGGAATTCACGCGGCTGTACTACGCGGAGGTCGACCCGGAAGAACTTGCCGCGCGCGAGCCGATCGACCTGAAAGGCGCCGCGGCGGCGCACCTGGCCTTCGGAAGGAAATTCTCTCCCGGAAGCGCAAAGATTCGCGCCTACAACCCGGTGTTCGAGCAGCACGGCTGGGAGAGCACCCACACGGTCATCGACATCGTCAACGACGACATGCCGTTCCTCGTCGACTCGGTGACGATGGAGGTGAACCGTCAGGCGCTGACCGTGCATCTGCTGGTGCACCCGGTGCTGCGCGTGCGGCGCGACGCCAAGGGCGAAGCGATTTCGGTATCTCAGGCAAGCGCTGCTTCGGAAGGCCGGCTCGAGTCGTTCATGCATCTCGAAGTCGACCGCCAGACCGACCCGGCGAGGCTCGCGGCGCTCGAGGCAGGCATTGCAAAGGTCCTCGCCGACGTGCGCGCCGCGGTCGAGGACTGGCGGCCGATGCAAGCGCGCATGCTGGAGAACATCCGGCGCCTGGAGTTGCCGCCGCCCGGGGTGCCGCAGGCCGAGCTCGAGGAGGCGCGCGCCTTTCTCGCCTGGCTGCTCGAGCATCACTTCACCTTCCTCGGCTGCCGGGACTACGAGCTCGCTTCCGCAGACGGCGAGGACGAGCTGCGCATCGTTCCGGGCTCGGGTTTGGGCATCCTGCGCGCGCGCGCGGGCGAAACGGTGTCCGCGAGCTTCGCCGCGCTGCCGCCCGAAGCGCGCAAGCGCGCCCGGGTAAGGGAGCTGCTGCTTCTCACCAAGGCGAGCTCGCGCTCGACGGTGCACCGACCCGGGCACCTCGACTACGTCGGCATCAAGCATTTCGACGCCGCAGGCAAGGTGCACGGCGAAGCGCGCTTTCTCGGCCTGTACACGCACACCGCGTACAGCGAGAACCCGATGCAAGTGCCGCTGCTGCGCAGGAAGCTCTCGGAAGTCATCGAGCGCGCGGGCCTGCTTCCGGCGGGCTACAGCGGCAAGGCGCTCGCCTCGATCCTGGAAACCTACCCGCGCGACGAGCTGCTGCAGATCGGCGCGGACGACCTGTACCGCCATGCGATGGCGATCCTGCAGCTCGGCGAGCGCCAGATGACTCGGCTTCTGGTGCGCCAGGACCCGTACGCGCGTTTCGTTTCCTGCCTCATCTTCGTGCCGCGCGATCGCTACAACACCGAGCTGCGCCAGAGCTTCCAGCGCATCCTGAGCGAAGCGTTCAACGGCCAGAGCACCGAGTTCGAGCTCCACCTGTCGGGCTCCACGCTCGGACGCATCCTCATGCGCATCCGCACCACGCCGGGCGAGCCCGCGCCGGCGCCGGACCTGAAGGCGCTCGAGCGACGCCTGGTGCAGGCGATGCGCCGCTGGGAGGACGACCTTTACGCGGCGCTGCTCGCGCACCACGAGGAAGAGCGCGGCAACGCGCTGTGGCGCTCCTACGAGCGCGCCTTCCCCGCCGGCTACCGCGATGAATACGCGGTGCGCAGCGCGCTCGGCGACATCGACATGATGGAGGCGCTTGCCGGCGAGGCGCCCGGGCTCAATCTGTACGTGCCGCCCGGCGCCGACCCGGGAACGCTGCGCTTCAAGATCTACCGTCGCGGCAGCCGCGTCGCGCTCTCCGACAGCCTGCCGATGCTGGAGCGCCTCGGCGTGCGCGTGCTGGACGAGCATCCACACAAGATCGAGCCGGCGGAGCGCGATCCGGTCTGGGTGGTCGATTTTGGCCTGGCGCTTCCCGGGCAGGCCGATCTCGCCCTCGAAAGCGTGCGCGGCAAGTTCCACGAGGCGTTTCTCGGCATGTGGTCGGGAAGCATCGAAGCGGACGAGCTCAACCGGCTGGTGCTGGCGGCAGGGCTCGAGGCGCGCGAGATAGGCGTGCTGCGCGCCTATACGCGCTATCTCATCCAGGCGGGAGCCACCTTCAGCCGCGCCTATGCCGAGCACGCGCTCGTCGCCAACGCGCGCATCGCCGCGCTGCTGGTCCGCCTTTTCCTCGCCAGGTTCAAGAACGAAAACGAGAACGAGGCCGCGCTCGCCGCCGAGATCAGCGCCGCGCTCGACGAGGTGCAGAACCTCGACGAGGACCGCATTCTGCGCAGCTTTCTTGCGGTGATCCAGGCGACCCTGCGTACGAATTTCTTCCATGCGAAGCCGTATCTCGCCTTGAAGCTCGATTCCCGGCGCGTGCCCGGGCTGCCCGAGCCGCGCCCGCTCGTCGAGATCTGGGTGCACTCGCCGCGCGTGGAGGCGGTACACCTGCGCGGCGGCCGCGTAGCGCGCGGCGGCATCCGCTGGTCGGACCGCATGGAGGACTTCCGCACCGAGGTGCTCGGGCTCATGAAGGCGCAGATGGTGAAGAACGTCGTCATTGTCCCGGTCGGTGCGAAGGGCGGCTTCGTCCTCAAGAGGCCGCCAACCGGCGAGCGCGAGGCGCTGATGAAGGAGGGCGTCGCCTGCTACCAGACCTTCCTGCGCGGGCTGCTCGACCTGACCGACAACCTGGTCGACGGGAAAGTCGTGCCGCCGCCGAACGTGGTGCGCCACGACGGCGACGATCCCTACCTCGTGGTGGCCGCCGACAAGGGCACGGCAACGTTCTCCGACATCGCCAACGGGGTGGCCGCCGAATACGGCTTCTGGCTCGGCGACGCTTTCGCCTCGGGCGGCTCGGCGGGCTACGACCACAAGAAGATGGCGATTACCGCTCGCGGCGCCTGGGAGTCGGTGAAGCGCCACTTCCGCGAGCTCGGGCTGGATACGCAGACGCAGGACCTCAGCGTCGTGGGCATCGGCGACATGTCGGGCGACGTCTTCGGCAACGGCATGCTGCTCTCTCGCCACATCCGCCTGTTGGCCGCTTTCGACCACCGGCACGTCTTTCTCGATCCGTCTCCCGAGCCGGAGAAAAGCTGGCACGAACGCGAAAGGCTGTTCCGGCTGCCGCGCTCCTCGTGGGCCGATTACGACGCGAAGCAAATCTCGCAGGGCGGCGGCGTGTTCCCGCGCAGCGCCAAGTCCGTGTCGCTTTCACCGGAAATCCGCAAGGCGCTTTGCGTCGATGCGGAGCTTCTCACCCCGAACGAGCTCATCAGCGCGATCCTCAAGGCGCCGGTGGACCTCCTGTACAACGGCGGCATCGGCACGTACGTCAAGGCGAGGCGTCAATCGCACGCGGAAGTGGGCGACCGGGCGAACGACGCGGTGCGCGTCAACGGCGCCGAGCTGCGCTGCAGGGTGGTCGCCGAAGGCGGCAATCTGGGATTCACTCAGCTCGGCCGCGTCGAATACGCGCTCGCCGGCGGCCGCATCAACACCGACGCCATCGATAACTCGGCGGGCGTCGACTGCTCCGACCACGAAGTGAACATCAAGATCCTCCTCGACGCGCTGGTACGCGAGGGCGAGCTCACCGGCAGGCAGCGCAACAAGCTGCTTTCCGACATGACCGAAGAGGTGGCGGCGCTGGTGCTGCGCGACAACTACTTCCAGACCCAGAGCCTCTCGGTTTCTGGCGCGGCTGCGCCGGCGCTTCTCGACACGCAGGAGCGCTTCATCAAGAGCCTGGAAAGATCGGGACGGCTCAACCGCGCGCTCGAATTCCTGCCCGGCGACGAGGAGTTCGCCGAGCGCCGCGCGGCGAAGCTCGGCCTCACCGCGCCCGAGCGCGCGGTGCTGCTCGCGTACTCGAAGATCGCGCTCTACGACGAGATTCTGCACTCGGATGTGCCGGAGGAGCCCTTCATCGCCACCGCGCTCGAGCGCTACTTCCCCCAGGCGCTGCGCGGCCGCTTCGCGGCCCAGATCCGCGCGCATCCACTGCGCCGCGAGATCATCGCCACCCACGTGACCAACAGCACGATCAACCGCGTCGGCAGCACCTTCGTGCACCGCATGCGCGAGGAGACCGGTGCCACCGCGCCCGACGTGGTGCGCGCCTACCTCGTCGTGCGCGAGGTGTTCGGCATGGTCGAGCTGTGGCGCGCGGTGGAGGCGCTCGATTACAAGGTGCCCGACCGCACCCAGACCGCGATCCTCATCGACGCGGGCCGGCTCATCGTGCGCGCGACGCTATGGTTCCTGCGCAACCGGGCGCATCTCGCGGACCTTTCGCGCTCGATCGAGCACTTTCGCGCCGGCGCGGAGCGCCTCGCGGCGCTGCTGCCGGGCATCCTTCCTGCGCTCGACGAGACCGCGTTCCGCGCGGCGGCGGGCCGCCTGGAGAAGGACGCAGTGCCCGAGCTGCTTGCCGCACGCGCCGCCGGCTTCGATGCGATGTTCAATGCCCTCGACATCGTCGAAGTGGCGGACGCGCTCAGCCGCGACATCGAAGCCGTGGCGCGGCTGCACTTCGCGCTCGCCGGGGAGCTCGATTTCCCGTGGCTGCGTGCCTGCATCGGCACGCTGAGCGCCGAGACGCACTGGCAGACGCTCGCCAAGGCGGCGCTGCGCGACGACCTTGCCAGCATGCTGCGCGCGTTGTCTGCGGATGCGCTGCGCGCCGGCGCTGCGAGCTCGGACCCGGCGGCGCTCATCGGCGCGTGGAAGAGCCGCAATTCGGTGCTCTACGAGCGTTTCCGCCAGGTGCTCACCGAGCTGCGCGCCTCGGGGGCGGCGGATCTGGCGATGCTCTCGGTCGCCATGCGCGAGCTGCGCAATCTCAGCTCGCGCTGAGAATCTGGCAACATCCGACCTGGAAAGGCCGGGGGTGGCGATTTCGCTGCGCGGCGCCACGTTCGGCGTGTCGCTGCTTAGGGCGCTCGCCGAGCGGGTCCGCAACCTCGCCGCCGGAATCAACTAGAGTAGAATTTTTCGCGCCCCAGCACGATCAACAATCCAGAGGAGACCCCATGAAACGCGCTTTCTACCTGCTCGCCGGGCTCGCGGCAGCTGCCGCGGCTGCGCTTCCGGCCGCGGCGCAGGAAGGCACCCTGAAGAAGGTGAAGGATAGCGGCAGCATTACCATCGGCCACCGCGACGCTTCGGTGCCGTTCTCGTACTACGACGACAAGCAGCAGCCGGTCGGCTACGCGATGGACCTGTGCCACCGCGTCGTCGAGGCGGTGAAAAGCGAGCTGAAGATGCCGAAGCTCGACGTCAAGTACCAGCTCGTCACCTCCGCGAACCGCATCCCGCTGATGGCGAACGGCACGATCGACCTCGAGTGCGGCTCGACCACCAACAACCTTGATCGCCAGAAGCAGGTGTGGTTCACCATCACGCACTTCGTCACGGCGAACCGCTTCGTCAGCAAGCGCGCCGCCAAGATCGGCAAGGTCGCCGACCTCAAGGGCAAGACCGTCGTTTCCACCGCGGGCACCACCAACATCAAGCAGATCACCGAGATCAACGCGCAGCAGAACCTCGGCATGAACATCATCTCCGCCAACGGCCACCCCGAGGCTTTCCAGATGGTCGAGACCGGGCGCGCGGTCGCCTTCGTGATGGACGACATCCTGCTCTACAGCCTGGTGGCGCAGTCCCGCAGCCCGAAGGACTACGTGATTTCGGCCGACGCGCTCTCGGTCGAGCCCTACGGCATCATGCTGCGCAAGGACGACGCCGCGTTCAAGAAGGTGGTCAACGCCGCCATGACGAACCTCTACAAGTCCGGGCAGATCCGCGCCATCTACGACAAGTGGTTCCTGAAGCCGATTCCGCCGAAGAACATCAACCTCAACGTGCCGATGAGCGACCAGTTCAAGAAGGTCGTCGCCAACCCGACCGACTCCGGGGACCCGGCGGCATACAAGTAAGCTGAACTACAACTGGCACTGGCAGGTACTGCTCGAGTCCGAGCCGGGCGGCTCGGGCACGTACCTGCAGTACCTGCTCGTCGGCCTGGGCTGGACGCTGCTCACGGCGCTCGCGGCCTGGGTAATCGCGCTCGTGGTCGGAGCTCTCGTCGGCACGCTGCGCACCACGTCGCTCGCCTGGGCGGTGCGACTGGGGAACCTTTACGTCGAGATTTTCCGCAACATCCCGCTCATCGTGCAGATGTTCCTGTGGTTCTTCGTGATGCCGGAGCTGGTGCCGCAGGCGGCCGGCGACTGGGTGAAGCAGATGCCGCCGCCGTGGGGCTCTTATGTACCCGCGGTGCTGTGCCTGGGAATCTTCACCTCGGTGCGCATTGCCGAGCAGGTGCGCGCCGGGATCAACTCGCTGCCGCGCGGCCAGCGCATGGCCGGGATCGCCATGGGGCTCACCGAGGCCGAGGCCTACCGCCATGTGATCCTGCCGCAGGCCTTCCGCATCATCCTGCCGCCGCTCACTTCGGAGTTCATGAACGTGATCAAGAACTCCTCGGTCGCCCTCACCATAGGGCTGCTCGAGCTGACGGGCCGCGCGCGCGCCATGCAGGAATTCAGCTTCCACGTGTTCGAGGCGTTCGCCACCGCCACGGTGATCTACCTCATCACCAACATGGTGATCGTGCTGCTGATGCGCGCGCTGGAGAAGAAGGTGCGCGTGCCGGGGCTGATCGCGGTGGGGGGCGCGCCCCAGGCGGGAACCTGATGTTCGCCGGCTACGACTTCGACGTCATCCAGCGCTCGCTGCCGTATCTCTTCCGCGACGGCATGACGTTCACCGTCACGCTCACGCTGATCGCGATGAGCGGCGGCATCGTGTTCGGCACCCTGCTCGCCATGATGCGGCTTTCGAGCTTCACGCCGCTGTCGATGCTCGCGAGCGCCTACGTCAACCTCATGCGCTCGGTGCCGCTGCTGCTGGTGATCTTCTGGTTCTTCTTCCTCGTGCCCTACATTGGCGCCTGGGTGATCGGCGGGAAGGAGCCGATCCGCGTCGGCGCCTTCGCGTCGGCGGCGATTACCTTCACCATGTTCGAGGCGGCATACTACTGCGAGATCATGCGCGCCGGCATCCAGTCGATCTCGCGCGGGCAGGTGTGGTCGGGCTATGCGCTGGGGCTCAACTACTGGCAGACCATGGGGCACGTCGTGCTGCCGCAGGCCTTCCGCAACATGGTGCCGGTGCTGCTCACCCAGACCATCATCCTGTTCCAGGACACCTCGCTCGTGTACGTCATCTCGGCCACCGACTTTCTCGGCGCCGCCTCGAAGATCGCGAACCGGGACTATCGCCTCGTGGAGATGTATACCTTCGTGGCGGTGGTCTACTTCGTCATCTCGTACACGCTGTCCCAGCTCGTGCGGCGCCTTCAGGATAGGATTGCGGTCGTCCGATGATCTCGATCAGGAACGTCAGCAAGTGGTACGGCAGCTTCCAGGTGCTCGCCGAATGCTCCACCGAGGTGGCGAAAGGCGAAGTGGTGGTGGTGTGCGGCCCCTCGGGCAGCGGCAAGTCGACCCTCATCAAGTGCGTCAACGCGCTCGAGCCGTTCCAGAAGGGCGAGATCACGGTCGACGGCATCTCGGTCGGCGACCCGAAGACCAACCTCCCGAAGCTGCGCTCGCGGGTCGGGATGGTGTTCCAGCACTTCGAGCTCTTTCCCCACATGTCGGTGATGCAGAACCTGACGCTCGGCCAGGTGAAGGTGCTCGGCCGCAGCCAGGATGAGGCGATGCAGAAGGGCCTGAAACTCCTCGAGCGCGTCGGCCTCGCCGCCCACAAGGACAAGTTCCCCGCCCAGCTTTCCGGCGGCCAGCAGCAGCGCGTCGCCATCGCGCGCGCCCTGTCGATGGACCCGATCGCCATGCTCTTCGACGAGCCCACCTCGGCGCTCGACCCGGAAATGATCAACGAGGTGCTCGACGTGATGGTCGAGCTCGCAAGAGAAGGCATGACCATGATGGTGGTCACCCACGAGATGGGCTTCGCGCGCAAGGTCGCCCGCCGCGTCATCTTCATGGACGGCGGCCGCATCGTCGAGGACGCCCGCAAGGAGGAGTTCTTCGGCACGCCGCGCTCGGAGCGCGCCCAGCTCTTCCTCTCCAAGATCCTGCAGCACTAAATCAGGGACGGACCACGTTTTCCGGAAGCCGGTAGTCCGGATGCTTCCGCTTGAACTCGGCAAGCAGCCGGTCCGCTTCCTCGTGCTTTCCTTCCCTGCGAAGCTCGACGATCCGCTCGAGCATCCGCTCCGGCGTTTCAACAACGGGGGCCTGCATGGGCCTCGCTGCCGACGCCGCTGGCTGCGCCGAATCCGATCGAGCGCCAGGCGCCTCACGCGCCAGCTCTCGCCGCCTTTCCTGCGCCTGCGATCCGGGCTCGGGTACGACGCCTGGAGCTTGTGGTTTGCGTTCAGGCGCAATGCTCGGAGCGGGTTTCGACCCAGTTTCCGGTGTCGCGGCCGGCGCGGGGGGCACACCCACTGAATCGGGGTCCGGCTGCTCGCGCTGCATGTGGTAGGTCACGCCGACGGCGAGCACGATCACTGCGGCAGCGCCGAGGGAGAAGTACCACCTGTGGCGCCCGCTCGGCGTGACTAGCGGGGCGTGAGGCTTTTCCACCGAGCGACGGGCCGCCGCCAGGATGGCCCGGTCGAGCTCCCGCGGCGGCTCCTCGTCTGCCAGCTCGCGATAGCGCTGCGATACCTTGGGATCGCGCTCGTCAGCCATCGTCCACGGCCGCTTTGAGCTTGGCCATCGCATAGCGCAGGCGGCTCTTGGCAGCCTCCTCGTTCGATCCGGTGGCCGCGGCGATCTCCGGCACCGTGAGCCCGGCTTCCTCGTGGAGGAGAAAAGCCTCGCGCTGGGCAGGCGGCAGGCCCTCCAGCGCAGCCGCAAAGCGCGCCAGCGCCTCGCGGCCTTCCGCATGCCGTTGCGGTCCCGGGTCGTTGCCTGGCACGTCCACGGTTTCGAGGGATATCGCGCTGAGACCCGAGCGGCGCCAATGATCGACCATGCGGTGGTGCGCGATGGTGTAGAGCCAGGTCGTAAAGCGGGCGCTGGGCTTGTACGTGGCGCGCGCCTCGATCACCCGCATCCAGATCTCCTGGTAGAGCTCCTCGGCGCTCGCGCGGGACTCGATGCCGCGCTGGACGAAACGGAAAAGGCGTGCACGATGCCGGGTATAGAGCGTCTCGAAAGCCCCGGCGTCTCCGTCGCGATACGCGAGCATGAGCTCTTCGTCGGGGGCCTCCGCCATTCATGAGGAGTTTACCCCTGCGGGTCCGGAACGAAGCCCGGGAACGGCCGCGGGTGCGTCACCGCCTCGCGGATGATGCCGCGCGCGAGGAGGTTCGCACGGCTGTCGTAGTAGAGCGTGATGATCTCGGCGGGCACGCTGCTCGCACGCTCGAACTCCATGTGGTAGGCGTAGGAAGTCTCGTGCCGGCCGTGACCGGTGCCGAGCTGCCGTTCCGCGGGCTTCGCGCGCTCGGCAGCCTCCCCCCGGTCGCGCGCAATGGGAGCCGCCGGCAGAGGCGGCTTTTTCCTGAATAACGCGACGCCGATCACCCCCACATCGTTGGGGCGCCCGGTGCGCGCGGCGTAGGAATCGCCGAGGGACGTGAAGTAGAACGCGGCGGTCTGGCTCAGGCTCCTGCGCCAGCCCTGGATGTCCAGGCGGCCGTGCCGGGAAAGCACGTAGCCGCTTTGCGAAGGGTCGGCGCTCTGCCCCGTGATCACATTGACGCCGTCCACCGACACCACGGCGAGAATTTCTTCACGGCTGCGGTTGCGCATGCTGATCTGGTACTCGTTGCCCGGCTTGCCGGCGACGTAGGCGCGGCCTTCGTGCCAGTAGACCTGCAAGTGCCTGCCTTCGGTGCGATCGTAGAGCGAGACATCGGCGAGGGCGCCATGCGCAGCCGCGGCGCCCGGGGACAACAGCACTGCGGCTAGCAATATGTAAACCGGCTTCATTCGTTGTCCTTTCCTTCAACGGGTCCGCCACGGCGGCGTTCCCACGAGAACTGAAACGAAGCAGCGCCACGACCGGGTCGACGCAGGAAAAATAAATTGCACCCGCGTACAATGCGCGGCTCATTCCCGAACGATCGCATCGATGAAGAAAAGCAAGCCGTTCCCCATTCCCGTACGCGCCAAGTATTCCTGCCAGAAGTGCCCCGGCTACTGCTGCAGCTACCCTGAAATCGAAGTCACGCCGCGCGACATCGAGCGGTTGGCAAAGCATTTCGGCCTGGACTACGCCCAGGCCGAGGAGCGCTTCACGAAATACGACCCGGGTGAGAAAGTGCGCCTGCTACGGCACCGCAAGGACAAGGTATTCGAATCCACCTGCCTGCTTTTCGATCAGGACAAGCGCCGCTGCACCGTCTACGAGGTGCGGCCGGGGGTGTGCCGCGAGTATCCCGATAGTCCGCGCTGCGGCTACTACGACTTCCTGCAGTTCGAGCGCAGCCACCAGGACGACCCGGAGTTCATCGCGCTGACTTGAGGGCTTTCTCGCGGATGGCGGAAAGGGTCGTTGCAGGGGTGATCGCCTCCGGGTCGATCTTCAGCTCGATGATCGCGGGCTTGCCGGACGCGGCGGCGCGGGCGAAGGCCGGCGCGAATTCCTCGGTGCGTTCGACCGTCTCGCCGTGCCCGCCAAAGGCGCGCGCATAGGCGGCGAAATCCGGGTTCTTCAGGTCCGTCGCGTACACGCGCCCGGGGTACTCGCGCTCCTGATGCATGCGGATCGTGCCGTAGATCCCGTTGTTGACCACCAGCGCCACGAAGGCCGCGCCGTACTGCACGGCCGTGGCAATCTCCTGGCCGTTCATCAGGAAATCGCCGTCGCCGCACACTGCGATGACGTTACGCGAGGGCTGAGCGAGCTTTGCCGCAACCGCTGCGGGGTAGCCGTATCCCATGGAGCCGTTGGTGGGCCCGAGCTGCGTGCGAAAGCCTTTGTAGCGGAAATGCCGGTGCAGCCAGCCGCTGAAGTTGCCGGCTCCGCCGGCGACGATGGTGTCCTCGGGGAGCTTCTCGCTCAGCCAGCGGATGATTTGCCCGTAATGCACGCGTCCCGGCATCGGGCGCGGCTCGGTCCACTCCAGGTACTCTTGCCTTGCCTGGAAAGTACGCTCGCGCCAGGCGGCGCTCTCGATCTCCAACCCTGTCAATGCGTCGACGAACTGCGGGTAGCCGGAGTTGATCGGCAGCGCGGCACGGTACACGCGCCCGAGCTCCTCGGCGCCGGCGTGCACATGGATCAGGGTCTGCCGCGGCAGCGGAGCGTCGACGAGCGTGTAGGCGCTGGTCGTCATCTCCCCGAGGCGCGCGCCGATCACAAGCAGGACATCGGCTTCCTTGACCCGCTGAGCGAGCTTCGGATTGATGCCGATGCCGACATCGCCCGCGTAGTTGGGACTGCGGTTGTCGAACAAGTCCTGGCAGCGGAACGAGGTGCCGACCGGCAGGGCGCCCTTCTCGATCCAGGCCTGCAGCTTGCGACACGCCTCGGCGGTCCAGCCCCCGCCGCCAAGCAGCACGAAAGGCCGTTGCGCCGCACGCAAGAGTCTTGCCATTTCCTGCATCTCGGCGGCGGAGGGCGAAGGGCGGATCTGATGATGCCGGGGAACATCGGCCACCGCCGCCTCGGCGAACAGCATGTCCTCGGGCAGTGCCAGCACCACCGGGCCGGGACGCCCCGCGCACGCGGCATGGAAGGCATGGCTCACGTACTCGGGAATACGCTCGACGCGGTCGATCTGCGCCACCCACTTCGCCATCTGGCCGTACATGCGCCGGTAATCGATTTCCTGGAACGCTTCGCGCTCGGCGAACTCGTTGCCGACCTGACCGATGAACACGACCATCGGCGTAGAGTCCTGATAGCCGGTGTGCACGCCGACTGCGCCGTTGCTTGCCCCGGGTCCGCGGGTGACGAAGAGCACCCCCGGCTCGCCGGTCAGCTTGCCGTAGGCCTCGGCCATGTAAGCCGCTCCGCCCTCCTGGCGGCAGACGATGAACGAAAGCTGCGCACGCAGATCGTGCAGGCCGTCGAGCACCGGGAGATAGCTCTCGCCCGGTACACCGAAGGCCATCCGCACGCCCTGGACGGCGAGCGCGTCGGCGAGGATCCTGCCGCCATGGCGCGTCTTGAGATCGGGTTTCATGCAGGGACTTTCAGGAATGCGCCGCGCAGCCGCACACAGCACTCCTCGATCGCGGCGTTTGCCGTATCGACTACGCCGCCAAAAAGGACGAAGCCGTGCACCATGTCCGGGTACTCGCGGTAAGCCGTCTCGACCCCGGATTTGGCGAGCCGTTCAGCGTAGGCGCGTCCTTCGTCGAGCAGCGGGTCGTAGCCTGCGGTGATCACGAATGCGGGCGGCAGATTCGCATGGCTGCGGGCGAGTAGCGGCGAAGCACGCCAGTCGGTGCGCTCGACGGGGTTCGGCAGGTAGGCGGAGCGGAAAAACCGGATCGCCTCCTTCGTGAGGAGGTAACCCTCGCCGTTGCGCTCGTGCGAGGGAGACTCGCAGCGCTGGTCGGTCGCCGGGTAGATGAGCAGCTGGCAGGCCAGAGGCGGGCCGCCCGCATCGCGCGCCATGAGGGCCACGACTGCGGCAAGGTTGCCGCCCGCGCTGTCCCCGCCGACCGCGATGCGCGCCGGGTCGATTCTTAGAGAATGATGATTCTCGAACACGTACTGCGTGGCAAAAAAACAATCCTCGACCGCTGCTGGAAACGGGTGCTCCGGGGCGAGCCGGTAGTCCACCGAGAATACTGCGCAGCGCGCGCCGAGGGCGAGCTGCCTGCACACCACGTCGTGGGTGTCGAGATCGCCGATGGCCCAGCCGCCGCCGTGGAAGAACACGAGCCCCGGAAGCGTCTCGCCGGAGACCGGCCGATAGGCGCGCACCGCGACCCGATTGCCGAAGATCACGAGCCTCGCTTCGGCGACCTCGGGCGCCTCGGGGGAAAGCGCGGAACGCGTGTCGCGGTAGATGCGCCGCGCCACGAACGCCGGCACCGTGTGATACGGCGGCAGCGGCGAGCGCGCCACGCGCTCGAGAAGCGCGGCGATCTGCGGGTGAAGGCTCATGGGGGACTCGCTGGATTATAGTATCCGCGCGATGGACGACATCAACACGCTGCGCCGCATACTGAAGGAGAACCGCGTGATCGCGGTGGTGGGGCTCTCGGCCGAGTGGCATCGGCCGAGCTACTTCGCCGCGAAATACATGCAGGAGCACGGCTACCGCGTGATTCCGGTGAACCCCAAGTACGACTCGATACTCGGCGAGAAGTGCTACAAGTCGCTGCGCGACATTCCGGAGAAGGTGGACATCGTCGACGTCTTCCGCAAGAGCCAGGACGTGATGCCGATCGCCGAGGATGCGATCGCGATCGGCGCCAAGGTGCTTTGGCAGCAGCTCGGCGTGCGCAACGAGGCGGCGGCGGCGAAAGCGCGGGCCGCTGGCCTGGAGACAGTTCTAGAACGTTGCGTCAAGATCGAGCACGGGCGCCTGTTCGGCGGGCTGAACTGGGTGGGGGTGAATACCCGCGTCGTCTCGGCCAAGCGCCCCCGCTGGCTCGCATACTGAGGTATCCTTTCCGCATGGGGAGAACCATGCGGATTTTCGAGGGGCGCTTCGGCCGGCTGCTGCTCACCGAGCTCGCGCCGCGCGACGAGCTGCGCGCCCAGGACGATCCCGCCATCGTGCTCCCGCAAGGTGCCGGCACGATCCTGTTCCTAAACCCGGGCGAAATCCACGTCAACCTCGAGGCGCGGCGCGCGCTTGTGTTTCACGCCGCGTCCGAGTGGTTGCGCCAGGGCCTTCCCGCACTGTTCGCACCCGAGGACCGCAAGCCCTTCCCGCAGCAGCGCGAGCCGATCACGCCGCGGATTCGCCAGCTCGCGGACACGCTCGCGATCGAGGTGCTGAACGACCGTTTCCTCTCGACCGAGCGCCTGGAGTTCATGCTGCAGGAGCTGCTGCTTTCGATCGTCGACGCCTACCTCACGCGCCAGCGAACCTCCTCGCCGCCGTGGCGCGGTTCGCGCTTCGAGGACAGCCGCATCCGTCGAGCGATGGAGCTGCTGCGCGAGCACCCGAACAAAGACCTGAACATGGACCAGCTCGCGAGCCAGGTCGGCTTGTCGCGGTCGCGCTTCTACGATCTGTTCCAGCTCTGCACCGGCTTCTCGCCCCGCACCTACCTCGACATGCTGTGCGTGGAGGCGGCGATTTCCCGCCTTTCCTCCGGCCGCGGCAAGATCGCCGAGGTGTCGGCCGAGCTCGGCTTTTCCGCCCAGAGCAATTTCACGCGCTTTTTCCTGAACCAGGTCGGCGTGCTGCCCTCCGAGTATCGCCGTGCCGCTTCCCGCCCGGCCGCTGCCGATACGCCTGCGGATTCGAAGCCGACCGAATAGCTTCTGGTAGTGTTCGGCCATGGCCGACCGCAAATTCGGCATCGAGACGCTTTGCCTGCACGCGGGCCAGATCCCCGATGCCGCCACCGGCGCGCGCGCCGCGCCGATCTACCAGACCACCTCCTTCGTATTCGACTCGGCCGACCACGCGGCGAGCCTGTTCAACCTGCAGACCTTCGGCAACGTCTATTCGCGCATCTCCAATCCGACGGTCGCGGTGTTCGAGGAGCGCATGGCAGCGATCGAGGGCGCACGCTCGGGGCTCGCCACGGCAACCGGACAGGCGGCCGAGGTCACCGCCATCCTCACGCTGTGCAGCGGGGGCGACCATATCGTCTCGGCCTCCACGCTCTACGGCGGCACGCATACGCTGCTCAACGTCAACCTGAAGAAACTCGGCATCGAGACCACCTTCGTCGATCCAGCCGATCCGCAGAATTTCAGGAGGGCCCTGCAGCCGAATACCAAGCTCCTCTATGCGGAAACGCTCGGCAATCCGCTGATCAACATCGTGGACATCGAGGCGGTCGCGGCGATCGCGCACGAAGCCGGCATTCCGCTGGTGGTCGACAACACGGTGCCCTCGCCTTATCTCTGCCGGCCGATCGAATGGGGCGCCGACATTGTCGTGCACTCGGCGACGAAGTACATCGGCGGACACGGCACCACCATGGGCGGCGTGATCGTGGAGTCCGGCAAGTTCGACTGGGGCAACGGCAAGTTTCCCGAGTTCACCTCGCCCTCGCCCGGCTATCACGGTGTGATCTTCCACGAGACGTTCGGCGATTTCGGCTACACCATGAAAGCGCGCATGGAGATCATGCGCACCTTCGGCCCGGCGCTCTCGCCCTTGAACGCGTGGCTGCTGCTGCAGGGCCTGGAGTCGCTGCACGTGCGCATGGAGCGCCATTGCGAGAACGCGCTTGCTGTGGCCGAGTTCCTCAAGAGCCACCCACGCGTCGCCTGGGTCAACTATCCCGGGCTACCCGACGACCGGTACCACGAGCTATCCATGAAGTACCTGCCCAAGGGCGCTTCGGGATTGCTCAATTTCGGCGTCAAAGGCGGTGCCAAGGCGGGCGAGCGCTTCATCGAGGCGGCGCAGTTCATGAGCCACCTTGCCAACATCGGCGACGCCAAGACGCTCATCATCCATCCCGCTTCGACCACGCACCGGCAAATGGACGGGGCCGACCAGCTCAAGGCCGGCGTCACGCCCGACATGGTGCGCATGTCGGTCGGTATCGAGTCGCTCGACGACATCCTCTGGGACATCGACCAGGCGCTGGCGCAGGCGGCGAACGCATGATCTCCTACCAGATCGTCGAGCACGGCAAGCCGTTGCAGACGGCGGTGAGCGAGACACCTCGTCCCAAGGGGACCGAGGTCCTCATGCGCATCACGCGCTCGGGCGTGTGCCACTCCGACCTGCACATCTGGGAGGGTTATTTCGATCTTGGCGGCGGCAGGCGCTTCTACGTCAAGGAGCGCGGCTGCGTGCCGCCCTTCACCCTCGGGCACGAGCCCTTAGGGGTAGTGGAAGCAGTCGGTCCGCGCGCGAAGGGCGTTAAGATCGGGCAAAAGCGGCTCATCTATCCCTGGATCGGTTGCGGCAGGTGCGCGGTGTGCAAGGCCGGGCAGGACAATTACTGCGTTTCGGGCTCGCGCTTCTTCGGCGTGAACCAGGCCGGGGCGTATTCGACCCACCTCCTCGTCCCGCACCCGAAGTACCTTGTCGACACCTCGGGAATCGACGATTCGTTCGCGGCGACGCTCGCCTGCTCGGCCGTCACGGCCTATAGTGCCGCGGGGAAGCTGCCCGAGCTGGCGAGAACCGACGGCGTGGCGGTGCTCGGCTGCGGAGGGCTCGGACTGGTCGCAATCTCCGTGCTGCGCGCCAAGGGGGCGAGGAACATCATCGGCTGCGACATCGACGAGGCAAAGCTCGCGGCGGCGGCAAAGCTGGGCGCGCGCCGGACCGTGAACACCCGCGACCCGGATGCCCTGCAGCGGATCCAGGGTCTCGCCGGCGTGCTCGACTTCGTCGGCAGCCCGGCGACCGCAGCCCTGGGCATCGCGGCACTGCGCAAAGGCGGCAGGTACGTCATTTGCGGCCTTTACGGCGGCGAGCTCGCGCATCCGCTGCCGCCGATCGCGCAGCGGGCGATCGGCATCGTCGGCTCGTTTGTCGGCAGCCTGCGCGAGCTTCAGGAAGTGGTCGCGCTGGCGAAAAAGGGCAGGATCAAACCCACCCCCGTTCAGACGCGTCCCGCGGCCGAGGCAAGTAGCGCGCTGGAGGACCTGAAGGCCGGCCGGATCGTCGGCCGCGTGGTGCTCGATTTCGAGGGCGTCGCCGCTTGAGCAACTCCCCCGACCCCGACATCACGGCCCGGATGACGCAGCCGCACGGCGTGCCCGCCATCGGGGACCGCAGGACACTCATCTGGCCGGCGCCGCCGTACCATGAATTCGACAAGGATCACACGCATCCCGGCGAGGAGTGCCTGGTCGTGTTCAAGGACGGCGCCAAGGCGAAGGGCGCGCTGCTCGACTTCCTGCCCGACGAGGCCGTGCTGAAGTTCCAGCAGAGCAGCGACAGCGCCGCGCTCAGCATCGCCTTTTCGGGCATTTTGGGGCTGCATCTGCTGCGGCCGCTCGCGCTGCGGCGACAAAGCTTGCCGATGGGGCAGCTGCCGGAAGACGACATATTCGCCGCTTCCGACCGGCAGCCGTTCTCCATCCACCTCGTGAACGGCAAGACCTTCAAGGGCGAGACGGTGGGTTACATCCACGCGCTGTGCGGGCTGTTCCTTTTCCAGCCCGACCAGGAGGGCGCCGTTATCCGCAGCTTCGTCCCTGCGCTCGCCACCAAGTCCTGCAGCATCGGCAAGCCGATCGGCGAGCTGCTGGTCGACCAGAAGCTCGCCTCGAGCGAAATGATCGACGCCGCGCTGGAGAAGCAGGCGACGCTGCGCATGCAGCGCCTCGGCGACTACCTCACCGAAAACCGCATCGTCTCGCACGAGCAGCTCGCTGCGGCGCTCAAGCGGCAGCGCACCCAGCCGATCCAGAAGCTCGGCGAAGCGCTGGTGGCGCTCGGCCATCTCACCCCGGCGCAGCTCGACGAGGCTCTGGCGATCGAAGCTAGGAACCGGTCCATCCCGCTCGGGCAGGTGCTGATCGACATGGGGGTCTGCGACGCCTCGGTGATCAAGAGCGTGATGGCGCAGAAGATCGGCATTCCATTCATCGACCTCGAGAAATTCCGGATCTCGCCTGATGCGCTGAAGCGCATTCCGCACGCCGTGGCGCTGCGCCACCAGATCGTGCCGGTGGCCGAGGCGGAAAACGCGCTCATCGTCGCCATCTCCGATCCCACCGACATGGCGAAGATGGAGGAGCTGCGCTTCATCGCCGGCATGAAGCTCGCGCCGGTGATCGCCTCGCCGGAGGAGATCCGGCGCGCGCTGGAGCGCAGCTACGCCGAGACGCAGGCCGAGGTCGTGGCGCCGCGCGCTCCGGGGATGGACGCCGGTGTGGAGCAGCTCACCAGTCGTCTGGTGGCCGAAAGCGGCGAGCGCGAGCTTGACGACCAGCAGGCCGCGCAGGCCGACTCGACGCTGGTGAAGCTGGTCAACAAGATCATCCGCGATGCGGTCGAGCAGAAGGCCTCCGACATCCACATCGAAGCGAACCCCACCGGCAAGAGCCTGCGCATCCGCTTTCGCAAGGACGGCGCGCTGGTGACTTACCTGGAGATGCCCTCGCGCTTCCGCAAGGCGCTGATATCGCGCATCAAGATCATGAGCCAGCTCGACATCACCGAGCGCAGGAAGCCGCAGGACGGCAAGATCGACTTCAGCCGCTTCGGGCCCGAGCGCGTGGAGCTGCGCGTCGCCACCATCCCGACCGCGAACGGCCTCGAGGACGTCGTGATGCGCGTGCTTTCTACCGCCATAGCGGTGCCGCTCGATCAACTCGGGCTCGACGCGTATGTCCTCACCGAGATCAAGCGGCTGATTTCCAGGCCGCACGGCCTGTTCCTGGTCTGCGGCCCGACCGGCTCGGGCAAGACGACCACGCTGCACTCGCTGCTCGCGTTTCTCAATACCGAGGACCTGAAGATCTGGACCGCCGAGGACCCGATCGAGATTTCCCAGCCCGGGCTGCGCCAGGTCCAGGTGAATTCGAAGATCGGCTGGACCTTCGCTGCCGCGATGCGCGCTTTCATGCGCGCCGACCCGGACGTGATCATGGTGGGCGAGATGCGCGACGCCGAGACGGCGAAGATCGGCATCGAGGCCTCGCTCACAGGACACCTGGTGCTCTCGACGCTGCACACCAACAGCGCGCCGGAGAGCGTGGTGCGGCTGCTCGACCTCGGCATGGATCCGTTCAACTTCGCCGACGCGCTGCTCGGCGTGCTTGCCGAGCGGCTGGTGCGTCGCTTGTGCACGAGCTGCCGCAGCGCCTATGTGCCGCCGGCAAGCGAGCTCGAGGAGCTGGCGCTCGAGTACTGCAGCGGAACCCCGCTCGACCCGGCCAAGACGCTGCAGGGCTGGCGCGAGGAGCACGGCGGGGCGGGCGGCAAGTTGACGCTGTTCCGCGCCGGCGGCTGTCCGCAATGCGACCGCACCGGATACAAGGGCCGCATGGCGATCTACGAGCTGCTCGTCGCCGATTCCGCGGTGAAGCGCCTGGTGCAGATGCACGCGCCGGTGAACGAGATCGCGAGCGCCGGGCTCGCGCGGGGCATGCGCACGCTGAAGCAAGACGGCATCGAAAAGGTGCTGCAGGGCGTGACCGACATGCAGCAGGTGAGATCGGTTTGAAGCGCCCATCGGCGCCTTAGAATACGGGGCTGCATGGTCCCGTTTTCCTGGAGCAACCCTTATGCGTGGCCGCGCAAGCCCCTGCTCGCGCAAAACGCCGTTGCCACCTCGCAGCCGCTTGCCGCGCAAGCAGGCCTGCAGATGCTTGCGGCCGGCGGCAACGCGGTCGACGCGATCCTCGCCGCTGCGATCACGCTCACGCTGGTCGAGCCGGTTTCCAACGGCATCGGCTCGGACGCCTATGCCATCGTCTGGGACGGCGCGCGGCTGCACGGTCTCAACGCTTCGGGCCGCTCGCCCGAGGGATGGACGCTAGATTTCTTCGGCGGCCACAAGGCGATGCCGGCGCGCGGCTGGAACACCGTGACCGTCCCCGGCTGCATATCCGCCTGGACCGGGCTGCACGAGAGGTTCGGAACACTGCCCTTTGCGAAGCTCTTCGAGAGCGCCATCCAGTACGGGCGCGAAGGCTTCCTCGTGTCGCCGACCATCGCGCAGCAATGGGCCAACCAGGTGGCCGAGCTGAAGAACCAGCCGGGATTCGCCGAGGCGTTCATGCCTTCGGGCCGCGCGCCGCGGCCGGGCGAGCGCTTCGTATTCCCGGCGCACGCGCGCGCGCTGGAAAGCATCGCGCGCTCCAAGGGCGAAGCGTTCTACAAAGGCGAGATCGCGCAGAAGCTCGAGGCCAGCGCCAAGGAGCACGGAGCGGCGCTGCGCGCTTCCGATCTCGCCGCGCACAGCGCCGACTGGGTGACGCCGCTCGAGATGAGCTACCGCGGCTATACGCTGCACGAGATCCCGCCCAACGGCCAGGGCATGGTGGCGCTCATGGCGCTCGGCATGCTGGAGCACTTCGACCTGCGCTCGCATCCGGTGGACGGCGCCGAGAGCCTGCACCTGCAGATCGAGGCGACGAAGCTTGCGTTCGCCGATGCCCGGCGCTACATCGCGGACATCGACCACATGGACGTGCGCCCGCGCGAGCTTCTCGACCGCCGCTACCTCGGCTCGCGCGCCCGGCTGATCGACGTGAAACGCGCGCAGGATTTCGGCCACGGCACGCCGCCGAAGGGCGGCACCGTCTATCTCACCGCCGCCGACGCCTCGGGCATGATGGTGTCGTTCATCCAGTCGAACTACATGGGCTTCGGCTCCGGCGTGGTGGTCGATGGCGTGTCGCTGCAGAACCGGGGCGGCACTTTCGTGGTTCAGCCCGGGCATCCGAACTGCGTCGGCCCGGCGAAGCGGCCTTACCAGACGATCATCCCCGGATTCGTCACCAAGGACGGCAAGCCGGTGATGAGCTTCGGGGTTATGGGCGGCACCATGCAGCCGCAAGGCCACGCGCAGGTCATGGTGCGCATCGCCGACTACGCCCAGAGCCCCCAGGCGGCCGCCGATGGACCGCGCTTTCGCATCCTCCAGGGCCTGGAGGTGAGCGTCGAAGACGGCTTCCCGGCCGAAACACTTGGGGAGCTGCAGGCGCGCGGCCACCGCATCGTGACGATCGACGACTACAACCAGTTCGGCTGCGCGCAGCTCGTCTGGAAGCTTGACGGCGGCTACTTCGTCGCTAGCGACCCGCGCCGCGACGGCCAGGCCGTCGGCTTCTAAATCAGGGACGGACCACGTTTTTCTCCGTTGCGTAGAAATATTCGTGGTCCGTCCCTGATTTCCCGTTTCAGGAGCGCACATGCTGAAGATCTGGGGTCGACTGAACTCGGTCAACGTGAAGAAGGCGCTGTGGGCGATGGAGGAGCTCGCGCTTCCCTACCACCGCATCGACGCCGGCATGCAGTTCGGCGTGAACAAGACCCCCGAATACCTGAAGATGAATCCGACGGGACTGGTGCCGACGATCGACGACGACGGCTTCGTGCTCTGGGAATCGCACTCCATCGTGCGCTACCTCGCCGCCAAGCACGGCGCCGGGACGCTGTGGCCCACTGAGCTCAAGGCGCGCGCCGACGCCGAGCGCTGGATGGACTGGGCCTTCACCTTCCTGAACGCGCTTCGCCCGGTGTTCTGGGGATTGGTGCGCACGCCTGCCGAGAAGCGCGACGCGAGCGCCATCGAGGAGGGACGCAAGAAGTGCGCGGAGCTGCTGGCGATTCCGGAGCAGGGGCTCGCCGGTAAGGCCTACCTCGCCGGCGAGGCGTTCACGATGGGCGACATTCCGCTCGGGTGCCACGTGCAGCTCTGGATGCGCCTGCCCATCGAGCGGCCGCAGCACCCGCACCTTACCGCGTGGTTCAACCGCCTGTGCGGGCGCCCGGCGTTCAAGAAGATCGTCGACATCGAGCTGTCCTGAGCGCTCACCGGTGCTGCGCTAACCATGCACCTCGGCCGGACCGCTCCATGGAAGCCAGCTCGCGCACCTTCGCATAGAACTCCGGCAGCCTGCCGCCCGCCTGTGCCAGCAGCCGCTCGAATTCGGGCACGAGCTGGGTATAGACCGACACCGATACCAGGTAGGCGTTGTTCGGCTCGGCCGGCACGATGGCGCCGTAGTCGGCGCGCAGCCGCGCAAATTCCTCCGCCTTCTGCCGCAGCTTCTCCTCCGAGGTAGCGTCGCTCGCGTAGATCGCAGCCAGGCGCTGGCGTGCCGCCTCGATGCGCGCCGCCAGCTCTCGCTTTCGCGCCTGCACGCCGCGGAACGCCGCCAGCTCGGCCATGCGGCCCTCGGCCTCGAGCCACCGGCGTACGCCCTCCTCTTCCACCACCACGGCGAAGGACTCGTTGAACGTGGTGTCGTCGCGCGCGTAGACCACCTGGTGCGCGAGCTCGTGAAACAGCAGCCGCGCGAGCTGCGCGTCCGCATAAAGGATGAAGGTGGACAGCAGCGGATCGTCGAACCAGCCGAGCGTGGAATACGCCGGCACGCCGCCGATGTGCACGTCGTTCCCGGCCACGCGCAGGCGCTCGGCGTAGCGCCGCGCGTCCTGCTCCGAGAAAAAGCCGCGGTAGCTCGCGCAGCCCACAATCGGGAAGCACTCGCGCCTGGGCTCGACCGAAAAAACGGGCGCCGCATACACGTTCCACACGACGTAGCGGCGGCGCAGATCGGCGTACGAGGTGTAGCTGCCGTTGTCGGGCAGTCCGAGCTCGCGCGCGGCGAACGCGCGGATGCGCTGCGCCGTGGCGAGCCGCTCGCGCAGCTCGGCCGAGGTCTCCGGATCGGTGAGCCAGCTCTCCACCGGCCGCGCGGCGCGCATCACGCTGAAATGCCCGCCGATCGCCGACGCGTAATAGCGCATCGACTCGCAGCCGCTCGCGAGCAGCAGCACGAGGCAGGCGGCGAAAAGCCTCATTCGAAGCGCCCCGAAGCGAGAAAGCGCTGCACCAGGGCGCCCACCGCTCCGGAAACGATCAGCATGCTGTGGCCGCAGCGAACCAGCGCCTGCGCACTCATCCCGTCCACCGTGGTCTCGTCCACGCACACCACGCCGTCGTTTACGCCGGGCAGCCGCCCGAGCGCCCGGCCAAGGCCGATGGGCGCCGTGCCCGCCACCACGCCGAGCGGCGCCTCGCGCTGCCAGCGCGCCGGCCGCTCGTCCCACAACGGCCCGCAGGCGCCCATCATCCAGCGTCCCACGCGCGCGCCGCCCAGACGGCGGCCGGCGATGCAGCCGCGTACCGGAGCACCGAGCAGCACGGCCGAAGAAAGCGCGATGTCGGGATGGTGATTCAGCATGTCGAGCACCAGCACGCCGCCGAGGCTGTGGCCGATGAAGTGCGCCGGTCGGCTGCCGAGCGTCGCCCGCGCGAAACGCGCGAAGCGCTCGACGTTGGCCCCGAAAGGGCTGCGACCGCGGTAAGCGTATACGTGCGTGACGTATCCGGCACGGCCCAGACGAGCTGCCAGCAACGCCATCGCCGCGCTCGGCATCCACAATCCCGGCGCCAGTACCACATCAGGCATCCGCGCCCATTCTAGCGGTGAGCAAGAGCCGGGCCCCGACGAGGAGCGCGGGCAGGCCGAAGAGCGCGTACGTCGTCCCATACGAGCCGGTGACGCTCAACGCAGCATGGAAAAGCGAAGGAGTGAAGACCACGCCCAGGAAAGTGAAGAACGAGGACCCGCCGGTCACATCGCTCACCCGGTCGCGCGGCGCGAGGCGCGCGACTTCGGCAAGAAAGACGCCGTTCCAGCCCACCGCAGTCGCGCCCAGGACCATGGCGAAGGCAAACAGCCCCCACAACGGCCATTGCGGTCCCGCAACAAGGCCCGCCAGCGCGGTGAGCCCCATGCCGACGCCCAGCAAGCCGAGCGTCGCTCGCCGCGTCGCGAATCGATCCGCGAACACGCCCCAGGCAATGCGTGCGGCGACGCTCGCCAGTTGCGAAGCGGCCATCACCATGCCCGCCAGTACCAGCGACAGCGCAAACGACTCGGTCAGGAACGTGACAAGGTAGGCGACGAGCGTGATCTGGACGCCACCATAGACCACGGAGGTCAGTGCCAGCTCGGCGATCGGGCGGCTGCGCAACACGAGCAGCACCGGGGCGAACGCGGAGCGCAGCGAAAGTGGAGCGCCCGGGTTGCGGGCGGCGTCGTAGCGGCCGCGCACCGGGGCGATGAGCATCGCGAAGAGCGCGCAGGCAATGCCGATGCCGAGCGCGGCGGCTTGCCAGCCCAGGCCGAGCACCATCGAGGGCACCGCGGCCCCCGCAATCGCCGTGCCGAGCGGTACGCCGGTCTGCTTGATGGAAAAAGTGAGCGCGAGCATGCCGGGCGGGGCGGCGCGTACGAGGATGACGGAGCTCGCCGGCGTGGCCGGACCATAGCCGAGCCCCACCAGCAGCGCGCCCGCTAATACCCCGGCGAGCGAACCGCTCGCTGCCACCGCAAGCCCGCAGGCGCATAGAAAAAGACCGAACTGCGACACGCGGATCGGGCCGAAGCGCGCCACCCAGCCGCCCCCGGTCACGGTTCCGATCATCGAGCCGACGTAGGCCAGAGTGACGAAATAGCCGACGGCGGCGGGCGTTACGCCGAGAGACGGCGCGGCCGCGGGCGCCATGACCGGCGCGCAGTACATCGCGGTCGACACCAGCGTCTGGATCGCCAGCGTGGCTGCAAGCGGCAGCGCGACGCTCAGCTTTTGCGCGCCTTCGCCTCGCGCGCCAGCTCGATGACGGCACGCGCCCGATGCACCACCGGGTAATCGATCATCTGCCCGTCCACCTGGATCGCAGCCGCGCCGCGCGCCTCAGCCTCGCGGAACGCCGCCACGATGCGCTCGGCACGGGCGAGCTCCTCGTCGCTTGGCAGATAGGCGGCGTTCACCGGGCCGATCTGGTCCGGATGCACGCATAAACGCCCTTGAAAACCGCCGCGGCGGCTGCGCTCCAACGCACGGGCAAATGCCTCGGGTTCCTTGAAGTGGAACCATGGACTGTCGATCGGGTTTTCCAGCCCCGCGGCGCGCGAGGCGAGCACGATGCGCGCGCGCGCATCCGCGAGCTCGGCTTCGTCGAGTGTCGGCGCAAGCCCCAGCTCACGCGCGTAGTCTGCGGCGCCGAACGCCACGCGTTTGACGCGCCAGGGTCCGGGGTAAGGCCGCAGGCTGCGCGCCTGCAGCACCCGGTCGACGCGCTGCACGCCGGCGGCGGTCTCTATTTGCGGCACGAGATCGATGGATCCTTCCGGAATGCCGCGCTCGCGCTCGAGGGCGGCGATCAGCCAGTCGATCGCGTGCAAGTCGGCCGCGCTTTCCACCTTCGGCAGCACGACGCCATCCACACCCTTGTGAATCGTGGCAGCGAGGTCGCCATAGCAGAAGGCCGTGGAGGGCGCATTCACGCGCAGATAGCCGCGACCGCGGCGCGGGCGCGTCAGCGCATCCGCCGCCGGCTTTCTCGTGGCCTCCTTGTCGCTTACCGCTACCGAGTCCTCCAGGTCGACGATGACGACGTCGGCTTCGAGGGTGAAGGCCTTTTCCACGCGGCGCGGCACGTTGCCCGGCGCGAACAGGTACGAGCGGTTCAGCATTTCACGCGATCTGCCTTACTCGAGCACGCGTCGCTCGCTCCACGGCGGATAGGGCACGCTCTCGGCGGTGCGCAGGGCTCGCGGCCAGACAACCCGCGGCTTGCCGCCCAGAATCTGCACCACCGCGGGCTTCGCCGCGATCTGTGCGCCGCTCGCCGGATCGACCTTGTACGAGCCAAGCACCGTGCCGATTTCCAGGCGCTCAAGCTCGGTGCGAAGCTTGTCCTGGTCGAGGCTCGCTGCGCGGCGCACACCCTCGGCGAGTACCGTGGCTGCGGCGTAGCCGGCCGCGGCGGCGGCACCGGGCGGCGCCGACCATTTTGCCGCGAACGCCGCGGCAAACTCGCGATTTCCCGCCGTGGCGAAGCCCGGGTCGTACGCCATCGTCGCCAAGCTGAATTCGGCGTCCTGGCCGACCAGATCGATAAGCCTGCGCTCGGCCGCCTTGCGTGCAAAGAACAGGCTCGGCGCATAGTCGAGCTTCTTGAATGTCCGCACCATCTCCACGGCATCGCGCAGCTCGCCGAACGCGATCCAGGCCTGCGCGCCGGCCGCCTGCGCCTTCTTCACTTGCGGCGCGAAGTCGATTACCCCGCCGCGGTAGACCTCGATTTCCACGGTCTTCAGTCCCTGTCTTGCCGCCTCGTCCAGCGTTGCCTCCGCCATTTCACGCGAGGCCGAATCGTCGCGCGCGAGGATGAACACCGATGCAAGACCGGCGCTGCGAGCGAGTTCCAGCACCCCTGCGCCGTAGGCGCTATTCGGCAGCGCTGTCTGAAATACATAACGCAAGCTGCGCTTGTGCACCACGCGAGAGGGCCCCGCGCCGTTGATGAGCACGCGGCGCGCGCGCTCCGCTTCTGCGGCCGCCATCAGGGTGGCCGCGGATCCGTAGGGACCGATCAGCAGAGCCGCCTTTTCGTCGCGGATAAGCTGGGCATACAGCGCGCCGGTGCGCACCGCGTCCGACGCATCATCGTGCATGCGCAGCTCCACGCGGCGCCCGAGCAGACCGCCGGCGGCATTGACCTCGTCCTGCCAGAGAAGCAGCGCTTTGCGATAGTCCGACGCCGCCGCGGCGAGCACCCCCGATTGCGCAAGCGCAACGCCGACCACGATCGGCGCCGGCTGCGCGTGCAAGGCACCCGCCGCGGCGAGGAGCAGAAGTAAAATGCGCACCAGAAATGCCACTGCAAGACCTCCTGCGCGAGATTGTAGGCGCTGACAACGTCCTGACCGCTCCAGAGGACACGAAACCGTACTTTACCGACTGGCGACGGGTATATTCGGCATCCGCGGAGTGCGTCGTGCGCCCGGCGAGCACGCGCGAGCTGGCACAGGTGGTTGCGGCGTGCGCGCGCGAAAGCGTGGCGATCGTGCCGCAGGGAGGCAACACCGGGCTGTGCGGCGGCTCGGTGCCCACGGGCGTTCGGCGGGAGATCGTGCTCTCGCTCGCGCGCATGAACCGCATCCGCAGCCTCGACGCGCTGAACGATACGGCGACGGTCGAGGCGGGCTGCGTGCTCGCCGCGGTCCAGAAAGCCGCCGACGACGCGGGCCGGCTCTTCCCGCTGTCCCTCGCCGCCGAGGGAAGCTGCCAGATCGGCGGCAATCTCTCGACCAACGCGGGGGGCGTGAACGTGCTGCGCTATGGCAGCGCGCGCGAGCAGGTCCTGGGACTCGAGGTCGTGCTGCCCGACGGACGCATCTGGAACGGCCTGCGCGGCCTGCGCAAGGACAACACGGGATATGACCTGAAGCAGCTTTTCCTCGGCGCCGAGGGCACGCTCGGCGTGATCACCGCCGCGGTGCTGCGCCTCTTTCCGAAGCCGACGGCGTCGGCGACGGCCTGGATCGCGCTCGGCAGCCCGCGCGCGGCGGTGGAGCTCCTCGCGCTGCTGCACGAGCGCCTTGGCGAGCGGCTGTCGGCCTTCGAGCTGCTTTCGCGCTCGTGCCTGGAAGCCGTGCTTGCCCACTTGCCCGGTGCCCGTGATCCGCTGCCCGCGGCGCACCCGTGGTACGTGCTCGCCGAGCTCGCAGACAGCGGCGCGCCCGCGGCGCTGCGCGAGCGCGTGGAAGCAGCGCTCGCCGGCTGCGCCGCGCAGGGCGCGCTGCGCGACGCCGCGCTTGCGCAAAGCGGCGAGCAGGCGCGTGCCCTGTGGCGCATCCGCGAGACGATTCCGGAGGCGCAGTTCACCAACGTGAAGCACGACATCTCGGTGCCGATTTCCCAAATTCCGGAATTTGTCGCGCGCGCGGACAATGCTTTGACCGCCGCTTTCGGCAGCATCCGCGTTTACTGCTTCGGCCACGTCGGCGACGGCAACCTGCACTACAACGTCGGGCCGCCGGCGCTGGTGCAGCGGGGCACCGAGGTGAACCGGCTGGTCTACGACACGGTCGCGGCGCTCGGCGGCTCGATCTCCGCCGAGCACGGCCTGGGGCAGCTTCGGCGCGAGGAGATTCGCCGCCACAAGGACCCGCTGGAGCTCGAGCTCATGCGCACGCTCAAGAGCGCCCTTGATCCGCAAGGGCTAATGAACCCGGGCAAGCTGCTCTAGCGCGCGCGGGTCAGGACGAGCGGCCTGCGCTCCGGAAGCTCGAGCTCGCCTGCAATGCGGTCGTCTTGCACGCGACCGCGGAAGCGTATGCGGTTCGCCTCCCAGGTGATGTCGCGGCCGATAAGGCGTGCGCGCGACCCCGTGATCTCCCGGCCCGCGAGCCGGCCTTCGATCTCGATTTCCTGGAAATTCTGGTGAATCGTGAGCCGCGTGCCAGGGGCCTGCCACACGCCCCGCGCCTCGGCGGGTACGATCCACAGGTACAGCCTGCTTTCATCGCCCTGCCCCGGATGGGGTTTGGAGATACGCACGATCTCGGCCCGGTCGGGCCTCCAGCTCGTCATGGCGAAGGCATGGGAGACGATGCGCGTGCCGGGCCGGAGCGTCGCCAGAAAGCGCGGCTGCAGCCGGTTGATCAGGCCGGGCAGGAGGTAGACCGTCACCACGCTGGCCTGCGAAATGTCGGCAGCGAGCACGTCGCCCTGCACGAAAGAAACCCGGTCCGCCACCTTGGCGCGCCGCGCGTTCTCGCGCGATTTCTCGACCAGGCCGCCGTCCAGCTCGATCCCGAGCCCGCGGGCGCCGAATTTCTCGGCGGCGGCGATCACGATCCGGCCGTCGCCCGAGCCGAGGTCCATCACCAGGTCTCGGGGGCCGGTGCCGGCAAGCCGCAACATGCCCTCCACCACCTCCTCGGGCGTGGTGATGAAGGGTACCGGCAACAACGGCTCGTCGGCCCGGACAGCGCCGATCCCGAGCAACGCGACGGCGAAGAGAGCGAGTTTTCGCATCAAGGCACCAGGCGCTCGATGGTGGTGCGCACCTCGGGGCTCGCCCAGTCGAGCGCACCCAGGTAGGCGTAGCGGATCCGGCCGTCGGGCCCGACCACGAAGCTTGCCGGCAGTACGCGCGCGCCCCAGGCCTTGGCGGTCCGGGTATCGCGATCGAGCAGCAGCGGGAAGCCGAGCGTCATCGTTCCGGCGAACTCGCGCGCCACGCGGGCGCTCTCGCCGACGTTGACGGCAAGCACGACGAACGGCTTGCCCTGCAGCGCCGTGCGCAGCGCCTCGATGCTCGGCATCTCCTCAAGGCAGGGCGCGCACCAAGTCGCCCAGAAATTCACGAGCACCGCGCTCCCGCGATAGTCCGAGAGCCGATGGAGCTTGCCTTCGGTGTCGGCAAGCTCGAGCGCAGGCGTGGCATCCCCGGTCCAGCTCTTCAGACCACCCTGTCCCCATGCCGGCAGCGCGAGCGCTGCCAGCAGCACGAGGGCGAGCTTCAAGCCTGCAGGGCGCGCGCAGTAAGCGCGTAGGTGAACCGGTCGGGGTCGAGCTGGTCGAGGCGCTCGCCGCCGGTCTCGCCGTTCGGGTACATGAGGTACGGCAGCTTGGGACCCTCGGAATGCGGCAGGGAAATGTCGTGGCCCATGTTGTAGGCGAGCCAGTTCATCTCCCAGTGGCCGAAAAGCCGCTTGCGCGCGGCATCGACCTTCGGATGCGAGAGCGGCAGATTGCCCGGCGGCTCCTCGAGTGCCACCTTTCGCACATCGGCGGGATCCACCGGCACCCAGCCGCGCCCCGCGACGTAGAACTCGGCGCGGCAATGCTGTGCCCGGGTGACCGCCGGGGTGGCGACGCCGAGGCTGCGGTAGCCTTCCGCCGATGGCGCGACGCGCAGTCCGTACACGTCGCGCGCAGGCACGCCAACCGAGCGGGCGAGCCCGACGAACAGCGCGTTCAGATCGCCGCACTTGCCGCCCAGGTTTCCGGTTTCGAGCATCGCCTTGATGTCGCCCCAGCCGCAGCCGCGCACCTTCGGGTCGCGGAACGTGTTCTCCACCACCCATTCGTAGATTGCGCGCGCCTTGTCGACGTCGCTGCGCGTGCCCTTGACGATCTTCTGCGCCGTTCCCCGGACGATGCCGTCGGTCGGAATGTAGTCGGTCGGCGCGGTGTAGAACTCGCGCTCGGCAGCCGACAACCGCTCGGCGTCCTGGCGCGGTTCCGAGGCGTCGGGCGCCCGGTCGCGCGTAGCGACGCGGCTTACCACCTCCAAGCGAGGGGTCGTCGTGCTGGCGGGCCATTCCGCATACAACATGGTCGCGCCGTACTTTCCATCGCTCAGTACCTGAGCGCGCGCGGCATTCCCGGACCAGCTGCTCCCGAAGCTGCGCTGCCAGGCGGTATCTCCGGTCATCGGCAGCGGCAACCATACGCGCGATGCGCCCTCCGGCCACTGGAGCTCGACCTTGGTAACGAGTTCGTAGCTGCGCCATTCGGCGGCGGCGAACGCCTCGCGCCAAGGCAGCGCGGCTGCGGTCGAAAACGCAATACCCGTCTGCAGGAACGCTCTGCGATCCATGTTGGACTCCTTAGCGACTGGGACTGAGGAAACGGAGGGAACGGCGGGATGCGACACTGCAGCTGCAGGCAACGCGGGAGGCTGGCGGCCGGGTCGGCCCGCGCTGCCAGACTCGCTCTCTGCCCCGCTGAGCGGCGCCTGTCATCGCCGCGACGGAACGGGAGCTGCGCGACACCAGCCGTGCCATCAGCGCCATGCATTTACTTTACCGCAAAAAAAAGCCCGGCCGTCGAGCCGGGCTCGCGATTTTGCGCGGGTATTACTTGCCTTCCTTTTTTGCTGCCTCGCCTTTGGCGCTCGCCTTGCTCGTCTTCTTCGTCGCCTTGGCCTTCTTGGTGGTCTTGGATGTCTTGGCCTTCTTCTCCGCCTTCATCTCGCTCTTGGCCGCCGGCGTGGCAGGCTCCGCCTTCTGAGCCTGGGCATAGGCGCCCATCGCGAACGCGGACGCGATCAGTGCAACAAGCAGCTTCTTCAACATGAGATCTCCTGTGTATGAAAGATCCGGTCCGGATCTCGATCTAAGAACGCGCGAGCCGCGCGCGGGTTGACTGGAAGCCGTTGTTGCTGAATCCCGACAGGCTTGTAGACGGTCCGCTACAGCGTTGTATGCTGCGCGAAATGCACAACCAAGTGCGTCAGCCGCGGCCCGGCGTGCTGCGTTGAGCTGAGCTGATGGATCTGGAGCACTTCATCGCGCAGCTGCCAAGAGGCGACCTCTGGGTTTTCGGCTACGGCTCGCTGATGTGGTCCCCGGGTTTTTCCTACAAGGACAAGTCGCCCGCCCGGGCCCACGGCTATCACCGGGCTCTGTGCATCCTCTCGACCCGCTACCGGGGCACGCGGCGCAAGCCGGGCCTTGTCATGGGACTGTGCCGCGGTGGCTCGTGCTGGGGCATGGTGTTCCGGGTGCAGGCCGGACGCGTACGCAACGCGCTGCTGAAGCTATGGGAGCGAGAGATGCCCCGCCGCGTGTACGCGCCCCGCTTGCTGCGCGTGGCGCTGCCTACCGGGCGTCACGTGCGCGCGCTCGCCTTTCTCGCCGACCCCACGCATCCCGCTGATGTGCGCGAGCTCGACCTGCATGGGCGCGCCCGGCTGGTGGCGCAGGGCATCGGGCAGCGCGGCCGCTGCGTCGACTACATCCGCAACACTCTCGACGAGATGAGCCAGGTCGGCGTGCACGACCCGCACCTCGAGCGCGTCCTGCATGCAGCGCTCGCGTTGCGCGGTCAGGCCGTCAGCGACTCGGGCGGACTGTGCGACGCGGAAGTGCCGGTGGCCGAGCGCCAGCCGGAAGCTACGGCAGCCCGCGACCTCTTACCGCGGCGCGCATCCGCGTCAGCGCGGCGTCGAGCCGGGAACGCTGCGTCGCGAAGTTGAGCCGCACGAACTGCGCAGCGCCGAACTGCGTGCCCGGCGAAAGCGCCACCCCGTGCTCGAGGAAGCATTCGTACGGGTTCTCCGCACGCAGATCGGAACAGTCGATCCAGGCGAGGTAGGTGGCTTCGACGTGCGCCGTCGGCAGGCCCAGGCCGCGCTCCACCCGATCGCGGTTGCCGCGCAGATACTCGAGCTGAGCAGCTAGCCAGGCATCGCCGTGGCGAAAGGCGGCCAGGGTCGCGACATACCCGAATACCGAAGGCGAATGCAGCACATGCGCGTGCACGTCGGCCGAGAACTCGCGCCGCAGCGCTTGATCCTCGATGATCGCCCAGGCGCAGCCGGCGGCCGGAAAATTGAACGTCTTGCTCGCCGACATGAGCGTGACCGTGCGCCTGGACACTTCGGGCGCGAGGCTGGCGACCGGCACGTGGGCGAGCCCGGCATCCAGGACCAGGTCGCAGTGGATCTCGTCCGACACGATGACGAGATCGCGGGTGAGCTCGACGAGGCGCTCGAGCTCGGCGCGGCGGAACACCGTACCGCCCGGGTTCTGCGGATTGCACAGGAAGAACAGGCGGCTATCGGCCCGCAGGCTTCCTCTCAGCGCGTCCTCGTCGAAAACCCAGCGCCCTTCGCGCAGTACCAGAGGTACGTCACTGTGCGCGCGCGGCGCGAGCTCGGCGGCGCGCTTCAGGTGCTGGTAAACCGGCGTCGGCACCAGGATATGCCCGTCCGGCGGGACCAGCTTGCGCGCGGCGAGATGCAGGCCGGGTACCACGCCGGGCAGAAACACGATCCATGCGGGCTCGATCTGCCAGCGGAAGAGGCGCTGCATGCGCTCGACGATCGCCTGACGCAGCGCCTCGGGGGCAACGGTGTAGCCGAAAACGCCGTGCTCTACGCGCGCGGCGAGCGCCTCCAGCACCGCGGGCGGCGCCCGGAAATCACTGTCGGCCACCCACAGCGGGATGACGTCGCGCCCGGCGTAGCGCTCCCAGCGCATGCTCCAGGTCCCGGTGCGGTCGACCGGAGAATCGAAGTCGAAAAATGGGGTCAGAGCAACATTTCCCGGCGCCTGAAGTGCGGCTATTTGTTGGGGTTCGACAGCTCGTCTTTTTCCAGGCTGTCCTGCGCGCCGTCCTTCTCCTCTTGATCCTCGTCCTGGTCCTGCGCCCCGGTCTCCCGGCCTTCCAGCGCCTCGCGGAGCTGCTGGCCGTAGCCGCCCTGCTCCTCGAGCGAAGCGCCGCCCTCGACCTCCTCGGTGATCACGGCGCGCGCGTCCTCCTGCAGCTTTTGCGGAAACCAGATCGCGATCGCGGGGAAGAGCACAACCAGCGCGATGGCGATGGTCTGCAGCATCATGAACTCGAACATCCCCTTGTAGATCGTGAGCAGCGACCACTCTTTCACGACCTGCTTCAGGTAATAGGCCGACATCGCCACCGGCGGTGACAGATAAGCGGTCTGCAGCGTGACCGCGACCACCGTGCCGAACCACACCATTAGCATGTCGACCGGGATTTCGAGCGAGCTGGAGAGCGCCGGCTTCAGCCCTTCCATCACCGGGTAGAAGATGGGCAGGAATACCAGGATGACGGCGGGCCACTCGAACGGCCAGCCGAGCAGAAAAATCAGGAACACGACGAAGATCAGCATCAAGATCGGCGCCACGGGCAGGGCGAGGAGCGTCTCGGTGATCCAGTTCGCGGTGCCCATACGTGCGAATACAGCGCCGAAGATGTTGGAGGTCACGGCGAGCAGAAGCACCATGCTGGAGGTCGCCATCGAGCTGAGCACCGCGCGCTTGAGACCCGCATAGGTAAGGCGCCGATACGCCGCGGCGAGGATGAGGGCGCCGAGGGAGCCGATGCCGGACGCTTCGGTCGGCGTTGCCAGTCCGGCGAGGATCGACCCGAGCGTCGCGGCGATCAGGCCAAGCAGCGGCAGCACGCCGATGAGGACTTCCTTGACGATGAGCCAGGGGTCGGTGATGCGGTCTTCCTTGGGCACCGGCGGGCCAAGCCGCGGATTGATGAACGCACGCCCCGCCAGGTAGGCGAGGTAGAGGCCGGCCAGGAGAAACCCCGGCCCGAACGCGGCCGCGTAGAGATCGGCGACCGACACCCCCAGCACCGGGCCCATGACGATCAGCATCACCGACGGCGGGATGAGGATGCCGAGCGTTCCGCCAGCGGTGATCGCGCCGGCGGAGAGCTTCGCGTCGTAGCCGGTCTTGATCATGATCGGCGATGCCATGATGCCGAGCACGGTCACCGCGGCGCCGACGATGCCGGTCGCCATGGCGAATACCGCCGAGGTGACGATCACCACCAGGAACAGCGCCCCGCGCACCGGCGCGAGCAGCATGCGGAAGGCGGAAAACAGCCGCTCCATCAAACCCGCCTGCTCGGTGATGAAGCCCATGAAGATGAACAGCGGCACCGCGGCGAGCAGCTCCTCCTTCATCATGCCGATGGTCTGGAAATAGGCGAGGCTGAACACCGTATCGCCCAGGCCGAAGTAGCCGAAGGTGAGCGCGAGGAATAGCAGCGTGAAGGAGATCGGGAAACCGATGAAGATGGCAAAGATCATCACCACCAGCATGAGCATGCCGAGGAGGATCAGCCCGCTCATACCTCGACCTTCTCCTTGTGCTCGAGCTCGATGCCGGTGCGCGCGGCCCACAGGCTCTTGATCGTCTCGGACACTCCCTGCACGAGCAGCAGCAGTACCGCAAGCGGGATGACCATCTTGTAGGGCCACAGGATCGGCCGCCATGGCGTCTGCTCGGACACTTCGCCGATGGTGAAGGCATACCAGCCCTCGTTCCAGCTCACCACCAGAAACACCATCAGCGATGGAAAAAAGAACACGACGTACGCCACCGAGTCGATGGTCCCCTTGGTGCGGACCGACCATTTTTCGAAGAAGAAGTCGGTGCGGATATGCGCTCCCTTGTGCAGCGCATAGGCCGCGCCGAGCATGAAGATGGTCCCGTACAGCATGTAGGTGACGTCGAACGACCACATGGTCGGCGCGTTGAACAGGTAGCGCGCCATGACCTCGTAGCTCACGGCGAGCACGAGCGGCACGTTGAGCCAGGCGACCCAGGTGCCGGTGACGTCGGTGAACTTGTCGATCGCGCGGACCGTTCTTATGAGGCGCGCAGACGGTTGAGGCATTCCTTACCTCTTACAAACTGAGCGGGGGCGGTGTCCCCGCCCCCGCTCAGGAGATGCTCGGTTACTTTTTCTTGGTGGCCGGCCTGTCGGCGGGCGCCTTGCCGCCCTCGGGGAAGTAGTAGTTCGCCGCGAACGAGTACGGCGGGAAATAGAACCGCTTCGCCGGCACCACCACCGAGGCGTACTTGCGCTGCGACTCGTGCACGCGCTTGAAGAACGGGTTCTTCGCGCTCTCCTCGGCCGCGAGCTTGTCCCATTCCTTCAGAAACCCGATCAGGACGTCGGGCGGAGTGCGCAGGATGCGCACGCCGTGCTTCTGCTGCAGCTCGACCAGCGCCTCCGCGTTCTGCTTCTGCCACTTCGCCCACCAGATGAGGAAGGTCTCGTTCGCCGCGCTCTTGATCATCTCCTGATGCTGCGGCGACAGCTCCTTCCAGACGTCCATGTTGAATACGATCTCGCCGATCGTGACGTTCTCGTGCATGCCGGGCGTGTAGTGATACTTCCACACGTTCTGGAAGCCCAGGCGCAGATCTTCCACGCCGCCGACCCATTCGGCGCAGTCGATGACCCCGCGCTGCGCCGAGGGAATGATTTCGCCGCCGGGCATATTGACGGTGGTCATGCCCATGCGCTGCCATACCTCGGCCGCGAGCCCGGTCTGGCGGCACTTCATGCCCTTGAAGTCGGCGAGGTTCTTGATCGGCCGCTTGAACCAGCCGAAGGCCTGCGGGCCCGAGGGCAGAATCGGATACCAGAAGAGGTTGAGCTTCAGCTCCTTCTGGAAGAACTCCTGCGCGAGCTCGATGCCCCCGCCGTGATGCATCCAGCCGATGGCGTCGATCATGTCCATGCCGAACGTCCCGCCGGGCCCGCCGGTGAACAGAATCGCGGTCTTGCTCTTGCCGGTCCAGTAGCCCGACCACGAATGCGCGCCGTGGAGCACCTTCTTGTGCGTCGCGTCCAGCACTTCGAAAGCCGGGACCACCTGGCCGGCCGGCATCGTGTCGACCTTCAGCGTGCCGTTGGAGATCTTACCCAGCCGCTCCGCGAACATCGTGAAGTTCTCGTACAACGTCAGGCTTGCAGGCCAGGTCGCCTGCATCTTGAGAGACACCTGCTGCTGCGCATGCGCTCCGGTCGCGAGCGCGGATGCGCATGCGAGCGCGAGCAATGGACGAACGAATGACCTCATGACACCTCTCCTCCTCAGTCGTGGTTTCGCAAGGCGAAAGCAGCCTACACGCTTAACCGTTGGACGGTCAACGGGAAGACCCGAGGGCGGCCGAGCCCGCCCCGCGGGCTCGCCCGACTCCTATTGCGCCTTCGCCGCCCCCTTCGCCTTCGCGGCGCCGGGCTTGCGCGTCTCGGGGAAATAGTAGTTGGCGGCGAACGAGTACGGCGGGAACATGAAGCGCTTCGCGGGGACCACCTTGGCAGCGTACTGTCGCTGCGATTCGAGCACGCGCTTGAAGAAGGGGTTCTTCGCCGATTCCTCCCGCGCGATCACGTCCCAGGTTTTCAGGAAATCGATGAGGATTTCGGGTGGAGTGCGCAGCATCTGCGTGCCGTGCTTCGTGCGCATCTCCTCGATCGCGTCGGCGTTCTGCTTCTGCCAGCGCACGCCCCAGCGCACGAAGGTTTCGATCGTCGCCGAGCGCACCGCTTCCTGCTGGTGCGGCGTGAATCCTTTCCACACATCGCTGTTGATGATCACTTCCAGCATCGAGTTGCTCTCATGCATGCCGGGCGTGTAGTGGTACTTCCATACCTGCGGCAGCCCAAGGCGCAGATCCTCGATGCCGCCCACCCATTCGGCGCAGTCGATGACGCCGCGCTGCGCAGAGGGCACGATCTCGCCGCCCGGCATATTGACCGTCTGCATGCCCATGCGCTGGTAGATCTCGGACACGATGCCGGTCTGGCGGCACTTCAGGCCCTTGAAGTCGGCGAGGCTCTTGATCGGGCGCTTGAACCAGCCGAGCGCCTGCGGGCTGGAGCCGCCTACCGGGAATGCGACGATGTTGAGCTTGAGAACGTCGCGGTAGAACTCCCAGTACATGTCCATCCCGCCGCCCTCGTAGAGCCACCCGAGGAAGTCCATGTGGTCCATGCCGAAGGGGCCTGCGGGCGTCGCTGAGAACAGCGTCGCCGCCTTGTTCTTGCCGACCCAGTAGTAGGCGACGCCGTGGCCGCCATCGAGGACCTTCTTGTGCGTGGCATCCAGGATCTCGAACGCCGGCACTACCTGCCCGGCGGCAAGCGCCTCGATCTTCACCTGCCCCATCGTAAGCTTGTCGACCCGCTCGGCGAAGTAGCGGAAATTGTCCTGCAGCGTGAGGCTCGCCGGCCAGGTGGACTGGAACTTGTACGTCTTCGCCGCCGGGGCGGCGGGTTGGGCGTGCGCCGCCGTCGCGCCGGAAAGGGCGACGGCTAACGCGAGCAATGCTGAAACGGGTTTGATACGGACGCGCACGGCTACTCCTCCTCGTAGTAGAGAAAAGAGAAGCCTGCGCGAGCGGCGCTATTTCGTCGCGGCTGCCTTCTTCGCGGCGGACTTTCTCTCTTCGGGCCAGTAATAGTTGGCGGCGAAGGAATACGGCGGGTTCATGAAGCGCTTCGCCGGCACGACCTTCGACGCGTATTGGCGCTGCGAATCGAGCACCTTCTTGAAGAACGGGCTCTTGGCGGACTCCTCCTTCGCCATCGTGTCCCAGGTCTTGAGAAACGCGATCAGGATGTCCGGCGGCGTGCGCAGGATCTGCGTGCCGTGCTTGGTGCGCATCTCCTCGATCGCGTCGGCGTTCTGCTTCTGCCACTTCGCCCACCAGCGCAGGAAGGTTTCGACGGTCGCCGAGCGAATCACCTCCTGCTGCTGCGGCGACAACCCCCTCCACACCTCGGTGTTGATCATCAGCTCGCCGATCACGCTCGGCTCGTGCATGCCCGGCACGTAGTGGTACTTCCAGACCTGCGGCAGCCCGAGGCGCAGGTCCTCGATTCCGCCGACCCACTCGGCGCAGTCGATGACGCCGCGCTGCGCCGACGGGATGATCTCGCCGCCGGGCATGTTTACGGTGGTCATCCCCATGCGCTGGAAGATCTCGGCGACGATGCCGGTCTGGCGGCACTTCATGCCCTTGAAATCGGCGAGGTTCTTGATCGGCCGCTTGAACCAGCCGAAGGCCTGGGGGCTGGAGGGCAGGATCGGGAAAGCGATGACATTGAGCTTGAGCTCCTTGGTGTAGAAGTCCCACCACAGATCGAGGCCGCCACCCTCGTAGAGCCAGCCCATGAAGTCGATCTGATCCATACCGAAAGGACCGGCGGGCGTGGAGGAGAAAAGCGTGGCCGCCTTGCTCTTGCCGACCCAGTAATAGGAGACAGCGTGCGCACCGTCGATCACTTTCTTGTGGGTCGCATCGAGCACCTCGAAGGCCGGGACCACCTGCCCCGCGGCGAGCGCCTCGATCTTCAGGTTTCCGGCAGTCAGCTTGTCGACCCGCTCCGCGAAGAAGCGGAAGTTGTCCTGCAGCGTCAGGCTTGCCGGCCAGGTGGACTGCATCTTGAGATTCCTGGCGCCGCCTGGGGCAGCCTGCTGGGCCTGCGCCTGAGCCATGGAGCCAAATGCGGCGACCAGCGCGGTTACCAGAAAGCCCTTCTTCAAACGGGTACCCATTTTCTCGTCGATCCTCTTGATGTGGAGACGCCTCGCGGGAGGCCGATGATAATCCCGCGTGATCGGGCTTGCCAAGCCGAGCGTGTCAGTCGAGCCTGACCGCGATGCCCTCGAGCTCCTTCGCTGGCGCCGGGTAGCGTTGCATCACCAGCGGATCATGCCCGGGAATGATGTGATCCGCGGACGCGGCGAGATCGCGCAGCCGGGCGTAGCCGTCCACCATGGCGGCGACGGACCAGACGATCGGAAACGGTCGCGTCTGCTCCATGTTCGCGTACAAGTGGCTCGCATCCGAGGCGAGCACTACCGCGCCGCGGCGAGTGGCGACGCGCACCACCTGCAACCCCATGGTGTGCCCGCCGATCAGGTGCAGCGACACGCCGGGCATGAGCTCGACGTCGCCGTCGTGGAACTGCACGCGGCCTTCGTAGACACCCCGCACCATGCCCGCTACATCCTCCACTTCATAGACACTGCGGAAGCATTCGTGGCGCATGTAGCGCCCCGTCGCATAGCGCATTTCGAGGTCCTGCAGATGCAGCTTCGCCCGAGGAAAGAGCTCGAAGTTGCCGACATGATCGTAATGCAGGTGCGTGATGACGACGTCCTGCACGCTCGCGGCATCGACTCCCAGAAGGCGCAATCCCTCGGCAGGGCAGCGCAGGTGCTCGCGGCCGCGCTTCGCCGCCACGGCGGCGGAGAAGCCGGTGTCCACGACAAGCTCTCGGCCGGCTGCGCGCACCAGCCAGACGAAGTAATCGAGCGGCATCGGCCCGTCGTGCGGGTCGCCGCCGATGAAGTTCTCCGCCGCGCGCCGCGCGTGGTGCGCGTACTTGACGGCGTAGACCTCGCACTGATTCATGGAAAAAGATCGGCCCTCAGGTGCGCCAGAGGCTCCCGCCAGCCGCGCGACACCGGCTCCCGGTACACCGGGAAATCGGGAAACCATTCGGACCGTCCCAGCCGATGCATCCAGCGCCATTCGGGCGGCTGAGGGATCAGCACCCGTGCACTGCGGCCGAGGCCGGCCCGCAGATGGACATTGGTGTTGCTTACCGTGACGTACTCGTCGAGCACGTCCAGCAACGCGAGAATCTCGCAAAGATCGTCGTTCAGTTCGGCCAGATTGTGCACCGGAGCGCGCGCAGCAGCACTTATCGCGGAGATGTCCGCCTCGGACGGGTTGCGTTGCAGCGACACCAGCGTGCCTTTCCAGCCGCGCAGAGCCTCCCCGAGCGCCGCAGGCGGCACCTGCTTC
>DASZOS010000073.1:0-33986 GCA_035550695.1 Burkholderiales bacterium | reverse complement strand
GATCGTCTGGGCGCGGGCGTACTGCGGCATGAGCGCCTGGGCCATCGCCAGGCCCGCCGCCCCGATGGCCGCCGAGCGCGCCAGGAACTCGCGCCGGTCGATGCGGCCATGGCAGTACTCGTCATAGAGATCGAAAACCCTCTGATCGATTTCCAGCTGCGTGATGCCGTGCATTGTTCCTCCTCGGTTGGTCTGCGGCCCGCGCGTGGCCATGAGGGGTAAACGCAACGACCCTGTGGCGAATTCCACGCACGCCGTCCCGCCGGGAAGGCAACTCTGGTATCTTCGAAACGAACTAGAAATGCGCGGCCTCGCGCCGCAGCGGTTGAAAGACTCTTGAAGCTTTTCCAGTCGGGAATTCAGGGCACGGCGACTCCAGGGCCGGGATCGCCGCCCTCCGGGCTCCTCGGGTTCTACTGGCACTTCGTCAGGCAGACGAAGGGCTGGTACGCGGCGATGTTCGCGGCGAGCCTGGTGGTGGCGCTGCTCGACACGGTGATTCCCCTTTTCATCGGGCGGCTGGTGTCGCTCATGGAGGCGGCGGACCGGCAGGCGGCGCTCGCGCACGACTGGCCGATCCTCGCCGGCATGGTGGCCCTGGTGCTCGTGGTGCGGCCGCTCGCGATCCTCGCGGACATCGCCATCCGGCACAACGCGCTGATCCCGGGCGCCACCAGCCTCGTCCGCTGGCAGAGCCACTGGCACGTGGTGCGCCAGGGCTGGCCCTTCTTCCAGAACGATTTCGCCGGGCGCATCGCCAACCGGGTGATGCAGACCGCGCACGCGCTGCGCGAGAGCACCATGGCGAGCATCCGCTCGGTCTGGTACATCCTCGTGTACGGCGCGAGCGCCGGGACGCTCATGGCGCTCGCCGACTGGCGCCTGGTGCTGCCGACGCTCGCCTGGTTCGCGGGCTATCTCCTCTTCCTGCGCCATTTCGTGCCGCGGCTGCGCGAGCTCGCGCGCGAGAGCTCGGCGGCGCGCTCGCTCGTCATGGCGCGCGTGGTCGACAGCTACACCAACATCCTCACGGTGAAGCTCTTCGCGCGGCTCGCCGACGAGGACGCCTACGTGCGCGAATCGATCGACGAGCACCAGGGCGCGATGCGCGCGCACATGGCGGTGATCACGCGCTTCCACTTCTGCCTGACGGCGATGAACGCGGCGCTCCTCGTCGGCACCGCGGCGATCGGCATCTGGCTCTGGGCGATCGGCGCCGTCAACGCCGGCGTGGTGGCGACCGCGCTGCCGCTCGCCTGGCAGACGGCCAACGCCGCGGGCTGGGTGAGCTGGGAAGTCACCGCGATCTTCGAGAACATCGGCGTGGTGCAGGAAGGCATGCAGTCGATCGCGGTTCCGCACACGAGCCTCGACCGCCCGGGCGCGCGGCCGCTCGAAGTCCCGTGCGGCGAGATCCGCCTGGAGAACGTGACCTTCGGCTACGGCAGGAAGGATGCCCCGCCAGTCTTGAACAACCTCAATCTCCTGATCGAGCCGGGCGAGCGCGTCGGCCTCGTCGGGCGCTCGGGCGCCGGGAAATCGACGCTGGTGAACCTGCTGCTGCGTTTCTATGAGCTCGAGCGCGGCGCGATCCGCATCGACGGGCAGGACATCGCGCGGGTGACGCAGGAGAGCCTGCGCGCGGCGATCGGCATGGTGACGCAGGACACCTCGCTCCTGCATCGCTCGATCGCCGCCAACATCCGCTACGGCCGGCCATCGGCGAGCGACGACGAGGTGATTGCGGCCGCGCGCAAGGCGCAGGCGCACGAGTTCATCGTGGGCCTGAAGGACTGGAAGGGCAACACCGGCTACGCCGCCCATGTGGGCGAGCGCGGCGTCAAGCTCTCCGGGGGGCAGCGCCAGCGCGTCGCGCTCGCGCGCGTGATCCTGAAGGACGCACCGATCCTGTTTCTCGACGAAGCCACCTCGGCGCTCGACAGCGAGGTCGAGCTCGCCATCCAGGAGCAGCTCCTCGGCCTCATGGAGGGCAAGACGGTGATCGCGATCGCGCACCGCCTGTCCACCATCGCGCGCATGGACCGCCTGATCGTTCTCGAGCGCGGCCGCGTCGTGGAGCAAGGCACGCACGGCGAGCTGCTGCGCCTCGGCGGACACTACGAGAAGCTCTGGCGCCACCAGTCGGGCGGCTTTCTCGCCGACGACGTGCGCCAGGAAAGCGAAACGCGAGCCCTGCCAGCGCCCGCGCGCGCCGCGTAATCAATCGCGAAGCCGGATCGAAAGGCTCTGCGTCGAGCGGCCGGCGAGCCCCAGCGGGTCGAAAATCCTCGCCTCGGCAATGCCGCCGCCCGCCGGTCCCACGAGAGTGCGGGCGTCGATGCAGATCCATTCGCCCTGCGGCCTGCGCAGCAGGTTGATGGTGAGGTCCGAGTTGACGAAAACGTAGCGTCGGAAATCGAGCACCGCGCTGATGCCGTTGCCCGAATCCGCCGCGACCGCGACGCGCTGGAGCGCGCTCGGCTCCTCGCCAAGAACCAGCGGGTAGCGCATGCGGAACCACACGGCGCTTGGGCCCCTGAAGAACTTGCCTTCGGCGATACGGCATTCCACGAGGTCCTGGTAGCCGATGAGCTCCGGATCAAAGGGAAACGTCGCCGCTGCGGACTCTTGCACGGGACGGGGCGCCATCGGCAGCGGGTGCCCGGGAATCACGGACGCAATCTCCATCCCGGCCTCGCGCTGGGCGAGCGCCGTGAAGCGGGCGAGTTCCTTGCCGCCGGCGTTGAGCGAGGCGGACAGGTGCGCCGCGTTGCGCCCGGCATAATCCTCGCGCACCTCGATAGAAAGCTCGGCGATCGGAATCGGCCTGTAAAGGTTGGCGGTGAGCCGCGCGATGTGCGTCATGCCGAGCGCGGCCGCAGCGCGTTCGATTTCCCGCGCGGCGAGCGCGATCGGCGGCCCGGCGTGCTGGTGATCCGGGTGCCACGGGCCCCGCGTGAGAGCGCTCGCGCGGTACGCGCCGTTGTCGAGCGCGAGGAACGCGCTTTGCACTAGCGTTTCTTGAGCTGCGCGGCGAATTTTGCCGCCACCTTGGTCCGCAGCTCCGCGGAGGCCTGCACTACCGGCGGAAACTCGCCCAGCATGTCGAACGGCCGGCAGGCGTCGATGATGGCGCGGGAGTTCCACGTGATGCCCTTCGCCAGGCGCGGATCGAGCGGGCCGCTCCAGTGCCGCCGGATGAAGTCGATGTCCTCCGCCGGATCGCAGCGCGTGCACATCGCCCAGACCACCTCGTCGAGGTTGGTGGGGTCGATGTCCTCGTCGACCACGACCACGAAGCGCCCGAGATAGGAGCCCGACTGGCAGCTCGCCGCGAGGAGCGCCGCCTGCTTCGCATGGCCGGCGTAGGCCTGCTTGATCGAGATGACGTTGAACATGCGCGCACAGCCGACCTCGTGCACCCACACGCCGCGCACGCCTGAAAGCCCGGCGCGCTCGACTTCGTCCCAGATCATTCCGGCTTTCATGACGCACTTCGAGAACGAGAAATCCGAAGGCGGCACCATCGGGCAGGCGATGGTGAGGATCGGCTCGTCGCGGTGGTAGATGCGCTCGACCCGCACCACCGGCTGCTCGCTGCGCCCGCCGGCGTAGTAGCCGGTGAACTCCCCGAACGGGCCTTCCGGCGCCATCTCGCCCGGGTGCATGACGCCCTCGAGAACAATCTCCGCGTGCGCCGGAATGGGCAGGTGGTAGAGCTCGCTCTCGATCACCTCGTAGGGCGCGCCGCGGTGGCCCGCCGCGTAGTCGAGCTCGGAGACGCCGAAGCGGATCTCGTTGCCTCCGGCGAGAAACAGCAGCGGGTCGTGCCCGCAGCTGATGAGGACCGGGCAGGGCTGCCCCTGCTTGAAATACTTCTCCCGGATCTGGCGTCCGTGCTTGCCCGGTGACATCCACAGGCTGACGCGGTCGCGGCCCTGCACCATCGAGCGGTAGGTCCCGCAGTTCACCCAGTTCTCCTCGGGGTCGCGCATGATCACGAGGTCGTCGGTGCCGAGGTAGCGCCCGCCGTCCTGCTCGTGAAGCAATGGGGCAGGAAACTTGAGGACGTTTACCTGATTGCCTTTCAAGATATTCTGCAAGACCGGCCCTTCCGCCACGGTGCAGGGTGGAATCGGCGTGTGCGTCTTCATGCGGTCGCGATAGGCGCGCACCACGTCCAGAGGGTGCGAGGGCGCCGCAAACCCGAGAATGATGGCGAGGCGCCTGGCGGAGTTCGTAGCGCCGGACAGGGCGCGCCAGCCGGCCGGGTAGCCGGGAATGTCCTCGAACAGGATCGCCGGCGGGCTCTCCTGCCGGTAGACGATCTCGGCGAGCGTCCCCATCTCGAGCTCGCAGTCGGCGCCTTTGATGCGCAGCAGCTCGCCGGCTGCTTCGAAGCGCGCGAGCGCCTCGCGCAGCGGCTCCTGCTTTTCAGAAGATGCCGCGGAAACTTTCCTGGCCTGGAGCATAGTTGGCGTTGGTGATTGCGGGGTTGCGGTTGACGAGCGCTCGTGCGTAGAGGGGATGGCGCAGGCTCCTCACCTCGTGCTCGATCTCGAAGAGCGGCTCGCCATTCTGGGGATCAACGATCTTCTGGAAGCGCCACTCGTGCGCGCCGGTCTCCATCGTGACGAGGCCGCGGCTGCGCAGCCAGTCGTAGGGACCGGAAAAATCGGCGATGTACACCGCGACGTGGTGACCGTCGTAGGCGGGAAGCTGCGCGCCGCTCTCGGCGAAGCGAAGCTCCTGCGCGCGGCCGACCGAGACACGCGCGCGGCCCCGCGCCGCTCTCGCCGGCGCCTTGAGCACGTCGCGGTAGAAGCGCGCTATGCCCTCGCTCGATCCCGCCGGCACCTCGAGCTCGACGTAGGCGAGCGCGAGCTGGGCGGCGCCGAACTCGGCTGCGGGCGCGTGGCAGCGGAAGCGATTGCCCCAGGGACACGTCGCCTCGATCGCGCCGCTGCCTTCCTTCCAGGAAAATTTCGTTTCCTTCAGGGAAGAAGCAATTTTCTCAAAGCGTCCCTTGAGCGCGGCGAGGTCGGGCACGACCAGGCCGATCGTGCCGCGCAGCAGCTGCGGCTCGCGGGTCGGCAGGTGCACCTGCGTGCGCCCGAAGTTCACCCACATGTTGTCGACGCCGACCATGATGAACGGATCGCGCGTGCCGCCGAGCGCGACCACGTAGAACAGCGTCGCGAGCCGCTGGTCGGGCTGCGTGACGTTTACGTGCTCGAGCAGCACGATGTTGCCGACGTCCTCGGTAGTGCGATCGAACTCGCTCATTGGAGCTTCCATACGCGGCGCGCGAATTCAGGGTAATTCGCGGCCATTTCTTTCGCAACCGGGCCGCGCAGCAGCCGCAGGTCTTCGTCGGAAGGCGGCGGCGTGCGCTGCACGGCCTGCGGCGCGTCGTAGTCGAATCCGGTTTCGCTCCGGACATCGCCGCCGTCGTGCACGCTCTCGAGGCGGAAGCGGCGCTTTTCCTTCTGCCAGGCGAAGAGCGCTCTTCCGGTGAGCAGCGCCACGGGATTGCCGGCCGCGGAGATGAATTCGACCTTCGGTACGAGCACGCGCGGCGAGTGCTCCTCGCGGAAAAGGATGACGTTCGGCACCACGGAGTACATGAAGGCGGAGCCGAACGAGCCGGGGAAGCGGCGGCCCCCGGCGCGCACCAGGTTCACGTTCGCCTCGCCGTCGATCTGCGCGCCGCCGAGAAAGAAGACATCGATGCGCCCCTGCCCCGCGAGGTCGAAGAGCTCGCGCGAGCCTTCGGTGAACGGGTTGCCCTTGCGCTGGTGCAGGAATGAAAGCCGCAGTCCCGGGTTTCTTTGCCTGAGGAGCAACGCGCCCGCGGCCGGGATCGGCGATGCCGCGCCCACCGCGACGTGCGCCGCCCCGCCGATCAGGCGGGCGACGACGCAGGCGAGAAGCTCTTCCTTGGCGTGCAAACGAACTCGTCCAGGTAACGCTGGAACCCCTCGCGGGTCTTCGCGGCGCGCGCATAACGCGCGAGGTGCGTGTCGTCGATGGGATAAAGACCCGCGACGCCGAGCGGCCACGCGCCTCCCGGCGCCGGCGCAATGGCCGTGATGTAGGTCGAGGAAATCACGCCCGGAGCGAGCAGCTCGTCTTCGAGCATGTTTCCGGGACGCATTTCCTCGACCGTTGCGAAGCACTGCCTCGAGGCGTGCGCGAGGGTGGCGAGCTCGCGCCTGCGGCCGACCCACACGTTGCCGGCCTCGTCCCCCCAGCGCGCATGAAAGAGTGCGACGTCGGGCGAGATCGCCGGCACGATCAAAATGGGGGCCGTCCCTGATTTCAGGGGGTTGTCGACGACGCGCCAGTCTTTTCTTTCTTTCAGCAGGTCAGAACCCAAAACGCCGCGCAGCGGCATGAAGGGGACGCCTTTCTCGGCCGCCTGCAACCCGGTGTGGATCGCCGGGCAGGTGGCGTCGCGCACCCTGATTTCGCCCTTCTGCGCCGCCTCGGTGAAGCGCGGCGCGAGCCCCGCCTCGTCGAGGGATACGGCGCTGGTCTCGATCTCGGCAACGCAGCCTGCGCCTATGAGCAGATCCGCGGAGAGGCCGAGCACCGGCACGCCCAACAACCTGAGATTCCTCTTCTTCAGCATGATGAGGCTGCGAACGACCGCCATGGCGGGGGTCGAATAGTCGGGCGGCAGCCCGACGAGCGCGCCGTCCGCAATGCGCGCGGCGAGATCCTCGGGGCTCACGCCGTGCCGCCGACCGTGAGGCCCTCGATCTTCAGCGTCGGCTGGCCGACGCCCACCGGAACGCTCTGGCCTTCCTTGCCGCACACGCCGATGCCCGAATCGAGCTTCATGTCGTTGCCGATCATGGTGACGCGCGTGAGCGCATCGGGGCCGTTGCCGATGAGCGTGGCGCCCTTAACGGGAACGGTCACTTTTCCGTTCTCGATGAGGTAGGCCTCGGCGGTCGAAAACACGAACTTGCCGTTGGTGATGTCGACCTGCCCGCCGCCGAAGTTGGTCGCGTACAGGCCCCGGCCGACGCTGGCGATGATTTCCTGCGGCTCATGCGGTCCGGCGAGCATGTAGGTGTTGGTCATGCGCGGAAGCGTCAGGTGCGCGAAAGATTCGCGGCGCGCGTTGCCCGTGATCGGCATCTTCATGAGGCGCGCGTTCAAGCTGTCCTGCATGTAGCCGCGCAGCACGCCGTCCTCGATGAGCACGTTGCGCCGCGTCGGGTTGCCCTCGTCGTCCACGGTGAGCGACCCGCGCCGCCCGGGGAGCGTGCCGTCGTCGACCACCGTGACCCCGGGGGCGGCGACGCGCTGCCCGAGGCGACCGCAGAAAGCCGAGCTTCCCTTGCGGTTGAAATCGCCCTCGAGACCGTGGCCGACCGCCTCGTGCAGCAGCACGCCCGGCCAGCCCGGACCGAGCACCACCGTCATCGTGCCGGCGGGCGCCGGGCGCGCCTCGAGGTTCACCAGCGCTTGCGAAACCGCCTGACGCGCATAGCCTTCGAGCACCTCCTCGGTGAAGTAAGCGTAGTCGGTTCTGCCGCCGCCGCCCGCGGTACCGCTCTCGCGCCGGTTGCCGGCCTCGGCGATCACCTGCACCGACACGCGCACCAGCGGTCTCACGTCGGCCGCGAGCGTGCCGTCGGCGCGCGCAATGAGCACCACCTCGTATTCGCCGCCGAGGCTTGCCATGACCTGCGTGACCCGCGGATCGAGGGCGCGACACTTCTTCTCGAGCTTTTCGAGCAGCGCCACCTTCTCGGCGGACTGCAGCGACGCGACCGGGTCGATCGCGCGATACAGCGGCGCCGGCAAGCTGCCCTTGTTGGATTTGACTGTCCTTGTCTGTCCCGCGGAAGCGATCGCGCGCGTCGCCTTGGCCGCGTCCTCGAGCGCCTCGTAGCTGATCTCGTCGGAATACGCAAACGCGGTCTTGTCGCCGGAGATCGCGCGCACGCCGACGCCCTGCTCGATATTGAAGCTGCCGGCCTTGACGATGCCTTCTTCCAGGTTCCAGCCCTCGTAGCGCGAATACTGGAAGTACAGATCGGCGTAGTCGACCCTGTGCGCGCGCAGCGTGCCGAATACCCGCTCGAGGCTGCGGCTTTCCAGGTCGTAGGGAGCGAGCAGCGTGCTCGTGGCCGTCTCGAGAATCAATTCAGTCTCCTGTTGGCAAGCGCAGGCAGGGAAGAGCGCACCTCGGCGATCCTGGCCTGATCGATCTCGGCCAGAACCACGCCTTCACCCTCGGGGCGCACTGCCAGCACCTCGCCCCAGGGGTCGACCACCATGGTATGGCCATAAGTGCGCCGGCCGCTATCGTGCACGCCGCCTTGCGCGGGCGCGATCACATAGGCCTGGTTTTCAATGGCGCGGGCGCGCAGCAGCGTTTCCCAGTGCGCCCGGCCGGTCGGAACGGTGAACGCGGAAGGCACGAACAGCGCATCGAACTCGCCAAGCCCGCGGTAGAGCTCCGGAAAGCGCACGTCGTAGCAGACCGAAAGCGCGAGCCGGCCGAAGGGGCTCGCTACTGCCAGCGCGCGCGTACCGGGCTCGAGCGTACGCGCCTCGTCGTAGCGCTCGTCGGCGCCGCCATCGAAGCGGAAGAGGTGCATCTTGTCGTAGCGGGCCGCGCGCACGCCCGCGTCGTCGAATACCAGGCAGGCGCTCGAGATCCGGCCTTCCTTTCCGCAGTCGATCGGCGCGGTGCCGCCGACGATCCACAGGCGATGTTTCCTCGCCGCGGCCGAAAGAAAGTTCTGTATCGGCCCGCTGCCGTCGCGCTCGCGCAGCTTCACCTTGTCGGTCTCGTGACGGCCAATGAGGTAGAAGTTCTCCGGCAGCGCGGCGAGGCGCGCTCCCGCACCGGCCGCGGCGGCGAGCAGGCGCTCCGCGGCCGCGAGATTCGCCTCGAGCGCCGCGCCCGAGACCATCTGGATCGCGGCTACCGTAGTGCGGGCCATCGCGCTATTGTCCCGGCGGCGCGTCGACCGGCCGCGCTTCGACGCCGAGCTTCTCGACGATCGGATCGGTCCAGCTGCCGGTGACGCTGTAGTCGAAGGCGAAGATGTGGCCGAGTGGATCCTTCAGGATCTTCTGCGCGATGACGGCGGGAATCGCGAGCAGCGGGTTCACGAGCGCGATGACCGTCGAGGCGCTGTCGCCGAGGCTCGGCACGACCCGCACGCGCAGCTTCTGCGTCTCGCGCGCGAGGTCCACCTCGCCGGTCATCTCGACCTGCGCGCCCGCGCCGCGCATGTGGAAGTCCTTCACCGTCATCACGCCGGCGTCGATGCCGCCCGACGTGGCGAGCCGCTCGAACTCGAAGCCCTTCGAGAAAACGTCGCGGAAGTCGAGCGTGATGCGCCGCGGCAGCGACTGCAGGCTCATCAGCGAGACCAGCTTGCCGAAGCCCGGCTCGATCTCCAGGAATTGGCCGTCCTGCGCCTGCAGCTGGAGCTCGCCACTCAAGCTCGGGTAGTTGAACGCCGCCGGCTCGCCGTTCCAGGCGAGCGATCCCTGCATGCGGGCCTTGCCGCCCTTGACCAGCCCGGGATAGCCGACGCGGCCGAGAAACTCTCCGGGATCGTTCGCCTGCAGCTCGAAGCGCACGCTGCTTTGCGTTGGCGTGCCGCCGCGCCACATGCCGCTGCCCGTCATCGTGGCATCGGGATTTACGATGGCAAACTTCTCGACGCGCCAGTCCTCGCCCACGCGCTGAGCTGCGAGCTCGACACGGCCGAGCTCCTTTCCGCTCCAGCTGAAGCGCTCCACCACCGCATCCACCGACGGAAGATCCTTCGGCTGCGCGGCGTCGCGCGGCTTGGCGCCGGGATAGTCCCCGGGCATGCGGAAATGCGTGAGGCGCGCGAGGAGCCGCCCGCCCTGGGCGCTGCGGTAGGAGAGGTCACCGGCGAGCTCCTGTGCATTGACGCTCGCCGACCAGCCCGCCGCATCGATGCCCGCGCGCAAGGCAATCTCATTGAGCCGCCTGCCGTAGAGATCGAGCTTGCCGATGCGCACGTCGAAGGACGTGACGTCGGCCGGGGCGTCGCCGTCCGAGAGCAACGGCAGCCAGCTATCCACGTTGAGCGCGGTCAACGACCCGTAAACGAACGTCCCGGGACGCTGGGGAAGGCGCAGCGGCTGCTCGGGCGCGGGGGTCAGCGACACCGCGGCGCGCTGCACCACCATCGCCTCGCCCTGGCGGCGGCGCAGTATCTCCGCTGCGAGCAGGCGCCCGAGCTCCACCGATACCCGGTGCCGCGCCCCGTCCCCTGCCGGAGCCACCGCTACGCGCAGCGGCAGGGCCTCGCCTGCTTCCTTGGCGAGCGGCGCCGGCAGGGTGCTTGTCACGCCGCGCAGCGAGGACTCGAAGCTCACGCGCATGCGCCCTTGCGCCACATTGACCGTGGCGACGTACGACGCCCCGCCGGAAAGGTAACTGCGCCACGGGTGATCGAACAACGCCCGCATCGCGGCCACCGTCGCATCGCCCCTCGCCTGCACTTCGATGCTCTTGTCCGGGCGCGTGCCCCCCGAAAGCGCGAGCGCACCGCCGAAGAGCCGGCCGCGCACCTCGTGCACGGTGAGCGTCGATTCGGTAAAGCTCACTCTTCCCGAAGCGCGCTCGATCGCCGGCAGCTCCTCGCCGACGACGACTTCGTTCCCGATCAGCTCGTAGTCGCCCGCGACCTGCGTCTTCTCGCGCTCCTTGAGCGGCAATGCGAGCTTTAGATGCAGGCGGCCGCGCCCGCTGGCGCGCATCGCATCGGTAGCGCCGTCGATCATGCCGCGCACCGGGCTCGTGGCGATGAACTTCAGGAAGTCCGCGGTCGCGCCATCCGCTTCGCCGTCTACCGTGAGCTGCGGATCAGGCTCGCCCAGATTCGCGATGCCGACGCGCACGTTCGACAGCGCTGCGCCGCCGACCACGCCGCTTCGCCCCATGATCTGCATGCGGCTGCGCTCGAAAGCGAGCTCGCCCTCGATGGCCTCGATTCTCGGCCAGCCCGCCGCGTAATCGAGCACGCCCTTTTCGATGCGTGCGGTCACGTTGAATTGCCCGCGCAGCGGGTCTTTGAAAGGGAACTCGCGCAGGTCGCCGCGCAGGCGAAGCCGCGCATCGCTCGAGTGCCCGGCCACGATGGCGCGCACCAGCCAGTCGCGCGTCTCCTGCCCGCCCAAGAAGGCGGCATGCGGCAGGTACTTGGCGACATGGCGCGCGTCGGCGCGGTTGACCTGCGCCCAGAGATCGACCGTCCCGGGACCGTCGCCGGTGTACGTATAAGAGCCATGCACGTTGCCGCTCAGGTCCGCGTTCGCGAAGTTGAGCGACTGAGAGCGCAGCGCGACGACGCGCTCGCCGTGGCGCTCCCAGTCCACGGAGCCGTTGAGCACGTCGAAGGCGATCCGCGCATCGGGAAAGACGTGCGGCATCCGCAACTCGCCATTGCGCGAAACGAGCTGCACCCGTCCGCCCAGCTCGTTCGCCTCGAAGCTGCCGCTCACGCCGGTGAAGCCGGGCACCGCTTTCCAGGGATCGACGGCGAGATCCGTGAAGCTTGCGCGCGCGATGAAGCGCCGCGGCGCCTCCGGGGGACCGCTCCATTCGAGCTTCGCGTCGGCGAGCCGCCCGCGCGGCGCGACGGTCGCGAGCAGCTTCCGCGCCTCCTCGAGGAGCGGCAGCGACGCGCCCAGGTGGGCAAGCGGTTCGAGCTCGATCAAGCTCGCCGCCAGCGATCCCCGAGGCTCCGCGGCGCCGGCGCCCGGCTTCCAGCTGAGCTGGAAATCGGTCGGCGCCGCGGCGGGGCCGTCCTGCGCCCGCATGGCAAGCCCGCGCCCGGTGAGCTCGTAGCCATCACGCAGCACGCGCCCCTTCAAGCGGCCCTGCACCGAGGCGAGCTGCAACTGGGCGAGCTCGGCTCCCAGGGACGCCGACACCCGAGCGAGCGCGAGGTCCGCCGTGGCCTGCTTTACCTCGCCGCTCTCGAGGGTGAGCCACAGGCGCAGCGCGCCCTGGCCCTGCTTGACGTCCCAGGGATAGTCGATCCATGCGCGCCAGGCCGCGAGGTCGGTGTAGCCGAACTCGGCGTACAACCTTCCGCTCCATGCCGCCAGATCCGCGACGGTCCGTCCGCCGAGCAGCGCGCGCAGCTCGACGCTCGAGCCCAGCTCGGCGCTCGGCCGCGCCGTCAAGCCGATCGCGTGCTCGTTGCCGGAGTTGCGCATTCTCAGGTTCACGCCGGACAGCGCGAGCGGAGGCGCCCCGCGCTTTTCATCGTGCCATTCGATTTCCGCGTCGCGCACCTCGATTTCGTCCTGCGCCAGCGCCCAGTCGGTGAAACCGCCCTCGCCCGAGAGCTTCCTGCCGGCCACGTACAGCACGCCGTCGCGGTCGCGGCGCATCTGCAGGCGCAGGCCTTCGATCACCAGCGAATGCAGCTTCGGCTCGCCGCGCAACACGGAGCGCCAGGAGAGCACGTTCTCGACCGAAGGCAGCACCAGCGCCTCGCGGCCTTCGTGATCGTAGATGCGCACGTCGGAAAGGCTGAGGCGGGGGTTCAGGCCCAGCCAGCCCGCCTCGATGCGGCCGATGCGCACCGGCTTGCCGACGGTGCGCGTCACGGCCGCCGCGATCTGGTCGCGGTAGCGCTCGACGTCCGGCAGCAGCCAGAAACGCAGCGCGAGCACCAGCGCGGCAAACGCGAAAAACACCGCCCAGGCGAGAAACTCAAGCGCTCGCCCGACCCGCTTCATGATGGAATTGAGGTTCACAGCGCCGACGAGACGCTCATTTTAAGCTTAAATGCCGGATCCCATTAGCAAAGTCAGCGATTCGCGCTACGCCCGGCGGCTGCTCGCCGCGCGGCCGGAACTGGCCGACGAAATCGCCGCGCCGACGCCCTTTACGCGCGACGAAATGACTGCCGCGCTGGCCGGAGCGGAGCGCGACGACGAAGCCGCGCTCGCGCGCCGGCTGCGCCGGCTGCGCCAACGCGTGCTCCTTCGGGTGATGGCGCGCGACCTGTGCGAGCTTGCCGATCTCGGCGAGGTGTGCGGCACGATGAGCGACCTCGCGGAGGTTGCGATCGGCGCCGCGCTCGACGAGAAAGAGCTGATCGTCGTCGGCATGGGCAAGCTCGGCGGGCGCGAGCTCAACGTTTCCTCCGACATCGATCTCATCTTCGTGCACCCGGGCGGCATGGAAGACCAGGAGCGCTACGAGCGCGCCGGCCGCAGGCTGATTCGCCTGCTCGCCGACGTGACCGAGGACGGCTTCGTATTCCGCGTCGACATGCGTCTGCGGCCCTACGGCGATTCCGGACCGCTCGCGTGCAGCTTCGATTTCCTGGAGACCTACTTCATCACGCAGGGGCGCGAATGGGAGCGCTACGCCTGGATCAAGGCGCGCGCCCTCACCGGTTCGCTGCAGTCCGAAGTGGCGAAGGTGGCGCGGCCGTTCGTGTTCCGGAAGTACCTCGACTTCGCCACCCTCGACGCGATGCGCCAGCTGCACGGCGAGGTGCGCCGCGATGTCGCGCGCCGCGAGCTCGCCGGCCACGTGAAGCTGGGCCCCGGAGGCATTCGCGAGATCGAGTTCGTGGCGCAGGCGCTCCAGCTGGTGCGCGGCGGGCGCGACCCCGAGCTCACCGTGCGCCCCACGCTCGAAGTCCTGCAGAATCTGTCGGCCAAGCGGCTCTTGCCGGAGAGCGCCGCAGCCGAGCTTTCGCAGGCGTATGTGTTCCTGCGGCGCGTCGAGCATCGCCTGCAGTACCTCGACGACGCGCAGCGCCACGATCTGCCCCAGGAACCGGAGGAGCAAAGCCTCCTCGCACGCCTGTGCGGCTTCGCCGACTGGCGGGACTTCAGCACCGCCCTCGAAGCGCAGCGCGCCGCGGTGTCGCGCCACTTCGAATCGGTGTTCGCCGGGGCGAGACAGGAAAGCGAGGCATGGCCGGAGCATCCACGGCTCGCGGCACTGCGCGCAAGCCAGCGCTATGCGGCGCTTCCGGACGCTTCGCGCCGGCGCCTCGACGCGCTGGTGCCGGCGCTCGCGCGCGCAGCCGCGGCGACGCCCGATCCGGAGGCGACGCTCGCGCGCGGCCTGAGCCTGGTGGAAGCAATCGCGAGCCGCGCCGCCTACCTCGCGCTGCTCGCCGAGCATCCCGAAGCGCTCGAGCGCGTGGCGCGCATCATCGGCGCCTCGAGCTGGGCGGCCGAGTTCATCACCCGGCACCCGCTGCTGCTCGACGAGCTGCTCGACGACCGCGTGCTCTACGCCCCGCCGGATCTCGAAGCGTTCCACCGCAGCCTGCGCGCGCAGCTCGAGGCGCACGCCGGCGACACCGAGCGGCGGATGAACCTGCTGCGCGAAATGCACCAGGCGCAGGTTTTCCGCCTGCTCGCGCAGGACCTCGCGGGCTTGCTCACCGTGGAGCGGCTGGCCGATCACCTCTCGGCGCTCGCCGACCTCATGCTGGAAGTGACGATCGGGCTGGTCTGGGCCGAGCTGCCCGGGCGACACACCGAGGGCCCGCCGCGCTTCGCCGTCATTGCCTACGGCAAGCTCGGCGGCAAGGAGCTCGGCTATGCCTCGGATCTCGACGTCGTGTTCCTCTACGACGACGAGGACGAGCGCGCGCCCGAAGCCTATGCGCGCCTCGTCCTGCGGCTGCAGAGCTGGATCACCACGCGCACTTCTGCCGGCGTGCTTTTCGAGACCGACCTGCAGCTGCGCCCGAGCGGCAGCGCGGGTCTGATGGTGTCGTCGCTCGCGGCGTTCGAGCGCTACCAGGAGGAAAGCGCCTGGGTGTGGGAGCACCAGGCGCTGACGCGCGCGCGCTATTGCGCCGGCGACAAGCGGGTTGGCCAGGCGTTCGAGGCCATACGTGAAAAAATCCTTCGCCGTGAGAGAGACCCGCAATTGCTCAGAACCGAAATCCGCGCGATGCGCGAGAAGCTGCACGCCGCGCACCCGAATCGCTCGGGGCTGTTCGACCTGAAGCACGACCGCGGCGGCATGATCGACGTCGAGTTCGCGGTGCAGTTCCTCGTTCTCGCGTACGCGCACCGGCATCCCGACCTGACGGGCAACCTCGGCAACATCGCGCTTCTGCGGATGGCGGCCGAACACGGCCTGATCGACAAGGCGCTGGCCGAAAACGCGCGCAACGCCTACCGCGAGTTCCGCCGGCGACAGCATGCGCTGCGCCTGAACGGCGCGCAGTACGCGCGCGTGCCGCCCGGCGAGGTTGCGACCCACGTGCAGGCCGTGAAGGCCCTCACCCGCGGGCTGTTTGCGGCTTGACCTCCGGGGAGCCGGTATCGAGCCGTCCCGTCGCCAGGCGGCTGCGCGCCGCCGCGGCGAGCTCCTCGTAGCGCTGCAGATAGCGCCTGAGCTGCTCGTCGTCGAGCTGCTCGAGGTCGAGAATGGCGTTGTGCGCGCCCTGCGTGGCGCGGATCAGCTCGTCCAGCTTGATCTGGATCGCCGCGGTGTCCCGGTTCTGGGTGTTCTGGATGACGAACACCATGAGGAAGGTGACGATGGTGGTCGAGGTGTTGATCACCAGCTGCCACGTGTCGCTGAATCCGAAGAAAGGGCCGCTCGCCGCCCAGAAGAGCACCGCCAAGGCGGCGACGGCAAAGGCGGCCGGCCGCCCGACGACAGTCGATAGGCCGCGCGCCAGATTCGCGAAGCGCCATGGCCGGATGGCCTTGGGCTCGATGTCGCGCATTGCGCCGCCCGCGCCGTTCAGGATGTTTCGCATCGGTGGACTCCAGTCGTAACTCTCCCCCGCAGCAATTCCGATGCCCGCTAGATCGGTTCGCGCGGCACGCGCTGGCGCGCGGGAACGGCGGCGATCTCGCCGCTGAAGCGCGCCAGCATCTCGACCAGGTAGTCGTGGTTCAGGCGGTAGAGCACCCGCCGGCCGTCGCGTTCGGCGGTCACCAGGCCGGCGTTTTCCAGCACCGAGAGGTGCCGCGAAATCGACGGCGCGCTGACCGCGAAGCGTGCCGCGAGCTCGCTGGTGGTGAGCGGCGTCTCGGAAAGGAAGCCGAGAATCTCGCGCCGCGGGCGCGAGGCGAGCGCTTCGAACAGCTTGTCGAGCGGGTCCAAGCATTAACCCATTTGTTAATCGTTGAATCATAATCTCTCGGGCGTGGTTAGAATAGCGGCTCGCTTAGGGAGGTCCTTGGATGGCAAGAACCAAGAACGCGGCAGGCGCGCAGCGCGCGCCACTGTCGATGGCGGACCGCGACGGCTGGATCTGGTACGACGGCAAGCTGGTGGAATGGCGCTCGGCGACCACGCACGTGCTGACGCACTCGCTGCACTACGGGCTGGCGGTGTTCGAGGGCGTGCGGGCGTATAAGACAGCGATCGGCACTGCGATCTTCCGCCTGAAAGAGCACACCGACCGGCTCTTTTCGTCGGCGCACATCTACATGATGAAGCTCCCCTACACGCGGGAACGCCTGATGCAGGCGCAGCTCGAGGTGGTGCGCGCCAACGAGCACGAGGCCTGCTACGTGCGGCCGATCGCGTTCTACGGCTCCGAGAAGATGGGCGTATCCCCCGTGGGCGCCAAGGTCCATGTGGCGATCGCCGCCTGGCCATGGGGGGCCTATCTCGGCCCCGAGGCACTCGAGAAGGGCATCCGCGTCAAGACCTCGTCGTACGCGCGCCACCATGTGAACGTCACGATGGCGCGCGCCAAAATGTCCGGAACCTATCCGAACTCGGTCCTCGCCACGCTGGAGGCCACGCAGCACGGCTACGACGAGGGGCTGCTGCTCGATGTCGAGGGCTACGTCGCCGAGGGCGCGGGCGAAAACGTCTTCATCGTCAAGGACGGCAGGCTCTACGAGCCCGAGCTCACCTCCGCGCTCACCGGCATCACGCGCGCCTCGGTGATCGAGCTCGCCGCCGAGCTCGGGTATCCGGTGATCTCCAAGCGCCTGACCCGCGACGACATCTATATCGCCGACGAGTGCTTCTTCACCGGCACCGCGGCGGAGGTGACGCCGATCCGCGAGCTCGACGGCCGTGTCATCGGCGAGGGCAAAGCCGGCCCTGTGACCAAGGCAATCCAGAAGGCGTTCTTCAATGTGGTCACCGGCAAGGACAAGAAGCGACGGACATGGCTGACGCCAGTAAAGAACTAGAAGTCACCGAGAAGGACCTGCCGCTGCATTGCCCGATGCCGGACGCGCCGCTGTGGGCGCGCCATCCGCGCGTGTTCCTCGACGTCGCCAAGGAAGGCGAGTCGCGCTGCCCGTACTGCGGCACGCGGTACGTGTACAAGGGAGCGCCGGTTAAGGGACATTGACCCTTAGCTGCAGGGGCATTGACCCTTAAAGCAGGCACTGATTGCCGCGCATCCTCGTCGTCGCCCCGAACTGGATCGGCGACGCGCTGACGGCGCAGCCGCTGCTCGGGCGGCTACACGAGAAAATCCCGGATCTGCAGCTCGACGTGCTCGCGCCCGAATGGGTCGCGCCGGTGGTGCGTCGCATGCCCGAGGTGGGCGACGTGCTCGTGGTGCCGTTTCGCCACGGCGCGCTGCAGCTGCGTGAGCGCTGGAGGCTCGGACGCGGCCTCAGAAGCCGCGGCTACCGGCAGGCCATCGTGCTTCCCAACGCCTGGAAGGCGGCGCTGGTACCTTTCTTCGCCGATATCCCGCTGAGAAGCGGCTATGTCGGTGAATCGAGGTACGGGCTTCTCAACCTCCTCTACCGCAAGGACGACGCCGCGATGCCGCTGCACTATGCGCGGCTCTCAGAGCCTCCCGGCAAGGCGGTGAAGGAGCCCTTGCCCGCCCCGAGGCTGCGCGCGGCGCCGCACGAAATCGAAGCGGCAAGGCGGCGCTTCGGCCTGCCGGCGCGCTATGTCGCCTTGTGTCCCGGGGCGGAATACGGGCCGGCAAAGCGCTGGCCGTACTTCCGGGATTTGAGCGACAGGCTGCCGCAGGAAGCGGTCATTCTCGGCTCGGCGAGCGACGACGAGGCCGCCAAAGGCGTGCGCGGGGCGAATCTCGTGGGCAAGACCACGCTCGATGAGGCGATCGATCTCCTTGCCGGCGCGGCGCTCGTCGTATCGAACGACTCCGGGCTGATGCACGTCGCCGCCGCGCTCGGGCGGCCGCAGGTCGCGCTTTTCGGCTCGTCGAGCCCCTTGCACACGCCGCCCCTCTCGCCCGCGGCCCGCGTGCTCTGGCTTAGGCTCGAGTGCAGCCCCTGCTTCGAGCGCGTCTGCCCTCTCGGCCACTTCCGCTGCATGCGAGAAATGACAGTGGAAACCGTGCTCAAAGAAATACAGAATCTAGGCGCGTGACCAGCAAGATCTTTCCCACCGCGCAGGACGCGGAGAACGCCTTCTATGAAGCGCTGGAGCGCGCCGATCTGGAAGGCATGATGGCGGTCTGGGCCGAAGACGAGGAGGTCATCTGCGTGCACCCGACCGGGCCGCGGCTTTCGGGCCAGGACCAGGTGCGCGAGAGCTGGGCCAAGATCTTCGCCACGGGCGCAGGCCCCCGGGTGCAGATCACGCAGCAGGTCGCGGTCACCGGAATGATGATCGCGGTGCACAGCGTGCACGAGAATTTCACCGTGGAGGCCGAGGCGCGCTCGCAGATCCCCATCGTCGCGACCAATGTCTACCTGCGCACCGCCGCCGGCTGGCGCATGATCGTGCACCATGCCTCGCCGGCACCGGCGCAGACCGAGTCCGCGCCGCAGGACGGCCCTCCCAGGTTTCTGCATTGATCAAAATGGGGGCAGATCAACATTTCCGGGACGTTTCCGGAACGAATGCGCGAGGTGATGGAACTGCTGATCTGACGCCATTTAGCTCGCCGTGGTGGCTGCCCGGCGGGCACCTGCAGACCATCGTGCCGTCGCTTTTCGCGCCGCCGCGCGTTGCGTTGCGTCGCGAACGCTGGGACACCCCCGACGGCGATTTCATCGACGTGGACTTCTGCGGCGACCCGGGCGCCGGGCAGCGGCTCGTGCTCTTCCACGGCCTGGAGGGAGGCTCGGAGAGCCATTACGCCCGCAGCATCGCCGCGCACGCGCTGCAGCACGGGTGGCACCTCGCGATTCCCCACTTTCGCGGCTGCTCGGGCGAGCTGAATCGCAAGCCGCGCGCTTATCACTCCGGCGACAGCGAAGAAATCGACTGGGTGCTAAGGAGGCTCGGTGCAACGCTTCATGTCATCGGCTTCTCGCTCGGCGGTAACGCGGTTCTTAAGTGGCTTGGCGAGCGCGGCGCCGATGCGCTCGCCCTCGTGCGCCGCGCTGCCGCGGTTTCGGCGCCGATCGATCTCAGCGCAGCAGGCAATGCCCTGGACCGCGGCCTGAACCGGCTTGTGTATACGCGGCATTTCCTTTCCACCCTCAAGCCCAAGTCGCTCGCCAAGCTCGAGGCGTTTCCGGGCATCTACGACGCCGCCAAGGTTCGCGCCGCGCGCAGCTTCCGCGAGTTCGACGGCTGCGTCACCGCGCCGCTGCACGGCTTTCGCGACACGGACCATTACTGGACAAGCTCGTCGAGCGGCTCATATCTCCAGTACATCCGCGTGCCCACGCTCCTCCTCAACGCGCGCAACGACCCGTTCCTACCGGAGCAGGCGCTCCTCGCGGCCGCGCAAAAGGCCGCGCCATGCGTGGTGCTAGAATTTCCTCGCACTGGCGGACATGCGGGGTTTGTCGCCGGACCCTTTCCCGGCGATCACGGCTGGCTGCCCCGCCGCCTCTTTCAATTCCTGACCACGTGAACGTTCCCGCAGAAATATTCCGAACTTACGACATCCGCGGCGTGGTCGGCCGCACGCTCACGCCGGCGATCGTGCGAGAAGTCGGCCGCGCGCTCGGCTCGCTCGGCCGGGAGCGCGGCGCGCCCGTCTTCGCCGTGTGCCGCGACGGCCGGCTTTCGGGACCCGAGCTCTCCGGCGCGCTCGCCGAAGGGCTGCTCGCCGCCGGCGCCGACGTAATCGACATCGGCATGGCGCCCACGCCGCTCGCCTATTTCGCCGCGCACCACCTGGGCTGCGCCAGCTGCGTGGCGGTGAGCGGCAGCCACAATCCGCCGCAGTACAACGGAATCAAGATGGTGGTGGGCGGCACCACGCTTTACGGCGAAGAGATCCAGGAGCTGAGAAAGAGGATCGAGAAGGGACAGCTCTCCTCCGGCGCGGGGAAGAAGAAATCCGAGAACGTGATCGACGCGTACATCGAGCGCGTCGCGGGCGACGTGAAACTCGCGCGGGCGTTCGACATTGCGGTCGACTGCGGCAACGGCGTCGCCGGGATGCTCGCGCCCAAGCTCTACCGCCGGCTTGGCTGCAAGGTGACGGAGCTCTATTGCGACGTAGACGGCAACTTCCCCAACCATCATCCCGATCCGGCGCAACCCGAAAACTTGAAGGAGCTGGTGAGAACGCTCGGCGCCTCCTCCTGCGAGCTGGGACTTGCCTTCGACGGCGACGGCGACCGGCTCGGCGTAGTCACCAAAGACGGCGAGGTGATCTTCCCCGACCGCCAGCTGATGCTGCTCGCGAAGGACGTGCTCTCGCGCAACCCGGGCGCGGAAATCATCTACGACGTGAAAAGCACGCGGCTGCTGGCGCCGTGGATCGAGCGCTACGGCGGAAAGCCGCTCATCTGGAAGACCGGTCACTCGCTCATCAAGGCGAAGCTGAAGGAGACCGGGGCCCTGCTTGCCGGCGAGATGTCGGGCCACACGTTCTTCAAGGAGCGCTGGTACGGGTTCGACGACGCGCTTTATGGCGGCGCGCGCCTGCTCGAAGTCCTGTCGAAGGAGAAGGACGCCAACCGCGCCTTGAAGGATCTGCCCAACGCCCCGTCGACGCCCGAGCTCCACTGGGCGTTGGAGGAAGGCGAGCCTCACGCGCTCGTGGAGAAGCTCCAGGCCACCAGGCCCTTCCCGGGCGCCCAGCGGGTGATCACGATCGACGGTGTGCGGGTCGAGTACGCCGACGGCTTCGGTCTTGCGCGCGCTTCCAATACCACCCCGGTAATCGTCATCCGCTTCGAAGCCGACGACGCCGCCGCGCTCGAGCGCATCAAGCGCGATTTCCGGGCCGCGCTGCAACCGCTCAAGCCGAGCGTGCCCCTGCCGTATTAACTGGAGTATTCTTCGCCAGTGCGCTTTTTCCTGATCGGCGCGCTCTTCCTCATGAGCACCTCGGCAGCGGCTGGCTGTCCACCCCTGCTTGATCGCAGGGTGGACAGCATCGTCGAGCAGCCGCAGTCGCTGTGCGAATACGCGGGCAAAGTGCTGCTCGTTGTGAATACTGCGAGCCAGTGCGGCTATACGCCGCAATACGAGGGCCTGGAAGCCCTCTACCGCAAATACAAGGCCCGGGGCCTGGTCGTGCTCGGATTCCCGTCCAACGACTTCGGCGGCCAGGAGCCCGGCTCGAACCGCGAGATCGCGGCATTCTGCATGAACCAGTACGCCGTGGACTTTCCGATGTTCGCGAAGATCACGGTCGCGGGAAAAGCAGCGCATCCTTTCTACGCGGAGCTGGCGAGAACCGCCGGAACGGCCCCGCGCTGGAATTTCCACAAGTACCTGGTCGATCACACCGGCACCAAGGTGCAGAGCTTTGAAACGCGCACTACGCCCGACGATCCGAAGCTCGTCGCGGCGATTGAACGCCTGCTTGAAAACCGTTAACCCGAGGACAAACCGATGAGAGGCCTCGCCCTGGCTGTGTGCCTGATGTTTGCCCTATCGCCGCTCGCGCTGTCGCAGGACAAGAACGAAACCCCCAAGAAAACGCCGACCGCAGCGCAGAAGAAACAGCAGGAACGAATGAGGGCCTGCAACGAGCAGGCGGGCGCGAAGAAGCTCGAAGGCGACTCGCGCAAGAAATTCGTGAGTTCCTGCCTGCGCGGCGATGTGGGCAAGAAGAGCGAGAAAATGACCGCGCAGCAGGAGCGCATGCGCGGGTGCAACAAGCAGGCGTCCGACAAGAAGCTGAAGGGCGACGAGCGCAAGAAATTCATGAGCGAGTGCCTGAAGAGCTAGCGCCGCCGAAAAACGAAAGGGCCGCCCATCGACGGCCCTTTTTTTGCGGATATCCGCGGTTGCTTGCGCCTACCGCGCAGGCGCTTTCGCGACCTTGACCTTGTCGAGGACCAGATTGCCGCGCTTCACCGCCGCGTTGAGCGCCTCGAGCGGCGTCTTGGTGCCGCGCCAGACGGTCTCGAGCTCTTCGTCGATGATTCCGCGGATGCGCCGGTGCTCGACCAGGCGAACGCCCTTGGAGTCCTTGGTGGGATTCTTGAGCAGCAGCTGGCGCACCGCGATCTCCTGTCCCGGGTTCGACTTGTAGTAACCCTGCTTGCGCGTAAGCTCGTAGGCGGCGGTGGTGATCGGCACGTAACCGGTGTGCTGGTGCCATTCGGCCTGCACATCCGGCTTCGACAGATAGGCGAGGAAGCGTGCGGCGCCCTTGTATTCCGCAGCCGGCTTGCCGGCGAGCACCCACAGGCCGGCGCCGCCGATCAGCGTGTTCTGCGGCGCGCCCTGGAAATCGTCGTAGTAGGGCAGCTGCGCCACGCCAAAGTCGAATTTCGCGCCCCGGCGCAACTCGGCATAGCTCGCCGAAGACGAAGTAAGGATCGCGCACTCGCCCGAAGCGAATCGCGCTTCGGCCTGGTTCTCGCGGCCCGCGTACGTGAAGTAGCCGGACTTCTGCCAGGAAGACAGCATGGAAATCCAGCGCACCATCAGCCGCGTGTTGAAGGACAGGCGCGCGTTGCCGCCGCCCATGCCGTTGTTGTGGGTCGCGAACTCCTGGTTGTGCCACGCGCTCATGTTCTCGAGCAGCACCCACGACGGCCAGGCCGTAGTGAGCGCGCACGCCTGTCCCGCCTCGACCAGGGCGCCCAGGGTCTTCGGCATCTCGTACCAGGTCTTGGGCGGCTTGGACGGGTCGAGCTTCGCCTTGCGGAAGGCATCGCGGTTGTAATAGAGGACCGGCGTGGCGGTATTGAACGGCAGCGCAAGCAAACGGCCGTTGGCGTCGGAGAAGTAGGCCGAAACCGCGGGGACGTATTTCGCCTCGAGCGACTGCCCGGACTCCTGCATCACCTGCCAGAGCGGGCGCGCCGCTCCGCTGTGGATGATGTCCGCCGTGCCGACCTCGTAGACCTGCACGATGTGCGGTGCATTGCCCTTCTTACGCGCCGCGATCGCGGAGGCGATCACTTCGGCGTAGGTGCCCTGGAACACTGGAACGACGCGGTATTCCTTCTGCGAAGCGTTGAATCGCGCGACGAGCTTGTCGAGCTCCGCGCCGAGCGGGCCGCTCATCGCGTGCCAGAAGCGGATGTCTTGGGTGGCGTGCGCCAGCGTCGCGACGCAAAAAAGTCCGAGTGCAATCAGAATTTTCTTGATCATGGCGCGCGAGTATATAGTCGCAGCTGCGTGACCGATATTTACAAATTCACGGCACACGAGCTTCTTTCGGCCTATTCCCAGGGCGAGCTGTCGCCCGTGGACGTCGTTCGGCATTTTTTCACGCGCATCGATGCATGGGAACCGCGCATCAACGCAATGTACAGCATCGACCGGGATGGCGCGCTCGAGCAGGCGAGCGCCTCGGAAAAGCGCTGGCGCGCCGGCAAACCGCGCTCGACGCTGGACGGCGTGCCGGTGACGATCAAGGAAAACATCCACACGCGCGGCGATCCATCGCCCATCGGCACGCGCGCGAATGAAAATGCGCCCGCGCAGCCGGCCGATGCGCCCCCGGCGGCACGCGTGCGCGAAGCGGGCGGTGTGATTCTCGGCAAGACCACCATGCCCGACTACGGCATGCTCTCCTCCGGACTATCGAGCCTGCACGGCATCACGCGCAATCCCTGGCGGCTTGACCGCAATACGTCCGGGTCCAGCTCGGGCGCCGCGGCAGCCGCCGTTGCGCGCTATGCACCGCTTCATATAGGTACCGATATCGGCGGCTCGCTGCGGCTCCCCGCCACGCATTGCGGCATCTTTGCGCTCAAGCCTTCGCTCGGCCGCGTGCCGGTGTATCCCCCTTATATGGGACGCGTCGCCGGTCCAATGACCCGCAGCGTTGCGGACGCCTGCCTATTCATGAATGTGCTCGCCCGCCCGGATGCGCGCGACTTCATGTGCCTGCCGACCGCCCCAAGCCTCGATTTTTCGGCGGTGAAGCCTATCGAGCCGAAGGGCCTGCGCATCGGCTTTCTGCCCGACATGGGCGTGGGCCTGCCGGTTCATCCGGAGGTGCGTGCGACGGCCGAGTCCAGCGCCACCGCGCTTGCCGGCTCCGGCTGCACGGTGGAGTCGATCCGCTCCTTTCTTACCGAGGAGATGTTCGAGGGCGTATGCCGCTTCTTCGAGGCGCGCTCCTACAACGAATTCATGCAGCTGGCGCCGGCGAAGCGCGAGCGTGTGCTGCCCTTCATCGTCGAGTGGTGCACCTGGCGCGCCGCGCAGTTCAGCGGGCGCGACGTAATGCAGGCCTATGCCGGAATCATTGCGATGCGCGAGGCCGCAGTCGCCGCCACCGAGCCTTACGATTTCCTCCTGTCTCCGACATCGCCGATTCTTCCGTACGAGGCAGGGCTCGCCGCGCCTGGCAACGATCCGCGGAATGCGCTTCCACATATCGCGTTCACTGTGCCGTACAACATGTCCGAGCAGCCGGCGGCCTCCATCAACTGGAGCTATAGCTCCGAAGGCCTGCCGATCGGCATCCAGCTCGTCGGCAAGCGCTTTGACGATGCAGGCGTGCTGAGCCTGGCGTCCCTCGCCGAAGCGCTGCGCCCGCGGCAGCGCGGCTGGCCCGAGCCGCCGGGCTAGCGCGAGCCCGGCCGGAGCTTCGCCTTTGCCGGCTAAACTAGCGGCATGGACCGGCTCGACGCCGCTTTGATCGACGTCCCCGGGGTGGCAGTGCGGGTAGTCGAGCGCTGCGGCTCGACCAACGCCGTTCTGCTAGGGGAAGCGCTGTCCGCCCAGGCAGTGCTGCTCGCCGCCGAGGAACAGACAGCAGGACGCGGCCGGCGCGGGCGGCGCTGGCACAGCACGCCGGGCGCCGATGTGACATTCTCGCTCGCCCGGCGCATCCAGCGGCCCGCGCGCGAGCTCGCCGCGCTGTCGCTCGTCGCCGGGGTGGCGGTCGCAAGCGCCTTGCGCTCGCTCGGCGCAGGCCCGGCGGCGCTCAAATGGCCGAACGACCTCGTCGTAGGTCCGGCGAAGCTGGGCGGCATTCTCGTCGAGACGCGACCCGAGGGCGCGCAGACGCTCGCGGTATTCGGCGTCGGGATCAACTGCCATCGCGCGGACGCCCTGGCAACGCGGCTGCGCCGCGCAGTCGCGTCGCTCGATGAGTTCGTTTCGCCGCAGCGAAACTCGGTGATCGAGACGATTGCGCGCGCTCTCATGGCGGCGGTCGATCTCTTCGAGGCGCTCGGCTTTGAAGCCGTGCGGCCGCAATGGGAATCGCTGCACGCGCACGCCGGCCAGCGGCTGCGCGTGCGGCTGGCCGATGGCAGCTCCGTATCCGGAATCGCACGCGGACTCGCCCCGGACGGCGCCTTGCGGCTGGCTACGCGCCGCGGCGAGCGCGCGGTGCACAGCGGCCGCGTTATATCCGCGAGGGCGGCATGATCCTCGCCATCGACGCCGGCAACTCCCGCGTGAAGTGGGGCTGGCATGATGGAAAGGAATGGACCAGCATCGCCACCGTGTCGTTGATCGAGTTCGCGGCTTCCAGCGACCACGTTAATCCGTTCTCCGTCACCCACGCCGATCCGGAGCGCATCATCATCTCCAACGTGGCGGGCGAAGGTGCGCACCATCTGCTCGTCAACTGGACGAGCATTTTCGACGCCGACACGCTGTGGCTGCGCGCCGAGCAGGAGCGTTTCGGAATCCGCAACCGCTATGAGCGCCCTGAACAGCTCGGGCCGGACCGCTGGGCGGCGCTCATCGCTGCCCGGGCGCTGCATTCGGGCCCCTGCCTGGTGGTGAACTCGGGAACGGCCACCACCGTCGACATGCTTACGGGCGAAGGCGTTTTTCTGGGCGGTGCGATTCTTCCAGGGGCAGAGCTCATGCGCTTCGTCCTCCACGAGCATACCGGCCGGCTCCCGATACAGGATGGCGATTACCGCGACGCCCCGCGCAACACCGCGGACGCTATCGAGACGGGGTGCCGCCACGCGCAGGCCGGAGCAGTCGAGCGGCTTTACCGAGTGTTCCGCGACCTTGAGCTGAACCCGCTGTGCATCGTGTCGGGAGGCGCCGGTCTCGCGCTCGTCGACCAGTTGACCATGCCGCGCCGCTACGTCGAGAACCTAGTGCTCGACGGTCTCGCTCATATCGCGCTGCACGAACGCACTGCGGTCAAATGAGGCTAGCTTTCATGCTCCTCGTGCTGGCGAACATCGCTTTCTTCGCCTGGGCGCGCTACTACGCGCCTTCGGTCGCCGCGGATTCGGTGCCCCTTGCGCGCCAAATCGACCCCGAGAAGCTGAAGATCGCCCCGCCACCTGAGCTGGCGGCGGTGTCGCAGCAGCCGCCCGCCGGCCCTGTACTTGCCGGCTGCCTGGAATGGGGCAGCTTTTCACTTGCTGAAGCCGCGCGCGCGGAAAAAGCGCTGGAACCGCTTGGCCTCGGAAACCGGCTCGGACAGCGACGCACCGAGGAACCCGCCGGCTGGTGGGTGTTCATCCCCCCGCAGGGCAGCAGGCAGGCGGCCCTGAAGAAGGCCGCGGAGCTGAAATCCTTGGCGGTGGATTACTTTATCGTGCAGGAAGAAGGGGAGTCCCGCTGGGCGCTGTCGCTCGGCGTATTCCGCAGCGAAGAAGCGGCGCAGGCGCGCCTCGACATGCTGCGCGATCGGGGCGTGCGCAGCGCGCAAGTGGGCCCGCGCGAAACCGTAGTGCCGAAAGTCTGGCTCCAGGTGAAGGGTGTCGACGCGGCGCTCGAATCGCGGCTCAAGGACATCGCGCGCCAGATGGAGGGCAGCGAGCTTCGCGGCTGCCCCTGAAGCGCAGCTAGCCGATGGGATGCGCACCGCCGGGTACGTGCTGCGCCACCATGGCGAGCAGCCGGTCAGCGCGAATGGGCTTGGTGAGGTAACCCACCGCGCCCAACTGCTTGCCCCGGTGGTCGCCTTCCTCGAACGAGGTGAGAAAGATGACCGGGATTTCGGGCAAGGTCTTGTCGGACTTGAGGGCGGCCACGAATTCGAAGCCGTCCATGTGCGGCATGTTGACGTCGGAGATGATGAGGTCCGGTGGCTGGCGCAACACCAGATACCCTGCCGCGATGGCATCCTCCGCCAACAGCACGGCGTAGCCCGCTGCGCTCAAGTGCAGCCCCAATAGCTGTCTGAGGCTCTCGTCGTCATCGACAACCAGGATGGTGGCGGCCATCAATCCAGCTCTTGGTGCTGGTGGCCCGACTCGAACGGGCGACCTACTGATTACGAATCAGTTGCTCTACCAGCTGAGCTACACCAGCGATCCACCGCGACGCTTTGCGGCAAGCGGTAATTATACGATGCGCCTGCCGGGCGGCCGGTTCGTGAACTAGTTGACGGCCCGCGGCGCCGCGAGCGCCGTTCGCGGGCGGATTCTCGCCGCCGGTCGCCGCACGTTGCCGCCGGCGCTGCGCCGTCCTTAGCATGGCTCTACGAAGAAAGGGGAAAACCTATGGGAGGTCGGCGCAGTCTCGGATTCAGCCTGATGGAGTTGATGATCGTTGTGGCCGTGGTCGGCATTCTCGCGGCGATCGCCCTGCCGGCGTACACCGACTACATGCAGCGCGGCAAGATCACCGAAGCCACCTCCAGCCTGTCGGAGCTGCGGATTCGAGCCGAGAAATTCTTCGCGGACAACCGGACCTACATCGGCTTCAATCAGACGATAACCGGAGCGCGCTACTTCACCTTCGCCTGTAACCCGGTGACCGCGACTGCGTTCACGTGCACAGCGACCGGATTCGGAAGCATGAGCGGCTTCGTTTATGCGATCAACGAGTCCAATGCCAGGGCCTCGACCTTCACTGGCCTTGCGGGCTGGAACAACTCCACAACGTGCTGGGTTACGAGGAAGGGCGACTCGTGCTAAGGCGCGCGCCACGCGGCTTCAGCTTGATCGAGCTGATGATCGGGCTGGCGATCATCACCATTCTTCTTGTTCTCGGTCTGCCGGCGTTCAACATCTTCCTTCAGAACACGCAGATAAGGAACGCTGCCGAGACGACGCTTGCGGGCATTACGCTCGCCCGCGTGGAGGCGGTACGGCGCAACACCACGGTGCGGTTTCAACTGGTTTCGAACCTTACCAGCGGTTGCGCATTGAGCGCTTCCTCGCTCGACTGGGTGGTGAGCCAGGCCAATCCGAGCGGCGCCTGCGATGCAGCGGCTTCGGACACGACGGCGCCGCAGATCATCCAGAAAAAATCGGCACGCGAGGGATCGAGCAACGTGACAATCGCGACCACTGGAGGGTCGACCATAGTGTTCGACGCGCTTGGCCGGGTGGTCGGCGCGGGAATCACGGTGCTCGACTTCGCCAATACCAACGGGACCTGCGAGCACGTGGATGCGGTGAACGGAACGATGCGCTGCCTGCGGATCCTCGTCAGCGTCGGCGGGCAGGTAAAGATGTGCGACCCGAAAGTGCCCTTGAACTCGCCGCCGGTCGACCCGCGCGAATGCAATTGAGGCCGAACATGAACCTCAGGTCACAGCGAACGCAGCAAGGCATCATGCTCCTCGAAGCGCTGATCGGCATCCTGATTTTCTCCATCGGCATCCTCGCCATGGTCAGCATGCAGGCCACCGCCATGCGCGCCACGATCGACGCCAAGTACCGCTCGGAAGCGAGCTTCCTCGCCAATCAGATCATCGGCGCGATGTGGGTAGACCGCGCCAACCTGGCGAACTACGCAACCTCCCCGGGCAGCCCAGCCTCCTGTCCGGCGGCTCCGCCATGTGCGTGGATCGGGCGGGTACAGACGTTATTGCCGCAGGCGACCGGTGCGAACGCACCGGAGATCGCCATCGCAGGCCAGCAGGCCACCGTCACCGTGCGCTGGCAAAGACCCGGCGAGACCGGGGTGAGCAACCACGTGGCGGTGGCGCAGATCAACGGCGCATGAGGCTCGCTATGCAACAGCGACAACGCGGTATGAGCCTGGTCGAGATCATGGTCGCGGTGATGATCGGCCTCATCGGCATCCTGATCATCACTCAAGCGTACCTCACCAACGATCGCTTTAACCGCTCGACTCTCGGCGAGGGCGGCGCGCAAACGAACGGCCTAGCGGCGCTGTACCTGGTCGAGCGGGATGCCCGCATGTCGGGATACGGATTGAACACCTCGGGAGCGCTCGGCTGCGGCAACATCTATTGGTACTTCGACCCCAATTACTCGTCCAACATCGCCGGCGGCACGCTGCCCAACCTGATGCTCGCGCCGGTGGTGATCACGGTTTCGGGCACGCCGAGCACGCCCGACCAGATCACGATCATGTATTCGAGCGAGGCGGAACGCATGCTGCCCACGACGGTCGCGGCGTTCAACTCATCGTCCTCCGAGGTCACGGTCGACGGCGTCGACGGCTTCAAGGAGAACGATCTCGTATTGATGGTAAACGGCGGCGGCTGCACGCTGGGCAAGATCACGCAGGTTCAGGCCGCGCCGCAGAAATTGCAGATCAACCCGGGCGTCAGTGCGCCGCAGAATCCTTCCGGGTGGGGATTGTTCCCGACCTCGTACGCGAACGGCGACTCTATTCTCAACTTGGGCAACCCCATCGTGCACAGATACGAGATCGGCAACGGCAAACTGCGGTTGACCGAGGGTTGGTTTGTTTCCGGAACTCCCACGACCGTCGACCTGGTCGACGGCATCGTCGACATGCGCGCGCTCTACGGCAAGGATGACGGCAGCGTCGGCGGAACCACGGCCAACGACGGCGTCGTGGACGCCTACAGCAACGTCACGCCGGCAACGGGCGATCAATGGTTGCAGGTGCTGTCGGTGCGCATTGGGATGCTCGCCCGCATCGGCAACTACGAGAAGCCGGCGTCCGGCGCCAATTGCGACGCGACCACTGCGGCGCCGACGTGGACGGGAGGCAGCTTTCCCGCCGTCGACATCGCGACCGTCACCAGCCAGGACCGCTGCTACAGGTATCGGGTATTCGAGACGACGGTGCCGCTGCGCAACATGATCTGGAGGCCTGTATGAGCGCAGCGCTCCGAAGCGGCCAGCAGGGCGTCGTCCTGTTCATCGCATTGATCGTGCTCGTCGCGATGTCGCTCGCTGGCATCGCGCTCATGCGCGGCGTGGACACCGGCACGATCATCGCGGGGAACCTGGCATTCAGGCAGAGCGCCATGCACGTTGCCGACATCGGTGTCGAAGCTGGGCGCAATTGGCTGACGGGCGTGACACCGACCACCACCCTGTACAACGACCAGCCGGCGATCACCGGCGGACAAGGCTACTTCGCCAACTGGGGCGAGAACATCGATCTTCTCGGCAATGATCCCGACCCCCTGAAGGTGGACTACAACTGGAACAACGCGATTAACGTGACTTCTCCGGCGCCGCCGTCGGGGTACAGCGTGAGCTACGTGATTCACCGGCTGTGCAAACAAACCGGCGATCCGGTGAGCATTACCTGCGTCAAGCAGACCGTCGGTGCCGGCAGCACCGCATCCGGTACCAAGGGTGCCGCCTCGTTCGGCACGTTCGCCATACAGGTGCCCACCAACGCGCTTTATCGCATCACGGTCCGCGTCGTCGGGCCACGCAACAGCGTCAGCTACGTTCAGGCGGTGGTGTACTGAGCCGCCTGCGAGGGGAGCAGACCATGAGCCAGTCCAGAACAACCATCAAGCGCATCCTTGCGTGCTCGGTTTGGGCGTCGATCGCGTTTTCGGGCCCGCTGCATGCCCAGCTCACCGACATCCACTACGAGCCGCTGGCGCAGCCGGCCGCGAGCGTGAAGCCGAACGTGATGCTGATCCTCGACGACTCCGGATCGATGGAAGAGCAGTACACGCCGGATTACCTCGGCCGCAGGTTCGGTGGTTCCAACGCGCTGTGCTTCGACAGCGGCGACGACAGCTCGGGCAGCATAAACACCGCGCTCGACAATTGCGAGCCGGGCGACACGCCGCTGATGACGCCCGAAATAAACACGCAGTACTACAACCCGGAGATCCGCTACTTCCCAGCGGTGAATTACGACGGCACGTCGAAGCCCTCGATGACTTCGGCCTACACCACGGGCTGGACGGCGGTGCCCACCGATGGCGTAAGCCCAGCAGGCGTGACCACTTACCAGAACGACACTCGGGACATGGTGGTCGATACAGGCACCACCGTCGCCACGGCAAACCTCGTGTCTAACTATCCGGACCGGGTCTGGTGCACTTCACAGGGCGCCGATGTCAACAACAACTCGGTCTGCAAGACCAACAGCGCCTACAGCTATCCCGACTTCACTTATCCATACGGCAAGACGAGCGGCGGCAGCATCAAGTTTCGCGTGGGCGCGCCGTACTACTACCGCCTCTTGACCACGGAGTACTGCACCGACCTGACGATGACGAACTGCACGGCTTCGACCGTGCCGACCGGCAGCTTCACAGTCCCGGCACCGGTGCGCTTCTGCACCGACAGCACCCTCGGCAACTGCCAGGCCAAGCGCCAGGGAAGCTATACGTACCCGAAGTACGTCGGCAACGTGGACTCAGGCACCGGCAGTCCGGGCAGTGTAGCGACCGCGACGATCACAGTGCGCAGCACACAAAAGGACAGCGCAGGCGGCACCATCACCGCGATATTCGTCAACGGGGTGAACATCATCAGCGGCAACATCAGCTTCGCGGCTGGTTTCAGTGCGAGCGCCGCAGCGGCCACGATCCGCGACCGGATCAACTCGTTTTCCTCGAGCCCGGAATATCACGCGACGGTATCGTCCAACGTCGTCACAGTGCGCTATGGTCCAAGCCCAACGGGGACGAATAGCGCCGACCCCAACGGCTACACCGTTCAGGTGAATTTCAACGTCACTTCAACCACTTCGGCGACTTCCAGCGTAACCATCACCCGTACCAGCGACGGCGACTCGATCTCGACCTTTTCGGTCAGCGGCACCAACCTGATCTCGTCGAGCATCACCTGCTCGAGCTGCGGCAACAGCAATACGCAGCGGAACAACTACATGGCGGCCCAGTTGGCCGCAAGGATCAACTCGGATGGGAGCGGCTACACCGCGACCAGCAGCGGAAACGACGTGACTGTCACCGCGCCCGCAGGAACCGGGTCGACGCTCAACGGGGTGACGCCGAGCGAGTCCTCGCCCGGGATGGACGTGTCGGTCACTTCGTTCTCGGGCGGTGTCACGGTGGGCGATGTGGACCTCACCACGACCAACTTTTCCGGGGGCTCGGAATTCGTTCCAGCGGGCAGCCCCAGCAGGAGGAACGTCGGTAACTTCAACCGGGTGAGCATCGTGCCGTTCCAGGACCCGCCGGCGAACACCATTCCCTCCACCTTCACTAAGTATCCGGGACGCACAGACTGCGCCAGCGCAGTCTGCAGCTACGAGGAGGAGATGACTAACTTCGCCAACTGGTACGCGTACTACCGCTCGCGCATGCAGATGGCGAAGACGGCGATCGGGCGAGCCTTCGTTGGCATCACCGACGCGTTCCGGGTGGGTTTCATCACCATCAACCCGTCGGGCGACCTAACCAACCGGTTCCTCGCGGTCGACGACTTCGACAACGCCGCGGGCGGTCAGAAGGACACCTGGTACCAGTGGCTCTACAAGCAAGGCTCGCATGGCTCGACGCCGCTGCGCGAGGCGCTCTCCCGCGTCGGGCGCTACTACGCTGGGGTAACGGGCGGAATCAACAGCGGCATGCCGGCAAGCCCGATCCAAGTTGCCTGCCAGCCGAGCTTCTCCATTCTCACCACCGACGGCTACTGGAACGGCAACGCCGGCGATGATCTCAACGGCAATTCGATCGGCAACCAGGACGGTGTCAATAGCGGCTACTCGCTGCGCAGCGAGGCGCGCTACGACGGCCTGGGCGCCAGCAACACGCTCGCCGACGTTGCGCTTTACTACTACAAGACCGACCTGCGCACCGATCTCGGGGACCAGGTCCCCGCCAGCTCCAGGGAGCCGAACGCGCCGCACCAGCACATGACCACCTTCACCGTCGGGCTAGGGCTCGCCGGACGGCTCACGTTCAATCAGGCGTACGAGTCCGGCGCCAGCCCGGATTTCGAGAGACTGAAGATCGATCCTGCCGCGGGCGGGCTGGACTGGCCGGTTCCTGCGGCCGACAGCGAAACCGCGCTCGACGATCTCTGGCACGCGGCGGTGAACGGGCGCGGCACGTTCTTCAGCGCGAAGGACCCCGCCGAATTGGCGAACGGCATTGCAGAGACGCTCAACTCGGTTTCTGCCCGCATCGGCGCCGGCGCCGCCGCGGCGACCTCGAACCTTCAGCCGGTTGCCGGAGACAACTTCGCCTTCACCGCGCAGTACGAGACCGTCACCTGGATCGGCGACCTGAAGGCGAGGACCATCGACCTCAGCAACGGCGCCGTCGCTTTCCGCGAGCTCTGGTCGGCTGCGGCGCTTCTCGACCAGCGCGACCACACCACGCGCAAGATCTACACCTTCGACCCGAGCGACACTACCGCGACTCCCGGCCCGCCGCCGCAAAACGGCAACGGACTCAAGTCGTTCTGCTGGCCGGGTGCGATCGGTCTTATCGGTTATCCCACCTGCACCGACGGCATCGGCTTGAGCTCCACGGAGATGGATTACTTCCTGCCTCTTGCTGCTTCTCCCGCGCCTTCCAACGAACCCGCACTGGTCCAGTCCGCGCCTTGGTTCACCGACGGCAGCGGCCGCACGGCTTCCGCGA
>DASZOS010000072.1:0-66046 GCA_035550695.1 Burkholderiales bacterium | reverse complement strand
TGTTCGCCGTGAAGCGGCTCATCGGGCGCAAGTTCAAGGACGACGTCGTGCAGAAGGACGTCAACATGGTGCCGTACAAGATCACGGCCGCCGACAACGGCGACGCCTGGATCGAAGTGCGCGGCAAGAAGATCTCGCCGCCTGAAGTCTCGGCGCAGGTGCTGATCAAGATGAAGAAAACCGCCGAGGACTATCTCGGCGAGGAAGTGACCGAGGCGGTGATCACCGTGCCGGCCTACTTCAACGATTCCCAGCGCCAGGCGACCAAGGACGCCGGCCGCATCGCGGGCCTCGACGTGAAACGCATCATCAACGAGCCGACCGCGGCCGCTCTCGCCTTCGGCGAGGACAAGACGCATAAGAAGGACATGAAGATCGCCGTCTACGACCTGGGCGGCGGCACCTTCGACATCTCCATCATCGAGATCGCCGATGTCGAGGGCGAAAAGCAGTTCGAGGTGCTCTCCACCAACGGCGACACCTTCCTCGGCGGCGAGGATTTCGACCAGCGCGTCATCGACTACATCGTCGGCGAGTTCAAGAAGGAGCAGGGTGTCGATCTCTCCAAGGACGTGCTCGCGCTGCAGCGCCTCAAGGAAGCGGCGGAGAAGGCGAAGATCGAGCTTTCGTCCTCGCAGCAGACCGAAATCAACCTGCCCTACATCACCGCTGACCAGTCGGGACCGAAGCACCTGACGATGAAGATCACCCGCGCCAAGTTCGAGTCGCTGGTGGACGAGCTCATCGAGAGGACGATCGAGCCCTGCCGCATCGCCCTGAAGGACGCGAGCTTCTCGGTGAACCAGATCGACGACGTGATCCTGGTGGGCGGACAGACCCGCATGCCCAAGGTGATCGACAAGGTGCGCGAGTTCTTCGGGAAAGAGCCGCGCAAGGACGTGAATCCGGACGAGGCGGTGGCCGTGGGCGCGGCGATCCAGGCCGGCGTGCTGAAGGGCGACGTCAAGGACGTGCTGCTGCTCGACGTGACGCCGCTGTCGCTCGGCATCGAAACGCTGGGCGGCGTGATGACCAAGCTCATCCAGAAGAACACCACCATCCCCACCAAGGCGACGCAGGTGTTCTCGACCGCCGACGACAACCAGAGCGCGGTGACGATCCACGTGCTGCAGGGCGAGCGCGACGTGGCCTCGGGCAACAAGTCGCTCGGCCAGTTCAATCTGACCGATATTCCGCCCGCGCCGCGCGGCATGCCGCAGATCGAGGTCACCTTCGACATCGACGCGAACGGCATCCTGCACGTGACCGCGCGCGACAAGGCGACCGGCCGGGAGAACAAGATCAAGATCCAGGCGAGCTCGGGCCTCAACGAGGCCGAGATCCAGCGCATGGTGAAGGACGCCGAGACGCACGCCGAGGAAGACCGCAAGGCGCTGGAGCTCGTCAACGCGCGCAACCAGCTCGAGGCCCTGGTGCACTCGGTGAAGAAGTCGATGAAGGACTACGGCGACAAGCTCGACGCGGCCGAAAAGGAAACGATCGAGTCCGCGATCAAGGACGCGGAAGGCGTGCTCAAGTCCGAGGACAAGGCCGCCATCGACGCCAAGTCGCAGGCGCTCGCGCAGGCGGCGCAGAAGCTCGGCGAGAAGATGTACGCCGCGGAGCAGGCCAAGCAGCAGGCGCAGGAGCAGCAACAGCAGGCGCCGGGCGGCGGCGAGCAGGCGAAGAAGGACGAAAACGTCGTTGACGCGGAATTCACCGAGGTCAAGGACAAGAAAGCGGGTTAAGCTTGCAACCGCATTGAAACGACGGGCGGTCGCGAAAGCGATCGCCCGTTTTTGTACGGACGGCCATGGCAAAGCGCGACTACTACGAAGTGCTCGGGGTCAACAGGGACTGCTCCGAGGATGACCTGAAGAAATCCTACCGGCGCCTCGCCATGAAATGGCATCCGGACCGCAATCCGGACAACCCGAAGGCCGAGGATCATTTCAAAGAGGCGAAGGAAGCCTACGAGGTGCTCTCCGACGCGAACAAGCGCGCCGCGTACGACCAGTTCGGCCACGCCGGCGTCGATCCGCACGCGGGCGCGGGCGGCGCAGGCATGGGTGGCTTCGGCGACATCTTCAGCGACATCTTCGGCGAGATCTTCGGCGGCGGACGCGGCGGCCGTTCGGCGGTTTTTCGCGGCGCCGACCTGCGCTACAACCTCGAGATTTCGCTCGAGCAGGCGGCGCACGGCTTCGAAACCAAGATCCGCATCCCCGGCATGTCGGTATGCGACATCTGCAAGGGAAGCGGCGCGCGGCCCGGCACGCAGGCGGCCACTTGCCCCGCGTGCCGCGGGGCCGGCCAGGTGCGCGTATCGCAGGGGCCCTTTTCCATCGCGCAGACCTGCCCGCGCTGCCACGGCAGCGGCAGCGTGATTCCCAATCCCTGCAGCGCCTGCGCCGGCACCGGCCGCGTCAAGCTGCAGAAGACGCTTGCGGTGAAGATCCCCGCCGGTGTCGACGAGGGCGACCGCGTTCGCCTGACAGGAGAGGGCGAGCCCGGCGTGAACGGCGGCCCGCCCGGAGACCTCTATGTCCAGGTCCACATCAAGCCGCATCCGGTGTTCCAGCGCGACCACGACGACCTGCATTGCGAGATGCCCATCTCGATCTCCACTGCGGCGCTCGGCGGCGAGATCGAGATCCCGACCCTGGACGGTTCGGCTCGCATCCGCGTGCCCGCGGAAACGCAGACTGGCAAGACGTTCCGGCTCAAGGCCAAGGGCATCAAGGGCGTGCGCAGCCAGATCCCGGGCGACCTTTTCTGCCACGTGGCGGTGGAAACTCCAGTGAGCCTCACCGAGCGCCAGCGCCAGCTGCTGCGCGAGTTCGATGCCATCAGCCAGCAGGACAGCGCGCGCCACAACCCCCGCGCCAAAGGATGGCTCGACAAGGTGAAGGAGTTCTTCGAAGGCTGAAAGAAAAAGGGGTCAGAGCAATTTTCCCGTAACACCTTCGCCTGGTGCGTGTTACAGGAAAATTGCTCTGACCCCTTTTTGTTTAGGAACGCGGATTGCTCGTTGCCAGGCGTCTCCATTCGACAGGAGGTCGCCGTGGCAAGAATTGCAACCACTCTTTCGGTCCTCGCGCTCGCCGGACTCGCCGGCTGCAGCACTTACTATGAGGCGCCGCCTCCCGGCGCCGTCACGACGACGACCGGCTCTCCGGTAGTCAGCTCCGGTTCGAACGTTCCGCCACCAGTGACGGTGACCGCGCCGGCGCCCATAGCTCCGGCGGTGCCGGCGCCGGTATCGTCGTTCCGCTCGGGCGACGGCATCATTGAATCGATCGGGCTCGTCACCCTGCCGCCGGCGGGCTGGCCCGCATCGGCGGCTGCGGGGGCAACCGTTCCGCCTGCCGCGCCGGGTCCGTACCGCATCACGCTGAGAATGGACGACGGCACCATCCAGACGCTGATCCAGGACACGCGCGCCTTCTTCGTCGGCGATCGCATCCGTCTCGGCGCGGACGGCAGGCTGTCGCGGCCCTGAACCGGCCCTCAGCCGGGTTTCGCTCCCCTTTTTTGTGCGGCGAGCTTCACCGCTTCCACGATTTCCGGGTAGGCTCCGCAGCGGCACAGGTTTCCCGCGAGATAGTGCTTGATGTCGTCCTCGCTCGGATCGGGGATTTCGTCGAGGAGCTGCCGCGTCATCAGGACGAACCCGGGCGTGCAGAAGCCGCACTGGAAACCGCTCGCTTCGATGAAGGCCTGCTGCACGGCATCGAGCTCGTTGCCGGACTCGACGGTGGATACCTCGGCTCCTTCGAGAAGCGAAGCAAGGTAAAGGCAGCCGGATACAGCTTGGCCGTTCACCAGAACGGTGCAGCAGCCGCACAGCCCCTGCCCGCAGCTCTCGCGCGCGCCGTAGAGACCGAAGCCCTCCTGCAGCAGCTCGACGAGCGTCTCGTGCGGCGCCACCTGGGCGCTGACCGTCTCGCCGTTGAGGCGAAAGCGGATTTCGCGCCTCATTTCGATTCCCGGAGCTTCATGAAGACCGCCTCCGGCGTCATCGGCAGCGAGGTGAGGCGCACGCCGACCGCATCCTCGATGGCGTTGGCGATGGCCGGCGAAACACTGAAGGTTCCGGTTTCGCCCACCCCCTTCGCGCCGAAGGGGCCGGTTTTCTGCTCGGCGACCACCGCTTCGTTGACGATCACCTGCGGGATGTCGAGCAAGCCGGGAATCCTGTACTCGGCAAGCGAGGCGTTGCGCAGCTGCCCGCCGGAATCGAAGTGCATCTTCTCGTGGAGGGTGAAACCGAGCTGCATGATCGAGGCGCCCGAAAGCTGGGTTTCGACGATCCTCGGATTGATCGGCGTGCCGACATCGGCGACGTTCACGAGCCGCGTGATGCGCACGCGCCCGGTCTCGGTGTCGACCTCGAGCTCGACGCCGGTGCCTCCGACCATCCAGAAGGGCGTCGCGTTGTCGGTGAGGCCGTTCTGGTCGGGCGACTTGTAGGCCGGAACGTAGCTTGCCGTGCCGACGACGTTGCCTGCCTGCATGCCGTACTTCTTCCTGAAGATTTCGGCGATGTCGGCGTCAGCGGGGAGGCTCAGCTCGCTTTTCAGCTGATCCAGCTTATTTTTTGCATCTTCCGCAGCGAGCTTGACGGCGTTGCCCATGTGGAACAGCGAGCGCGAGCCGAGCGTCGCCATGTCGTAAGGCGTGACATCGGTATCGGAGTGCACCACGGTGACCGACTCGGCGGCCATGTGGAGCACTTCGCCCGCGATCTGCGCCATCGCGGTGTCCGAGCCCTGCCCCATGTCCGTCGTGCTGCAGTGGACGATGCAGCTGCCGTCCGCGTGCACGTTGACCGCGGCAACGGAGGCGGTCGGCGACACGCAGGCCTTGAAGCCGATCGCGATGCCGCGCCCGCGGCGCAGCGTGCCACTACCGTGATCGAAAGGTTCGCTCCAATCGAGCAGAACCGAAACTCTTTCCAATACTTTCTCGATCGCCGCATCGCGCATCAGCGTCCCGGTGGCCTGCGGGCACCCGTCGCGCAGCAGGTTGTGGCGGCGGAACTCGACCGGGTCGACGCCGAGAGCGCGCGCCATCATGTCGGTGTGGCTCTCGTATGCCCACACCAGCTGCGGGATGCCGAAGCCGCGCAGCGCGCCCGCCGGCGGCAGGTTGGTGTAGAGCGCGTAGGAATCGATGCGGACGTTGTCGATGTCGTAGGGACCTGGCGCGGTGAACCCCGACTTCTGGGCAATGCGCGGCCCGATATCCGCGTAGGCGCCGCCGTTCCACCACACCTCGCACTCGCGCGCCACGATGCGCCCGTCGGCCGCCACGCCGCTCTTGATGCGGAAGGTGCTGGCGTGCTTGGTGATGGTGAAGAACTGCTCCTCCATCGTGAGCGATATCTTCACCGGCCGCCGCGAGAGCAGCGACAGGACCGCGACCAGCGCCTCGAGCTTGATGTAGAGCTTGGCGCCGAAGCCGCCGCCGAGAAACGGCACGCGCACGCGGATGCGGTTCTCCGGCCAGCCGAGCAGGCGCGCGACCTCGGTGCGCACGAACGAGGGGCTCTGCGACGCAGTATGGATGGTGAGGGAGGCCTCGGCCGACTCGGCGACCGATACCAGCGGCTCGAGCGGCGTGTGCATCACCTGCTGCGTGCGGAAGCGGTGCTCGAAAACGCGGTGCGCGCCCGCGAACGCCTTCTGCGTGTCGCCGCGCCGCAGGTGGAAATCCAGGGCGACGTTGGTGTTGGTGCGCCCCTTGAAATGCTTCAAGTCGGGGAAGGTGCCGGCCGGCTTGAGCACATCATGCACGATCGCCCTGGAGGTCATGGCCTCCACCTCGTCGTACACCGCCGGCAGCTCCTCGTACTCCGCGACGATCAGGTGCGTGGCCTCCTCGGCCACGTGCGGGTCCGAGGCGAGCACCACCGCGACCGGCTCGCCCACGTAGCGCACCTTGTCGAGCGCCAGCACCGGCTGGTCGTGGAACGCCGGCCCGTAGTACGGCTCGGCAACCAGCTTGCGGACGTCTTCTCCGGTGACGACGCGATGCACGCCGCCAAGCGCCTGCGCGGCAGCCACGTCGATGCGCCTGATCCGGCCGTGCGCCACGCTGGCGCGGAAGATCTTCCCGTACAGCATGCCGGGCAGGCGCAGGTTGTGCACGTACTCCGCGCGCCCGGTGATCTTGAGCCACGACTCGAGCCGCGGCACCGAGCGCCCGACCTGCGGCGTTTCAGTGGATTGCGTTGCGCGCTTCATGGACCGCCCGTGCGAGGTAAACGCGGAGCAGCTGCTTCTTGTACGCCGCGGAGCCGTGCAGGTCGCTCTCGATCGCGACTTCCTCGGCGGCGGCTTCGCAGGCCTGCCTCAATGCCTTGTCATCCGAAAGCTTTCCCTTGAGGACACCTTCGGCGGCCGGCAGGCGCGTGGGCTTGTCGGTCGCCGCGCCGACCCAGACCCGCGCTTCGTCGCCGTCGAGGACCACCGCCATGCCGAGCGCGGGCCAGTCGTCGGCGGAGCGCGTGGTGCATTTCAGGTACGCCGCGCGGCGCGCGCCGAGCGCCGGAACCTCGAGCTGCGTGATGAGCTCGCCGCGCCGCAAAGTCGTTTCGAGATAGCCGGCATACAGCGACTCGATCGGCGCGCTGCGCTCGCCGCCCGGCCCGGCAATCGTCACGCGCGCGCCGAGCGCGCTCAGTAGCGGCGGCAGATCCATGTGCGGGTCGGCATGCGCGAGCGCCCCGCCCAGGGTCGCGACGTTGCGCACCCTCACGCTCGACAGCGTGCGCAGCGCCCGAGTTATGACGGGCCAGCCCTTCTTTACCTCGGCCGAGCGCTCGAGGCTGCGCAGCGTGGTCATCGCGCCGACACGAAGACCCGCGTCCTTGCCGCTCGAGATGGAATCAAGGCTCAGTCTGCGCAGACTGACGAGGCACGCCGGCCGCAGCACGCCGGCTTTCATCATCAGCATCAGCGCGGTGCCGCCGGAAAGCGGGCGCACCCCTTCGCCGTCGAGCAGGGCTATCGCCTCGGAAAGCGAATCCGGCTCGGCGAGCTCGAAGGGGCTCATGGATTGCCGGCGGCGGTATGGGCGTTCAACACGGATTTGCGCTATCTGCGGCGCCAGGTGGTTCGCCCGCCAACATCTTCGAGGACGATGCCCTTGTCAAGAAGCGTCTCGCGAATGCGGTCGGCCTCGGCGAAATCCTTGCGCTTGCGCGCGGCGGCGCGCGCCTCGATCGCCTCGGTGATCCAGCTCTCCTCGCGCCCGCCCTGAAGGAATTCGCGCGCGTCGCGCTGCAGCAGGCCAAGCACGCCGCCCAGCGCGCGCAGCTGCGGCGCCAGCGCCTTCTCGCCCGCGTTCACGCGGCTGGCAAGCTCGAAGAGCACGGCGATCGCCTCGGGCGTGCCGAAATCGTCGTCCATCGCCTGCTTGAAGCGCTGCGCGTGCGCCTCGTTCCAATCGACTTCGACGTCGCCGGGCTTGGTGTCTTTCAGGGCGTTGTACAGGCGGGCCAGGGCGCTCTTGGCGTCCTCCATGTGTACGTCGGAGTAGTTCAGCGGGCTGCGGTAATGCGCGCGCACGATGAAGAAGCGCACCACCTCGGCATCGAACTTCTCCAGGATCTCGCGCACGGTGAAGAAGTTGCCAAGCGACTTGGACATCTTCTCCTCGTCGACGCGCACGAAGCCGTTGTGCATCCAGTAGTTGACGAACGGCACGCCGTTGGCGCCCTCGGACTGCGCGATCTCGTTCTCGTGATGCGGGAACTGCAGATCCTGGCCGCCGCCGTGGATGTCGAAATGGCTGCCGAGCAGCGTGCAGCCCATCGCGGAGCACTCGATGTGCCAGCCCGGCCGGCCCTCGCCCCAGCGCGACGGCCATTTCGGCTCCTCGGGCTTGGAGCGCTTCCAGAGCACGAAATCGAGCGGGTCCTCCTTAGCGGTGTCGACCTCGACGCGCTCGCCCGCGCGCAGCTCGTCGAGCGATTTTCCGGAGAGCTTGCCGTACCCCGAAAAGCGCCGCACCGCGAAATTCACGTCACCCGAGGCCGCCTGGTAGGCAAGTCCCTTGGTCTCGAGCCGCTCGATCATGTCGAGCATCTGCGGCACATACGCGGTGGCGCGCGGCTCCTGGTCGGGCGGCTCCACGCCCAGGGCGGCGGCGTCTTCCTCCATGTAGCGGATGAAGCGCGCCGTGAGCGCGCCGGTCGATTCCCCGCTTTCGGCCGCGCGGCGGATGATCTTGTCGTCGATGTCCGTGACATTACGCACGTAGGTCACGCGGTAGCCGCTGGCGCGCAGCCAGCGCCGCACGATATCGAACACGACAAGCACGCGCGCGTGGCCGAGATGGCAGTAGTCGTAGACCGTCATGCCGCAGACGTACATGCGCACTTCGCCGGCACGCATCGGAACGAAGTCCTGCCTGGTCCTGCCCAGGGAATTATGGATCTTCAGCATGCCCTGAAAGGTTGTGGAGCCGCGGGGGTTGGTCTAGAATGCGACCCTAACGTAGGGCCTTGAAAATATAACACAATGCCGACTCCAGCCGCCCCGCGGTGGACGCTCAGGCGGGGCTTGATTGCGCTTGCCCTGTGCGGCTTGCTCGGCGCGGCTGCGGCGCGGGCCGACGAGCTGCAGGATGCCAACGCCCTCCTGAAGGCAGGACAGCACCAGCAGGCGCTCGAGCGCGTGAACAAGGCGCTCGCCGCGAAGCCGCTCGATCCGCAGGCGCGCTTCCTCAAGGGCGTGATCTTCACGGAGCAGGGCAACACCAAGGACTTCAAGACGCCCCGAGGCGAGCCGCGCGCAGCGTGGGAAAAAGCCCGCCGCGCCCGCATCGAGGGCGCGAAGGCGATCTCGGTCGGCGTGAGCTCGGCAAAGGTCACCCTCACCGGCGCGGCAAGCGCCAGTACTGGGTGAAAGAGGGCGCGCGCTGGAAAATCATCTTTGAAGGGGCGGCATAGTTCGCCGCGAAAGGCAAGGAGCAGGATGAAACTGAAACATCTGTTTATCCTCGGCATGGCAGTGGTGCCCACCGGAGCAGTGGCCGCCGACCCGCAGGTCGACGTGCGCACCAGCCTCGGCACCATTCGGCTCGAGCTGTATCCCGCCAAGGCGCCGAAGACGGTCGAGAATTTCCTGCAGTACGTGAAGGACGGCCACTACAACGGCACGGTGTTCCACCGCGTCATCAGCGGCTTCATGATCCAGGGCGGCGGCTACGAGGGCGGCAGCTACCGGGAGAAGAAGACGCGGCCGCCGGTGCCGAACGAGGCGAAGAACGGGCTCAAGAACGACCTCGGCACGATCGCCATGGCGCGCACGTCGGATCCGCACTCCGCGTCGGCGCAGTTCTTCATCAATGTCAGCAACAACGGCTTTCTCAATGCCGAGCGGGCGCAGGACGGCTGGGGCTACGCGGTATTCGGCAAGGTCGTCGACGGCATGGACATCGTGATGAAGATCGCCAAGACGCCGACCGGCCCCGGCGGACCGTTCCGCAGCGACGTGCCGAAGCAGCCGGTGGTGATCGAGTCAATGACGGTGGTCGGCGCGCAAAACTAGCCGGTGTGCTGTCGCTTTTCATTTCAGATCTTCACCTGAGCGAAGAGCGGCCGGCGGCGAACGAGCGGTTCATCGACTTCCTCGAGAGTAAAGCGCGCGCCGCACAGGCGCTGTACATCCTCGGCGACCTCTTCGAATACTGGATCGGCGACGACGACCTCGAGGCCCCGTTCAACGCGGTGATGGCCGGCATGCTGCGCGGGGTGTCGCGGCACGGCGTCGCGCTTTACGTCATGCACGGCAACCGCGATTTCCTGATGGGGGAGCGCTTTTGCGCGGCGACCGGGGCCCGCCTTCTGCCCGACCCGAGCGTGCACGACATTTCCGGCACGAAGACACTTCTGGCTCACGGCGACACGCTCTGCACGGACGATCACGACTACCAGGCATGGCGCCGCGTCGCGCGCTCGCCGCAGTGGCAGCGCGAATTCCTCGGCAAGCCGCGCGAGGAGCGCCGCCGCCTGATTCTCGGCCTGCGGGAAAAGAGCAAGGCAGTGATCGAGGCGAAGCCAGCCGACATCATGGACGTGAATCAGGGCGCGGTCGCCGCGGCGCTGCTGCGGCACGGCGTCGAGCGGCTGGTCCACGGCCATACGCACCGCCCGGGGCGTCACCGCCTCGAGCTCGAAGGCCGCGCCCGGGAGCGCTGGGTGCTTCCCGACTGGTACGGCGCCGGCGGCTACCTCGAGATCGGCGCGGGCAAGCCGCGCTTGGTGAGGTTCGAACAGTAATTCTTACCCCCCGCGGTAAAAAAGGGGTCAGAGCAATTTTCCGGTAACACGTGCCTGGGGGCCGAGGTGTTACAGGAAAATTGCTCTGACCCCTTTTTTTGCGGTCCGGTACGGGGGTTGCTCTAGGCGTCTCGTCAATCACGAAAGGAAGCCGACATGTCGAAGAGCAAGAGCAAGGCCGACGGGGCCATCGAGATGCTGAAGGAGGACCACGCCAAGGTCCAGAAGGCATTCAAGGAATTCGAGAAGATGGACCGCGAGGATACCGAGACCATGAAGCAGGTGGTGCAGACGGTCTGCGAGGAGCTCAAGGTGCACACCACCCTGGAAGAGGAGATCTTCTACCCCGCGGTGCGCGAGGCGATCGACGACGAGGACATCATGAACGAGGCCGCGGTCGAGCACGAGACCGCGAAGATGCTGATCGACCAGCTCGAGAACATGGGACCCGACGACCCCAACTACCACGCGACGTTCACCGTGCTGGGCGAGTACGTCAGGCACCACGTCAAGGAGGAAGAAGGGGAGATGTTCCCGCAGGCGAAGAAGACCGACCTCGACTTCGAGGACCTCGCACAGCGCATGAAGGAGCGCAAGCAGGAGCTGGTAGGCGCGGCGCAGCAGGAGGAAGCCTAGACCGAGCCTGGGCGGCGCCTGACTCGGCGGCTTCAGGCGGCGCGCGCCGACGCTTCGCCGGAAGCCGGCAGGTACAGGGTGAAGGTGCTGCCCTTGCCGAGCTCGCTCGCCACGCGGATCTCGCCGCCGAGAAGCCGCGTGAGCTCGCGGCTGATCGACAGGCCGAGCCCGGTCCCGCCGTACTGGCGGCTGGTGGAACCATCGGCCTGCTGGAACGCCTCGAAGATGATCCTCAGCTTTTCCGGCGCAATGCCGATCCCGGTATCGATGACGGCGAAAGCGACGCGTCCGGCGTCTGCGGGCGCGATGCGCAGCTCGACGCCGCCCTGCTTCGTGAACTTGAACGCGTTCGAAAGGAGATTCTTCAGCACCTGCTTCAGCCGCGCCATGTCGGTGCGGATGAGCGCCGGAGCCTCCGGATCGGCGCTGATCGTGAATTGCAGGCCCTTGTCCTGCGCCACCTGGCGGAAAGCGCTCTCCATGTCCCCGCGCAGCTCGTCGAGCCGCGCCGGCGCGATGTCGACCGTGGCGAGCGCACCGGACTCGATCTTCGCGAGGTCGAGCAGGTCGTTGATGAGGGACAGAAGGTCCATGCCGGAGGCGTAGATGGTCCGGGCGAACTGCACCTGCTTGGCGGTAAGGTTGGCGCCGGCGTTGTCGGCAAGCAGTCGGGCGAGGATCAGCAGGCTATTGAGCGGCGTGCGCAGCTCGTGCGACATGTTGGCGAGGAACTGCGACTTCGCCTCGCTGGCGCGCTCCGCCGCCACCTTGGCGCGGACGAGCTCAGCCTCGACGCGGTTGCGCTCGGTCAGGTCGCGCACCACCTTGGCAAAGCCGAGCAGCGCGCCGGTGTCGTCGCGCACCGCGGTGATGACGACGTTCGCCCAGTAGGTCGAGCCGTCCTTGCGCACGCGCCAGCCCTCCTCCTCGAAGCGGTCCCCGGCCGCCGCGAGCTCGAGCTCCCGCTGCGGCTTGCGGCGAGCCACGTCCTCAGGGGGGTAGAAGCGCGAGAAGTGCCGGCCCATCACCTCCTCGGCTGCGTAGCCGGAGATGCGCTGCGCGCCGGTGTTCCAGCTCGCCACATGCCCGTGCGCGTCGAGCATGAAGATCGCGTAATCCACCACGCTATCCACCATCAGCCGGAAGCGGCGCTCGCTATCGGCCTGTCGCGCGCGCAGCTCAGCGAGCGCCTCGTCGAGCTGCCCGAGAACCGCCGAGAGCACCAGGCCGGTGAACACCACCGTGCTGACGAACACGAGCAGCAGGAGCAGGGATTCGTTTACCGGCGGCGCCGAGAACGGCCCGAGGCGCCGGTACAGCGTGTACCACAGCGCGAGCGCCGAGATGGCAACGACGGCCGTCGTCACCTCGCGCTGGCTGAAGCGAAAAGCCACCCACACGAGGAAAGGCACGATGAGGAAAGTCGTACCGTAGACCGGGCCGCTGAAGACGACGTGCGTCGCGGCGGCGAGCAGCAGCGCGAGCAGAACGCCCTCCATCGCTTTTTCGCGGGTCCAGCGCACGGTCCCCGGCCCGGTCCAGCTGAGGATGAGGGGCGCGACGAGGATTATTCCGGTCGCGTCGCCCTGCCACCAGGTCCACCAGTTGCGGAACAGCTCCGCGCCGCCCACGGAGTGCTTCAGTACGAGCGGCAGCAGGGCGCAGGTAGGGACGATCGTCGATACGAGAGCCGCAGCCGCGACGAACTTGAAGACCTGCTCGGCGCGGCGGAACTGGTGACGCATGCCGACGAAGCGCCTGACCAGCTCGGCGCCCGCCAGCGCCTGCAGCGCGCTCCCCGTGGCGATCGTCGCCGAAGCAAAGACCGACGCCTCGACCGTAAGGTCCGCCGCGAAGCTCCCGAGCCAGACCGCGGGCCACAGCCGCCGGCCGCCGAGCAGCAGCCCCGCAAGCGCGATGCCCGACCCGGGCCAGACGGGGCTCGCATAGCCGGGGGGTATGGCGAGCAGCAGAGCGAGCTTGGCTGCCGCGAAATAGGCGGCTGCGAGCAGCGCGCCCTGCGCCAATGGGCGTGCGCCAGGCACGGCTTATCCTACGATAGGCCGCGTTCCAAGTCTGTCTTGAGGTCCGAAACCGCCTCGAGGCCGACGGCGAGCCGCACCAGCCCTTCGGTGATGCCGGCTGCGGCGCGCGCCTCCGGCGAGATGCGGCCGTGAGTCGTGGTGGCGGGATGCGTGATCGTGCTCTTCACATCGCCGAGGTTCGCCGTAATGGAGATGAGGCGCGTGGCATCGATGAGCTTCCAGGCTCCTGCCCTGCCGCCCTTCACGTCGAACGAGAGCACCGCGCCACCCGCCCGCTGCTGGCGCTTGGCGAGCGCGTACTGGGGATGCGACTCGAGACCCGGGTAATACACGCGCGCGACGGCCGGGTGCCCCTCCAGCCAGCGCGCCAGCTCGAGCGCCGCCGCCGACTGCGCCCGCATGCGCAGGTCCAGCGTCTCCAGGCCCTTCAGGATCACCCAGGCATTGAACGGGGAGAGCGAAGGTCCCGCGGTGCGCAGGAACGGCACCATCTGCTCGTTCACCAGCTTCGCCGGGCCGAGCACCGCGCCGCCGAGCACGCGGCCCTGGCCGTCGAGATGCTTGGTCGCGGAATGGATCACGAGGTCGGCGCCGAGTTCGAGCGGCCGCTGCAGCACCGGGGTGCAGAAGACGTTGTCGACGGCAAGCAGCGCGCCCGCCTTCTTCGCCAGCGCGGCGAGCGCGGCGATGTCCGAGATCTCGGTGAGCGGATTCGACGGCGTCTCGAGAAAAAGCAGCCGGGTGTTCTTGCGCAGCGCCCTTTCCCAGTCCTCGATCCTGGTGGGCGAGACGAACGTGGTCTCGACCCCGAAGCGGCCGAAGTAATTGCCGAAGAGCTGAACCGTCGCGCCGAACACCGCGCCCGAGCATACGATGTGCTCGCCGCCCTTCAGCAGCGACATCACCATAGTGAGGATGGCCGACATGCCCGAGGCGGTGCCGACGCAGGCTTGCGCCCCCTCGAGCGCCGCCAGGCGGTCCTGGAACATCGACACCGTGGGGTTGGTGTAGCGGGAGTACACCTGGCCCGCCTCGCCGCCGAAGCGCGCCTGCGCCTGCGCCGCGCTTTCGAACACGAAGCTCGACGTGAGGAACAGCGCCTCGGCATGCTCCTGGAACTCGGTGCGCACCTGCCCGGCGCGCACCCCCTGCGTGGCAAGCTCTAGCTCTTTTTCCATAAAAAAACCCGATCCTCGTTTCGAAAGCGGACCGGGTTTTCTCGGCACGCTTTAGCGGTATTTGTTACGCGCCCGCAAGCTGTGGCTCAAATCGGCGCGAAGCGCAAATTATATATCAGGCGGCCAGATTCAAATCCAGTTGGGGGGCATCTTCGTCGCTCGAGTCGCGCCTGGCGTCGCGCTGGATCTCGATCGAGCGCAGGTAGTCGCTGGTGATGTCGCCGGTGATGTAGATGCCGTCGAAGCAGGAGGTCTCGAAGCTCGTGAGCCGCGGGTTGGCGCGCCGCACCGCGTCCTTGAGGTCATCCAGGTCCTGGTAGACGAGCGCGTCGGCGCCAATCTCGCGCGCCACCTCTTCCTCGCTGCGGTGCGCGGCGATCAGCTCGGCGCGCGTCGGCATGTCGATGCCGTAGACGTTGGGAAAGCGCACCGGCGGCGCCGCCGAGGCGAAGAACACCTTGCGCGCTCCGGAGTCGCGTGCCATCTGCACGATCTCGCGGCTGGTGGTTCCGCGCACGATCGAGTCGTCCACCAGCAGCACGTTCTTGCCGGCGAACTCCATGGACATGGGGTTCAGCTTCTGGCGCACCGAGCGGGCGCGCACCGCCTGGCCCGGCATGATGAACGTGCGGCCGATGTAGCGGTTCTTGACGAAGCCCTCGCGGTAGGGCACGCCCAGGCCCGCCGCGAGCTGCAGCGCCGAGGGACGGCTGGAGTCCGGAATCGGGATCACCACGTCGACCTGGAGATGCCGGTACTCGCGGCGGATCTTGTGCGCGAGCTTCTCGCCCATGTTGAGCCGCGTCTCGTACACCGAGGCGCCGTCGATGAGCGAGTCCGGCCGCGCCAGGTAGACGTACTCGAAGATGCAGGGATTCAGGCTCGACTTGGGCGCGCACTGCTCGCTGTAGAAGTTCCCGTCCTCGTCGATGAACACCGCTTCTCCGGGAAGCACGTCGCGCAGCACGCGAAAGCCGTTGGCGTCGACGGCGACCGACTCGGAAGCGACCATGTATTCGGTGCCGTGCGGCGTCTCGTTGTAGCCGATCACCGCCGGCCGGATGCCGTAAGGGTCGCGGAACGCGAGCACGCCGTAGCCCGCGATCATCGCCACCACGGCATAGGCGCCGCGCAGGCGCCGGTGCACGTGCGCCACCGCGGTGAAGATGGTCTGCGGCTCGAGCCGCAGCTTGACCGAGGCCTTCTCCAGCTCGTGCGCGAGCACGTTGACCAGCACCTCGGAGTCCGAGCCGGTGTTGATGTGCCGCAGGTCGGTGCGGAACATCTCTTCCTTGAGCTGCTGGGCGTTGGTGAGGTTGCCGTTGTGCCCGAGCACGATGCCGAAGGGCGAGTTCACGTAGAAGGGCTGCGCCTCGGCGGAGCTGAACGCCGAGCCCGCGGTCGGATAGCGGCAGTGGGCGATCCCCATGTTGCCCGGCAGCGAGCGCATGTTGCGCGTGCGGAACACGTCGCGCACCATGCCCGGCGCCTTGTGCATGTGAAACGAGTTGCGCTCGCTCGTCACGATGCCCGCCGCGTCCTGGCCGCGGTGCTGCAGGAGAAGCAGCCCGTCGTAGAGCAGCTGGTTGGCGGGCGAACGCGCGACGACCCCTAGGATCCCGCACATCGGAGCAAGACTTTCCCGGTGTGGTTAAGCGTCAATGATATCTCAAGCGATCGCCGAACGCGGGCGGCAGCCAGGGCTTGAGGGCAAGCGCCGCGCGGCCGAGCAACGGGCCGCACACGGAGTGCTTCCACATGGGGTCGAGCGGCAGGCGCGTCAAGCCCGCCAGGAGCGCGAACGCGAGCACGATGACGAGCCCGCGCGCCACTCCGAAAAGGCCGCCGAGCGTGCGATCGAGCCCGCCCAGCCCGACCGCCCTGAACATTTTCGCGAGCACGAGTCCGGCGAGGCTTGTGACCGCGAGGCTCAGGACGAAGACGCCCACGAAGGCGACGAGCACGCGCAGCTCCGGGGGCGAGATCGAGCGCGGCAGCGTTTCCGCCAGCGGCGCCGCGAACAGGTTGGCGGCGAGAAACGCGATCACCCAGCCGGCGAGCGACATCACTTCGCGCACCAGGCCGCGCCACACGCCCCACGCCACGGAGAGGCCAATCACGCCGAGGACGGCGTAATCGAGCCAGGTCATCCGCTCTTGGACGTCACCGTCCCGGGCTGAAAGCCAAGGCCCTTCAGCTTCTCGGCGGCCTTCTCGGCGGCGTCCCTGCTCGCGAACGGCCCCACGCGCACGCGCGTCACCTTGCCCTTGGCGGTCGAGAGTTCTTCGGTGAAATACGGCAGCTTCGCCGCGGCGAGCTTCGCGATTACGCTTTGCGGATTCGCGTAAGCGCCGACCGGCACGACGAATTCGCCGGTGGGTGTCGCAACTTCCTTCTTGGGCGGTGCAACTTCTTTCTTGGGCGTCGCGACTTCTTTTCTTTCTGCCGCCGGCTTTTTCTCGGGAACGGCCTTCGGCTTGAACGGCGTGTCGTCCTCGCCCGGAATGCGCACGCTCACCGCCGGGCCGGGATTGCGGGGCTCGGGATCGAACACCATCGGCAGGACGATGACCGCAAGCAGCACGAGCGCGACCGCGCCCACCAGTCTCCTGCGTCCGCGGCGCCTCAGCGTATCGACGTCTTGTTGTTGTTGAGCCATGCCATCACGTCGCCGACAGTGAGAAAGGAACCGAAGACGACGATCTTATCACTCTCGCCCGCGCGCTCCCGGGCGGCGGCGAAGGCGGCGGCGGGAGAAGCGTGCTTCTCCACGGTGGCGCCGGGAAGCTGCGAGGCGATCTCGTCGGCCGTTGCGCCGCGCGCTCCGGGCAGCGAAGCGACATGCCAGCGCGTGATGCGCGGCGCGAGGCTGCGCACCACCGCGCCGATATCCTTGTCGCGCAGCATGCCGCACACCGCAAGCGTTTGCGGCGCGAATCCCGAGTCGGCGAGATCGCGCGCGAGCGTGGCGGCGGCCTCGGCGTTGTGCGCCACATCGAGGATCACCTGCGGCCTGCCGGCGAGCACCTGGAAGCGGCCCGGCAGCTCGACGCTCGCCAGCCCGCGCCGGATGTCCTGCATCGCCACCGGCAGGCGGCTGCGCAGGCTGTCGAGCGCGCAAAGAGCTGCGGCGGCGTTGCGCAACTGCGCGCTCCCGCGCAGCGCCGGATGGGCGAGGCCGGCGCGCCGGCCCGCGGGACCCCAATAGCTCCACTGCCCTCGCTCGGCCCGATAACCGAACTCCTCGCCGAGGAAAAGCTTGGCGCCGGCGGCCTCGGCCACCGAGCGCGGCGGGTCGGGCTCGGCGATCACCGCCGGACGCCCGGCGCGAAAGATGCCGGCTTTCTCGCGGCCGATGTCCTCGCGCGTCGGGCCGAGGTAGTCGACGTGGTCGATGGCCACGCTGGTGAGAACCGCGCAGTCGGCGTCGACGACGTTGACCGCATCGAGCCGGCCGCCGAGGCCGACTTCGAGAACGGCGACGTCTATCTTTTCTTTCAGGAATACGTAGAAAGCCGCGAGCGTGCCGAACTCGAAATAGGTGAGCGGCACCGCGCCGCGCGCGCGCTCGACCGCCCCGAACGCCTCGCATAGCGCGCGGTCGTCCACTTCGGCGCCGCAGACGCGCACGCGCTCGTTGTAGCGCAGCAGGTGCGGCGAGCTGTACAGCCCGGTGCGGTAGCCAGCCTGGCGCAGGATGCACTCGAGCATCGCGCAGGTCGAGCCCTTGCCGTTGGTGCCGGCGACAGTGATCACGGGCGCTTCGATTTGAATCTTCATCCTGGAGAAAACGGCCGCCACGCGCTCCAGCCCCAGCGCGATGGTCTTCGGATGCTGCTGCTCGATGAAACGCAGCCAGTCGTCGAGCGTTTTCATTCAGAGCTGCTTTTCGTGGATGCGCCGCACCGTGTCAAGGGTATCGGCTTCCTCGGGGCGCTTGTCGGGACGATAGCCCTTCAGTCGCGCAAAGCGCAGCGCGAGCCCCGCGGGGTAATGGGGGCTTTCCTGCAGATCGTTGAACGCGATCTCCACCACGAGTTCGGGGCGCACGTGCACCGTCCACTCGTCGCGCCCGGTCTCGCGCGCGAGCAGCTCCGCGGTCTGCCATTCCAGGATCTCGTCGGTCAGGCCCTTGAACGTCTTCCCGAGCATCACCAAGCCGCCGCTCGCGGGATCGCGTGCACCCAGGTGGAGATTGGAAAGCCAACCGCGTCTGCGCCCATGGCCCCACTCGGCGGCGAGCACCACCAGGTCCAGGGTATGGGCGCGCTTCACCTTGAGCCACGCCGCGCCGCGGCGGCCCGCCTCGTAAGCCGCATCGATGGCCTTCGCCATGATGCCCTCGTGGCCGCTCGCCAAGGCGTTTTCATAGAAGGCTCTGGCCTCGCCCGCGTCGCCGGTAATCAAGGAGGGTGTGACGAGGTTCGACGGGAGGACCGAGCGCACGATGTCGTGCCGCTCGGCAGCCGGGCGGTCCACGAGCGGCTCTTCTTCGCGCAGCAGGCAATCGAAGAAGAACACCGAGAGCGGCAGCTCGGCGCGCAGCGCGTCGACGTCGAGCTTGCGGCCGAAGCGCCGCATGGTGATCTGGAAGGGACGCGGCCTGCCGTCGGCGCGCAGCGCGATCGCTTCGCCGTCGAGGATCAGCGATTGCGCCTTTGCGCTCTTCAAGGCAGCTGCCACTTCGGGCACCGCGGCGGTGACATCGTTGAGGGCGCGCGTATAGACGCGCACCTCGTCGCCCGACTTGTGGACCTGCACGCGGGCGCCGTCGAGCTTCCACTCGAGGATCGCGGTGCCGAGCTGCGCCATCGCCGTCTCGACGTCCTCGGCGGGCTGCGCGAGCATCGGCAGCACCGGCTGCATCAGGCGGACCGAGAACGCCCCGAGCGCCGATGCGCCACCGCCCAGGGCGGCCTGCGCGACCCGGGCGATGCCGCCGGCGAAAGTCGCCGCCCTGCGCACGTCGGCGCCGGGCAGATCGGCGGCCGCGGCCACCGCATCGAGCATCACGCCTTCGAGGGCGCCCTGGCGCAGCTCGCCGACGATCAGCCGCACGAGAAAATCCTGCTCTTCCGCGGTGGAACGCGCGAAGAGGCTTCCGAGCAGCGACGCGCGCTGCGCCGCGGCACCCTTGCCCTTGGTCTTTTTCAATGACTCGAAAACCGAGTCCACGTCTTGCAGCGCAAGCGTCGGCGCACCCGCGGGCGTGCCCAGGCGGGACTGCAGGGTAGCGTGGCCGAGCGCGAGCTTGCCTTGTCGCGCTTCCCCGCTGAGGTACGGAAGCGCGATGGCGATCTCGTCGGGCGCCAGCCGGCGCAGGCAATCGGCGATCAGGCGGATCTTGGCGAGCCGGCTCGAGGTCCCGGCTACCTGCGTCGACGTGCGCACCACATCGGCAAGCAGGGTCACGCGGCGGTGTCGGCGGGCAGTCCTTGAAGGAGGCTAAGGAGAGCGTGGAGCTTTTCTCGCAGCTGGCGCCGGTCGACGATCATGTCGATGGCGCCCTTCTCCAGCAGGAACTCGGCGCGCTGGAATCTTTCAGGCAGCTTCTGACGCACCGTCTGCTCGATCACCCGTGGGCCAGCGAAGCCGATGAGCGCCTTGGGCTCGGCGATCACCACGTCGCCGATCATCGCGAAGCTCGCCGACACGCCTCCCATAGTCGGATCGGCAAGCACCGAGATGAACGGCAGGCGCCGCTCGGCTAGGTCGGTGAGCGCTGCGGTGGTCTTGGCCATCTGCGCAAGCGACAGCAGTCCCTCCTGCATGCGCGCGCCGCCCGAGGCGGTGACGCACACGAAAGGCAGCTTTTGCTCGATGGCGACGCGTACGCCGCGCACGAAGCGCTCGCCCACCACCGAGCCCATCGAGCCGCCCATGAAGTCGAACTCGAAAGCCGCGCACACCACGCCGAGGGCCTTGATCGAGCCCTGCATGACGACGAGCGCGTCGGACTCCGCGGTCTGGTCCTGGGCTTCGGCCAGGCGCTCGGTGTAGCGGCGCGAGTCCTTGAACTTGAGCGAATCGACCGGCAGCACTTCGGCGCCGATCTCGAAGCGGCCGTCGGGATCGAGCAGCGCATCGAGCCGCGGACGCGCGCCGAGCCGCTCGTGATGCCCGCACTTGGGACAGACATTCAGGTTCTTCTCGAGATCGGTGCTGTAGAGCACCGCGTCGCAGGCCGCGCACTTGGTCCACAAGCCTTCGGGCACGGTCTTGCGCGCGCCGGTGCCTGTGCGCTGGATCTTCGGCGGAAGGAGCTTCTGCAGCCAGCTCATCGGTCGAGCGCCTGCCGGATCGGCTTCAGGAAGGCTTTCACGCGCGCAGCCGCCCCATCGGGACTCCCTGCTTCGATTTCCTGGATGATACGGCTGCCGATGACCACCGCGTCGGCGGTCTCGGCGACCCGCCGCGCGGAATCGGCGTCGCGGATGCCAAAGCCCACGCCGATCGGCAGGCGGGTCGCGGCGCGGATCTTCGGAATGCGGGCCGCCACATCGGCGAGATCGAGGTGCCCGGCGCCGGTCACCCCGCGCAGCGAGACGTAGTAGAGGTAGCCGCTGCCGATGCGTGCCACCTCCTGGATCCGCTTGTCCGTCGAGGTGGGCGCGAGCAGGAAAATCGGGTCGATGCCGGCGCGCTTGGCGGCCGCGGCGAACTCGCCGCATTCCTCGGGCGGGTAATCCACCACGATCACGCCGTCGACGCCGGCCTCGCTGGCCGCGGCAATGAAGCGCTGCGTACCCATCGCTTCGATCGGGTTGGCGTAGCCCATCAGGACGATCGGGGTTGTCGTATCTGTCTTTCGAAAATCCCCCACCATGGACAGCACGTCGGCCAAACCCACGCCATGCTTCAGCGCGCGCTCCCCGGCGCGCTGGATGACCGGGCCGTCGGCCATGGGGTCCGAGAACGGCACGCCGAGCTCCAGGATGTCCGCGCCCGCCTCGACGAGGGCGCGCATCAGCGGCACCGTGAGCGCGGGATGCGGATCGCCGGCGGTGATGTAGGGAATCAGTGCCTTGCGATGCTCGCGCGCGAGCGCTTCGAAGCGCGCCTGGATGCGCGACATCAGAATTCCAGGCCCGCGCGCGCCGCGACGGTATGCATGTCCTTGTCCCCGCGGCCCGAGAGGTTGACGAGCAGGATCGCGTCCTTGCGCATCGCGGGCGCGATCTTCATGGCATGCGCGAGCGCATGCGCCGATTCGAGCGCCGGGATGATGCCTTCGTACCGGCACAGCTCATGGAACGCGGCGAGCGCCTCGTCATCGCTCACCGCGACGTATTCGGCGCGCTTGCTGTCCTTGAGCCAGGCGTGCTCGGGGCCGACGCCGGGATAGTCGAGACCGGCCGAGATGGAATGCGTTTCGGTGATCTGCCCGTTCGCGTCCTGCAGCAGGTACGTGCGGTTGCCGTGGAGAACGCCCGGCCTGCCGGCGCAGAGCGAGGCCGCGTGCCTGCCGCTGCCGAGGCCTTCGCCGGCGGCTTCGACGCCGATCAGCCGGGTATTTCCGTGCGTGATGTACGGGTAGAAAATTCCCATGGCATTCGAGCCGCCGCCGACGCAGGCGATGACGGCATCGGGCTGCCTGCCGGCGAGCTCCGGCATCTGCACCAGGCACTCTTCGCCGATGACGGACTGGAAGTCGCGCACCATCATCGGGTAGGGATGCGGGCCGGCGACCGTGCCGATGATGTAGAAGGTGCTTTCAACGTTGGTGACCCAGTCGCGCATCGCTTCGTTGAGCGCGTCCTTCAAGGTCTTGGAGCCCGACTCCACCGGCACTACCCTGGCGCCGAGCAGCTTCATCCGATAGACGTTGGCGGACTGGCGCTTCACGTCCTCGGAGCCCATGTAGACCACGCATTCCATGCCGTAGCGCGCGGCCACCGTTGCGGCCGCCACGCCGTGCATGCCGGCGCCGGTCTCGGCGATGACGCGCTTCTTCCCCATGTTGCGCGCGAGGAGAGCCTGGCCGATCGTGTTGTTGATCTTGTGCGCGCCGGTATGGTTGAGGTCCTCGCGCTTGATGTAGATCTGGGCGCCGCCGCAGCGCTCGGACAACCGCCTGGCGTGATACACGGGGCTCGGACGGCCGACGTAGTGCTTCAGCTCGTAGCGAAACTCGGCCTGGAACTCGGCATCCTTGCGCGCGCGCTCATACGCAAGGCGCAACTCTTCGAGCGCCGCGGCGAGCGTCTCGGCGACGAACACGCCGCCGTAGGGGCCGAAATGCCCGCGCGCGTCGGGCAAGTCATACATCCGCATTCCTGACCTCTGCTATGAAGGCGGCGATCTTCGCGGCGTCCTTGATTCCTTTGGCCGATTCCACCCCGCTCGAAACATCGACGCCCCAAGGGCGCACCCGGCGGATCGCGTCGGCGACGTTATCGCGAGCCAGCCCGCCGGACAGGATGAGGGGATGATCGCCCGCGGCGGGCACCAGCGACCAGTCGAAGCTCTCGCCCACTCCGCCATATTCCGGGACGTAGCTGTCGAAGAGCCACGCCGCGGCGCGCGAAAAAGGGCGCAGGTATTCTAGCAAATCGACCCCCGGCTTCACCCGGCAAGCCTTGATGTAAGGCACGCCGAACTGGGCGCAGAACTCGGGGCTTTCCTCGCCGTGGAACTGCAGCATCGCCGGGTGCACGCGCCCGATCACCTGCGCAACCTGCGCCGCGTCGGGATTAACGAAAAGCGCCACCGCCTGAACGAACGGCGGCAGCGCGTCGCGGATCTCCACGCCGCGCTCGACCGACAGATAACGCGGGCTTGGCGGATAGAACACCAGCCCGATGGCATCGGCGCCCCCGCGCGCGGCGGCGCGGGCGTCGTGCGTGCGAGTGATGCCGCAGACCTTGACGCGCGTTCTCACTCCGGGAGCCCCCATTTCGCCGCGTATTCTATTTTCTCGAGATATAAGCCCTCGGGGCCGAAGGTCGGAGCGGCGCGCGATCTGTTCCGCGAATCGAGCACTTCCTGCGCCCAGGCGGGCGGATGCTTGCCTTTGCCGACATACACCAGCGTTCCGACGAGGTTGCGAACCATGTGGTGCAGAAACGCGTTGGCGCGCAGCAGGAAATCGACGCGCTCGCCATGGAGCTCGATTTCGAGCGAGTGGAGCGTGCGTAGGGGAGTCTTCGCCTGGCATTCCGAGGAGCGAAAAGCGGAGAAATCGTGCTCGCCGACCAGCAGGCGGGCGGCTTCGCGCATGCGCCCGATATCCAGGGGAAGATGAAACCAGCCAATGCGCCCGGCCTCGAGCCCCGGGCGCACCGGGCGGTTCAGCAGCTCGTAGCGGTAGGTGCGCGCGACGGCGTTGTAGCGCGCATGGAATCCGGGATCAACCTCGCGCGACCAGACCACGGCGACCGAATCGGGAAGCAGCGCGTTGACGCCGCGCACCCATGCCGAGCCCTGCCGGACTGCCTCGGTATCGAAGTGCACCACTTGCGCGCGGGCATGGACCCCGCGGTCGGTCCTGCCGGCGGCGGTCACGCTTACCGGAGCGGCCGCGATCGCGGTGAGCGCGCGCTCCAGCGCATCCTGCACCGCGCCGCCGCCAGGCTGGGTTTGCCAGCCGAGGAAGCGGCTGCCGTCGTATTCGAGTCCTAAAGCGATGCGGACCAGTTAACCCAGCTTCGCGAGCAGCTGCTGCGCCTGGCCCTTCTGTGCGGCGTCGCCGTCCTTCATGACTTCGGTGAGCAGTTCGCGTGCGCCGTCCTTGTCGCCCATTTCCTCGTACGCCTTCGCGAGGTCCAGCTTGGTCGCGACCTCCTGCCACTTCGGGTCATTGCTGGGCGCGGCTGCCGCCGCGGGCTCGCCCGCGGATCCGAGATCCAGGTCGATAGAAGACAGATCCATCGGCGCCGCACCCGGCCTTTCCGCCGACGCCGATTTTTCGGTGCCGCCCAGGTCGAGGTCCAGGTCGAAATCCAGACCGCCCGTGCTCTCGGCGCTCGCCGCGGCCGGCGCTCCGGGCTTTTTCTCCCCGCCGCCGGGGATGCCGAGGTCGAAGTCGAGCCCGCCCACCGTGGACTCCGGCTTCTGCTCGTCCATGATCAGCGTGCCACCCGGGCTGAAGTCGCTCTTTTCCTTGCTGGCCGGTGGCGTCGGCGCAGCGCCGAGGTCGATATCCACGGACTCCGGAGCGGCGCTTTTCCGTCTCTCGTCGAGCGTGACATCCGGGTCGGTTCCCGGCGTCGTGGCTCCCCCGAGATCGAAGTCGAGCGTCGGTGCCGCCGCAGCAGCCACGCCCGTGGCAGCTGCGGGCGTCGAGGCTAGGGCAGCCGCCCCGGGGGCACCGCCATAAAGACCGTTCTGCGGATCGATGGAGCGGCCTTGCGCCACCGCTTTCTCCCACTCCGGCCCGCTACCGCCGGTCAGGTTCTTGAGCTTCAATGCCGTCTGCTCGAACGCTCGCGCATCGCGGCGGTTCGCGTAGATTTCGAGCAGCTTGGCGTGGACCGGAACGCGCTTGGCATCCTTCTGCAGGGCTTCCTTGAGGATCTCCTCCGCCTGCGCGTCGCGCCCGTACGCCATATAGACATCAGCTTCCGCGATCGGATCGACTTCCTCCGGCTCTCCGGGCAGCGGGGCGGGCGCCGCAGCTTGCGAGGCAGCGCCTGCCACGCCCGCGCCGAATGCCGCGCCCGCGCCTGCACCGGCGGCGGCACCGAGAACGCTGTCCTGGAACTTCGCTTGGGTGGCCTTCTTGCGGCGCCAGGACCAGATGCCGTAGCCGACGAGGAGAAGGACCACCAGCGCGAGACCGAAGAGCGCGATCGGATTCTCGAGAAACTCATCGACGAGGCTCGGCTCCGGCGGCGGCGCGGGCTTCGGCTTGGCTTTCGCAGCGGGTTCCGCTTTCTTCGCTTCCGGCGCAGCTGGAGGCTTCGGCGATACCGCAGCTGGTGCCGGAGTGGCGGCTTCGGGCGCTGGGCTCGCGGCCTCCGGCGCTGGCTTCGTCGCTTCGGGCACTGGCTTCGCTGGCGGCGGAGCAGGCACCGCAGGCGCAGGCTTCACGGCCGCTCTCTTTTCGAGCTCGGCGAGTTGCTGGTTCTTCAGCTCCAGAAGCTTCTGCAGGTCCGCAACGTTCTTTTCGAGGTCGGCGACGCGCGACTGCGCTTCCTTGAGCGCACGCTCGCGGGCAACTGCATCGTCCTGGCTAGCCGCCCGCGACGCGGGCGCTGCCGGCTTTTGCGGGTCCGCCTTCGACAGGCGCAGCTGATCCTGCTCTGCGCCCGGTGCCGGCGCCTCGGGCTTCGCCTCGATCGTGCCGGCGACAGCGCGCTGCCCGGCCGTTGTGTCGGCGCCTGCGGGCGCCGTTGCCAAGCGGCTGCGATATTGTTCGAACTCGCTTCGGTGCGTCTGGACGAGGCCGTTCGCCTCCTCGGCGTTTATCGTGCCGATGCCCTCGGCGCCCGGTATGGTCAGAATGCGCCCAGCGCGCACAAGGTTGATGTTCTCGCGGATGAAGGCATCCTGGTTCGCACGGTAAATCGCCATCAGCATCTGGTTCAGCGTCACGCCGGCCGGCAAGTTCCGCCGCGCGATCTGGCCCAGCGTGTCGCCTTTCTTCACTTCGTAGGTGTTTGCTGCAGGCGCGGCAGCGCTGACGGCGGGTTCCCTCGCGGGCTCGGCTGCGGGCTTCGGCTCGGGCTTGGCAGGCATCGGCGCCAGCGGCTTTGCCTCGGGCGCCGCCGGCTTGGTCGCGGGCGCAGCCGCAACAGCCTGCGGCGGCCCCTTGTACTCGGGCGGGTCGAGCAGGAAGGTGTATTCGCGAACGAGACGGCCGGCGCTCCACTGGACCTCGACCAGCAGCTCGAGGTAGGGCTCGGACACCGGCTGCGCGGTACGGATGCGCACGACAGTGCGGCCATCGCGCTTTTCGATCGTCAAGCGCGCTGCGGCAAGCACCGAGCTGGGCTCGATTCCGGCCTGACGAAATGCCTCGATCGGAGCGAGGCGCGCGGAAAGGCCCTGCTCCTCTCCGCTTTGCAGCGAAACAATCTCGATTTCGGCGTCGAGCGGCTGACCCAAGGCAGACAACACAGTGAGCCGGCCCAAACCGGCGGCATACGCCGCGAACGGCGCCGCAAGCGAGAGCACGGCCACTAGTATCGCTATGCTGAATCTGCTCACTATTCCCCCGCCTGTCGGTCTTCTTGGCTTGACCAACTACCTTAACATCATGGCCTTACGGCTGCAAATTGAGAAATCCTCTTCAGGTGTTACAGCTTTACCCCTGAATCCAGAAGGATTCGCAACATGCGCCGCAACGGCTCTGCGGCGCCCCAAAGAAGCTGGTCCCCGACCGTGAAAGCAGCGAGATAGTCCTTGCCCATCGGCAACTTACGCAACCTTCCTATCGGGACCGAGAGCTTGCCGGTCACCGACGCCGGGGTGAGCTCGGCGAGCGTGTCCTCGCGGCGATTGGGCACCACCTTCACCCAGTCGTTTGCCTCGGCGAGCATGCCCTCGATCTCGTCGAGCGGCAGCGGGCGCTTCAACTTGATGGTCAACGCCTGGCTATGGCAGCGCATTGCGCCCACACGCACGCATACGCCGTCCACCGGGATGGCGTTGCCGTTGCGGCCGAGGATCTTGTTGGTCTCCGCCTGACCCTTCCATTCCTCGCGGCTTTGCCCGTTGCCCAAGTCCTTGTCGATCCAGGGTAGAAGACTGGCCGCCAGAGGAAAGCCGAAATTGTCCTTGGGCAGCGCCGCCGAACGGATGGTCTCGGTGACGCTTCGGTCGATATCGAGAATCGCGCTCGCAGGATCGGCCAGCAGGCGCTGCGCCCGCTCCCCGATCTTCGCCATCTGCTCGACCAGCTCGCGCATGTTGGCGGCACCCGCGCCCGAGGCCGCCTGGTAGGTCATGCTCGTCATCCACTCGATCTCGTCGCGCTGGAACAGGCCCGCCATGCCCATCAGCATGAGGCTGACCGTGCAGTTGCCGCCGATGTAATTGCGGACGCCCTTCCGCAGCGACGACTGGATCAGCGGCATGTTGACCGGGTCCAGGATGATTACGGCGTCGTCCTTCATGCGCAGCGCGCTCGCGGCGTCGATCCAGTAGCCCTTCCAGCCTTCCTGGCGAAGCTTCGGATACACCGCGTTGGTGTAGTCGCCGCCCTGGCACGAAATGATCACCGGCAGCTTCTTCAGCTCGGCGGGGTCCGAGGCGTTTTTCACCGGCTCGGCCGGCTTGCCGACGTCCGGCGCATTGCTGCCCGCCTGCGAAGTGGAGAAGAAGACCGGCTCGATGTGGTCGAAGTCGCGTTCCTCGCGCATGCGCTGCACGAGAACGGACCCCACCATGCCGCGCCAGCCGACGATGCCTACTCTCAGCATATCCATACCCGTAAGTTTAAAGCGCCGCCACGACGGCGTCGCCCATCTGTTGCGTTCCCGCCTTGCGCATTCCCGGAGTGTGGATATCCGCGGTGCGCAGTCCGGACTGCAGTACTTTCGCGACCGCGCTTTCGATGCGCAGGGCCGCCTCGGGCGCGCCGAGAGAATAGCGCAGCATCATCGCCGCCGAGAGGATCGTCGCGAGCGGATTGGCCACCCCTTTGCCGGCGATGTCGGGCGCGCTGCCGTGGATCGGCTCGTAGAGGCCCTTGCCGCGCTCATTGAGCGACGCCGAGGGCAGCATGCCGATCGAGCCGGTGAGCATCGAGGCCTCGTCGGACAGGATGTCGCCGAACATGTTGCCGGTGACAATGACGTCGAATTGCTTCGGCTCGCGCACCAGTTGCATCGCGCAGTTGTCCACGTACATGTGCGTCAGCTCGACGTCCGCGAAGCTTTTCGATTCCTGCGTGACTACTTCTCTCCACAACTGCGAGGTCTCGAGCACGTTCGCCTTGTCGACCGAGCACACGCGCTTCGCCCGCTTGCGCGCCGCTTCGAAGGCCACGCGCGCGATGCGCCGGATTTCGGGCTCGCTGTAGCGCATGGTGTCGAAGCCCTCGCGCACGCCGTCGATCTGCCTTATGCCCCGCGGCTGGCCGAAGTAGATGTCGCCGGTCAGCTCGCGCACGATGAGGATGTCGAGCCCGGCGACTACTTCGGCCTTGAGCGCCGATGCGCTGGCGAGCTCGCGGTGCACCTGCGCCGGCCTGAGGTTGGCGAACAGACCCAGCTCCTTGCGCAGCCCGAGGATCGCCTGCTCCGGACGCTTTGCGCGCTCGAGCGTGTCGTAGCGCGGATCGCCGACCGCGCCGAAGAGGATCGCGTCGGCTTCTCTCGCGAGCCGCAGCGTCGCCGCAGGCAGCGGATCGCCGGCCGCCTCGTAGGCGGCGCCACCCACCGGCGCTTCCTGCATCTCCAACGAAATGCCCAGCTTTCCAATGACCCGCGTTGCCTGCGCAACGATTTCCGGCCCGATGCCGTCACCCGGCAGAAGGGCGATTTTCATCTCAGTAATACCAGGGGTACTGCGCCTTGCGCTGCGCCTCGAAAGCCCGGATCTCGTCCGCATGGCGCAGCGTCAGGCCGATCTCGTCGAGGCCGTTCAGCAGGCAGTACTTGCGGAACGGATCGACCTCGAAGCGCATTGCCCGGGAGCCGTCGACGGCGCACACCGATTGCTTGTCCAGATCGATTGTCAGTTGAAAACCGGGAAAGGCGGCGCAGTCGTGGAACAGGCGGTCCACCTCGGCTTCGCTCAGCACCACCGGCAGAAAGCCGTTCTTGAACGAGTTGTTGAAAAAGATGTCGGCGAACGACGGCGCGATGACGCAGCGGAACCCGTAGTCCATCAGCGCCCAGGGCGCGTGCTCGCGCGAGGAGCCGCAGCCGAAGTTCTTGCGCGCGAGCAGGATGGTCGCGCCCCTGTAGCGCGGCTGGTTGAGCACGAACTGCGGATCGCGGCGCCAATCTCCGAACAGGCCCTGCGCGAAGCCGGTGCGCTTGATGGAAGCTAGGTACTGCTTGGGGATGATCTGGTCGGTGTCGACGTTCGCCCGGTCGAGCGGCGCCACGAGACCGGTCAGCACGGTGAATTTTTCCATCGGCTCAGCTCCAGCGGCGGATGTCGACGAAATGGCCGGCGATCGCCGCGGCCGCAGCCATCGCGGGGCTGACGAGATGCGTGCGGCCGCCGACGCCCTGGCGGCCCTCGAAATTGCGGTTCGAGGTCGAGGCGCAGCGCTCGCCCGGCTCCAGGCGGTCCGGATTCATTCCCAGGCACATCGAGCAGCCCGGCTCGCGCCAGTCGAACCCGGCCTCGCGGAATACGCGATCGAGCCCTTCGCGCTCGGCCTGCTGCTTCACCAGTCCCGAGCCCGGGACCACCATTGCCAGGCGCACATTGGCGGCGAGGCGCTTGCCCTTCACCACCGCAGCCGCCGCCCGCAGGTCCTCGATCCTCGAGTTGGTGCACGAGCCGATGAACACCTTGTCGATGCGGATGTCGGTGATCGGCGTGCGCGGCTTGAGGCCCATGTACTGCAGCGCACGCTCCATGCCTTCGCGGCGTCCGCTGTCCTTTTCCTTGTCGGGATCGGGCACCGCTTCGTCGACCGCCACCACCATTTCCGGCGAGGTGCCCCAGGTGACGTGCGGCTTGATTTCGCGGGCGTCGAGCGCGACTTCGCGGTCGAACTTCGCGTCGAGATCGCTGCGCAGGCCGCGCCAGTAGACGAGCGCGCGCTCCCATTCGGCACCCTTGGGCGCGAAGGTCCGGCCCTTCAGGTACTCGAGGGTGGCGTCGTCGACGGCGACCATGCCGGCGCGCGCGCCCGCCTCGATCGCCATGTTGCACACCGTCATGCGGCCTTCCATGGACAGCGCACGGATCGTGCTGCCGGCGAACTCGATCGCGTGCCCGGTGCCGCCGGCGATGCCGATGCGCCCGATGATCGCGAGCACCACGTCCTTCGCCGTCACGCCGCGTGCGAGCGGGCCTTCGACATTGACGCGCATGTTCTTCATCTTGCGGGTGACCAGGCATTGGGTCGCCAGCACATGCTCTACCTCGGAAGTGCCGATGCCGTGCGCGAGACATGCAAACGCGCCATGCGTGCTGGTATGCGAGTCGCCGCAGACCACCGTCATGCCGGGAAGCGTCGCGCCCTGCTCAGGGCCGATGACGTGCACGATGCCCTGGCGCTTGTCGAGGTACGGGAAATAGACCTTGGCCCCGAATTCGCCGATGTTGGCGTCGAGGGTCTCGATCTGCAGGCGCGCGAACGGATCGCGAACGCCGACGATGCCTTCTTCCCAGTTGGTGGTCGGAGTGTTGTGATCCGCGGTGGCGACAACCGAGTCCACGCGCCAGGGCTTGCGGCCGGCGGCGCGCAGCCCCTCGTACGCTTGGGCGCTCGTCACCTCGTGCACCAGGTGGCGGTCGATGTAAAGGAGCGCCGTCCCGTCCTCCCCGAGGTGAACGAGGTGGCTATCCCACAGCTTGTCGTAGAGCGTCTTGGCCATGTTTCCGCGCTGCGGAAACATGGAATTATATTTTATTTTCCTGCGCTTGCGCCGACGCCCTTGGACGCCTGGTAGAGCGGCATCACGCGCTCGGAATAGGCGCGCAGATCCTTGATGCGGTCTTCATGCTGCGGGTGGGTGGATAGCCACTTCGGCGGCTGGTTGCCACCGGAGACTTTGGTCATCTTCTCCCACAGCCCGATGGCCGCGCGCGGGTCGTAGCCGGCACGCGCCGCAAGCTCCACGCCCATGCGGTCGGCTTCCACTTCGTGGGTGCGCGAATTCGGCAGGTTGAGCGTCACATCGGCCACCATGTTGCCGAGGCCCTGACCCAGATCCCCGATGCCGAAAAGCGCGCCGGCAATACCCACCGCGGTCTGCGTCGCCATCTGCCGGGAAATGCGCTCGCGCGCGTGCTCGCGCAGCGCGTGCGCGATCTCGTGACCCATCACCGCCGCGATTTCGTCGTCGCTGGCGTTCAGCTTCTCGATCAGGCCCGAGTAGATGGCCATCTTGCCGCCGGGCATGCACCAGGCGTTGACCTCGGGCACGGAGATGACGTGCACCTCCCACGGCCACTTTTGCGCATCCGCGCGGAAGGCAGCCACCTGCGGCACCAGCTTGCTCACGATCGCTTTCACCCGCTGCAGCTGCGCGGGGTTGCGGTCGAGGACGCCCTTCTTCTGCGCCTCGGCCATCATTTGCGCGTAAGCCTTCCTGGAGCCGGCGTCGACCTCCTCCGAGGAGACCATCATGCGCTGCTCGCGGTCGACACCGACGGCGCCTCCCTTGGTGGTCTCCACGGTGGTGCAGCCCGGCAACAGCGCCGCCAGGGCCAAAGCAAGCAGGTATGCGCGGATCATGACGTCCTCTAACGTTTACCCCTGAACTGTTGACAGCTTACAGCCCGGCTCGTTTCAAGGCATGAGCAAGAAGGAGTCCCGCCAGCGCGGCCAGCGCAGACAGCGAGAAGGCAAACCCCGGGCCGGCTGTCTCCCACGCCCAGCCCGCCGCCAGCGCGCCGGCGGCGCCCCCGGCGCCGTAGGTGACGCCGGAGTACAGCGCTTGGCCGCGCGCCTGCGCCGCCTCGGGGAATACGCGCTGCACCGCGGCCACCGAAGCGGCGTGGAAAGAGCCGAACGACGCCGCATGGAGCAGTTGCGCCAGGACCACCACGGCAGCCATGCCGGCGAGCCAGCCCAGCGCGAGAAAGCGCAGCGCCGCGCACAGGAAGCTCGCGGCCAGGATGGCGGAGAGCGAGAAGCGCCGGAACAGCGCCGGCAGGCAGAGGAACACGACGATCTCGGCGAGCACGCCGAGTGTCCAGAACGCGCCGATCGAAGTCCCGCTGTAGCCCTCGCGCCGCAAATGCAGCGTCAGAAAGGCGTACAGCGCGCCGTGTGCGACCGCCATGCAGAACCCGGCGCCGAGGATCGCAGCGATCGGCCGAGTCAGGCGCAGCCGCGCATACGCGGGCTGCCTCGCGTGCGGCGTGCTGGGCGGCAGGAGGAGCGCGACGACGAGCGCACCTGCCGCGAACGTCACCAGGCCGAAGGCGAGCGTGCTCACCGGCTGCAGGTCGAGCCAGGCGCCGCCGGCGAGCACCGTGGCGATGAAACCCACCGATCCCCATAGTCGTATCGGCCCATAGCGCCCCGGCTGGCCGGCGAGCGAGCCAAGCGTGAGCGCTTCGACCAGGGGCAGCGCCCCCGCCGACAGCAGGCTGGTCAGCGCGACCAGCCAGGCAATTGCCGAAAAGCTCGTCGTGACCGGGAGCAAGCCGAAGCCGCCGACCGTGGCCGCGCAGCAAAACACGACGATCCCGCGTTGGGCGCCGGTGCGATCGGCAAGCCAGCCCCAGGCGGCCGGCGCCACGATGCGCGCTGCCTGCGGCAATGCGAGCACCCAGGCAATCTCCACGGCGCCCAGCCCGCGCCAGGCGAGATACAGCGGAAAGTAGGCGACAAAAATTCCGACGTGCGCAAAATGCGCGAAGTAAAACACCGACAGGCGTAACGGCAGGCGCATCGGTTTTTAAATTAGCATCGCGCGGCATGTCACGCAGCGCGTTCTACGTGCTTTTCACCGCGTCCGGATTCGCCGGCCTGATCTACGAGTCGATCTGGACGCATTACCTGAAGCTGTTTCTCGGTCACGCCGCCTACGCGCAGTCGCTGGTGCTTGTCGTGTTCATGGGCGGCATGGCGGGCGGCGCGGCGTACTGCGCGCGCCGGTCCGCGCGGCTCGCGAACCCCCTGCTTGGCTACGCGCTGGTGGAAGTTGCGATCGGCGCCCTCGCGCTCGTCTTCCACCCGGCGTTCGTAGGGCTGACCGACTGGTCCTATGCGTCTCTCTTGCCGGCGCTCGGGAACGAGTGGTCGGCGCTGGCAGCGAAGCTCGCGCTCTCCTGCCTGCTCATCCTGCCGCAATCGGTGCTGCTCGGCATGACCTTCCCGCTCATGAGCGCGGGTCTCGCGCGCGCGCAGCCCGCCGCGCAGGGCGAAGCGGTGGCGATGCTCTATTTCACGAACAGTCTCGGCGCGGCCGCGGGAGTGCTCGCGAGCGGCTTCGCGCTCATCGCCTGGGTCGGGCTGCCCGGAACGCTGCGCATCGCGGGCATGATCAACGTCGCGCTCGCGATCGCGGTGTGGCTGCTCGCCCGTCCGGCGCAGGACGCGCCGATCGCGGCGCATGCCGGTCGCGACGTACGCGCGCGGCTGCTCTTCGCGGTCGCCTTTTTCACGGGCCTCGCCTCGTTCGTCTACGAGATCTCCTGGATCCGGATGCTTTCGCTCGTGATGGGCGCCTCCACCCACTCCTTCGAGCTCATGCTCTCCACGTTCATCCTGGGTCTTGCCCTGGGCGGCCTCGCTGTGCGCCGGCGGGTGGACCGAAGCGGCTCGCCCGAGCGGCTTCTCGGCTGGGTCCAGATCGTGATGGGCCTCGCCGCGCTCGCCACGCTTCCGGTTTACGACCTGACCTTCACGCTCATGGAAGCCCTCATGGACGGGCTCGGGCGTACGCGCATCGGGTACCTGCTCTTCAACCTGTCCGGGCAGGCGATTGCCGCGCTGGTGATGCTGCCGGCGACCTTCTGTGCAGGAATGACGCTGCCGCTCATCACCGGGGCGCTCCTGCGCCGCGGCGCGGGCGAGGCGGCGATCGGCCGCGTGTACGCCGCCAACACGCTCGGCGCTATCGCCGGCGTGGTGCTCGCGGTGCACGTCGGGCTGCCGCTCGCCGGCCTCAAGGGCACGCTGATCGCCGGCTCCCTGGTCGACATCGCGGCCGGCCTCGCGCTGCTCGCCGTCTTCGCGCCGCGCCGGCTCGTCGTCTGGAGCACCGTCGTGGCCGCCACCGCGACCCTTGCCGTCGCCGTCGGCGTGGAGCTCGATGCGAACAAGATGACGGCGGGAGTCTTCCGCCACGGCGAGCTCGCCGCCTCGCGCGACGCGAAAATCCTTTTCGCGAAGGACGGCAAGACCGCGACGGTGCACCTGGTGAAGTACAGCGAAGCGGTGAGCCTGCGCACCAACGGCAAGTCCGACGGCTCCATCAATCCCGACCTGGAGGGCGAGCGCGGCACCGACGAAATCACGATGGTGCTCACCGGCGCGCTGCCCCTCGCGCTCAAGCCCGACGCGAAGAGCGCCGCGGTGATCGGCATCGGCACCGGGCTCACCACCCACACGCTGCTGCAAAGCCTCGCCATCGAGCGCGTCGAAACCGTGGAAATCGAGGCCGCCATGGCCGAGGCCGCGCGCGGCTTCATGCCGCGCAACAGCGGCGCTTTCGCCGATCCGCGCGGCGCGATCCTCATCGACGACGCCAAGACCTTCTTCTCGACCCGCAACCGCCGCTACGACATCATCGTCTCGGAGCCTTCGAACCCGTGGGTGAGCGGGGTGTCGGGCCTGTTCACGCGCGAGTTCTACCGCCGCATTCGCGGCCACCTCAACGCCGGCGGCCTGCTGGTGCAGTGGATGCAGCTCTACGAGATGGACGCGTCGCTGGTCGCCACCGTGCTGCGCGCGCTCGGCGGGGAGTTCGCGCACTACGCGGTGTTCGCGGCGAGCGACCACGATCTGCTCATCGTCGCCAGCGAAAAGCCGCTGCCGCTGCCTGCGCGCGCCGAGGTCTTCGAGCACCCGGGCGTCGCGAAGGAGCTGTGGACGGTGCACATCCTCAGCGCCGGGGACTTCGACGCGCGCCACCTGGGCAGCCGCGCCACCCTGGAGCCGCTCGTCGCGAGCTACGGCATGCCGGCCAACTCGGACTTCGCTCCGCTGCTCGATCTCAACGCGGCGCGCCAGCGCTTCATGGAAAAGAGCGCCGTCGAGCTGGTCGGGCTGCTCAACCTCGACGTCCCGGTGCTCGAGCTTCTCGAGCGCTCGCGCAGCCGCCGCCCCGTCAACCCGCTCTACCGGGGCGCCTATGCCTTCGAGCGCGTGCAGAACACGCGGCTCGCGTGGTATGCGCGCGATTTCCTGGTGGGCGGGCGCATCCCGACGCCGGAGGCGGTGCCCGCCAGCCTGCAGAAAGACCTGGAGCTCGTGAAGCTGCGCCTCCTGGAATGCCGCGAGCCGCGCGAGCTCGACGTGTGGCTGCTCAGCGCGGTGCGCGTCGCGGGCGCGATCAATCCCTACCTCGCGCCCGACGACGCCGGCGCGGTGTGGCGCGAGATCATGGCGCGGCCTTGCTTTGCCGGGCTGCAGGATTTCCAGCGCCGCTGGCTCGCGCTGTTCCGGGCGGCGGCGGCGCGCGACGGCGCGCGCATGGCCGAGCACGCCGCGCACCTTCTTGCCACGCAGCCCTCGCTCGGCACCGAGGCGCGCGAACACCTGCTGCTTGCCGGCATGAGCGGCCACCTGGCGATCGGAAACCGCGAAGAGGCGCTTGGCCTGTGGCGCTCGCACAAGGAGAAAATCCGCTCGCCCGACGCCGCGGCGTTCCGGCTGCTGCGCTGCCACGCCGAGGCCGCGGGCTGCGAAGCCGAGTTCAGGCGGTACGCCGAGCGCTGAAGCGCAGGCTGCGGAATACAATCAAAAGCCCAACGCTCGGTTGGAAGGAGGAGGTGCAATGAAACGGTACGTCGTCGCAGCAGCGATGGCCGGGCTCACGGCGAGCGGCACGGCACTGGCGCAAGGCGGGTCGGTGGCCGATTTCTACAAGGGCAAGACGGTCCAGGTCATCGCGCCCAGCGGCGCGGGCGGCTCGGTCTACCAGTATGCGCTGACCGTGTCGAACCACCTCGGACGCCACATTCCCGGCAGCCCGACCAGCATCGTGCAGTCGCGTCCGGGCGGCGGCGGCGTGACGGCCGCCAACTACGTGACCAAGGCGGGCGACAAGGACGGCACGGTGGTGGCCGAGCTGCATCCCTCGTCGCTGCTTGCGCCGCTGACCGGCAAAGGAGCGAGCTTCGACCCGCGCAAGTTCCAGTGGCTCGGCTCGGTAGCCGTGCGCAGCTACGTCGGCGCGGTATGGCACACGGTTAACGCCCGCAGCCTCGAAGACATGAGGGACAAGGAGCACGTGTGGGGCGGCTCGGGTGTCGCATCTGCGTCCTACCAGTACCCCATGTTCCTCGCGCACCTCACCGGCGCGCGCCTGCGCGTGATCCCGGGCTACAAGAGCGGCGGCGAGACCAACCTCGCGATGGAGCGCGGCGAGGTACAGGGCCGCGGCAATTACTACGAGGGCTTCCTCACCACCAATCCCGACTGGATCCGCGACAAGAAGGTGAAATTCGTGTTCAGGCTCGGCCCCGACCATCCCGATCTGAAGGACGTGCCGGCGGGCAGCCAATACGCGAAGACGCCGAAGCAGCAGCAGATGCTGCGCGTGCTCGAGGCGCCGCTTTCCATCGGGCAGGCCTTCTATGTCGCGCCCGAGGTGCCGAAGGAGCGCGTCGCCGCCTTGCGGGAAGCATTCAAGAAGATGCTCGCCGACCCGCAGTTCATCGCCGAGACCGAGAAGATCAAGCTGTACGTGAACCCGAGGGAGCCGGACGAGATCGCTGCGGTCGTGGCGAAGGTCTTCGAGACCCCGAAAGAGGTCTTCGCCGAGCTCAACGCGCTGCTCACGCCGAAGTAGCGCTCAGGCTCCCTTCGCCGCCGAGCGCTCGGCCATCGACTCGCGCAAGTGCCGGCCGTGGCCGGGATCGATGTGCACGTCCACGAGGCAGGGTGCTCCGCCGCGCACGCATTGCACCGCACTGCGCATCGCTTCCTGCAGCTCTTCACGCCCTTTCAACGGTCCGATGCCGGTCACGCCTTGCGCCTGCGCCAGCTTGGCGATGTCCGGCGCCGGTGAATCGATCGATTGCCCGATCCAGCGGTTGGCCGGGCTGCGCCCGCGCTGCCGTGCGACGCCTTCCTGATGCAACTCGTCGTTGAAGTACGAGCGGTTGTTCGCCACGATGAAAAGCGCAGGAATGCGGTAGCGCGCCGCGGTCCACAGCGCGTTCATGCTCATCAGGCAATCACCGTCGCCGAGCACGCCTGCCGCAAGCCGCCCGCTGTCCTTCAGCGCGAGCGCCGCGCCGATGGTGATGCCCGGGCCGGAGCCGACGCCGCCGCCGCCATCCTTGCCGAGGTAGTCGAGCGGATGGCGGTGCGGCCAGAGCTCGACCGGCCAGGCGCGCGCGAGCGCGGCGAAGGTCACGGGCTGGTCGCCGACCGCCGCGCGCAGCGCGAGCGCCACGTTTCGCAGGTTGAGTCGATCCGAGGATCGCGGCGCCTCTACCGGCTCGACCTTTGCGGGGTATGAACCGGTTTCTCCTGGCGCAAGCAGTTCCAGGAGCTCGGCCGCCGCGGCGTCCGCATCGCCGAGGAGATGCACGTCGAGCGGCGGCAGCTCCATGTGCTCCTTGCCCCAGCCGCTGTGGAGATAGAGGTCGTCGCCGGCGTGGATCACTTTCGCGGGAACCGCGCCGCGGCCGTACGCTTGGCGCAGCAGCCCGCCGAGGTCGATCCAACCGAGGCTGAGGATCACGTCGGCCGCCTCGAGCGCCGCCTTCGCCGGCTTCGAGAGCTGGTTGAAGGGCTCGCCGACGTGCAGCGGATGATCGGTCGGCACCATCGCGCCCGCCTTCAGGTCGGAAAGCATCGCCGCGCCGAGGCGCTCGGCGAGCGCGACGCGCCGCTCCCACGCTTCCTGCGTGCGGCTGCCGCGGCCGAAGAGAATCACCGGGCGCCGCGCGAGCGCGAGAAGCTGCGCTGCTTCGCGCAGGGCGCCGGCAGCCGCACGCGCGGCGGGCGGCGGGCGGAACCGCGCGGGATCCGGAATTGCGACCTGTTCGCCGAGCGGCTGCTCCTGGAGCGCGGCATCGAGGCATACGTACACCGGGCCGTGGGGCGCGGTCGCGGTCTGTTGCCAGGCGCGGAATATCGATTCCGGGATCGCGGCCACCGACCCCGGCTGGTCGTCCCACTTCACGAAGTTGCGCACGAGCGCGCCCTGATCCTGCGCGGTGTGGATCCAGTCGATCCACGGCCGGCGCAGCGCCGCGTCCACCGGACCGGTCGCCCCGAGGATCAGCATCGGCTGGCGGTCGCACCAGGCGTTGTAGATCGCCATGGAGCCGTGCATGAGGCCGACATTGCTGTGCAGAGCGACCGCCATCGGCCTGCCGCTCGCCTTGGCGTAGCCCTGCGCGATCGCCACCGCCTGCTCCTCGTGCAGGCACATGATCATCTCGGGCGCGTGGTTGCCCAGGTGGTTGACGAGGCTGTCGTGCAGGCCGCGATAGCTCGCGCCCGGGTTGAGCGCGATGTAGGGAATGTCGAGCCGGCGCAGCACCTGCGCGGCGACGTCGCTCCCCCAGGCGATCCTGGAATCGACCTCGCGCGGCGTGTCGCGCGAAGAAAGACGCGGTTTTTTCATGTCTCGCTCATACGGAAGGAATCCACTTCAGCGCCGGAACCCAGGTCCCGAGCAGGGTCTCGGGCCAGGGCACGTTAAGCAGGCGGTGAAACACCACGTAGACGAACGCCGTGAGTCCGGCCGCCATGCCGAGCACCAGCTTCCACGGCTCACGGTTCTCGAGCCGCATGTAGGCGGCGACGAACAGCGTGACGGTGGGAATGAGGCCGATCGTCGCCATCGCGCCCATGAAGCCGGCGAACCATGCGAAGAAGATCGCCGCGCGCGCGAGCACCGTCGCCTTCTGCAGATGGCCGATGTCGCTTGCGAGGTCCATGTGCCCTTTATCCGCGGCGGCCGGCCCCGCACGGCGAAACATGGCGTTGCCGAGGCTGAGCGCGGCGCACGTGAGCCCGATCGCGCCGACGATCTGCGGCACGAGCCGCGCAGCGCTGCTCCACTGGCGCGCCTCGAAGAGCATCACGGCGAAAAGCGCGATCAGCGCGAGCGGAAAAAAAAGCGCAGGCGCGAAGCGCGGCGGACCCAACCCCGCGGCCAGACCGCCGATGCCGCGGCTCGCCTTGAGGTCCTGCCAGAGCGGGCGGACCAGGCCGAGGAACGCGACGGCGAGCAATAGCACCACGAGCGGCCGCGTCAGCCACTCGCTGCCGTAGCGTTCCATGGAGATGAAGAGGTAGCGCTCGAAGATATCGCCCAGCACGATGCCGAGGATGAGCGGCGGGCGCGGCCAGCGCAGGTGCTTCATCACCCAGCCGAGCAGGCCGAAAGCGAGCAGCGCGTAAAGGTCGCCCCAGTCGCGGCCGCTCTCGAACGCGCCGATGTAGACGATGCCGAGCACCGCGGGCATGACCAGCGTGTAGCGCAGCGTCGCGACCAGCGCGAGCTTGGCGCTGAAGAGATAGCACAGGCCGGCGCCGACGATGTTGGCGAGCGCGATGCTCCACACCATCGAGTAGGTGACGCTCAGGTTCTTGTTGAGCATCTCGGGGCCCGGAATCAGGCCGTGCACCATGAAGGCGGCGAGCAGCACCGCCATGCCGGCGCTGCCGGGCACGCCGAACGCGACCGTCGGCACGAGCGCGCCGCCCTCCTTCGCGTTGTTCGCGCTCTCGGAGGCGATGACGCCGCGCACGTCGCCGCTGCCGAAGCTTTTCTGCGCGCCCTTCTCGGTGCGCGCGGCGTGGCCGTACGCGAGCCAGTCGATGATCGATGCGCCGACGCCCGGAACCGCGCCGAAGAAAGCGCCGATCCAGCTGCAGCGCAGGACGAGCCACCAGTGCCGGAAGCAATCCATGGCGCCGTGCCACATGCCGCCCTTCACGTCGACCTTGCCCGCGGTGATCGAAGTGCGCTGAATCGCGAGGTCGCACAGCTCGGGCAGCGCGAACAGGCCGAGCAGCAGCGGCACGAGATGCAGCCCTTCCCAGAGGTAGATGCTGTCGAGCGTCCAGCGCTGCGTGCCCGTCTGCGGATCGGGACCTATCATCGAGAGCATCAACCCGAGCGCGGCGGCCGCGAGGCCCCGCAGCGGCGTGTTGCCCGAAAGCACCGCGACCATGGAAATGCCGAAGATCGCGAGCGCGAGCAGCTCGGGCGAGCCGATGGCGAGCACCATCGGCCGCAGCAGCGGGATGGACACCGCCATCAGCGCCGCGCCGAACACCCCCCCCATGAGCGAGGCCATGTAGCAGGCGCTCAGGGCGCGCCCGGCCTCTCCGCGCTTCGCCATCGGGTGGCCGTCGAGCACGGTGGCGGCCGAACCGGCGCCGCCCGGCATGCCGAACAGCACCGCCGGGATCGGATCCCCGGTTGCCGTCGTCGAGCCCAGGCCGAGCAGGAAAGCGAAGGCGGTGTACGGGTCCATGCCGAACGTGAAAGGAATCAGGATCGCGGTGCCGGCGACGCCGCCGATGCCGGGAAGGATGCCGAGGATGAGTCCGAGCAGCGCGCCGAGCGCGAGGAACATGAGCCGCGTCGGCTCCGCGAGCATGGACAGCGCGAGGAGCGCCGCGTCCACAAGGCTCACATCCATCGGCTCCCTCCTCCAGTGCTGCCGGTCTTACCTCAATTCCGGACTTCGCGCAGTCATTTCTTCGACTTCCTGGCGTACGGATTGCGGCCGGTGCGGAACTCCACGCTCAGCGGAGTGCCCCCGAGCTCGAATTTCACCCTGAAGTAGCCCTCGAGGTAGCGCCTGTAGGAATCGGGCACCCGATCGAGCGCATTGCCGTGGATGATGATGCGCGGCGGATTCACTCCGCCCTGGTGCGCATAGCGCAGCTTGGGCCGGATCGGTCCGCTCTTCGGCGGCGCCTGCTTCTCCACCGCGGCGATCATGGCGCGCGTGAGCTTGGGTGTGGCGAGGCGCGCCATGGCGGCGGCGTAGGCCGCGTCCACCGAGCGCATGAGAGCCGCCAGCCCCTTGCCCTCCTTCGCCGAGATGTGGTGCACGTCGGCGAAGCCGAGGAAGCCGAGCTTCCACGCAAGCTCCGTCTTCATGCGTTCGCGCTTTTCCCTGTCCGCCGCGTCCCACTTGTTCACGGCGAGCACCAAGGCGCGCCCGCGCTCGAGGATATAGCCGGCGACGTGCGCGTCCTGCTCGGTGATGCCGTCGAGCGCGTCGAGCACCAGGATCGCCACGTTCGAGGCCTCGATCGCCTGCAGCGCCTTGACGATGGAGAAGAATTCGACCGGCGTGCCGGTCTTGCCGCGGCGGCGCACGCCCGCGGTGTCGATCAGCGTGTAGCGGCGCCCGCCGCGCTCGAAGGGCACCTCGATCGGGTCGCGCGTGGTGCCGGGCTTGTCGAACGCGATGACGCGCTCCTCGCCGACCAGCGCGTTGATGAGCGTCGACTTGCCGACGTTGGGGCGCCCGACCACCGCGACGCGCGGATGGCCCTTGTCGGGCTCCTCCTCCGAGAACGCTTCTTCGGGAAAGGGCGAAAGCGCAAGATCCATCAACTCGCGCACTCCCTCGCCGTGCGCGCCGGAAATCGGCGCGGGAGCCCCCAGGCCGAGCTCGTGGAATTCCGCCACGGCGGTATCGGGCTGCATGCCTTCGGTCTTGTTGACCGCCAGATGCACCGGCGTGCGCAGCTTGCGCAGCTTCTCGGCGATCTGGCGGTCGCCGGGCGTGAGCCCCGCGCGGCCATCGACGATGAACAGCACCGCGTCGGCCTCCGCCATTGCCTGCTCGGCCTGCCGTGCCATTTCGACGTAGATGCCTTCGGCCGCGACCGGGTCCAGGCCGCCGGTGTCGATGGCGATGAAGGCCCGGCTGCCGAGCCGGCCTTCCCCGTAATGGCGGTCGCGCGTGACGCCCGGCACATCGTGCACTATGGCGTCGCGGCTGCGCGTGAGCCGGTTAAAGAGAGTCGACTTGCCGACGTTCGGCCGGCCGACCAGCGCGATCACCGGCTTCACAGGCCGAGCGCGACGAGGGTGCCATTCTGGGTCTGGACCAACAGGCCGGAAGGCAGATTCACGGGCGCCGCGCGCACCGCGCCGCCGCCGGTCGAGTAACGCGCGATGAACGCGCCGGAGTCGCGCGCGAGGAAATGCACGTAGCCCTCCAGATCGCCGACGGCGACGGCCGCGCCGGCGCTTGCCGGACGGGAAAGCCGGCGGTGCGTGAGGCGGTCCTGCTTCCACACCGAGCGACCGTTCGTGCGATCGAGCGCGTGCACCGCGTCGCGATCATCGCTCACGAGGGCGTAGCGCGCATCGAAGCTCACGCCGGTAAGCGAGGAGACGTCGCGCGCCCAGATCTGCCGGCCGCTCGTGAGGTCGTAGCAGGCAACGCGTCCCTGGTAGGCCGCGGCGCAGACTTCGCGGCCCTGCACCACAGGCTCGCCCACCACGTCGGTGACGCGCTCGAGCTCGGTGGCGCCCTTCGGGCTCGCCACCGTGGCTTCCCAGCGCACGCCGCCGTTCGACAGCGCGATCGCCGCGAGCTTGCCCCCCGAAAAGCCGGCGAACGCGGTGTCGCCGAGCACCGTCATCCCGGCGGGACTGCGCACGATCAGGGAGGCCGGCGCGCGCTGATACACCCAGCGTCGCTTTCCGTCCTCCTCGGCGAAGGCGAAGATGCGGTTGTCGACGCTGCGCACCAGCACCAGGCCGCCGCCGACCGCCGGCGCCGCCAGGACCTCGCTCGACACGCGCGCGCGCCAGCGCAGCGCGCCGCTCGCCGCGTCGAAGGCGATTACCTCGCCATCCTCGGTCGCGACTGCGGCGATGCGCCCGTCGCTGCCTACGCCGGCCGAAAGCCGCCGCTCGGCCGAGGCCCGCCAGCGCACCGCGCCGCTTGCGGCATCCAGACGCGCGAGCGTGCCGTCGCGCCCCGCCGAATAAACCGCATCGCCCGCCACCGCGGGCGTGAAGACGAATCGGTCCGCGCCGCCGACCTGCGCCGTCCACAGCACGCGCACGTCCTGCGCGCGCTCGAGCGGCGGCAGCGGGGCGGGCTTCGGCCCGCTCGACGAGCCGAACAGGCCGCACCCCGCGAGCGCGAGCGCGGCAATCGCGACGGCTGCCAGCCTCATCGCCTAGCCACCGAGCGCGTCAAGGCGCATCCGCACGCTTTCCTGGAAAGCGCCGTCGCGCTTGCCTGCCTTCTCCAGTGCGAGCTTGTAGGCCGCTTTCGCCTCGGCGGCCTGGTTCTTCAGGACCAGGATGTCGCCTTTCAGCGCAGCGTACTGCGCGTCGTACGCGGCCGCGTGCGGGGCGTCGAGGAGCTTCAGCGCCTCGTCGTAGGCTTTTTCGTCGAGCAGCACGGACGCGAGCCGCAACCGCGCAAGATCGCGGAAGTCATCGGAGCGCGAGCGCTCGACCACCCATTGCAGCTGGGCCCTGGCGCTCTTCAGGTCGTTGCGTTCGAAGTAATAGCGCGCCGCGACCAGCGCGCCCATCGACGCGTACAGGGTGCGCGGATAGCTCTCGACCAGGGTGCCGGACGCATCGCGCAATGCCTTGCCGTCGTTCGCCTGCGCGGCCTTGGAAACCGTGTCGTAGAGCGCGGCCGCGTTTGCCGCCTGGTCGGACTGGTACCAGCGCCAGCCCTGCCAGCCGGCAAAGCCCAGCGCCACGGCGAGCACCAGCGCGGCCACGCGGCCACCGTGGTCCCTCCACCACGCCTTCAGCTCGGCGAGCTGTTCCTGCTCTTCCAGATCGAGTGCCATCAGCTTCCTTTCAATGCGTTCGCTACCGCTTCACGCGCAAGGCGCAGCTGCGGGCCGGCGCTGCGCAGCGGCTTCACCGACACTTGGCCCGTCTTCAGCTCGTCCTCGCCGACGATGAGCGCGTATAGCGCGCCGCTGCCATCGGCCTTCTTCATTTGCGATTTCATGCTCCCGCCGCCCGCGTGCAGCACGATCCGAAGGTCCTGCGCGCGCAGCTCTTCGGCGAGCCCGAAAGCGTATTCCAGCGTGCCCCCGCCCTGGTGGATCACGTAGCCGTGCAGGGGGCTAAGCCGCGCCTTGCGGCCCGCCGCGCGCAGCAGGGCGATGAGCCGCTCGTTCCCCATGGCGAAGCCGGTCGCCGGCGTGGGCTTGCCGCCCAGCTGGGCGAACAGCCCGTCGTAGCGGCCGCCGCCGCACACGGTGCCCTGCGCGCCCAGATCCGGCGAGATCCACTCGAACACGGTGAGGTTGTAGTAGTCCAGCCCGCGCACCAGCTTCGGGTTGATCCGATATTCGATCCCGGTCGCGGCGAGCAGGCGCTTCAGCCCGTCGAAATGCGCGAGCGAGGCGTCCCCCAGATACTGAAGGAGAGAGGGGGCCGAGGCCACGATCTCCTGCACCATCGGGTTCTTCGAGTCGAGCGTGCGCAGCGGGTTGGTATGCAACCGCCGCTTCGCATCCGCGTCCAGGCGGTCATGGTGCTTTTCCAGATGCGCCACCAGCTCGGCGCGGTAGCGCGCGCGCTCCTCGGCCGTGCCGATGCTGTTCAGCTCGAGCCTGATGTTCGCAAGCCCGAGCTCCCGCCAGAGCGCCGCGCACATCACGATGTGCTCGGCATCGACGTCGGGACCGGCATAGCCGAGCGCCTCGACGCCATACTGGTGGAACTCGCGGTAGCGCCCCTTTTGCGGGCGCTCGTGACGGTACATCGGCCCAGCGTACCAGAGGCGCTTGGGGCCGTCGTAGACGAGGCTATGCTCGATCGCCGCGCGCACGCATGAGGCGGTGCCCTCGGGGCGCAGCGTCAGATCCTCGTCGTTGAGCTCGTCGCGCCAGGAGTACATCTCCTTCTCGACGATGTCGGTGGCTTCACCGATGGCGCGGCGGAAAAGCGCCGTGTGCTCGACCAGCGGCGTGCGCAGGTTGCGATAGCCGTAGCGCTCGAGCCAGTCGTGCACGGTCGCCTCGAAGTCGAGCCAAAGCTCGGCTTCCTCGGGCAGCACGTCGTTCATGCCGCGTACGGCCTGGATGGTCTGCATCGCTAGACGGCTTTGATGGCGACTGTTTTGCGGTATCTCGACTTGACGTAATCCTCGACGATCGCCTGGAACTCCTCGGCGATACGCTCGCCCTTCAGGGTGACGGTCTTCTTGCCGTCCACGTATACCGGTGCGACCGGCACCTCGCCCGTTCCGGGCAGGCTGATGCCGATATCGGCGTGCTTGGACTCCCCCGGGCCGTTGACCACGCAGCCCATGACCGCGACGCGCATGTTCTCGACGCCGGGATGGTTTTCGCGCCAAACCGGGATCTGCTCGCGCAGGTAGCTCTCGATTTTCTTGGCGAGGTCCTGGAACACGGTGCTCGTCGTGCGCCCGCAGCCTGGGCAGGCGCTCACCATGGGGGTGAAGGCGCGCAACCCCATGGTCTGGAGGATTTCCTGCGCCACCTGCACTTCCTTGGCGCGGTCGCCGCCCGGCTCCGGCGTGAGCGAGACGCGAATCGTGTCGCCGATACCTTCCTGAAGCAGCACGGCGAGCGCCGCGGCGGAGGCGACGATGCCTTTGGAGCCCATGCCGGCCTCGGTGAGCCCGAGGTGCAGCGCGTAGTCGCAGCGCTGCGCGAGGCTGCGGTACACGGCTATCAGGTCCTGGACCTGGCTCATCTTGCACGAGATCACGATTCTCTCGGCAGCAAGGCCCCATTGCTCGGCCTGGCGCGCCGATTCGAGCGCCGAGCGTACGACCGCCTCCCGGGTAACCTCGATGGAGTCCAACGGCTGCGCAAGCCGCGCGTTCTCGTCCATCAGGCGCGAAAGAAGCTCCTGATCGAGACTGCCCCAATTGACGCCGATCCTCACCGGCTTGTCGTAGCGCAGCGCGCAGTCGATCATCATCGCGAACTGCTCGTCGCGCTTCGCGCCCTTGCCGACGTTGCCGGGGTTTATCCGGTACTTCGCGAGCGCGCGGCCGCAGTCCGGGTACTGCGCGAGCAGCTTATGGCCGTTGTAATGGAAGTCGCCCACCAACGGGACGGCGCAGCCGCGTGCCTCCAGCCGCTCGCGGATGCGCGCCACCTGCGCGGCGGCTTCAGGCGTGTTGACGGTGACGCGTACGAGCTCCGAGCCCGCGCGCGCCAGCGCCTCCACCTGCCGGGCCGTGGCCTCGGCATCCGCGGTGTCGGTGTTGGTCATGGATTGCACGACGATCGGCGCCCCGCCGCCCATGACGACGTCGCCGATCGCTACCCGCCGGGAAATTCTGCGGCTCATTTGAGAGTGAAGCGGGCGACTTCGACCTTGATATAGGGCTTGAGGTCCACCGGGCGGCCGTTCTGCGTCAGCGTGACCGTGGACGCGTTGCCGATCACCAGCGCAAACGGCGGCCGGCCTTGCACCACGCGCTCGGTGCCGGCGCGATTGAGCGAGGCCACGAGCAGGTGCCCGGCGCCGTCGCGCACCTCGAGCCACGCCTCGCTCTCCATGCGAAACACCAGCCTCTGCATGCCCGGCGGCGCCGGCTTGGGCTTCTCGAGCTCAGCCGCGGGCTTGGGCTTCTCGAGCTCAGCCGCTGGCTTGGCGGCTTCGATCCCGGGCTTCGGTTTTTCGGCTTCCGGCGCCGCGGACGCGAGCACCGTCGGCGGCTCCTGGACGCGGGTCGCCTCGGGCGCCGGCCGCTGCGACTGCGCGGGCGCGACGAATTCCGGCGTGGCGCTCTCGCGCTGCCAGGTGTAGGCGACAACGCCGACGAGGAGCAACACGCCGACCGAAACGCCCGCATAGGTCAACGTCGAGCGCCGGCCGCTGTCGGAGAACGGCACCGGCTTCCTGAAGCGCGCAGCGAGCTCGGCCGAGTCGGTCGGCGGCGCGACGCGCGGCGCCATGCGGCTGAGCATCGGCTCGGGCTCGAGCCCGAGCAGGCGCGCGTAGTTGCGCACCATGCCGCGCGCGATGGTCGGGCCGGGCAGGCGCTCGAAGCGCTCGGCCTCGAGCGATTCGATCTGGCGCGGCGCGAACTTGAGGCTCTGGGCCACGTCCTCGACCGAAAGCCCGCGGTTCTCGCGCGCCTGCTTCAGCTCGGCGCCGACGCCGGTAGGCTCAGTCAAACTGGCCCCGTTGCAGCGCCTGGTACTCGGCAGACCCGGGGTAGCGCCGGCGCAGCTGGTTGGCGTAGCTTCGTTCGGCGACGCGCTCGCCGAGCTTGCGCTCGATGCGCAGCGCGAGCCACAGCGATTCGGCGCTCGGATTGCCGAGCTTGTTGTAGCGCGAGACGAGCTTGCGGGCCTCGCCCATGTTGCCCTGCCGGTAGCGGATCTGCCCGAGCTGCAGCAGCGATTGCGGCTCGTCGGGGTCGAGCTTCAGCGCGCGCTGGAAAAGGTCCTCCGCATCCTTGAGATTGTTCGTGCGCAGCGTGCAGACGCCCGCCGCGCTGTACGAGCGCCACGGCGCCGCGTACAGAGGGTTGCGCACCGCCTGCATGAAGTACTTGATGGACTCAGGCTCGCGCTTCGTCTGGCACAGGAACCAGCCGTAGTTGTGGTTGATGTCGCCGTCGTTCGGCGCAAGGCGCAGCGCGCGCTCGAAGTTCTGCTCGGCGAGACGGTTCTCGCGCAGCTCCATGTACACCATGCCCAACACGCCGTAAGCCGGCGCGTACGTCGAGTCCGCTGCCGTGGCGGTGCGCAACTCCTCGAGCGCGACGCCCATGTTGCCGCGCGAGAAATACTCCGCGCCAAGCTCGGTGTGCACGCGCGCCCGGTTTCGCGGCTCCCCCACTTCGCCGACGTTGCCGGTGTCGATCGACGGCTCCTGCGGCCCCGGGGAGGAACACGCGGCGAGAGCGAGAAGGCTTGCTGCGAGCAGGAACCGTCTCACGCGTGCACCTCCTTTATGGGGACGCGCCGCCCGCTGCGGCGCGTCCGGTCGGCGACGTCGCCCGCGAGCTGCCCGCAGGCCGCCGCGATGTCGTCGCCTCGCGTCTTCCGCGTGGTCGCCGTGATGCCGGCGCGCTGCAGGATCTCGGCGAATCGCCGGATGCGCTCGGGGCTCGAGCGCTTGTAGCCCGATCCCGCAAAGGGATTGAACGGGATGAGGTTGTACTTGCAGCGCACCCGGCCGGCGAGCGCGGCGGCCTGCCGCGCATGCGCCTCGGTGTCGTTGACGCCTTCGAGCATGACGTACTCGAAGGTGATGAAGTCGCGCGGCGCCTTCTCGAGATAGCGGTTGCAGGCGGCAATGAGCGGCGAAAGCGGGTACTTGCGGTTCACCGGCACGAGCTCGTCGCGCAAGGCGTCGTTGGGCGCGTGCAGCGAAACGGCGAGCGCCACCGGGCATTCGTCGCGCAGCCGGTCGATGCCCGGGATCACGCCGGAAGTCGATACCGTGACCCGCCGCCGCGACAACCCGTAGGCGTTGTCGTCCAGCATCAGGCGCAGCGCCGGGATGACGTTGTCCAGATTGAGCATCGGCTCGCCCATGCCCATGAAGACGACGTTCGAGATGATTCGGTCCGCTCTTCGCTCGACCCCGAGTATCTTGTTCGCAAACCACAGCTGGCCGATGATCTCGGCGCTCGTCAGGTTGCGGCTGAAGCCCTGCTTGCCCGTGGCGCAGAACGAGCAGTCGAGCGCGCAGCCGGCCTGGCTGGAGACGCACAGCGTGGCGCGGCCGAGCTCCGGGATAAACACCGACTCCACCGCGTTAGCGCCGTCCACCTTCACCAGCCACTTGCGCGTGCCGTCGTCCGCCGGGGTGTCGCCGACGATCTCGGGCGCGGCCACGCACGCCGTATCGGCGAGCTTGTCGCGCAGGGCTTTCGACAGGTCGCTCATGGCCGCGAAATCGGACTCGCCCCGCTGGTGGATCCAGCGCAGCAGCTGGCGCGCGCGAAAGGGCTTCTCGCCGAGCGCTTCGAAAAAGCGCCCGAGCCCCGCTGCATCCAGTCCCAGCAAGTTTTGCTTCACCGCGAAAACACCTCGCAGGCGGGAAAGAAGTACGCCACTTCCGTCTTGGCCGTATCAGCGCCGTCCGAGCCGTGCACTGCGTTGGCATCGATCGACTCCGCGAAGTCGGCGCGGATCGTGCCCTTCGCCGCCTTCTTCGGATCGGTGGCCCCCATCAGCTCGCGGTTTTTCGCAATCGCGCCTTCTCCTTCGAGCACCTGCACCAGCACGGGGCCTGAAGTCATGAACTCGACCAGGTCGGCGAAGAACGCACGGCCGCGGTGCACCGCGTAGAAACCTTCCGCCTCGGCGCGCGAGAGATGCATCATGCGGGCGGCCACGACGCGCAGCCCCGCGGCCTCGAAGCGCGCGAGGATCTGGCCGACGATGTTCTTCTTGACCGCGTCTGGCTTGATGATGGAGAGGGTGCGTTCGACAGCCATTGCGATGAGGTCCGAAAAGTAAATTTCGCTATTTTAGCAAAGGGTTAGCATGATCCGACAGGTGCTAATCGGGGACGGACCACGTTTTCTCGGAGAAAACGTGGTCCGTCCCTGATTCTGGTTCGGATCTAGCCTGCGGGCTGCGACTGCAGCTCGCCCTTCGGCGAGGCGATGCGCTGGTGGCGCCAGACGCCGAAGATTGTCGCCGGCAGCGCAAACGCGGCCGCGGCCATCGCGACGTTGGTGTCCGGATACAAGATCGCGACGAGGGCGAGACACGCGAGCGTTATGCGCAGCAGCACGTCCGGGACCGGGCGCTCCACGAACCGACCGAACATCGCGAACCCGATCGAGCAGGTGCCGATGAGCACCAGGAGCGAAGCGCCAATCTGCAGCCAGCCGGGATTCACCACCATGTCGGTGCGGGCGAAGATGGCGAACGTCATGAGCGTGATCGGCAGGCTGATCTTCAGCGCCTCCCACATGGTGCGCATGAACGAGGCCTCGGCGATGCGCGCCGCGACCGCGGCGGTGAGCGAGGTCGGCGGCGAAAGCTCGCCCCACACCGACAACAGGAACACGAAGAAGTGCGCGACCCAGGGATTGACGCCCATCTCGCGCATCGGTCCGACGATGATGACGGCGCCGATGATGTAGGTGGCCGTCGGCGGCAACCCCGCGCCGACCAGCCAGCCGAACGCATACGCCATCAGGATCATGGCGACGATGTTCCAGGCGCCGAGACTGAGCAGTGCCGCGCCCATGCGGTTGATGAAGCCGGTGACGGTGAAGAGCCCGATCATGACGCCGAGGGTCGCCAGCAGAAGCGTCAGGTAGGACGTCATTTCGGCGTGCGTTTCGATCGCGATGCGCAGGTTGGCGAAAAGCGACTGCCCGGTGACGATCGGGTCCTTGCGCAGGTACTTGAAGTACAGGAAAGCCAGCAGCAGCAGCACCAGCATGAAAACGCCGGTATAGAGCGCCGCCAGCAGCTCGCCCAGCCCGGCATATCCCAGCAGGACGATGAGAAACGCGACGGAGAGGAAGAAGATGCCGGTCTTGACCTGGTCGTAGAGCGGCACCTTCGGCGCCGCGACCGTGTCACGCGGCAACAGGCGCACGCACAGGAGATAGACCACCAGCGCGAGCGTCGCGTAGTAAACGAGCGCGAGCGCGAAGCCGCGCACCACCACGTCCCAATAGGGCACGCCGAGAAACTCGGACATGAGGAACGCGCCGACGCCCATCATCGGCGGCATGATCAGCCCGCCCATCGACGCCGCGCTCTCGATGGCGCCGGCGAAGGTGCCCGGCACGCCGTAGCGCTTCATCAGCGGGATGGTGATGGTGCCGACCACGATCGCGTTGGCCGATCCGCTGCCGCTGATCATGCCCACCGCCAGCGACCCCATGACCGCGGTCTGCGGTACCAGCTGGCGCGAGCGCCCGGCGAAACGCCGCATGACGTTGATCATCGCGTGCTGCGCGCCGAAGCCGTTCGCGACGGCGGCGAGCAGCAGGAAGGCGGCGATCAGCGTGAGCGCGAGCTGGCCGTAGATCCCGTAGATGCCGGTAGAGAGCTCCACCGTGCTCGAGGTGACGATGCGGTAGAAGCTGGTCCCTGGATGCCAGAAGAAGTCGACCGGGCTGAGATAGCCCCACAGCGTGTAGGCCACCAGCACGATATTGACCCAGAACAGCGACGGATGGGCGAGGCGCGAGAGCTCCATCACCAGCAGAAACACCAGCAGGCCTACGACAAAGTCCTGTTGCGTGTAGGAGCCCTGCCGGTAAATGGCGATGTCTTCGAAATTGACGTGGAAATAGTAGAAAGCGTAAAGGCAGATGCCGATGTAGGACGCCACGATGACGTGGTTCGCCCACATCGGCAGCCATTTGTAGAACTGGCCCTGCCGGTACATGAACAGGATCTGCAGGATCAGCGCGATCGACATTACCCGGGCGACGAGCTCCTGCGAGCCGCCGTAGCCGGTGTAGAAGTACCAGACAAGCCAGGCGAACTGGATCGCCCCGAAGACCAAGATCAGGTTCGACAGCGTGGCGAGGCTCTTGAACCGCTCGCGCAGCATTGGCTTTCCCCCTCCTGAGGCGCCGGTCGCCTGCCGGCGCCTTACGGTTCTAAGAGTGCCGCTGCGCGGTCACTTGGCGATCTTCCACTTGTCGTTCCAGGCTTTCTTCTCCTTCAGGAACCTGGCGAGCCCCGGGTGCACGGGAATATCCGGATTGGCGTTGACGCCCTGCACCTGCATGCCGACGAAGTCCTTGGCCATCGGCGTGAAACCCGGGTCGGCGGTGGCGAGCTTGTCCTTGTTCTTGTCGAACGCGCTCACCATCTTGTAGACGACGTCCTCGGGCATGTCGGGGCGAACGTTGTAGGCGAACAGGATCGGTACGCCCTGGATCTGCGGCACGCCGACGTCCTTGCTGAATGCGTCCTTGGGATTGACGTCGACGACCGCCAGGCCGGCGGCCTTCAGCTTGCTCACCTCCTGCGGGCACGGATTGATCACCTTCACGTCCATGCGCACCTCGGTCTCTCTCCAGTAGGTGGCGAGCGAGCGCCCGGCGGTCGTATAGGCGACCGCGCCGGCGATGGTGCCCGCCTGGAGCGCATCCGACTGGCTCTTCGGGTCGATCTGGATGTGCTTGAACTGGTAGCCGAGCGTCTTGTAGATGCGCTGGAAGTTGAGCCAGTTCATGAAGCCGGCAGTAGTAAAGAACACCGGCTTGCCGCTGAAGTCGCCCCAGCACTTGTACTTGCCGGCGTCCTTGGCCGAGACGGCCATGAACGATTCCATCGGATACGCGTACCAGGTATGCACCAGCCTGCCCTTGCCCGCCTGGTAGCCCTTGAAGCCGCCTTCGCCGGCATAGAGCTGCGTCATGCCGACGTCGGCCGTGTAGCCGATCTCGCCGTTGCCGTCCATCGCCGCCTTCATGGCGCCGGTGGTCGACGGATAGGGATTGACGGTGATGGTGTATTGGCCGCCGAGCGCCTCTTCGACGATCTTGACCATCGACGCCGCCACTTTGTAGCCGTACGAATCCACGCTGGAGGTGGACCAGCGGATCGACTTGCGATCCTGGGCGTGAGCCGGCTCGATCAATGAGACGGTGAAGACGGCAGCGACGGCCGCTGCCGAGATTGCAGACCTGAAGCCCAGTCCTTGCTTAGGCATGGCATGTTTCTCCGGTGAGCGTGCGATGACGGGGGAGGATAACAGACCGACAATTCAGTGCATAGGCAGGCGACGCCATTCGGGAACCATGCCGCGCGCCCTCGCCGGCGCCTGGTAGCGCGCGTCCACGCCGATCCCGGGGGCCCATACCAGGTCCTCGCCGCAGAAAAGCAGCGGCAGGCGCTCGCGCTCGGCGGGCGGCACGCCGGCTTCCTGGAAGAGGTTCTTCAGCGTGCGCCGCGGCCGGCGCGCATCGGGCTGCAGCCGCTCGCCCCCCGAGCGCAATCGCACCACGAAGCCGCCGCGCTTCACTTGACCCGCGTCAAGCCCCATCCCCCGCGCTCTGCGGAACCGCAGCTCGCCGCCGAGCTGCGGAATCGGCACGCACCGCTCGCCGCGCCATTGCAGCGCCGAAAACGGCGCCGCACGCGTCTCTTTCCCCACGATCAATTTTCCCCGGTACACGCGCAGCGTCGCGCCGTCGTGCAAGAGCGTGGTGCGCGCGCCGCCCGAGGTGAGCTGCTTCAGCATCTCGACGAGCCTGGCCTCGCTCGGAGCCTTCAAGTGACGAGATTCCAGGAAAATCCGCAGCAATTGCCTTGCTCGATCTTCCCTGCGCGAGAAATGCCGCGCGGCGCGGGCAAGCGACTGGCGCCATTGCGGGAAGCGCTGCGCGATCAGCGGGCCGAGGCGTCGGCGCACGAAGTTGCGGGTAAGCGACTCGTCGGCGTTGCTCTCGTCCTCGATCCAGGAAAGACCGTGCGCGCGGGCATACGCGAGAATCGACTCTCTCGGAACCTCGAGCAGCGGGCGCGCAAGCAGCTTTCCTTCGAACCGCGCGAGCGGCCGCATGCCGCTCGCGCCGCGCGTGCCCGCGCCGCGCAGCAGGTTCATCAGCACGGTCTCGGCCTGATCGTCGAGATGGTGCGCGAGGGCGATCACCTCGGCCCTGGATTTCCCGAGGGCGCCGTAGCGTGCCGCGCGGGCCGCGGCCTCGAGGCCCTTGCCGCCGGGCATGACTCTTACTTTCATGACCTTCAGGGGAACACCCCAGGCCTTGCAGAGCTTCCTGCAAAAGGCCGCCCAGGCGTCGGCGTTGCGGCTCAGGCCGTGGTGCACGTGGATCGCGCTCACGCCTTCGCGCTCCTTCAGCAGGTGCAGAAGCACTACGGAATCCGCGCCGCCGGAAAGCGCTACCGCGACAGTCTTTCCCTTCGGAACCGCGGCACTAGCGCTCGGCAGCTTCCTTGAACTTGCCATGGCTCATGAGCCGCTCCAGGCGCTCCTCGACCAGCTCCTTCGGTTTTCTTTCGCGCAGCTGCTTTAGCGCCTCGGCCAGCGCCTTGCGCAACGACTGCGCGGTCGCCTGCGGATCGCGGTGCGCGCCGCCGAGCGGCTCGGGCACGATCCGGTCGATGAGACCGAGCGTCTTCAAACGGCTCGCCGTGATGCCGAGCGCCTCGGCGGCTTCGGGCGCCTTTTCCGCGCTGCGCCAGAGGATCGAGGCGCAGCCCTCGGGCGAGATCACCGCGTAGGTGGCGTACTGCAGCATCAGGATCACATCGCCCACCGCGATGGCGAGCGCACCGCCCGAGCCGCCCTCGCCGATGACCGTGACGATGATCGGCGTGCGCAGGCGCGCCATCTCGAAGAGATTCCTGCCGATCGCCTCGGATTGGCCGCGCTCCTCGGCGTCGATTCCGGGATAGGCGCCGGGCGTGTCGACGAAGGTGAACACCGGCAGCTGGAACTTCTCCGCGAGATGCATCAGGCGCAGCGCCTTGCGGTAGCCCTCGGGCTTGGGCATGCCGAAGTTGCGCAGGATCTTCTCCTTGGTGTCGCGGCCTTTCTGGTGGCCGATCACGACGCAGGCCTCGTTGCCGAAGCGCGCCAGCCCGCCGACGATGGACGGATCGTCGGAGAACGCCCGGTCGCCGTGCAGCTCCTCGAAGTGGGTGAAGAGCGCCTGCAGGTAGTCGAGCGTATAGGGGCGCTGAGGATGGCGCGCGACCTGCGACACCTGCCACGGCGTGAGCTTGCCGTAGATATCCTTGGTGAGCGTCTGGCTGCGCTTGGTGAGGCGCTGGATCTCCTCCGAGATGTCCACCGCGGAGTCGTCCTGCACGTAGCGCAGCTCCTCGATTCGGGTCTCCAGCTCGGCGATCGGCTGCTCGAACTCGAGGAACGTGGTCTTCATCGGCGCGCGATTATACGACTCGGTTGCGACCCGCCGCCCTGCCCTGACAGAGCACTGCGCTCATGGCGCGGCCCCCCTTTCTTCGCTCAGTATTCTACCGGCAAGGGATCGAGCGAGCGCCAGAGGTACCAGGTGGCGACCGAGCGCCACGGCCGCCAGCTTTCGCCCAGCCTGCGCATCGCGTTCAGCGAGACTTTTCTCTTTTTATAGTACGAGATACGAATCGCCTTCTGCAATCCGAGATCGTCGAGCGGGAACACATCCGGGCGCAGCAGGTTGAAAATGAGGAACATCTCCGCGGTCCAGCGCCCGATGCCGCGCACCTCGACCAGCTCGGCGATGATCTCCTCGTCGCTCATCTGCGGCCAGCGCTGAACGCGGATCGCGCCGTCGGCGAAGTGCTGCGCGAGATCGGCGATGTACTCCGTCTTCCTGTCAGAAAGGCCGCAAGCGCGCAGTACTGGCCTGTCTTTGGAGAGCACTTTCTCCGGGGTGACCTCGCCGACGCAGGCGGCGAAGCGGTCCCAGACGCTCTGCGCCGCCTTCACCGAGATCTGCTGGCCGACGATCGCGCGCGCGAGCGTCATGAAGGCCTCGCCGCGGCGCGACAGGAACACCTTAGGGTGCGTGCGGATGATGCCGGCAATCACCGGGTCGCGGCGCGCCAGGGCGCGCTTGGCACGGTCCCAGTATTCAGGCTTCATTGAGCGGCAGGTTGAGCAGAAGATTCTGCGGCTTCATGCGCACCACGCCGTCCTGCGCGGAGAGCGCGAGGACCACGGCGCGCCCGGCAATGTCCGGCCGCATCGCCGCCGGGTCGTCGAATTCGAGCGAGAACAGCGCCAGGATGTTACGCATGCGGCCGGCGTCCACCCGATTGCCCGACCACAGCTCGTTCAGGATCGCCGTCGACTCCGCGTCGAGGCCGACGTGCCAGGCCCAGCGCGGCTCTTCGATCGCACGGACCGGCCGCACGCGCACCTTCGCGTCGAGAAAGTGCGCCACCCATTTCTCGATGACGCGGGCGAACGCCTCGAGCGCCGGGCGCCCGTAGGCGAGGCTGAGCACCGTGTCGTGCCTCGAATCGCGCGACCAGTACAGCTCGGCATTGCCGCGCTCGAGGACTACCAGCTCGACGCTCGCAAGCTCGCCCTGCGCCTCGACGATGAGCCGCCCGACGCTGCCGTAGCGGCTGCCGGCGGCGTGCATCTCCACCGTCTCGAGGTCGGCGAGCAGCGGCTGGCCGTCCTTGATCGTCGCCTTCTGCTCGCGGAAGAAGATCTCGCCCGCGCGCGCCTCGAGCGCGTCGGCGCAGCCGTCGAGGATGTTTCTCAGGATGACGTGCGCGAGCTGATCGATGAACATGGGCGGCACGTCGACCGTCGAGCGGAAAAGGCTCATGTAGCAGCCCTCGACCGTGCCCGCCTGGAGCAGCCGCTCGCGAAACCGCAGCACGGCGCGGTAGTTGTCGCGCGCGTCCGCGTCCTCGATCGCTCCGAGATCCTTTTCGCCCACGTGCCGCGTGGGCCTTGCCATCAACGAAGCATGAAGCGCGAGCTCGCCCGCGCCCGACTCCTCCACCGGACGCATCTCGGGGCGCAGGTAGTAGGCGCGCAGGAAATCGTCGGTCACCTGCAGCCGGCCGGCCGGGTCGCGCTCCAGGAGATGGAAGCCGCTGTTACGCCAGAAATCAGGCAGGGCGCAGGACCAACCGCGAGTGGCTCGCGACGTGCTGCTTCAGGAACTCCATCTGGTCGGCGAGGATGCGCCGGTTGGTGAGGATCAGGTACTCGGCCTTGTTCGGCACGTAGGGCGTGTAGAGCAGCTCCAGGCCGCATTCCTGCGGCAGGCGGTTGCGCTTGTGGCCGTTGCACTGCCTGCAGGCGGTGACCACGTTCATCCAGGTATCGCGCCCGCCGCGCGAGAGCGGCGTGATGTGGTCGCGGGTCAGGCGAAAGTAGCTGAACTCCCCGCCGCAGTAGCCGCAGGTGTGCCGGTCGCGGCGGAAAAGCTCGCGATTGTTGAGCGGCGGGACCTGGTGGAAGCCCTTCGCCGCCAGTGCCTTGCCCTTGATCGCGACGATCGAGTGCGCCGTGATGCTCGAGCGCTCGCCGGTCGCGCGCGAGATCCCGCCGTAGTAGGTGAACGTCTCGTCGCCGAGCGTCCAGGCGACCAGGTTCTTCGCGTAATAGAAGCAAGCCTGCTGCCAGCTGATCCAGCGGTGTGGCACACCGTGGCTGTCGAGCGAAAGGATGAGCGGCTTGTCCATTGGCAGGAATCGTGCTTCAGGCATTCTGCCAAGGCTTTTTGTGCTTTGCAACGCACAGAAAAACAAAGGGCTGCGCGGCGAACCGCGCAGCCCTTCGAGCCGTGAAATTTTCCGCTGCTATTTGTTGACCGCCTCCTTGAAGCCCTGCCCGGCGGAGAACGCGGGAACGGTCTTCGCGGAAATCCGGATCTCCTTGCCGTTCGCCGGGCTGCGTCCCGCCCTCGCCTTGCGCTTGCGCGGCAGGAAGGTACCGAAACCCACCACGGTGACGCGCTTGCCCTTCGCGACGTTGGCTACGATCGCGTCGAACACCGCATTCACCGCCTCTCCCGCCGCCGCCTTGCTGAGATTGCTGGCCTTCGCCGCAACCTGGACCAGGTCTGATTTGGTGACAACGTGTGGCATGCGCTCTCCCTGTTACCGCCCGCTTGCGGCAAGCGAGCGAGCATCGTAACCAAACCCAATTCGATTGACAACGCGCCGCGCAATCCGCGCTCGGCGTGACTTTGCACACGCGGGGTTACAAACAATTATGATTACACCCTCAAAGGAGGAGAACCGATGAAAATGCGATCTCTCGCGTTCTGCGGCCTTGCGGCCGGCGCGTTCGCGATGCCTGCGCACGCGCAAACCACGCTTACTTATTCGTCCTGGGTGTCTCCGGCCCACCACCTCTCCGTCTGGCAGGTCAACTGGACCAAGCAAGTCGAGAAAGCGACAGGCGGGCGCCTGAAGTTCAACCAGCTGCCCAAGCACCCGGCGGCGGCGCCTGGCACGTTCGATGCCGTGCGCGACGGCCTGGTTGATCTTTCCTACGTGACCGCGAGCTACACTCCGGCGCGCCACATTCTGCCGCTCATGGCCGAGCTGCCCGGCGCCGGCGAGACTGCGGAGATCAATTCGGTCGCCTACTCGCGCATCCACTGGAAGCACTTCCACAAGGTGGGCGAGTACAAGGGCGTGAAGCTGCTAGCGGTGTGGACCCACGGCCCGGGGCAGATGTTCACCAAGAAGCCGGTGGCAAAGATCGCCGACATCCAAGGTCTTAAGATCCGCACCGGCGGCGGCATCGCGGAGGCGGTGGCCAACGCGCTCGGCGCATCCGCCTTCGTCAAGCCCGCGCCCGAGTCCTACGAGCTGCTCAAGTCCGGCGTGGCCGACGGCGTGTTCTTCCCGCTCGAGTCGGTGATCTCGTTCAAGCTCGACACCGTGCTCGAGCAGGCGACGCTGTTCCGCGGCGGCATGTACAGCTCCTCGTTCGGCTTCTTCATCAACGAGGACAAGTGGAACAAGCTTTCCAAGCAGGACCAGGCGGCGATCGAGAAGCTCGCCTTGGAAAATGCCGCGCGCAGCAACGGCAAGTCCTGGGACGCCGCGGACCAGAAGGGCTTCGAAGCACTGAAAAAGGCCAAGGTGAAGATCGTCAACGCCGACCCGGCGCTGCAGGCCGAGGTGCAGAAGCGCTCGGCGCCGATCATCGACGACTGGGTCAAGAAGGCGAGCGCCAAGGGCGTCGACGCCAAGGCGGCGCTGCAGGAGTTCCGCGCCGAGCTGAAGAAGGTCGCGGCCGAGAGCAAGAAGTAGGTCACCGCGGATGACGGCGCCCGCGCACCAGTGGGAGCGGCGCGCGGACGCCGTGCTGGGCATCGCCGCCTCGGCGATCCTCATGGCGATGATGTGCCTCACCTTCGTCGACGTGGTGGCGCGCTACGTCTTCAACCGGCCGCTGCGCGGGGGGTTCGAGATCACCGAGCTGCTGCTGCTGGTGCTCATCTTCGCCGGCCTGCCGCTGGTGTCGCACGCCGACGAGCACGTCACCATGGACTTCATCGACCGGCTGCTCGGCGAGCGGGCGAAGCTCCGGCTGCAGCGCGCGGTGCACTTGCTCGTCGCGGCGCTCATGTTCTTCATGACCTGGCAGGTATGGATCAAGGCCGGACGCATCTCCTCCTACGGCGACGCGACCGACGTGCTGCGCATCCTGTACGGGCCCTTCGTCTACTTCATGGCGGCGATGATCGCGCTTGCCGGCCTGATCCACCTGTACAAAGCCGGCGAGAAGAAATGAGCGAGGCGCTCGTCGGCCTGCTGGCGATGCTGCTGCTGTCGCTCCTCCGCATCCCGATCGCCCTTTCGATGGCCGTGGTCGGCGTGGTGGGCTACGCCTACATGCGCGACTGGAACTGGGCTCCCGCCTTCGCCAGCCTGCAGACGCGCCTGTACGAGACCGGGCGCAATTACACGCTGTCGGTGGTGCCCCTCTTTATCCTGATGGGCAACTTCGTCACGCGCGCCGGCATGTCGCAGGAGCTGTTCCGCGCGGCGAACGCCTTCGTCGGGCACCTGCGCGGCGGCCTCGCCATGGCGACGATCCTCGCCTGCGCCGGGTTCGGCGCGATCTGCGGCTCCTCGATCGCCACGGCGGCCACCATGGCGAAGGTGGCCTACCCGTCGATGAAGCGCTTCGGTTACGCCGACACGCTCGCCACCGGCGCCATCGCCTCCGGCGGCACGCTGGGCATCATGATCCCGCCCTCGACGCTGCTCGTGATCTACGGCGTGTTCACCGAGACCAACATCGGCATGCTGTTCGCCGCCGGCATCCTGCCCGGGATCCTGGGCGCCCTCCTCCTTTGCTTCGCCGTGCAGTACGTCACCTGGCGCAACCCCGCTGCCGGGCCGCGCGGCGAGCGCACCGGCTGGAAAGAGCGCTGGGTGGCGACCAGAAGCGTCTGGGCCGTCGCGGCGTTGTTCGCATTCGTGATCGGCGGCATCTACGGGGGCCTCTTTACGGCCACCGAAGGCGCCGGCATGGGCGCCTTCGGCGCGATGGTGTTCGCGCTGTGGCGCCGCGTGCTCAGCTGGACGTCGCTCTACCAGGCGCTCGTCGAGAGCGCGCGCACCACGTCGATGCTGTTCATGATCCTGATCGGTGCGCTGATGTTCGCGGAATTCATCAACATCACCACCATGCCGAACGACCTGGTGGCGTTCGTGAAGCGCTTCGAGCTTCATCCGGTCGCAGTGGTGGCGGCGATCTGCATCATCTACGTGCTGCTCGGCACCGCGATGGAGGAGCTTTCCATGGTGCTGCTCACCATCCCGGTGTTCCTGCCCGTCATCCTGCAGCTCGGCTTCGACCCCATCTGGTTCGGCATCCTGATCGTGGTCGTGGTCGAGATCGGCCTGATCAGCCCTCCGGTGGGCATGAACCTCTTCGTGCTGAAGACCCTGATCCCCGAGGTCCGCCAGAACACGGTGTTCCGCGGCGTGCTGCCCTTCATGCTGGCCGATTGCGTGCGCATGGCGCTGCTCATTGCCTTTCCGGCGATTTCGCTATACCTGCCGGGACTGATGAAATAGCCGACATGCGGGTCGCGATCCTCGACGACATCCACCACGCCTACGAAGGCACCGCGGGCCTCGAGCGCCTGCGCGCCCGCGCCGAGGTGAAGATCTTCACCACGCCCTTCGGCGAGCCGCACGCGCTCGGCGGCTTCGAGGCGCTGGTGGCGAACCGCGAGCGCACCCGCTTCACGCGCGCGCTCCTCGAGCAGCTGCCGGATCTGCGCATCATCGCGCAGACCGGCAACCACGCGTATCACATCGACCTCGAGGCGGCCGAGGCGCACGGCGTGATCGTCGCGCGCGCCACCGGCGGATTCTCGTACGGCGCCGCCGAGCTGGCGATCGGGCTCGCGATGGCGCTGATGCGCGGCATCCCGCAGGCCGACAGCGCGGTGAAGCGCGGCGAGTGGCGCACGCCGATGACCCGGGTGCTGCACGGCAAGACCCTCGGCATCGTCGGCCTCGGGCACGTCGGGCGGCACGTGGCGAGCCTCGCCGCGGCCTTCGGCATGAAGGTGCTGACCTGGAGCCGCGGCGGCGAACCGCGCCAGCTCGACGAGCTGCTGCGCGCCTCGGACGTGGTGTCGATCCACGCCACGCTGTCGCCCGAGTCGCGCGGCCTTATCGACGCGCGCCGCATCGCGCTCATGAAGCCGACGGCGTATCTCATCAACACCGCGCGCGGCGCGATCGTCGACGAAAGAGCGCTCGCCGAGGCGCTAGAGAGCCGCAGGATCGCCGGCGCGGGCCTCGACGTGTTCGAGCAGGAACCGCTGCCCGCCGGCCATCCGCTCGCCCGGCTCGACAACGTCGTGCTCACGCCGCATCTCGGCTGGCCGACCGACGAAGCCTACGGGCAGTTCGCCGACGCCGCCGCCGACATCCTGCTCGCCTATCTCGACGGCAAGCCGCTGCCGCGGTTCAGCGCGCATGCGTGACCGCGCCCTCGTGCGCCGAGCCGACGAGCGCGGCGTATTTCTCGAGTACCCCGGACACTGCCGGGCGCCGCGGCGCCTTCGGTTTTCGTTTCCTTAATTCTTTTGCAGGAACGAGAAGCGTCAGCGTTCCGCGCCGCGCGTCGATGCGGATGGCGTCGCCCGTTCTTACCAGCGCGAGCGGTCCGCCCGCCGCGGCCTCCGGCGAGACATAGCCGATCATCATGCCGCGCGTCGCGCCGGAGAAGCGCCCGTCGGTGAGAAGCGCCACCTGCTCGCCCATGCCCTGGCCGTAGATGAGCGCCGTGACGCCGAGCATCTCGCGCATCCCGGGCCCGCCGCGCGGGCCCTCGTAGCGGATCACCAGCACCTCCCCGGCCTTGTACGCGCGGCTCTTCACGACTTCCGTGCAGGCTTCCTCGGAGTCGAATACGCGCGCCCGCCCCGTGAAGGCGAGCGACTTGAGGCCCGCGACCTTGATGAGCGCGCCCTGGGGAGCGAGGTTGCCCTTCAGCACCGCTATGCCGCCGCTCGCCATGATCGGCTCGCGCCTCACCACCTCCCCGTCGGCGCCTGGGTGATCTTTCAACGCCTTTTCAAGCGCTATTCCCGAGAGAGTCAGGCAATCGCCGTGGAGGGCACCGCGCGTCAGCAACGCCTTGAGTACCGCATAAACTCCGCCGACGGCGTGCAGGTCCTTGGCGAGGAAGCGTCCGCCGGGCTTCATGTCGGCGATGAGCGGCGTGCGCTTCGCCACGCGCGCGAAGTCATCGAGCGCGAAGCGGATGCCCGCCTCGTGCGCGATTGCCGGGATGTGCAGCGCCGCGTTGGTGGAGCCGCCGGTCGCCGCGACCGCGGCGCAGGCATTCTCGAGGCTTTTCCGGGTCACGAGATCGCGCGGCAGCGGACCGCCGTCTTTCAGCAGGCGCATGACGGCTGCCCCGGCATTCCTGCACAAATGGGTTCTTTCCGGCGAAACCGCCGGCAACGTCGCCGACCCGGGAGGCGCGAGGCCAAGCGTCTCGGAGACCATCGCCATGGTGTTGGCGGTGAACTGCCCCGGACAGGAGCCGAGCGTGGGCAGGCACGCCTGCTCCAGCTCGCGCAGCTCCTCGGGCTTCATTTCGCCGGCGAGCACCGCGCCCACCGCCTCGTAAGTGTCGAGCACCGTAACATCGCGTCCGCGCCAGCTGCCCGGCAAGGCGGCGCCGCCGTAGACGAATACCGACGGCAGGTTGAGCCGCACCATCGCCATCATCATTCCGGGGAGCGTCTTGTCGCAGCCGGCGAAGCCGACGAGCGCATCGTAGGCATGGCCGCGCACCACCGCCTCGACGCCGTCGGCGATGAGCTCGCGCGATACGAGCGAGTAGCGCATGCCGCCGTGGTTCATCGACATCGAGTCGGCGACCGAGATCGAGGCGAAGTCGAAGGGCACGCCGCCCGCGTCGCGCACCGCGGCGCAGGCCTCGCGCGCAAACCGGCCGAGCAGCGCGTTGCACGGCGTGACGCGCCCGTCGGTGGACGCCACGCCCACGAAAGGCCTCTGCAAATCCTGGTCGGTGAGACCGAGGCCGCGCAGGAATGCGCGATGCGGGGCCCGGTCGAGACCTTCCACCGTGATGCGCGAGGGCAGGATGGGAATGGTCTTACGCGCCACGCGGCTCCCGGAGATATTCGGCGATGATCTCGTCGATGCTCGCGCTATGGGCAAGGCCAAGCTCGGCGGCTCTGCGTGAGTACGTCGCCTTGGGCCCCGTGTCCATGATCGCCTGGAGCGCCGGATCGGGCTCGAACCTTACCCTGGCTTCGGTCCTCGGCTTTACCGCCTCCCACATCTGCTGCGCCGTGACCGGAATCCCGGTCAGCAGCACGCTGCGGCGAAAGCCGAGCGCCTCCCGCGGCGCTTCGCTGATCCGGATGAGGTTCTCCACGACGCGCCCGACGGAGATGCAGGCCATGCGCGTGTGCGGCCGCACCGGGCACACGTAATCGCGGCCGGCAAGCGGCTCGCGGATGATGGCGCTCGCCCAGCCGGTCACCGCGGTGTTGGCCCCGCCCGGGCGCACCATCACGGCCGGCAGGCGCAATGCCCGCCCGTCGACGTAGCCGCGGCGCGAGTAGTCGTCGATGAGGATCTCGCACACCAGCTTCTGCGCCCCGTAGGAAATGCGCGGCGAAGGCGCGGTTTCATCATCGACTTCATCGGCCTGCCCATAGACCGCGATCGACGAGGCGAACACGAACTTCGGGCAGTGTCCCGCGAGCCGGCACGCCTCCAGAAGATCCCGCGTCGCATCGAGGTTCACCTTCGTTCCGAGCTCGAAGTTCTGCTCGGCACCGCCGGAAACCAGCGCCGCGAGGTGGAATACGACGTCCACGTCGCGTGTTATGAGCGAGCGGGTGAACTGCGGGTACGCAAGATTGCCGATCACCCGGGCCGGCGCGGCCTGGTCGGTCGTCAAAGTCCGCGCGGCCGGCAGCGCTTTCGCCAATGCAGAACCGATGTAGCCTGCCGCCCCGGTCACGAGTATGCTCATTGAGAGATTCTAATAAGGAGGAGACGATGGCTCGCGCAGTCCTGGGATTGATTCTTCTCTGTTTCGGCATGTCGGCGTGGTCGCAGCCCTACCCCTCGCGACCGATAAAGATCGTCGTGCCCTACGGCGTGGGCGGTCCGGCCGATATCTACGCCCGTTTCATCGGCGCGCGCATGCAGGATACAGTGGGCCAGCCGGTAGTGGTCGAAGACCGGCCCGGCGCCGGTTCGATCGTCGGCACGGACTACGTCGCCAAGTCTCCCCCCGACGGCTACACGCTGCTCATGATGTCGAACACACACACGGTAAACGAGACCCTGATCGCGAAAAAGCCCTTCGACCTGATGCGCGACTTCGCGCCGATCACCGGCGTCAACTACTCCGATCTGTTGATGGTGATCCATCCTTCGGTACCGGCCAGTAGCGTGAAGGAGTTCATCGCGCTCGCGAAATCCAAGCCGGGTGCGCTCAACTACGCTTCGTCCGGAAACGGCACGCCTTATCACATGGCGGCGGAAATGTTCAAGGCGCTGGCGGGCGTCGACCTGGTCCACATCCCGCACAAGGGCAGCGACGGCGCGCGCAACAGCATCCTCGGCGGCCAGGTACAGATGATGTTCGACGCGGTGCCCACCATGGCGGCGAACGCTCGTGCCGGCAAGGTCAAGGCGCTCGCCACCTCGGGCGCCAAGCGCTCGCCGGTAACGCCGGATGTCCCCACCGTCGCCGAAGCGGGTGTGCCGGGCTACGAGTCGGGCATCTGGATCGGGCTCATGGCGCCCGCCGGCACGCCACGGCCGGTGCTCGAGCGGCTGAATGCCGAGGTGAACAAGATCGTCAACTCGGCGCAGGTCAAGGAAACCTGGGCGAAGCAGGGTGCCTACCCGATGGGCATGTCGATCGACCAGTTCGACAAGTTCCTGCGCGACGAGATCGTCAAGTGGCGCAAGGTGGTTCAGGTCTCCGGAGCCAAGGCCGACTGACAGGCTAAGATAGCGGCTGGCTCAGGGGAGGGACTTGGCGTTGAGGCAACAGCTCTTCGTGCAGTTCGCGCTGCCTGCCGCGGCCCTGTTCATCCTCTTGGGCAGCCTTCTCGGCGTGGTCGTGGGCATCGGCCTTATCGCGCGTAGCCGCTCGATCATGAGCTTTATGGAAGCGATGAACCGCTGGGTTTCGATGCCGGGCGGGGCGGTCACGGCGCTGGAGAGGCCCGTGACGATGCCGGCGGCGCGTTCGCGCAGCCGCTGGCTCGGCGCGGTGCTTGTCGCCTTGGGAGCCTATTCGGCCGGGGTGTTGCTTGGCAGCGTCGACGCGCAGCGGGTGGCCGGCGTTTTCGGCATGAATCCGCGCTCTGCGCTCGTCGGCGTCGCGCTCGACACCGCGAAGTGGCTGCTCGTGCTCGGCAGCATGGCCGGCATCGTGGCGGGCATCATGCTGCTTTTTTTCCCGCGCGCCTGGCGCAGCATCGAGGCGAGCGCCAACCGGTGGTACTCCACGCGCGAGCTGGCGGCAGCAGTCGACATCCCCCATCCGGCGCTCGACCGCGTGGTCGCAGCCTTCCCCAAGGCGTCGGGCTGGGTCATCCTCGCGATGTCCCTGGTCGCGGCGCTTGCCTCGGTGCTGCTATTGTTACGCCTGGGTGTAAGTCTTTAGTCCTAACGACGCCCGCAGGCCGGAGCATATCCAGCTAGGCGTGCAACACGGCCGCCTCAGAATAAGCGGCTATGAACAAGAGGACCGCGGCTACCGGGGGTCGGGTACTGGTCCTCGGGGACTATCGCCAGACCGTCACTGTGGTGCGCTCGCTGGGGCGTGCGGGCCTGGAAGTCACCCTCGGCACGGAAAGCGCGCGCAGCTCCACTCGCCTGTCGCGCTACGTCTGCGACGTATGGATATACGACAACTCCAGCGCGCAGCGCTTTAACAACAATCTCGAAGCGTTCTTGCGCAGCGAGCGGCCCGACTATGTGTTCACCGTCGGCGAGTCGCAGCTGCGCCGGATCATGGAAGTCGCGGAGCGCCTGGAGCCGCTTTCGACCTGGGCGAATCCCGATTTCTCGACGGTCGCGCGCTGTTTCGACAAGTGCGCCATGTACGAGCTGGCGCTGCGGCTGGGCGTGCCGGCCATGCCCTGGACGCCTTACACCAGCTGGAGCACGGCGCCGACGGCATCTTCGTGTCCAACCACGGCGGCCGCCAGCTCGACGGAGTGCCCTCGGCGATGGAGATGCTGCCGCACATCGTCTCGGCGGTGGGCGAGCGACTCGCGATCGTCATGGACGGCGGCAT
>DASZOS010000071.1:0-30127 GCA_035550695.1 Burkholderiales bacterium | reverse complement strand
ATGCGTGGGGGCTGTCCAATTCGCAGGCGGGGATCGTCGGCGGTATGTTCTTCGCCGGCTACGCGGCCACGGTGTCGTTCTGGACCGCGCTCACCGACCGCACCGACCCGCGCAACGTCTATCTGGCGGGGAGCCTGATCGCGGCGGCGGGCGGCGCGGGGTTTGGCCTGGCGGCGTCGGGATTCGTTTCGGCGGTGATGTTCCAGATGCTGCTGGGCGTCGGCATCGCGGCCACCTACATGCCGGGCCTGCGGCTGCTGTCCGACCGCATTTCCGGACCCCACCAGAGCCGCTACATTTCCTTCTACACCTCGTTCTTCGGCATCGGCATCGCGCTGTCGCTCGCCATCGCCGGGTTCATCGCGCCGGCGTGGGGCTGGCGCGCGGCGTTCCTGATCTCGGCAGTCGGGCCGCTGCTGTCCGGGTTCTGGGTGTTCCTGGTGATCAGCAGGACGGTGCGCCAGGCCGGCGCGGCGTTCTCGCTCGCGACGCTGTTTCCGGTGGCGGCCTGGCGCAAGGTGCTCGCCAACCGCGCCTGCGCGGGCTACACCTTCGGCTATACGGTGCACTGCCTGGAGCTGTTCGGCTCGCGCGCCTGGGTCGTGGCGTTCCTCGCCTTTTCGGCCGGGCACTTCGGCAATGCGTTTCCCTGGAACCTCGCCGCGATCGCCGCGGTGATCAACCTCGCCGCGGTGCCCGCCTCGATCGTCGGCAACGAGATCGCCGTGCGCATGGGACGGCGCCGCTGGATCCTGATCGCCATGCTGTCCTCCAGCCTGCTGGGGCTGCTGCTCGGCGCGGGCGCCGGCTGGCACTGGACCGTGGTGCTCGGGCTGATGCTCGCCTACTCGCTTTTCATCATGGCCGACTCCGGCACCCTGACCGCCGGGCTGGTGGCCGCGGCCCCGGCCGAGCTGCGCGGCGCCGCCCTGGGCCTGTATTCGCTGCTCGGCTTCGGCGGCGGGATGCTCGGGCCGATCGTGTTCGGCGCCGCGCTCGACGCCGCCGGAGGCGCGCGCAGCCCGCTCGCCTGGGTGGCTGCCTATGCCGCGATCGGAGCGGGCTGCCTCGCCGCCCCGCTAGTGGTTAGAATGAATCAAATGCCCAGATAGGAGAAGAACACAATGGAACGCATCTGGCTCAAGAGCTATCCCCCCGGCGTTCCGGCCGACATCGACCCGAACGAGTTCAAGTCGCTGGTCGAGCTTTTCGAAACGAGCGTGAAGAAGTACGGCGAGCGGCCCGCCTACCACAGCATGGGCAAGCACATCAGCTTCGCCGAGCTCGACCGGCTGTCACGCGATTTCGGCGCCTGGCTGCAGGCGAAGGGCCTGGGCAAGGGCGCGCGCGTCGCCGTCATGATGCCGAACTGCCTGCAGTACCCGGTCACGATGTTCGGCACGCTGCGCGCCGGCTGCACGGTGGTGAACGTCAATCCGCTCTACACCGCGCGCGAGCTCGAGCACCAGCTCAAGGATTGCGGCGCGCAGGCGATGGTGGTGCTCGAGAACTTCGGCCACGTGCTGCAGGACGTGCGCCACAAGACGCACCTCGAGCACGTGGTCGTCACCTCGCTCGGCGAGATGCTCGGCCTGAAGGGCGCGATCGTGAACTTGGTGGTGCGCAAGGTGAAAAAGATGGTGCCGCCTTTCGAGCTGCCCGGGGCGGTGGCGCTGAAGGACGCCTTGCACGAAGGCAGAGCCAAGCCGCTCAACACGCCGCCGCTCGGCCACGAGGACATAGCCTACCTCCAGTACACCGGCGGCACCACCGGCATATCCAAGGGTGCGATGCTCCTGCACCGCAACGTGATCGCGGCACTGCTGCAGTACCGGGCGTGGCTGCGTCCGGCGATCGGCGGCGAGCGCCAGGTGATGATCACGGCGCTGCCGCTCTATCACATCTTCTCGCTCACCGTGAACTGCCTGGTGATGATGGCGGTCGGGGGCGAGAACGTGCTCATCACCAACCCGCGAGACATCCCGGGCTTCGTCAAGGAGCTCGGGAAACACAAGTACAGCATCATCACCGGCGTCAATACGCTCTTCAACGCGCTGCTGCACAATCCGGGGTTCGCGAAGCTCGATTTTTCGAGCCTGAAGCTCGCCATCGGCGGCGGCATGGCGGTGCAGAAGGCGGTGGCCGAGCGCTGGAAGCAGATGACCGGCACGACGCTGATCGAGGGCTACGGGCTGACCGAGACCTCGCCGTCGGCGACCGCCAACCCGCTCAACATCACCGAATACACCGGCTCGATCGGCGTGGCGATGCCCTCCACCGACATCGTGCTGCGCGACGACGCCGGCAAGGACGTCGCGCTCGGGCAGCCGGGCGAGATCTGCATCCGCGGCCCGCAGGTCATGAAGGGCTACTGGCAGCGGCCCGACGAGACCGCCAAGGTGCTCGGCGCCGACGGGTTCCTGCGTACCGGCGACGTCGCGATCATGGACGACAAGGGCTACATCCGCATCGTCGACCGCAAGAAGGACATGATCCTGGTGTCGGGCTTCAACGTGTATCCGAACGAGATCGAGCAGGTGGTGTCCACGCACCCGGGCGTGCTCGAATGCGCCGCGATCGGCGTGCCCGACGAGCATTCCGGCGAGGTGCCCAAGGTCTTCGTCGTGAAGAAGGACCCCCAGCTCACCGAGCAGGACGTGCTCGAGCACTGCAAGAAGGAGCTGACCGGCTACAAGCGGCCCAAGTACGTCGAGTTCCGCACCGAGCTGCCCAAGACCAACGTCGGCAAGATCCTGCGGCGCGCGCTGCGCGAAGAAAAGAAAGCCGCCTGAATTCGGGGTCAGAGCCTTAATTTTCCTGAAATGGGGACAGACCCCATTTCAAGAGCGCGGAATTAGGACTCTGACACCGAATTCGAAGAACCTCGCGGCGGGCCTCGCCTGGATTGCGCTCAGCATCCTGTGCTGGGCGCCGCTGTTCTCGGTGGCGAAGCGCACGCTGCCCTACCTCGACGCGTTCGCGCTCGGCACGGTGCGCTACGCGCTGGGCGTGGCGCTTTTCCTCCTGCTCGTGGTCGCGGTCGAGGGGCGCGGCGCGCTGCGCTACGAAGGTCGCTTCCTGCCGGCGGCGGCGTTCGGCGTGATCGGCATCACCGGCTTCAATCTTTTCGTGTGGATCGGGCTCACCTTCACGCTGCCCGAGCACGCCGCGGTCATCCTTGCGCTGCAGTCGCCGCTCACCGCGCTCGCCGTGTGGGTGGCGCGCGGGCAGCGGCCTGCGACGTTCACGCTGGGATGCGTTGGCGTGGCGCTCATCGGCGTGCTGCTGGTCGTTACCAAGGGCGATCCGCTGCTCGCCGTGGTCGATCTCACGCGCGGCGGGGCGCTGCTCGGCGATCTGCTGGTCCTCGTCGGCGCGATCACCTGGGCGATCTACACCCTGGGGGTGGGCCACTTCGCCGGCTGGACGCCGCTGCGCTACACCGCGCTTACCTGCCTTCCCGGGCTGGGCGGGTTGATCGCCGCGAACATCATCGCCATCGCGCTCGGCTGGGCCAGCATGCCGACGACCGGGGCCCTCGCCGCGGTCGCGTGGCCGATCGCCTACTTTGCGATCTGCACCGTGGTCCTGGGCGTGCTCGGGTTCAACAACGCCGCGCGCCGGCTCGGCCCGCTCAACGCCATGCTGATGCTCAACGTGGTGCCGGTGCTGGTGTTCGGCATCGAGGCGGCGCTCGGCCGCCGCTTCGCGGCGATCGAGCTCGCCGGCGCCGCCATCGTTATCGCCGCGCTCGTCGCCAACAACCTCTACCTGCGCGCGCAGAAATAGGGACAGACCCCATTTCAGCCTGAAATGGGGTCTGTCCCTATTTCAGGGGAGTGAGGACAAGCCGCTGGGCGCCCTCGGCTTCGAGGCGCTCGCGGTCGGTCACCATGCGGATGTACTCGCCGCGCGCCCAGGCGTCGATGAAGCTGCGGTAATGCGGCGAGAGCGGGTTGCCCGACTGGCCGCTCGAATGGATGAACAGTGACGCCTCGGGATCGGCGAGGTCGTAGATCGCGCGGTAGGTCGGCGCATGGCGGTTGGCGTAAGGCGCCGCCTCGTCGTTGAAATCGCTGCGCCCGCGGTTGATGGTGAAGGCGTCGCCGGAGGAGGGCGCCTCGATCTCGAAAAAGCGCGCGAGCCACGGCTGGCGCGAGAACGGCCGGTGGCGGTGCTGCGCGGCATGCGCCTCGCCCCATTTCCACGCCTGCATGTCGATGCCGTAGCGCTTGCGAAGATCGGTGAGCGCTTTTTCCAGCGATTCGGAGAGAATTTCGCCGCAGCTTTCCTGGCGCGGCGTGCGGATGTCATCGCACCACGCGCCGCTTTTCCCGGATAGAACTCCTTGCGTAAGAATCGCTCGAGACCTCCAGTTGGAGCGGAACGCCGGGCCGAGCTCGTCGGCGTAGAGCGCGCGCGCGAGCTCGCGCCACCAGGCGACGGCGACGAGCGGCTCGGGGCGGCCGGCGGCCATGGCGCCGTCCCAGGCCGCGAGCATCCTCAGCGCCTCGGCCGCGTGCTCGCTCAGCGGCTTTGCGGCGAGGAGCTTCGGCAGAGCCTCGCGCACCGCGAGCGAAACGCTGTCCATCTGCATTCTCGCGAAGCTCTGCATGTCGTGCGTCGGCTGGCTGGCGAGCAGCTCCTCGATGCGCCGCGCGCGGTAGGGCGGCTGCCACTCTGCGGTAATGTGATGCGGATAGTCCGGCGGCACGATCTTGTGGTTCGCGCTCACGATCGCGCCGCCCGGCGGATTGAAGGCGCGCGGCAGCTCCTCGAACGGCAGGTAGCCCGCCCAGTCGTAGCGCGCGTCCCAGCCCGGCGCGGGCGCGAGGCCCATGAGGTCGTTGGCGTGCTTGCGCAGTGGCACCCGCCCGGCGGCGATGAAGCCGATGTTGCCGTCGACGTCGGCGTAGGTGACCGACTGCTGCGGCGCGTGCAGGCTCCGAAGCGCATCGAGAAAGGTTTTCCAGTCCTGCGCGCGCGCGAGCCGGAACGCCGCCTGCATCGTGAGATCGTCCTCGGCGAGCGCGGTCCAGGCGAGCGCGAGCGCGTAGCCGCGCGGGGTCGCCTCCAGCGCCTCGCGCGACACGTCGGAGATCACCGGCCCGTGCCGCGAAATGCGCACCGGCAGGCGCTCATCCTCGGCGCCCTTCACCCGGATGCGCTCCTCGACCACGGTGAACGGCCGCGCGCCCTCCGGCGTGGCGTAGTTGCCGGCGTGGTCGATCCTCTCGAGATAGAGGTCCTGCACGTCGGGACCGGTGTTGGTGACGCCCCAGGCGATGCGCTCGTTACGCCCAATCACGATGCCGGGGGCGCCGGGCAGCGTCGCGCCGATGGCGTCGAGGCCGGGCGCATGCAGGTGCGCGAGGTACCACAGCGAGGGCGCGGTGAGCCCGAGATGCGGGTCGTTGGCAAGGAGCGGCTTGCCGCTCGCGGTGCGCCCGCCGGCGAGCACCCAGCTGTTCGAGCCGCCGGGCGCCGGGAAAAGCGCTTCGGCCGAAGCGGTGCGCGGCGGCTCGCGGTCGAGGCTGCCATAGAGCTCGTGCAATTCGCGGATCTTCAGCGGCGCGTCGCCCGGGTAGGGCGGCAGGAATTCGTCGATGCGCGCGTTCGGCAGCGTCCTGGCGAGCTGCATGCGCAGTAGCTCGTTGCGCCAGTTCCCCCCGAGCTCCCACGCCTTCACCTTCGCCCAGGCGAGCGAGTCGAGCGCGGTCCACGGCTCGGGGTCGACGCGTAGTATCAGGAACTCCAGCGGCAGCACGGCGAGCGTGGCGAGAAGCGCGTTCACGCCGGCGGCGTAGGCCTGGAGGTGGGTGCGCGCGTCGGCGTCGAGATGCGGCATGTTCGCCTGCGCGGCGCGCCGTATGCCGAGCGTGCGCAAGAAACGGTCGGTCTCGAGGCCCGCCGGGCCGAGCACTTCCGCGAGGCGCCCGGAGGCGATGCGCCGGTTCATCTCGAGCTGCCACAGGCGGTCCTGCGCGTGCACGAAGCCGAGTGCGAAATGCGCGTCGCGCTCGGACTGGGCAAAGATGTGCGGGATGCCGTAGCGGTCGCGCAGGATTTCGACCGCGGCATTCAATCCCGTCACGGCGATTTCGCCGTGAAGTACGGGAAGCGACCGGCGCAGGTAGACGTAGCCTGCCGCGGCCGCGAACAGCGCCAGTACGAGAAGCGAAAGAACCGAGCGGGTGAGCCAGCGCATGCGCCGAGCATAATTCTGCTATAAGCAAGGGCTTGCAAGGTATTGGGGGGAGCCGGCTTGCTCTACAGTCTTTACGAAGCCCAGCACACCGTACTTGCGCCGCTGCGCTACATGGCGGAGCTCTCGCGCGGGTGGTTCGGCCATCCGTTCAGCCCGTTCGCGCACTTTCCGGTGTCGCGGCGGCTCGCCGCATCGAGCGACCTGTTCCTGAGGCTCACCGGGCGCTACGAGAAGCCCGCCTGGAACATCCCCGGGGTCGAGCTCGAAGTCGCGCTCGACAAGCCGTTCTGCAAGCTCGTGCATTTCAAGCAGCCGGCGCCGCGCAGCCACAAGGTGCTGGTGGTCGCGCCGCTTTCCGGCCACCACGCGACCCTGGTGCGCAACACGGTGCGCACGCTTCTCGCCGACCACGACGTCTGGGCCACCGACTGGGTCGACGCGCGCATGGTGGCGCTCACCGAGGGCCCGTTCCACCTCGACGATTACGTCGATTACGTGCAGGAATGGATCCGGCTGCTGTCGCCCGATCTGCATGTCGTCTCGGTGTGCCAGCCGACGGTGCCGGTGCTCGCCGCCGTTTCCCTGATGGCTTACCGGAAAGAACCCTGCCCGCGCACCATGACCATGATGGGCGGGCCGATCGACGCGCGCCGCAGCCCGACCGCGGTCAACAACCTCGCGACGGTGAAGCCTTTCTCCTGGTTCGAGCAGAACCTGATCCACCGCGTGCCGCCCAAGTACCCCGGCTACATGCGGCGCGTGTACCCGGGATTCCTCCAGCACCTCGGTTTCGTGGCGATGAACCCGGACCGCCACCTGAGCGCGCACTGGGACTACTACAACCATCTTATGGTCGGCGACGGCGATTCGGCCGAGGCGCACCGGCGCTTCTACGACGAGTACAACGCGGTGCTCGACATGCCGGCCGAGTACTACCTCGACACCGTGAAGGCGGTGTTCAAGGACTTCGCGCTGCCGAAGGGCCGGATGTTCGTGCGCGGCGAGCTGGTGCGCCCGCAGGCGATCCGCGAAACCGGGCTCCTCACCGTGGAAGGCGAGTACGACGACATCTCCGGCAACGGCCAGACCGAGGCCGCGCATGCGCTGTGCCTCAACATCCCGGCCGGCCGGCGCAGCCACTTCCTCGCCCCCGGCGTCGGCCATTACGGCATCTTCTCCGGCCGGCGCTGGCGCGAAATGATCTACCCGCGCGTGCGCGACTTCATCGACAGGAATTCGGGGTCAGAGCCTTAATTATTGCCGGGCGCGTCAACGCGCCTGTAACGCCGGGCGTTCTTGCGGGATATGCCGAGACCGTTGCGGCTCATCCTGCCGGGCGTGGCCGTGCACATCATTCAGCGCGGCAATAACCGGGTCGCCTGCTTCAGGCAGGACAGCGATTGCCTGGTCTATCTTTCACATCTCCAGGAGCTCGCGGAAAAGCACGAATGTGCCGTGCACGCCTACTGCCTCATGACAAACCACGTGCACCTGCTGCTTACCCCGGCTGCGGCACCGGTCTGCGCCGCCCTCATGCGCGATCTCGGCAGACGCTACGTCCAGTACTTCAACCGGCGGTATGAACGCAGCGGCACGCTGTGGGAGGGCAGGTTTCGCTCTTGCCTCGCGCAGTCGGCTCGCTACGTCATAGCTTGCTATCGCTATATCGAGTCGAACCCCGTGCGGGCCGGCATGGTGCAGGATGCGATGGCATACCGCTGGTCGAGCCATGCGGTGAATAGCGGCATCCGCAGCCATCCTCCGGTCACGCCGCATGCCGAATACCTGGCGCTGTCGGTCGGCGACAAACTACGCCATGCTGTCTATCGCGGCCTGTTCGAGCACGAGCAGGAATCCTCGATGGTTGCGATGATCCGCGATGCGACCAACGGCGGCTATCCGCTTGCGAGCGATACTTTCAAGGCGAGCGTGCTCGCGCCGCTCGGAGCGCGGACCGGGCGCGGAAAACCGGGTCCCAAGATCGCCCTTGGCGCAGCGGAAGAAAAATTAAGGCTCTGACCCCGAATTCCGTCACAGTTCGTAGCGCGAGCCCTCTTCGCCCTTGACCGCCGGCTCGACGATCGAGCGTGGGAGCTGGGGCACGAACAGCTCGATGAAGTCGTAGGCGTAGCGCCGCAGGTAGGCGCCGCGCTTGATGCCCAGGCGAGTGGTGCTCGACTCGAAGAGGTGCGCGGCGTCGATCGCGCGCAGGTGGCTGTCGCGCTTGGGGTTGAAGGCCATCTTCGCGAGGATGCCGATCCCCAGGCCGAGCTCGACGTAGGTCTTGATCACGTCGGAGTCCTGCGCGCTCAGCACGACGTGCGGCTGCAGGCCGCGGCTCTCGAAAGCCTTCTGCACCAGCGAGCGGTTGGCGAACGCGAAGTCGTAGGTGACGATCGGGTACTGCGCGAGCGCTTCGAGCGTGAGCGGCGTCTTCCTGAGCAGCGCGTGCTTGGGCGGCACCACCACGCAGCGGTTCCACTGGTACACGGGCAGCGAGACGAGCTCCGGGTAGAGCGAGATCATCTCGGTGGCGACCCCCATGTCGGCCTCGCCCGCCAGCACCTGCTCGCAGATCTGCGTGGGGTTGCCCTGGTGGATGACGAGCTCCACCTTCGGGTAGCGGCGCTTGAAGGCCGCGACCGCCTTGGGCAGCGCGTAGCGCGCCTGGGTGTGCGTCGCCGCGATGGTCAGCGTGCCGAGCTTCTCGTTGGCGAACTCCTCGCCGGCGCGGCGCAGGTTCCCCGCCTCCGCGAGGATGCGCTCGGCGATGGCGATCACCGCCTTGCCCGGCTCGGTGAGCGCCGCGAGGCGCTTGCCGTGGCGCACGAACACCTGCACGCCGAGCTCGTCCTCGAGCGCCCGGATCTGCTTCGAGACCCCCGGCTGCGAGGTGTGCAGCGCCTCCGCCGCCTCGGAGACGTTGAGCCCCCGGCGGGCGATTTCGGTGAGGTAGCGAAGCTGCTGGATCTTCATATAACCAGAATCGCATAAGATGCTAACACAATAGTCTTTGCGGCTATAAGCCGGGATCTTACGATACCGGGCCATGTACCGCTACGACGAGGTGGACCAGCGCCTGGTGGACGAGCGGGTAGCGCAATTCCGCGACCAGACCCGGCGCTTTCTCGCCGGCCAGCTATCCGAGGACGAGTTCAAGGCGCTGCGGCTGAGGAACGGCCTGTACATCCAACGCTATGCGCCGATGCTGCGCATCGCCATCCCCTATGGTCTTCTTTCCAGTGAACAACTGAGAAAACTGGCCGACGTGGCGCGCCGCTACGACCGCGGCTACGGCCATTTCTCGACGCGCCAGAACCTGCAGCTCAACTGGCCGAAGCTAGCCGAGGTGCCCGAGATCCTCGCCGAGCTCGCGACCGTGCAGCTGCACGCCATCCAGACCTCCGGTAACTGCGTGCGCAACGTCACCACCGACCACTTCGCCGGCGTGGCGCCCGACGAGATCGTCGACTCCTTCGTCTGGTGCGAGCTCATCCGCCAGTGGTCGACCTTCAATCCCGAGTTCAGCTACCTGCCGCGCAAGTTCAAGATCGGGGTGAACGGCGCGCTCGAGGATCGCGTGGCGACGTATGTGCACGACGTCGGCCTGCATGCGTTGAGAAACTCCGAAGACGAGGTCGGGTTCAAGGTCATCGTCGGCGGAGGCCTGGGCCGCACGCCAATGATCGGCGAGGTCATCCGCGACTTCCTGCCCTGGCCGCATCTGCTCACCTACCTCGACGCCGTGCTGCGCACCTATAACCGCTTCGGCCGCCGCGACAACATCCACAAGGCGCGCATCAAGATCCTGCTCAAGGAGCGCGGCGTCGAGCGCTTCCGCGAAGAGGTCGAGGCCGAGTGGGCGCATCTCAAGGATGGCCCCGGGACGCTGAGCGCCGCCGACGTGGAAAAGATCGAGTCCAGATTTACCCGGCCTGCTTACGAGAAATTGGGGACAGACCCTATTTCTTTTGAAATGGGGTCTGTCCCCAATTTCAAGGCGTGGAAAAAGAGGAACGTCCACGGCCACAAGGTGCCCGGCTACGCCGCGGTGACGCTCTCGCTGAAGAAGACGGGCGTGCCGCCGGGCGACGTAACGAGCGAGCAGATGGAGGCGATCGCCGATCTTGCGGAGCGCTACTCCTTCGGCGAGCTGCGCGTCACGCACGAGCAGAACCTGGTGCTCGCCGACGTGCGCACGCGCGAGCTGCCGGCGCTGTGGCGCGAGGTGCGCGCGCTCGGGCTCGCCACCCCGAACATCGGGCTGCTCACCAACATCATCTCCTGCCCGGGCGGCGACTTCTGCGCGCTCGCGAATGCGAAGTCGATTCCGGTGGCAAAGGCGATCCAGGAGCGCTTCGACGAGCTCGACTATCTCTTCGACATCGGCGAGCTCGATCTCAACATCTCGGGCTGCATCAACGCCTGCGGCCATCACCATGTCGGGCATATCGGCATCCTCGGCGTCGACAAGAACGGCGAGGAGTGGTACCAGGTCGAAATCGGCGGCAACCAGGCGCCAGCCTCGCTCGGCAAGGTGATCGGCCCGGCGTTCGCGCGCGCCGACGTCCCGGGCGTGATCGAGAAGCTCGTCGCCTGCTACCTCGAGCGCCGCGACAGCGAAGCCGAGCGCTTCATCGACGTCGTGCAGCGCGTCGGAATCGAGCCTTTCAAGGAATATGTCTACGGCAACTCTCATAAGAGAACGACGCGTCGTCAACGACAGCTGGCAGTTGCTTGAGTCGCAACCCTGCCTGCAGGTAGGCGAAGACGGCCTGGTGCCCGATTTCCCGGACGCGGCCGACCTGATCGTGCCGCGCAAGCTCTGGGCGCTGCGCCGCGATGACCTGCTCGCGCGGCGCGGCAGGCTCGGGCTCGCGCTCGAGCCGGGCGACGACCCCGCCGAAGTCGCCACCGACCTCGAGCACTTCGCGCTTGTGGCGGTGAATTTCCCGAAGTTCGGCGACGGACGCGGCTACTCCACCGCACGGCTGCTGCGCACCCGCTACGGGTACAAGGGCGAGCTGCGTGCGCTCGGCCAGATCACGCGCGATCACCTCAATTTCATGGAAAGCGTCGGCTTCGACGCCTACGAGCTCAGGGAAGGCGAGGATGCCGAAGAAGCGCTCGCTTCCTTCGGCGACTTTTCGGAGGCCTACCAGGTCTGAAATGGGGTCTGTCCCCATTTCAGGGACGGCGCTCAGGTCCTGCGCATCGCGATCCAGATCATCAGCAGCAGCAGCGCGCTGAACCAGGCGAGCGCCCACTCGGCGATCGAGAAGCCGAGAAAGGTCCAGTCGACCTTGGCGCACTCGCCGGTGGCGGTGACCAGCGTCTTCAGGGTGCGCGACAGTGGGAAGTTCTCCAGCATGAAGAACAGGTCCGGCCCGCACTGCGGCACCTTGTCGGGCGGAAGATGCTGCAGCCACACCTGCCGCGTGGCGACGGCGCCGCCGCCGACGGCGAGAAGGCCGGCGAGGCTCGCGTACGCGATGCGGCCCTTGCGCCCCGGGTCGTGCAGCGCGGCAACCACGCTCACCGCGATCACCGCGTAGAAGAAGCCGCGCTGCAGCAGGCACAGCGGGCAGGGCTCCAGCCCCTTCACATACTGCAGAAAGTAGCCGAAGGCGAGGAGCGAGGCGCAAGCAAGCGCGGCGAGAGCGAAGGCGCGGCGCGGGCTGATGAGGGAAAGAAGCATGGCAGGCGATTATCGCATCCGAATCCAGGGTTGAATTCCTTCCTCCGGAGGGACTTCGCGATAGCGCCTCGGGTCTGCTGCCGCCGGCCTTTGGGGTGAACGCGGTAGTGCCGCTCCAGCCGGCGGACCGCACACTTCCATGCCATGAAGAAAGAGACCCGGAATCCGGCGAAGCGCATCTTCGATCCGTCATTTCGCTACCGGCCCAGCCACGAGACCGACATCCGCGAGACTTTCGAGCGCGTGCGGCGCGAGCAGGGAAGCGCGTCAAAAGAAGCCACGGAGGAGCTGCCACTTCGGAAGAACCAGGGGTAGCGGATCAGGCGGCGAGCTGGCTCGCCGGGCCAGGCAGTTGCCGCGCGACGAGCGGCAGAACCGCGTGCGCCGTCGTGCCGTCGCCCGGCCGCGAGCGGATCTCGAGCGTTCCGCCGAGCAGCGCCGTGCGCTGCTGCACGGAGATGATGCCCAGGCGTCCGCTGCTCGCGTCCTCCCGGGCGCTCGCCACGTCAAAGCCCACGCCGTCGTCTTCCACGTAGAGGTGCAGCGCGGTTCTGCTGTGGCGCAGCTCGATCGAGAGGCTGCGCGCATGCGCGTGGCGCACGGCGTTGCGCACCAGCTCCTTGGCGATGCGATAGGCGGCGGTCTCGATGCTCGCCGGCGGCCGCACCTCCGGCATGCTTTCGGCGAAGTGCACGCGCAGGCCGCTGCCCTGAGTCCAGTCGCGCAGGTGCGCCGCGAGCACCGGCGCGAGGCCGACGTCCTCGATGCCGTGCGGCGTCAGGTCGCGCACCAGGCCACGCAGGCGCTCGAGCGCTCCCTTGGCGATCTTGTTGACGTCCTCGACCTGGATGGATTGCTCCGCCTGCGGCTCGAAGCGCAGCAATTCGAGGCGCATCTTCAGCGAAGCGAGCATCTGCGCCACTTCCTCGTGCAGCTCGCGCGCGATGCTCTTGTTCTTCTCCTCGTGCGATTCGAGCGCGTGCTTCAAGAGCATCTCCATGCGCTGGACCGTCGACTCGAGCAGCAGCGTGTGCTGCTGCAGGCGCGCCTGGGCGGCCGCCAGCTCGTGCAGGTGGCGCTCGCGTTCCGCGTTGTCGAGATGGGCTTGCTTCGCCAGCCGCTGGCCGTAGAGTGTCGCCGCGGCGACCATGAGCAGAATCAGTGCCGCGATCAGGTACTCGTATTTCTGCACCCGCGCCGCCACGGCCATCTGCGCCTCGAAGTTCGCCTGCTGGATGCGGGCCACGGCGTTGCGCAGCTCGGCGAGCCCGGAGCTGACGACGGCGTACTTGCGGTCCATGGTGGCCATCCGCTCGCCGGCCGCGCCGAGGCGCCCCGCCTTGAAGTGCGAAAAGATGAGCTGCGCCTCGGCCGTCAGCGCCTCCATGGCGCGCTTGACGGTTTCGAGCCGCGCGACGAGGGGCTCGGCCCGCTCGGGCGCGAGATTCGCTTCCAGCTCCGCGCGCAGCTCGGCGTACTCCCCATCGAAGGCCGCCAGGGCGGCCCGCATGCGCCTCGCCTCGGCGGCGGGGTCGTGGGAATCGAAGACGTCGTTGCCGGGCGCGTCCACCGCCTCGGCGAGCTCGCCCAGGCGCGAGTAGGCGACGAGCCGCTCGTTCCAGGTCGCGTTCGCCGCGACCGAGGCGGTATAGGTGCTCATGATCGAGTGGGTGACCAGCAGTCCGATGCACACCGTCAGGATGTCGAAACCGGCGAGCAGGAAGTAGACGTAATGCGGCTTCGACCAGCGGGAGCGGAACTTGGGCACCCGCCATTTTTCGGTGCGGGACTGTACGCGGAAATACAGTGTTTACCCCATTCCCGCGCACGAGGGCAAAAAAAGCCCCAACTACCGGGGGGACGTCGGGGCTCAGGCCGCGCGGGGATGCGCGGAGTGTTGCGAGGCCGACAGTAGCCGGCGCGGGCACCGCCGCGCAATACCGCGGATACCTTATGCAGGAGCACTGCGGATCGTGCCACAGGCCTCGCCGAAGCCGATGCGCCGGAAGCCTTCGCGCGCCGCGGCTCCGCGCTCGATCACCTCGTCGCCGTCCTCGAGAAAAGCGCGCGTCTCGCCGCTCGGCAGCTTCAGCGGGTTCCTGCCCGCGGCGGTGAGCTCCATCATCGAGCCGAGCGAATCCGGCGTCGCGCCGGAGATGGTGCCCGAGCCGAGCAGGTCGCCCGGCCGCAGGTTGCAGCCGTTCGAGCTCTGGTGGGCGACGATTTGCGCGGCCGTCCAGTACGAGTCGCGGAAGCTCGCGCGCGACAGCCGCATCGGCGCGATTCTCTCCTGGCGCATCCTGGCGCTGCGCAGCTCGATCTCGATCTCGATGGCGAAGCCGCCCGTGCGCTGGTCGGCCTCGTCGTAGAGGTAGGGAAGCGGCGCGGGATCGCCCTCGGCGCGCCGGAAAGCCGGGCAGCGGAATGGCGCGAGCGCCTCCAGCGTCACGATCCACGGCGAGATCGTCGAGGCGAAGCTCTTCGCGAGGAACGGCCCGAGCGGCTGGTACTCCCAGGCCTGGATGTCGCGCGCCGACCAGTCGTTGAGCAGCACCACGCCGAAGACCAGCTCGAGCGCGTCCTTCACCCGCACCGGCCTTCCGAGGCGATTCCCCGGGCCGACCACGAAGCCGAGTTCCGCCTCGTAATCGAGGCGCCCGCTCGGCCCGTAGGCGGGCGCCGGCGCGTCGGATGCCTTGGTCTGCCCCTTGGGGCGCACCACCGGCGCGCCGGAAGCGACGATCGAAGAAGCGCGGCCGTGGTAGCCGATCGGCACCCACTTGTAGTTCGGCAGCAGCGGGTTGTCCGGGCGCAGGAGCTTGCCGATGTTCGCGGCGTGATGGATCCCGGTATAGAAGTCGCTGTAGTCGCCGATCGAGACCGGGAGCTGCATCTCGGCGTCCTGCATCGGCACCAGGAATCGGGCGAGCTTCTTGTAGCTCCTGTTTTTCGTCGACAGCAGCTTCGAAGCCTCGCGGCGCATGCCGCGCCAAACCGGCCGCCCTTGAGCGGCGAGCGCATTCAGCGTCGGGCCGCTCCTGATGCCGAGCGCCGCGAGATCGAGGATCTGATCACCGATCGCCACCCCGCCGCGCGGCGCGCTCCTTTCGCCTTTCTTCCGGAAGATCCCGAACGGCAGGTTCTGGATCGGGAACTCGCTCGCTTCGGCATTCGCCGACTCCACCCAGCTCTCGAGCGCCGGGTCGTGCGTCTCGTCGATCTTCATGCGCGCAAGATAGTGCATCGCCTGAAACAGGGACAGGTCCCGTTTCAGGCCGAAATCAGGGACGAGGCCGAAATCAGGGACGGACCACGATTTCCAAGAGTTGGAGTTGCCCGCCGTCCCCGATTCGGCGACGGGCGCAGCGAGCGGCACGGCTTCGATGCTATCGCCGTGCGCATTTGACGGCGTCCAGCGCGGGGCGTTGGCGATGCGTAAGATCTGTTCGGACAGCAGTGGCGAAAAACAGGCATGGACAACGTTTCCAGGACACGCTGATGCCGCCGAAATTCCTTTCCTTGGCGCCGAAGGGGGAAGGTCGCCGTGGCCGCGCGCAAGCACCGCGTCGTCGTGCGCCTCCCGAGGCGGCCCTGGAGCTGCGTAAGTCGCGGATTGCAAACCATGATCACGCGCGCTGGGGAAGGATTGTGCTATTCTGGGTTGCGGCATTCCGTCACAATTTCAACTACGGTGCCAACTCGCGTGGTTGGTAGACTGGCCGATCACGAATGCAACGAGCCGACCTGCCGCGAGCATCGAACCGTCTGGCCATTGTGGGGCTGGCGTTTCGCTTTCCGGGGCCCGGCGGGGATGAATTCTGGTCGGCGCTGCGCGAGGGACGCAATCTCGTAGGCACGGTAGACGGCTCGCGCTGGTCGGGCGGGCTCTTCTACCATCCGAGCAAATCCGAGCCCGGTAGAAGTTACACGCGCGCCGGCGGCTCGCTCGGCGATGTCAGCGGATTCGACGCCGCGTTTTTCGGCATCTCGCCCCGCGAAGCGGCCCAGCTCGATCCGCAGCAGCGCCTGCTGCTGGAGCTCACCTGGGAGGCGTTCGAATCGGCCGGTATCCGGCCCTCATCAGTGCGCGGCAGCCGCGCCAGTGTGCACCTCGGCTTCTCTGGCTCGGACTACGCGCAGCGGTGGCTCGACGATTTCGCGTCCGTGGACGCGTTTTCGATGACCGGTGTAGCCGGCAGCATCGCGGCCAACCGGATCTCTTACTTCTTCGACCTGCGCGGCCCGAGCATGGCGGTCGACACCGCGTGCTCGTCGTCGCTCGTGGCGCTGCACCAGGCCTGCCAGTCGATCCTGGCCGGCGAATCGGACCTTGCGCTTACGGGCGCGGTCAACCTGCACCTGCACCCGTTTCCCTACGTGGCGTTCTCAAAGGCATCGATGCTTTCGCGACGCGGAATCTGCAGCCCCTTCGATGCCGAAGGCGACGGCTACGTGCGCTCGGAAGGCGCCGCCATCGTGCTCGTGAAGCGCCTCGAAGACGCCGTTGCGGCGGGCAACCGCATCCATGCGGTCATCGCCGGCTCCGCGGTGAACTCCGATGGCAAGACCAGCTCCCTCACCGTGCCGAGCTTCGAGGCCCAGGCCAACCTGCTGCGCGATGTGTACTTGCGTGCCTGCATCGATCCGTCCGAGATCGACTATCTCGAGGCGCACGGCACCGGCACCGCCGTTGGCGACCCGATCGAGGCGCGCGCGCTGGGCGAAGCGCTCGGCAGGTATCGGCCCGCGAGCTTGCCGCTGCGCATCGGCTCCGTAAAAAGCAACATCGGCCATCTAGAGAGCGCTTCCGGCATGGCCGGGCTGGTGAAGGCGATCTACTGCTTGCGCCATCGCGAGGTGCCGCCGTCGGTGAACTTCATCGCCCCGAACCCTCGCATTGCCTTCGACGCATGGAACCTCCGCGTCGTCACGGAAGCCACGCCGCTCGATCCGGTCAAGCGGCTCGTGATCGGTGTGAATTCGTTCGGCTTCGGCGGCGCCAACGCGCACGTCGTGCTGGAGAGCTACACCGACGAGCGCTTTACCGAAGCGCCCGTTCCGGGGACTCCGGTGCTTTCCGCACCGCTCATCCTTTCCGCGCGCTCCGATGAAGCGCTCAAGGCCCTCGCGCAGGGCTACGCGGACTGGCTGCGCAAGCGCGAGGACCTGCCGCTCTACGATGTGGCCTACAGCGCCGCGTTCCACCGCGACTGGCTGGAGCACAGGGCGGTCTTTCCCGCGTCGGATCGCGCGGCGGCGGCGCAGGCGCTCGCCCGGTTCGCGAGTGGAAACGCCAGCCCGGAAGTGGCGCGCGGCCGCGCGCTTGCGGCGCCCCAGGGGCCGGTGTTCCTTTTTTCCGGCAATGGCGCGCAATGGGCCGGAATGGGAAAACGGCTCGTCGCGGAGAGCGATGTTTTCCGGGACGCAGTGCAAGCCGTTGACCGGCGCTTTCGCGCGCACGCCGATTTTTCGCTGCTCGAGGCGTTCGGGCGGGAAGACCTGCCGCAGTTGCTCGAAGCGACCGAGCACGCCCAGCCGCTGTTGTTCGCCGTTCAGGTGGGCATCACGGAGCTGCTCGCCACCTGGGGCATCACGCCGACCGCGGTGCTTGGACACAGCGTCGGCGAGATCGCCGCCGCCTGGGCCTGCGGCGCGCTGTCGCTCGAGCAGGCGGTCGAAGTGGTGTTTCATCGCAGCGCGTACCAGGCACCCACCCGGGGAGCCGGTGCGATGACCGCGGTCGCGCTCGACGAGAGCGCGGCGCTCGAGCTGCTCGCAGCCTTTCCGGCCGGTGCGCGGCTCGCGCTCGCAGCGGTCAACAGCCCGGTCAGCGTGACCATCGCCGGCGCGCGCGAAGACCTCGACCAGCTCGAAGCCAGGCTGCGCGCGCAGGAGACCGACTTCCGCCGCCTCGCGCTCGACTACGCGTTTCACAGCCCCGCGATGGACGGGCTCGAGCAGGGGCTGATGCGCTCGCTCGCGGGCCTGACAGCCGGCGCGCAGCGGTTCCCGTTCTATTCGGCGGTGACCGGGGAGCCGCTGCCGAGCGAGGCCCTGGATGCCGCCTACTGGTGGCGCAACATCCGCGAGCCGGTGCAATTCAGCCGCGCCATGCAGCATCTCATCGGCGGCGGCGCCTCGGTGTTTCTCGAAGTCGGCCCGCAGCCGGTGCTGCGGGCCTACGTGAGCGAGTGCCTGCAGTCGAACTCGGCCCAAGGCAGGGCGATCCCGACGATGATGCGCTCGGGCGACGGCCTGGAAGCGCTAATGGAGAAAGCGTTCCAGGTGCTGGTGGCTGGAGGCGCCGCGGACCTTTCGCGCCTGTTTCCGACAAAGGGTCGAATGGTCGACCTCCCGCAATATGCCTGGCAGCGCGAGCGACACTGGCACGCGAGCACTTCCGAAGCCTATGACCTCATCAATCGGCGAATCGTGCACCCACTGCTCGGCTACCGGCTGCCGGGAACCGATTGGGAATGGGAAAACCACCTGGACACCGCCATCCTGCCGGCGCTCGACGGGCACCGCGTAGGCGGCGAGGCGGTCGTTCCGGCCGCAGCGTTCGCGGAAATGGCGCTCGCCGCCGCGGCCGAGTTGCAGGACGCCGACGCCTACGAGCTCGAGGACATGGAGATCCGGGCTGCGCTCGTGATCGACGCGCAGCATTCGAAGACGGTCCGGTTCTGCCTCGACGCCGCGGACGGCCGGTTCAGCGTCAAGAGCCGCGACCGCCTGAGCACCGAGGCGTGGCGCGTGCACGTGACTGGAAGAGTGTGGACGGCCTGCCCCAACGCCGTTCAGGCCGCGTCGCTCGCGCTGCCGGAGGGTTCGGGCACCGGGGCAGACGAGCACTACGCGCTGACGGCGGCTATCGGACTCGAATACGGGCCGGCGTTCCGGCAGGTCGCCGAGGCGTGGCGCAGCGGCGAGCGCGTCGTCGCCCGGCTCAGGGTGCCGCCGCACGGGAGTACCCCCGAGGCAGGCGAGATCCTGCTCGCGCGCAATCTGGACGCCTGCTTGCAGCTACTGATCCACGCCTTGCGCGACACCAGCGCCCAGACCGATGTCGCGTTCATTCCCGTAAAGATCGGCAGGCTGGTCCTGCACCGGCCCCGGCAGGCCGCCGCCTCGGCGCGCCTGGCGCTCGCGCGGCGCAGCGTGCGATCCGTCGTCGCCGACTGCTCGCTGCACGACCAGAGCGGGCGACCCGTCGCTTCCCTGCATGGCGTGCGCTTTCGCGCCGTGCAGCTCCAGAAGGGGCGCGGCACGAGCCTCACCTTCCTCGCCCTGCAGTCGGTACTCAGCCCGGTGGCGGGGGAGCCGGCGCTGTCGTTCCTGCCTTCGCTGGACGAGCTGGGCAGGGCCTGCCGCTCGCGCCTGCACGAGCCGGCACGGCTGCAAGCGCGCGAGCGCTATTTCAACGACGTGGAGCCGCTGCTCGAAGCGATGCTTGCCGCGTTTGCGAAGGAAGCGCTTGCCGCCGCGCCGCCGTCCGCCGCGCCGGACGACCCGCTAGTGCGCTGCCTCTCCGACATCGTCGGCACCGAGGACTATCCGAACGCACGCGAGATCTGGAACCAGCTGCTGGGCGATCATCCCGACCACGCGCACGAAATCATCTGGCTGGGCCGGGTCGGAATGCGGTTCCCGGACCTGCTGCGCGGCGCTGCCTGGTCGGGGACGCTACTGCCGCCGTCCCCGGAATTCGCACAGCCGATCGCCGATCTGGTGGGGCAGGCGATACGCTCGCTGCCCGCCGAAGGCCGCGGGCGCGTGCTGTGCATCGATGCCGGTCATTCGCCGTCGCTGCCGCGCCTGCTCGACCAGCTCGACCTCGAGCGCTGCGATTGCCTGATCCTCTGCGCCGAGCACTCGGTGCTGGAAGATCGCAAGGCGCTTGCGGCCCGTTATCCGGGTGTAGTGGTACGGCCGCTTGATTTCATGACCGAGGACACGGTTTTGCCGCCGGAGGCGGCGGCGCCTTTCGACCTCGTGGTCGCAGAGGACGGGCTCGGCTGGGCCTCGGAGCTCGATCGCGCCATGGGCGCCCTGCGCGCGTTCACCAGGCCGCAAGGCGTGCTCGTGCTCGCCGAGCAGCGGCCGTCGCGAGCCGCCCGGCTCGCGCTGCAAATCCTGGCGCTCGCACCCGGCGCGGCCGAGCTCGTGAATCTCCCGGCCGCACGCGCCCCCGAGCTGTGGGAGAAGCTGCTCGCCGAGAACGGCTTCGGCAGCTCGCTCACCATCGCCGATGCTCCCGAGGTCGAGTCGGGTTCCTGCATCGTTCTCGCGCGCCGCGAGGAACACCCGTGCGCGGGCGTTGGAAAGCGCGGCCGCTGGGTCGCGCTTGCCGACAGCCACGGTCGTTCGGCGGAGTTCGCCGCCTGTCTTGCAGCGGAAATGTGCGCGCGGGGACAGGACCTCGAGCTCGCGCAAGGCGACGTGCCGCTGCATTGGGAAGGCGAGGTGGCCGGCGTCATCCATCTCGCCGGCCTGGGCGCGCCGCTGGAGCGCCAGGCGGCACGCTGTGCATCGGCCGCCCGGCTGCTCGAGGCGATAAGCGCGTTGCCGGCGGCGCCGGCGGTGTGGCTCGTCGCCGCGGCAAGCCACAGCTGTCCGGACGAAGCCGCGTACTGGGGCTTCGCCACCACCGCCATCAACGAGTACCCGCAGCTGGCGCTGCGCGTTGCCGATCTCGCCGAGCCGGGGTCCATGCAGGCCATGGCGCGAGTCCTTGCCGGTGCTCTGCTCGATCCGGACAGCGAGGACGAAATGATCCTGAGGCCCTCGGGACGCCAGGTCGCACGGCTGCAGCCGATAGAGCTCGCTGGCGCGCTCGAGAAGCGCGCGAGCGACCCTGGCGCTGGCGCCACGACGCTGCAGCTCGACCTGCCGCCGGGTGCGCAGCTCAAGAACCTGGGGTGGTACCGCCAAGTGCTCCGCGCGCCCGCCCGGGACGAAGTGACGATCGAGGTGCGCGCCGCCGGCCTCAATTTCCGCGACGTGATGTTCGCCATGGGTCAACTCTCCGACGAGGCGCTGGAGAACGGCTTCTCCGGTCCGGGCCTGGGCATGGAGCTCGCGGGCGTGGTGCTTGCGGCGGGATCGCGCGCCAGCGGATTGTGCGCCGGCGACGAAGTGCTCGCTTTCGCGCCGTCGAGCTTCGGCACGCGCGTGGTGACCAAGGCTGCCGCCGTCGTGAAGAAGCCCGCGGGCTGGAGCTTCGAGGCCGCGGCGTCCGTGCCGGTGGCATTCCTGACCGGGTACTACGCGCTTCATCACCTCGCACGCCTCGAAGAGGGTCAGAAGATCCTGATCCACGGCGCGGCCGGGGGCGTGGGCATCGCTGCCATCCAGCTCGCCCAGCTAGCGGGCGCGGAAATCTTCGGCACCGCCGGCTCCGAGGCGAAGCGCGAATTCCTGCGCCTGCTCGGCGTGGACCACGTGCTCGACTCCAGGTCGCTCGCCTTTGCAGACGAGATCATGGAGCGCACCGCGGGCGAGGGCGTCGACGTGGTGCTCAACTCGCTCGCCGGAGAGGCCATGAGCCGCAGCCTGCGCGTGCTGCGCCCCTTCGGGCGCTTTCTCGAGCTCGGCAAGCGCGATTTCTACGAGAACACGCGCATCGGGCTGCGCCCGTTCCGCAACAACATCGCGTACTTCGGCATCGATGCCGACCAGCTCATGCTGCAGCGTCCGGATCTCACCCGACGCCTGCTGCAGGAGCTGATGTCGCTCTTCAAGAAGGGCCAGCTCAAGCCTTTGCCGTACCGCGTCTTCCCCGCGTCGGAGGCCGTGGAGGCCTTCCGCTACATGCAGCAATCGAAGCAGACCGGGAAAGTGGTGCTGGGCTTCGATCCGCCGCCCGCCGCGCCGCGCGCGCAGCCGCTGCCGGCGGCGCCGCTTGCCCTGCCGGCGGAGGCGACTTACCTCGTCAGCGGCGGACTGCGCGGATTCGGCCTGCGCACCGCGCAATGGCTGGCGGAGAAGGGCGCGCGGCATCTGCTGCTCGTCGGGCGCAGCGGCGCCGCGGACGGTGAAGCGCACGCCGTCTTGGCCGCGCTCGAGGCCGGCGGCGTGCAAGTCAGGGTGGCGAAATGCGACGTCGCCGACCGCGAGGCGCTCGAGGAAGTGCTCACCGAGGCGCGGCTGTCGATGCCGCCCCTGCGCGGCGTGGTGCACGCCGCCGCGGTGATCGAGGACGGGCTGATCCGCGGCCTGAGCCGCGAGCGCATCGAAGCCGTGCTCGCGCCCAAGGCGCGCGGCGCGGCGAACCTGGACGCGCTGACGCGCGGCTGCCGGCTCGACTTTTTCGTGCTGTACTCCTCCGCGACCACCCTGTTCGGCAATCCCGGCCAGGCGAGCTACGTCGCGGCCAACCGCTATCTCGAGGTGCTTGCGCAGGCGCGGCGCGCGCAGGGCCTGCCGGCGCTGTGCGTGAGCTGGGGACCGATCGCCGATGTCGGTTACCTCGCCCGGCACCGGCAGTTGAAGGAGGCGCTCGAAGCGCGCATGGGCGGCTCGGCCATCGAGTCGTGGCAGGCGCTGGCCGTGCTGGAGCAGCTCATCCTTGGCGGCGCGAGCGCGGTGGCCGTGGCGCGCTTCGACCGCGGCGGCCTGCCGCGCTTTCTCGCGGCGGCGCGCTCGCCGAAATACGGCCCGCTCGTGTCGCGCTTCGCGCAGGAGAACGGCGCCGTGGCGGTGAGCGAGGACCTCGAGCGCTGGCTCGAGGAGTACGACGACGGCAAGCTCGCGCAGCTCTTCGGCGACATCGTGAAGAAGGAGATCGCGGAGATCCTGCGCATGCCCGCGGAGAAAATCGACCTCGAGCGGCCGCTGCAGGACCTGGGACTCGATTCGCTGATGGGCGTGGAGCTGATGACCGCGGTGGAGGCGAGGTTCGGCATCAACATTCCGGTCATGGCGCTCGCCGAGGTCGGGACGATCGAGCGCCTGGCGAAGCGCATCGTCAAGGACCTGCGGCGCGCCCGCTCGAGTGCGCCGCAGGCCGCCGAAGAGGCGCTCGCCGAACAGGTGCGCCTGGTCGCGGCCCAGCACGCTCGCGACATCGATACGGCACAGGTCGACGCGTTCGCCGGGGAATTCAAGGTCGCCGCCAAATGACGCCGCGGCGCAAGGGGCTTGCCGGCATCAGCACGCAATTGAAGGACCAGCTCATCCGGCAGGTGATGGAAAGGCGCATGCGGCGCGCCGCCGACGCGCCGCCTGCCCGGTGGCAGGAGGACGCCACGGCCGAACGCTCCGGCCGGCCCTTCGCCGTTCCGGAGCAGTACTGGCGCTTCTCGCTACACCCCGGCTTCCAGCAGCTGCGGATCATGCGCGAAGGCGCAGCCGCCCTGGGGCTCGCCAATCCCTACTTCCACGCGCACGAGGGAATCGCCGGCGGCGTTACGCGCATCGAAGGTCGCGAGTTCGTCAATTTCTCGAGCTACAACTATCTCGGGCTGTGCGGCGACCCCCGCGTCGGCGCGGCGGCGAAGGAGGCGATCGAGCGCTATGGCACCTCGGTGTCGGCGAGCCGCCTGGTCTCGGGCGAGCGGCCAGTGCACCGCGAGCTCGAGCGCGGCATCGCCGAGGCCTACGGGGTCGAAGACTGCATCGTCTTCGTCAGCGGCCATGCGACCAACGTGTCGACCATCGGCTACCTGTTCGGCCCGAAAGACCTGGTGCTGCACGATGCGCTGATCCACAACAGCGCGCTGCAGGGTATCGAGCTGTCCGGGGCGCAGCGGCGCGCCTTCGCGCACAACGACTGGTCGGCAGTGGAGGAGATTCTGGCGCGCGAGAGACGCAGGTTCGAGCGCGTGCTGATCGTGCTCGAGGGCGTGTACAGCATGGAGGGCGACTACCCCGACCTGCCCCGCTTCATCGAAATCAAGCGCCGCTACCGCGCGTTCCTGATGGTCGACGAGGCGCACTCGTTTGGCGTCATGGGCGCGCGCGGCCTGGGCGTGCGCGAGCACTTCGGGGTGCAGGGCAAGGACGTCGACATCTGGATGGGCACGCTCAGCAAGACGCTGGCGAGCTGCGGCGGCTTCATTGCGGGCGAGCGCGCCCTGGTGGAGAACCTCAAGTTTGCCGCGCCCGGCTTCCTCTACAGCGTGGGAATGTCGCCGCCGGTGGCCGCGGCCGCGGCTGCGGCGCTGCAGTGCATGCTCGCCGAGCCCGAGCGGGTGCGACAGGTCCAGGAGCGCGGGCGCGAGTTCCTGCAGCGCGCAAGGCAGGCCGGCATCAATACCGGCACGAGCACCGGCTACGCCATCGTTCCCGCGGTAACCGGCAGCTCGGTCAAGGCGGCGCGCCTGGCGCAGGCGCTGTACCGCCGCGGCATCAACGTCCAGCCGATCGTGTTTCCCGCCGTCCAGGAAAACAGCGCGCGGCTGCGTTTCTTCCTGAGCTGCCTGCACACGCAAGAGCAGATCCGCAATACCGTTGCGGTCCTGGCCGAGGAGCTGGACGCGCTCTGAGTGCGCGCCGTCCTGTGCACCAGCGGCGGCGCTCCCGGGCGCCTGGTACTGGAGAAGCTCGCCGCATCCGCAGACATCGAGATCGTCGGCCTGCTGCGCTCCACGCGCGTGTTGAGCGCGCGCTACGGCCCGGTGCGCGGCGCGTGGGAGCAGCTGCGCCGCAGCGGCCTGCGCTACACCTGCTACCTTGGCTGCACCATGCTGCGCGGTCCCGCGGTGCGCGGGCTGCCGGTGCTCGCAACGCGCGACGCGAACGGCGCCCAAGGCCTGCAGTTCGTGCAGAGCCTCGCGCCCGACCTGCTGCTGTCGGCGTTCTTCAACCAGCGCATCGTCGAGGCGCTCGCCGCGATACCGCGCCTCGGCGCGCTGAACATCCATCCCTCGCTGCTCCCCGCGCTCAAGGGCGTGGACCCGGTGTTCTACGCCAGGCTGCGCGGCGCGGCGCTCGGCGTCACGTTGCACCGCATCTCGCCGCAGCTCGACTGCGGCGACATCATCGCCCAGCGCTCGCTCGAGTGTCCCGAGGAGGAAAGCGTGCTCGCCACCACGGCGAGGCTGTACGCGAAAGGCGCCGAGCTTCTCCTCGGGTCGCTCGGGTCGCTCGAGGCCGGCGCGCCGGGCCTGCCGCAGGGCGCAGGCGGCGAATACGATTCCTGGCCGCGGCGTGCGCAGGTGCGCGCCTTGCGGCGTAAAGGCATCAGCCTGGTGCGCCTGCGAGACCTGCTGCCTCGAGCACCCTGAGCGCGAGCGCTTCGACCTTCAGGTCGGCGCGCCCCTGCCGCGGCATGCCCGGCCGCCACACGCAGTAGTCGGTGCGCGAGTCTTCGAAGCCGACCGCGGCGTACACGCCCGGCATGCCGGGCACATGGTCGCCGTACCAGCACAGCACCCCGTCGCCGCGCCGCGCGAGCTCGGTGGCGAGCTCGCCGAGCATCGCGTCGGCGTTGCGCAGGTGCCGCAGATACACCGTGAGATCGTCGAATCCCGCCGGGGGCGCGACGCGATAAAGACCGGAATCGCCGGCCGAGACGGCCTCCAGGTGAAGCGGTCCGTGGTTCTCCATCGTGATCGCGAAGACGAAAACCGGATCCTTGCCAAGCTCTGAAATGATTCTTCGCGTGACTTCGGCATCCGCGACGTAGGGACCCGAGCGGCGTGCCGGCTCGAAGGCGGCAAGGTCGATGAACTCGTCGAAGCCCAGGGCCGGGAAGACGCGATCGCGCGCGAAGAAGCTCGCCGGATACGGATGGATGCACACCGTGCGGTAGCCAAGCGAGCGCGCAGCCGAGGCGAGCGTCGGTACCGGGCGGCGCGCGTAGCGGCGGTAGGGATTGAAGCGATGCACGCCGAGCCGCTCGGGCGCGATCCCCGAGAGAAAGGCGAACTCGGTGCGCATGGTGTAGGCGCCCCAGACCGGCACCGCGAGCCGGCCCGATTGCGCGCAGCCGCAAAGCGCGTCGAAGTTGGCGAGCACGCGCGCATCGATTCCGTCGTACAACCGCCGTGCATCGATGAAGGACTCGCTTTGCACCACGACGATCGGAACGAGGCGAGCCGCTTTGCGCAGCGCGAGACCTGGGAGCGCTGCGCTCACCGGCGGGTGCTCGCGGCGCTCGGCGAGCCAGTACAGCCACAGGCATGCGAGCAGCCCGTAGCGCGCGACGTCGCGCCGCGGCTCGAGCGTCAGCCGCGAGCGCGCAAGACGCGAGCCGGCTGCGAGCGACGCTGCCGCGGCGACGACGAGGGCGACCGATGCGGCGAGCGGCACGCGTACGGCGTCTTCGATGAGCAGTCCAGCGGCAACGGCGGCGGCTGCGGCGGCGGCCGCGAGCGCGGCGCGCCAGCTGCCGAGATAGGGCAGGTAGAGCCGCGGGTGCCGCAACGCCTGCGAAAACAGCCCGAAGTCGGCAAACACCAGGGGCTCGCGGAGCACCCGGAGCTTCGCGCTGCTCGCGAGCGCGATCAGCAGCCACCCGCACACCACCAGCGTCGCCGCAAATACCGGACGCTGAAAGACCGCGAGCAGTGCGATGAAGCCCAGCGCCAGGATCCCGCCGTTCACGGCGAGCGCCGCCACAGCCCGGGCCATCGGCTAGCCGCCGTATCCCATGCGGCGCAGGATGCGCTGCGCTGCCGCTGCCGGAAGAAGGGTCAGCGAGCGCATGAACAGGCTCGGCAGCAGCGGAAAGCTGATGCGCGCCTGATCGCGGGCGAGGCCGCGCACGATGCGGCGCGCCGCATCCTCGGCGCTCAGCATGAACACCTTCGGCCCAGGAAACCTTTCGGACATCGCCGTGCGCACGAAGCCCGGCAGGACCACGTTCACCTCGATGCCGGCGGGCGCAAGCGCGCCCCGCAGCGCTTCGCCATAGGCCTTCAGCGCGGCCTTGCTCGCGCTGTACGCCGGCGTCAGCGGCACGCCATGCCAGGCGGCGATCGAGCTGACGAGCGCGATCTGCCCCGCGCCGCGGCGGCGCATGGCGGGAACGAGCGCGCACACGGTCGCGAGCGCCGCGCGGACATTGACTTGGATCACGTGGTCGGCCGCCGCCCATGGTTCTCCGCTGCGCACGTCGCTGGTCACGCCGGCGTTGATGATGGCGAGATCCACGCGCGGCGCCGCGGCTTCGGCCCAGTCGATAAGGCGCGGGATGTCGGCGAGGTCAAGGCTCCTGGTTTCCACCGCGGCGCCCCGCTGCGTGCATTGCTGCGCCAGTGCGCCTAGCCGGTCGAGGCGCCGGCCGTGCAGCAGGAGCGTACGGCCGGGCGCCGCGTAAGCGGCCGCGAGCGCGCTGCCGATGCCGCCGGTTGCGCCGGTGATCAGGACGCCGCGGGGCTCGCGCATGGCCCGATTGTCGCAGATGAGCTTCCAGCCGGCCCCGGCTTCGATCTTCGGTGACGGCGCGGTATTCCTCGCTTTCGAAGCGAGGTTCTAGCAGATGCTGGCAGCCTCGTCCGCGGCCGCGGGTACGACGAGCGGCGCCGGCTTGCGGCTCGGCCCGGGTGCGCTGACAGCGCCGCGGAGCGCGGGAAAGGCGTCGAGAAGCTGCTCCAGCCGCGAGCGCGGCTCCAGGAGCCGCTCGCAGCCGGCGAGGGCCGTCGCCATGCCTTGGCGCGAGTAAAAGCCGCCGTTCAACTGCGTGGCGTGCACTACGACGTTGCGGAACGCGCGCACCAGGTCCAGCTCGGGCGGCGTCAGGCGGCTCCAGAAGTCGTCCAGCCCGCCCTGGAACGTCATCCCCGGCAGGTCGTAGATCGCCTTGCCGAGCGCCTTGGTCGGGCGCCGATGCTGGAGCGCCGAAAAGCCGACCGTGCTGTTCACCACCACGATGCCAAGCGCATGGTCGAGCAGCTTCGGAACCTCGCCGGTCTGCAGGAAAACGACGCGCCCCGCGAGGCCGAGCTCGCGCTCCATGCGCGCGATGAGCTTCGGGTAGTCGACGAGCCCGGTGTCGAAGGGATGGTTCTTGATGACGAGCAGCGTCTCGGCCGGCGCGCGCTGCGCGAACGAGCGCAGAATCATGCGCAGGGCGTCCGCCATCGTGCCGAAAGGCGAGTGGTGCACGATCTGCGCGTCGCCGTTGAGCTGCAGGGGCAGGAAGTAGAAGGGCGCGCGCCGTTCGATCAGGGCGTCGATGCGCGCGGCATCGCGCTCTCGCCAGAGCGGAAAGCGGGCGTAGCGCATCGCCCACCCCGCATACTCGACCGCCGCGAGCCGCGGCCGGTGGGTGCGGTAGCCCGGATAGGCGAGGTAGTTCGCGAGGTTAGCCCCGTGATAGGCCATGTCGTGCGCGATGCGCGGGACGAGCGACGGGCGCACCCGGATGCCCTCGCCCGCGTCGGGCAGCGCGGCGTTCACCTTGTGATACCAGGCCGCATCGCGCGGCAACGCGGATGCGGCGTTGACGCCGCCGCGCTCGAGCGTGATCCAGTTGGGCCGGACATAGCCCTCCTCGAAGGCGTGCACGCGCAGGCCGTACCTGCGCGCGAGGTCCGTAGCGGCCCGGTGGTGCGGCCGCTGGTCGCCAAAGAGCACGAGGTCGGTGAGCTCAAGGCGCAGGATCTTGCGGTCGAGCCATGCCGCGAAGTGCTCGCGAGCGCCGCGGAAGCTCCACGCCGGCTTGCCGCGCCAGTACAGCGCATCGCCGGCGCAGAGATTGACCCGCCATACGGCCTCGCCGCGCTCGAGCAGCCGGTCGGCGAGTCGCGAGAAGAACGGGCTCGATACCCCTTGCAGGAAAAGGAAGTTGCGGGCCACGGGACTACTGCGCCGTGGCGCGCCGGGAGGCTTCGTCGGCGATGCGCCGGCGCAGTTCTGCGTCGGAGACGAGGCGCTGGATCGCTTCGATCCAGGCGTCCGGGTGATTGTCCACCAGCAGGCCGTCGCGCTCATGGCGCACGAACGAGGCGTAGGGCTCGACGTTGGAGTAGATGCCGGCGGCGCCGCAGCGCACGAAGTCGAAGAACTTGGTGTGGCTGCGCGCGGCGTTGAAGCCGCTCGGCAGCAGCGGCGCAAGGCCGATGTCGAGCGTTCTCGCCGCGCAATAGTCGCGGAAGTTCTCCCAGCTCGCCGGGTGCAGGACCGTGGTGCGCGGCACGCTGCGGTAAAGGCGCTGAACCCATCCGTGCCCGAAAATCTCGAAGCTGGTCGCCGCGCAGCGCTCCTGCACGGCGCGCATCACCGGTGCGAGCCAGCGAATCTCGGCGCGGTGCAGCCCGGTGCCGTGATAGAACAGGCGCACGGGCGCGCGGCGCTCGAGTATTCCCGGCCACGAAGTCGTCGGCTCGACGAGCTCTGGATTCCAGCGGCGGTACTTGTGCGCGAGGTAGGGCGTCGAGACCCACAGCTTCGCGCCGACGCTCTCGAGCCAGGCGCGGTGGCGCCACGCGAGCCAGAACATGCGCGCCGCGTAGCGCAGCGGCGGGCGCCTGAGCGCCGCGAGGTCGAGCAGGTCATCGTCCATGAAGTAGACGATGCCCGCGAGACGGTGGCGCATGGCTTCGATGCGCGCGCGCCACAGCGAATCGAGATAGCGCACGATGACCACCAGGCTGCCCGCTTCGGGAACGCGCACGTCCGGAACGCCGAGCGCCGCAGTACGGGCGCGCACGTAGTAGTCGCTCGACGGGTTACGCCCGCGCTCGACAACGCACACCGAGCGCGGCGGGTTTGCGAGCCACCCCTCCCTGTCCATTGCTCCCCATCCCCCCGATTGCCGGTCCGACTTTCCTCAAGGAAAATCTCCACCGGCGGGCCAGATTGTAGTGAGGCAAGTGACACATGCCACTACCGATTTCCCCTAGGAAGCCACTACTGACTTTCCCCTAAGGAAAACTCCCCCAACTGGCGGACTCGATTGTAGCGAGGACAGTGACAGAGGGCGCGACTTCAACTCAAGGGATAGCGTCAAAAATCAACAAAATCCGTGTGTAACAATTTCAAGCCTCCAACGACCGGACGGCTCACGTCCAAGGCCTCTTCACCCGGGGCGCGTAGCTCAGCGAGAAGTCGGTCTGCTGATAGCTGAGGTTGGGATTGTAAAAAGGATCATGCCGCATGCGCCGTCCCCAGCGCCGGCGCATGTTGCTCGCCGCGCTGTCGGTCCTTGCGCGCTGGGCGGCGGTCAGGTCTTTTCCGCGCGAGGCGGACTCCAGGTGGTACAGCCGGGCGTGCGGGGTAAAGACCACCCGGTAGCCAAGCTCCTGTACGCGAAGGCAGAAGTCGACGTCACTGAA
>DASZOS010000070.1:0-6564 GCA_035550695.1 Burkholderiales bacterium | reverse complement strand
GCGCTTTTCGGAGTAGGAGGCCAGCATTACGCCGGCGAGGATGGTGGCGATCCCCACGGCGTGAAAGGCGCCGAAGGCTTCGCCGAGGAAGACGATCGCGAGCACCGTGCCGAAGGCCGGCAGCAGGTGCAGCGTGAACCCTGCCGCGTTCGCGCCGACGATGGCAACCCCGCGGTTCCAGCAGATGAAGGCGATCACCGAAGCGGCAAGGCCGATGTAGAGCACGCCCAGGACTTCGGGCAGCGTCGGCCACGCGACGGGCCCGCGCGCCGCCTGGACCGCGTAGAGGGGCGCGAGCAGCAGCACTCCCGCCACAGCGATCACGAAGATGAACGCCAGGGCACCGAGCTCGCTCGGCCGCCGCTTGAGCAGCACCGAGTAAGTCCCCCAAGCCGGCATGGCGAGCAGGATCCAGGCGTCGCCGGCGTGGAACTCGAGCTCGAGCAGGATGCCGAGCTCGCCGCGCGAGAGGATCACCAGAATGCCGGCGAGCGAAATCAGCATTCCGGCGACCTGGCGCGGCGAGGCGCGCTCGCGCTCCAGGAACCAGGAGCAAAGCAGCATGAACAGCGGCGCCGACGAGTTGAGCAGCACCGCGTTGATCGCCGTGGTGGTGCGCAGCCCCAGGTACACCAGGCTCTGGAACAGGGCGACGCCGGTGAACGCCAGAAGCAGCAGTATTGCGGCATGGCGGACGATCAGGGCGCGCTTGCGCGCGACCTCGCGCAGCGCGAATGGCGCAAGCACGAGCGCCGCGATCACCCAGCGCCAGAAGTTGAGCGACACCGGGTCGAACGCATCGCGCAGCGCGCGCCCGGTGACCCAGTTTCCCGACCACAGGAGGCTCGCGAACGCGAGAAGAAGGAAAGCGGAAAGCCGCGTGCCGCTCATCCGGAGTTTGCTGCTTGTAAAATCTGGCAGTGTATTGGGTCAAGACGCTGCATATCGTCTTCATGGTCACGTGGTTCGCAGGGCTGTTCTACCTGCCGCGGCTTTTCGTCTACCACGCGATGGCCGAGGACAGCCTCTCCAAAGAGCGCTTCAAGGTGATGGAGCGCAAGCTCTACTGGGGCATCATGACCCCGGGCGGCGTGCTCACCCTGGTCTTCGGCCTGTGGCTGTGGCTGGGCTGGTTTCGCGATGCCTCGGGGTGGCTGCACGCCAAGCTCGCGCTCGTCGTCCTGCTCGCTGCCTATCACGTGTGGTGCGGGAGCCTCTTGCGCGCGTTCGCCGGCGGGCGCAACACCAAGACCCACGTCTGGTTCCGCTGGTTCAACGAGGCGCCGGTGCTGGTTCTTTTCGCTACGGTGTACCTGGTTGTCTTCAAGCCGTTCTGAGCGCTTCTTTGCGAGCGCGCCGCGCGGGCTCGAGAAATTGCTTTTGCAGGAAGCAACCTCCCTGGGAGGTACTCGGGCCTCGGCGGTCCCGGGAGGGGTTTCATTCTCGGGCGACTGGCACTGCTGCTACCGGGTCAATTTCTGGTCGCGCATCGCCTCGCGGGTGCTCTGGCGCGTCGGCGAGTTCGACTACGGAAGCGAGCATGACCTGTACGCCGCCGCCAAGGCGCTCGACTGGCTTGCGCACTTCGCGGTGGAGCGCACCCTGCGCGTGAACGTCACGGCGCAGAAAAGCCCGCTGAAGAGCCTGGAGTTCGCCACGCTGCGCATCAAGGACGCGGTGTGCGACCGCTTTCGCGAGAAAACCGGCCGCCGGCCGAGCGTCGATCGCGCGCGCCCGGACGTGCGCGTGCACGCCTTCCTCGAGGGCACGCATGCGACGCTGTACCTCGACACCTCCGGCGAGCCGCTCTTCAAGCGCGGCTGGCGCCACGGAGTCGCGGACGCGCCGCTGCGCGAGAACCTCGCGGCGGGCATCATCCAGCTCACCGGCTGGAAGCCTGATCAGCCGCTTCTCGACCCGATGTGCGGCGGCGGCACGCTGCTCATCGAGGCCGCCGCCATGGCGCGCGGGCGCGCGCCCGGCGCCAGGCGCGCTTTCGGCTTCGAGAAGCTTTCGGCTTTCGATTCTGCGGCTTGGGACCGCGTGAAGAAGGAGGAAGGGCAGAAGCAAGCCAATCTTCGTCTTTTCGGGAGCGACACGGACCCCAAGGCGCTCAATGCGGCGCGGCGCAACCTCGCGGAAGCCGGCATCGAACGCTGGGTGCAGCTCGAGCGCAGCGACATCCTCGAGCGCGCCGCCCCTGCACCCGGCGGCGTGATGGTGGCGAATCCGCCGTACGGCGAGCGCCTGGGGAGCGCCGATGAGCTCGCCGCGTTCTATCCCAGGCTGGGCGATGCGCTGAAGAAGCGCTTTGCCGGCTGGCGCTGCTATTTTTTCACCGCGGACCTGCGCCTGCCCAAGCTCATCCGCCTGCAGCCTTCCAGGCGCACCCCGCTCTTCAACGGCGCGCTGGAATGCCGGCTGTACGAGTTCGTGGTGGTGTCCGGCTCGCACCGCGGCGTGCGCGGCGATTGAAGTTCCAACGTTGGTCTTCGCCATCGGCGGGCCAGCACAGGCCGAGCTTTCGCGCGAGCGCCTGGGCGTCGTAAGGCGCTCTTACCTTCACGTCGTTGTCGAAATACACGTAAACGTCGGCGCGCCGGTGCCACTCGCGGATGCGGCTCGCCCATTCGTCCAGCGCGCGGCTCGTGTAGCCGCTCGCATAGATCAGCTTGTCGCCGTGCAGGCGCACGTAGACGAAGTCGGCCGTGACGTCGAACATCTTCGGCCACTTGCCCGCGGTGTCGGCGACCACCAAGCCTATGCAGTGTTTGCGCAGTAGCCTGATGAAGTCATTGCACATGAAGCTCGCGTGCCGCACCTCGATGGCATGGCGCAGGGGCCGGTTCGCATCGATCGCCAGACGCGAGCGGCCGGTCATGCGGGCGTCCCTGCGTCTTGCCAGGCCGAGAGCCTGCTCCGTGTCGCGCGGCAGCAGCTCGAAAAAGGGCTCGAGGCGCTCGGGCTTGAAATGGAACATTTCCGGGAACTGCCAGAGAAACGGCCCGAGCTTGTCCCTGAGGTTGAGTATGCCGGAGGCGAAGAAGTTGGCGAGCGGCCTTTCGATGTTCGTGAGCCGCAGCATGTGGGTGATGTAGCGCGAGCCCTTCACCGCGAACACGAAGCCTGGCGGCGTCTCGCGGTACCAGGCGGCGTAGTACTCGGGACGCTGCAGCGAGTAGAACGAGCCGTTGATCTCCACGGTGGAGAAATGCCTCGCGCAGTACTCGAGCTCGCGCCGCTGCGCCAGGCCCTCGGGGTAGAACACGCCGCGCCACGGCGCGTAGCGCCAGCCCGAAATCCCGACGCGGATCAAGCGAACCGGAGCTTCTTCCAGCCTTCCAGCTCGGCGACCGCGGCGAGCTTGCGGTGGTCGGTGAGATCGAGGCGCAGCGGCGTGAGCGAGACGTAGCCCTGCTCGATCGCCCAGCGGTCGGTGCCCTCCTCGGTAGCTTCCACCGGCACCACGGTGAACCAATAGTGCGTGCGCCCCATCGGGTCCTTCCCGGGAACCACCTTGCCGTCGTAATGCCGCATCGACTGGCGGGTCCACACCGTGCCGCGCGGCGGCCTGGCCGGGAAGTTCACGTTGACGAGCGCAAGATCGGGCCCCTCGAGCAGCATTTCGACCACGCTTGCGGCCCAGGGCTTGAGCGCCTCGAAGTCGGGCTGCTCGCGCTCGGTGGCCGGCGCGCTGAGCGCGATGCCGCGCAGGCCGAGAAGCGCCGCCTGCTTGGCGCCGGCGAGCGTGCCCGAGTGCCAGATCGCGTTGCCGAGATTGGCGCCGATATTGATGCCCGAGAGCACGAGATCCACGCTCTCCCACAGCGTGGTGCCGAGCATCACGCAGTCGCCGGGCGTCCCGTTGACACGGTAGGCGTCGAACCCCGCCACCGGCGTGCGCTTGCAGGTCACCGGACGCGAAGCGGTGATCGAATGGCCGGCCGAGGACATCTCGACGTCGGGCGCCACGATGCGCACCTCGCCGAAGCGGGACGCCACCTGCGCCAATGCGGCTATGCCCGGGCTGTAGACGCCGTCGTCGTTGGTGATCAGGATGCGCATATGCCGTTTGCGCAGCAATTAACGTGCGCGTCACGCTGATCCACAACCCGGGCGCGGGACGCCGGGCAATGACGGCGGCCGCACTGAAGAAGCTCCTCGCCGAGCAGGGCCACGCGGTGCGCTATCAGTCCGCAAGAGAAGACGGCTGGAAGAACGCTCTGAAGCGGGAGGCCGATCTCGTGGTCGTCGCCGGCGGCGACGGCACCGTCGGGCGTGTGACCCGCCGCATGGCCGGCCGCGGCGTGCCGATGGCGCTGCTGCCTTCGGGGACCGCAAACAACATCGCGCGCACCCTGGGCCAGCTCGAGCGGCCGTTCGAAGAGCTGGTGCGCGGCTGGGAAAGCGCGCGCCGGGTCAAGCTCGACGTCGCCGTCGCCGACGGGCCCTGGGGTGAGCGCCACTTCGTGGAGGGCTTGGGCATCGGGCTGTTCGCCGCCCTGCTCGCGCGCTCCGAGATCACGCCGCCGAGAGCGCGCAGGCGCCCCGTGGAAGACGCGCTGCACCGGCTGCAGCGCGAGGCGGCAAGCTGCGAGGCGATCGAGGTTGCCGCCAGGCTCGACGGCAGGGACATCTCCGGGCGCTACCTGATGCTCGAGGCGCTCAACCTGCGCTACGTCGGCCCGAACCTGCACCTGGCGCCGGACAGCAGGCCGGGCGACGGCCAGTTCGACGTGGTGCTCGTCACCGAGGAGGAGCGTCCGCGCCTGGTTCACTACCTCGAGCAGTGGCAGAAAAACCGCGAGCGGCTTTCGGTGCTGCCTTCACGCAAGGGCAGGCGGCTCGAGCTCGAATGGACCGGCGTCGAGCTGCACATCGACGACAAGCTGCGGCCGAAAAAGAGCGCCAAGCCGAAGGAGATGGCGGGGCTCGTCGAGGCGCGCATCGGCGGCGAAAAAGTGGAGTTCCTGGTGCCGCAGCCGAGGGAAAGGAATTAGCCGCTGTCGGCGGCACGTACCGCCCTTTCAATGCGCGGTAAACGGGCGCCTTGCCGGGACGGCTTCAAACAATTGGGTCACCGCGTCTACCGGAACGCACGGATCGCGATTTGCGTGCGGTATCTCGTTCAGATTTCGTTGCACGACGCGTAGGTCGTCGTGATACTCGAACTCGATACCGCAATGAAATTCGAGATCGTTCAGCGTCCCGGCCATGCTGCGATTCGTCAGGCGGGCGAGAGGCTCGAACTCCACCGCGGCGGTTTCGGCTCGTACAGCGGCTTCCGGCACGTCGAGGTCCTCGAGCACGTTGGCGAGCGCGTTCGCGAAATTCGAGCGGAACTGCGCGCGCGGAGCGAGGGGAAACAGGACCGTGAGATAGGTGCGCTCGTTTAGTGCAATAACCAGGTCTCGGCGGTAGTACCTGAAAACCTTTGCCGCCCACGAGCCGAGCGATACGCCGTGGATCAGCGGCTCCGACACTTCGGTCGGCGGACGCCCCGCATGTCCGAGGCGTCGCCACAACTTTTGCGTGCACATGATGCGCGCCATCGGTATTTGTTATGCCGGTGTTCGGTCAGTGCCGTGTAACCGTTCGCTCTGGACCTTACCTCAGGGTCGTACCGTTGCATTGCCCGACGCCGGTTCCGTGACGGCTAAACGCCCCTGTTCAGCGACGGGCCGCGCAGCGGACCGTCGGCTGAAAGCTACCATCGAAGAACGTGTTTGCCGACACGACCATTCTTTCCGAAAAGGAGGCCTCGAATGCGATGTTATACCCGGCAACATCGGTACCTACTGCGGCGCGCTCATTTAGCGGTATTCACCAGGCTTCATCGAGACCCCTTCAGCAAGCAGGCCAGGTCCGGGAACGTGATTCATCTCCAGACGGATGCCATCGGGATCTTCGAACAGGACGGAATAGTAGCCGGGCGCCCACGTGCCCTCCTCGGGGGGATGGACGATCTTGGCGCCCAGCTCCTGCAAGAAGCCATGGAGGCTGTCGACGTCGCCGCGGTCTCGAGCGCGGAAACAAAGATGATGCAGACCCACCCTGCGCTGGACAAAGCGCTCTTGGCGATGACGTTCGTCGCATCTGGATATCCCCAACCCCGTTCTTGCGCCAAGGAAGTAGAGAAATTCCTCTCCCTTGAATATCTTCTTCATGCCGAGAAATGCCAGCAACTTTTCATAGAACGGGACCGCGGCTTCAAAGTTGCTCACGGTGAGGATCACGTGCGCCACGCCGGCGATTTCCATAGACTGTCCCCTTTCGGTTCGTGAGGCTTGGTGCAATGAAAAAGGGCGCTTGCGCGCCCCGTTTCCTGAAAACTCCGTTCGAGAGCGACGTCAGACGATGTCGAGGTGCTCGATGCCCTTGGTGAGGTCCTTGTCCTTCGCCTCGTGGCCGTGCAGCTTGATCTGCAGGCGCACCTCGTTGGTGGAGTCGGCGAAGCGCAGCGCGTCCTCGTAGCTGATGCGCCCGGCCTCGTAGAGGTCGAATAGCGCCTGGTCGAAGGTCTGCATGCCGAGCTCGCGCGACTTCTTCATGATCTCCTTGATC
>DASZOS010000069.1:0-35358 GCA_035550695.1 Burkholderiales bacterium | reverse complement strand
CGGGGGTTACATCGAACGCGGGATTGCGCACCGCGACGCCTTCGGGCGCCCAGCGGGTGCCGCGGTAGCCGGTCACTTCGCCGGCCGGGCGCTCCTCGATCGGGATGTGCGAGCCGTCGGGGATCTCCGGGTCGAAGGTGGAGAGCGGTGCCGCGACGTAGAACGGGATGCCGTGGCGCTTCGCAAGCACGGCGAGCGCGTAGGTGCCGATCTTGTTCGCCACGTCGCCGTTGGCGGCGATGCGGTCGGCGCCGACGACGATGACGTCGACCTCGCCCTTGCTCATGAGATGCCCGGCCATGCTGTCGGTGATGAGAGTGCAGGGGATGCCTTCCTGCACCAGCTCCCACGCGGTGAGGCGCGCGCCTTGCAGATAAGGCCGCGTTTCGTTCGCGATCACGGATATGTTCTTGTTTTTCGAAGACCTGATCACTCCGAGGGCGGTGCCGTAGCCGGCGGTGGCGAGCGCCCCGGCGTTGCAGTGGGTCATGACGCGCGCCCGCTTGGCAATAAGCTGCGCGCCGAGCCGGCCGATCTCGCGGTTCGCGGCGATGTCCTCCTCGAAGATCGCCAGCGCCTCGGCTTCGAGGTTCGTCGCCTTTCTCATGCGCTCGAGCGCCCAGAACAGGTTGACCGCCGTCGGCCTGCTCTTGGCCAGTATTTCAAAGGATCCTGGAGAACCTCTTGAAAGTGCAATGCCGAAGGCGGCGGAGCAGCCTATGGCCGGTGCGCCGCGCACCACCATGTCGCGAATCGCCTGCGCCACTTCGGCCGCGCTGCGGCAGGCGACGTAGACGGTCTTCTCGGGAAGCAGGCGCTGGTCGAGAAGCTCCAGCCGGTCGCCCCGCCAGCGGATCGGCTCGACCGCCGACCCCCTGACAAGGGGCTCGTGAGCCGCAGGCGAGCGGGGGGTTGGTTTTCGTTTCAGCGTTTTCCTGGCCATTTCGAAAAAACCTAAGCCGGCACAGCCGGAACCAAACAACGTACTCTTGAGCGAACAAACTTAGCCGAGGGGAGACGGCGTTGCCCAGACTTCTTGCTGAAGCGGGCGGGCTCCTCGAGAATCGAGCGCGCGAGCGCAGTGTCGAGATACGGCATGCGGCAATGTTACCGCTCGCCCGCCCGCCCGAAGATTAGCGAGGGGCGGGGTTACTCCGGCACGACCTGGCTCAAGGCCGAGCCCGACGGCAGGCTGTACATGTGAATAACATGCAAGAATTGAAGGCAAGGGCCGCCTTGTCCGGCCGGGCAGGCGTTGGAGGACTTCCGCGACCTCCTCATCGAGCGCCATGCCCATGCGGACCTTCTTCCGCGAATCTGGCAGCTGCGCGAATCGGTGAGCGCCCGCGACGCGTCCTACATAGCCCTCGCTGAAGCGCTGGACGCGCCGCTGGTCACCTGCGACGCCAAGCTCGCGCGTTCCCACGGCCACTCGGCCCAGATCGAGCTGATCGAGTAGAGCGAGCGCGCAGCCGCGCGCCGTCATACGACCCGCTCGTTGCCGCCGTCCACCGGGATCTGCGCGCCGGTGGTCTTGGCGAAAAGCGGCCCGCACAGCTCGGCCGCGAGCTCGGCGACGTCGCGCGATGCGACCTCGGTCTTGAGGAGGTTCTTCTTCTTGTACTGCTCGACGCTCATGTTGTAGGCCTTCGCGCGCGAGGCGAGCACTTCGTCGGTCCACAGCGCCGTGTCGTAGACCGCGTCGGGGTGCAGCGAATTGATGCGGATGCCGTCCTTGCCCCACTCGAGCGCAGCGACGCGCGCGAGCTGGTTCAAGGCCGCCTTCGAAGCGGAATAGGCCGCCGCGCCCGGTCCCGGCGCGGGCACGTTCTTCGAGCCGATCACGGCGATGCGCCCGCCGCGCGGCGCGAGCTTGAGCAGCGCGTGGCACGCCTGCATAAGGACGAGGCTCGCCTCGACGTTCACCGCCATCGCGGCGCGCCAGCTATCCGCCGTGACCTCCTGCAGCGGGCTCGACGGCGGGAAGATGCCCGCATTCAGCACGAGCATGTCCACGCCGCCGAAGCGCAGGACGGCCGCGTCCAGCGATTTCTGTATTGCGCCGGCGTTCGTCAAGTCGCAGCTGAGGCCAAGGACGTCTGCCCGGTTCCACATCCGCTCGATCGCGGGATTGCGGTCGAGCGCGACGACCGCGGCGTCGCGCCTGAGGAACGATTCGACGCACGCCTTGCCGATGCCCGACGCCGCGCCGGTAACGAGGACGATCTCACCGGCGAACATGCGAGGCGATGCGGCCCTGCGCAGCTTCGCCTGCTCGAGGCCCCAGTATTCGATATCGAAAAGATGCGGCTCGCTCACCGCGCGCCAGCTGCCGAGCGCCTCGGCGCGCAGGATGACATCGATGGTGTGCTCGTAGAGCTCCTCGACTATGGCTGTCTCGCGCGCCGTGCGTGCTGCCGCGGCGAAGCCGAGGCTGCGGTCGAGCACCACCCGGGGCGCGGGGTCCAGCATGATGCGCTCCTCCTTGCTCCGCGCCGCCTGGCGCTCGAAGTAGGCGCGATAGCTTTTCGCGTACGCAGCGACGTCGCGTCCCAGCATGGGCAGGGGCTTCGTATAGAGCAGGTGATCGGGCGTCGCCGGCCCCTGCTGCGCGAGGCGCGCGAGCTGCGGATGCTGCGCGAAGGCGAGGAACTTCGGACCGGCATTGATCTTGAGCAGCATCGGCATTCCGGCATGCTCCGAAATCGACTGCCGCAGCGAGGCGATGTCGAGGCGAGCTACCGCGTGCGGCTCCGGCGGGCGCGTCGGCGGCTCCCAGGCGCGTTGCTCTTTCAGGTAGTCCTCGGCCATCGACACGAGCTGGACCATGCGCTCGTACGCCTCACGCGCGCTGGCGCCAAACGACACGATGCCGTGGCTGAGCAGCACGACGCCGATCGTGCTCTGCGTCGCTTGCCTGGGAAATTGCCGGGCGAGCTGCGCAGCGAGGTCGAACCCGGCCATCAGGTACGGAATCACCGCCACCTTGTCGCCGTAGACCTCGCGCACGCGCCTGTCGCCATCCGGTGCGTTCGACAGGGAGAGCACCGCATCCGCGTGCGTGTGGTCGACATAGGGGTAGGGCAGGAGCGCATGCAGCAGCGTCTCGACCGAAGGCGCGGGCGCGTCCGCGCGCAGCTTGTGCGTGCCGAGCTCGTTCAGCATCTGCGCGTCGCCAAGCTGCGGCAGCGTCGCTAGCCGGCGCACGTAGTCGAGCGCGAGCGGGCAGAAGTCTTCGGGCTCGATCGTCTCGAGGTCGGCGCCGCTTCCCTTGATGTAAAGGACCTCGATCTCCTCGCCGAAGACGTTCTTCTCGCGCAGCTTGACCGACGTATTGCCGCCGCCGTGGAGCACCAGCGATTTCTCGCGGCCGAGCAGCCGCGAGGTGTAGACCCGGAGCCCGAGCGGGCCGGTGAACCGGGCGGCTTCGGCGTCGCTCCAGAGGCTTTTCATGCGCCGATTATACTTTTGCGCCATGCTGCGGATTGATCTTCTCCCCTGGGAAAAGGCGCGCGAGCACGCCGCGCCCATCCGCTTCGCGGTGTTCGTCGAAGAGCAGGGCGTGCCGCGCGAGATCGAGCTCGACGAGATGGACGGCGCCTGTGTTCACGCGGTCGCGTTCGAAGGCGACGTTGCGGTGGCTACCGGACGGCTGCTGCCCGACGGGCACATCGGCCGCATGGCGGTGCTCAAGCCGTGGCGCGGTCGCGGCATCGGCAGCCGGATACTGGAGCGGCTGATCGAGACGGCGCGCAGCCGCGGCGATCGCGAGGTCGCCCTATCGGCGCAGGTTCACGCCGCGGCTTTCTACAGAGCGCACGGCTTCACGGAGGAGGGCGGCGAATACCTGGAAGCGGGGATAGCGCACCAGGCGATGCGCCGGGCGCTCTAGAACTCGTATTGCAGCGTGTCCTGCTCGGCGCCCGAGGACGAGTAAGTGCGCTCGGCGTACCTCCTGCCGAAAAACACCGTCGAGCAGCGCGTGCCGTACTCCGGATTGACGATGCGGGCGGCCGCGAGCGCGGTGAACAGCGGCTCCACCGCCGGGCCGGTTTCCAGCGCATGCGCGAAGCGCTGCTTCGCGGCTTCGACCTCTGGAGCGTCGAGCAGGGTATTGCCCAGCCCGTAGATCCCGGGCTCCAGGCGCCGCGGCTCGCCGCCGCGGTTGGACATCCACCAGAGCTCCCCGCCGTCGCCAGCGAGCAGATTGAAGCCGCTGTACTGATTCGCGTCTTCCAAAAGAAGGTTGACGTATTCGCCTGGAGCTTGTCCATTCTCGAGAAAACGAGAGACCAAAGCGCCTCGGGAGCGCGCCGCACGCGGCTCCTTGGCGCCGCGATAGTTGGTCACCGCCGCGAACTTGCCGGTACGCGACACGCCCATCCATGTGCCGCGCGCCTCGAGATCGCGCCCGGCGAGAATCGCCGGCCGGTCGCTCCAGAACGCGGCGGCGGCCGCGGGACGGGCGTGGAACTCGTCGCGGTTCGCGGCAACGATCAGCGGGAAGCTAGGACGAACGCGCCAGGCGAGAACGATCAGGCACATGGCGCGCTTTGATCTGCCGGTAGAGCTGGAACGCCTTTTCGGGCTTCTCGTTCTTGTGCACCACCGCGCCGACGGCCTGGATCATGGCGACCGGGTCGTCGGACTGGAAGATGTTGCGCCCCATGTCGACGCCCGCGGCTCCCTGGTCGATCGCCTTGTACGCCATGCTCAGCGCTTCGAGCTCGGGGAGCTTCTTGCCGCCGGCGATGACGATGGGCACCGGACAGCCGGCGCACACGCGCTCGAAGCCCTCCTCGATGAAATAGCTCTTGACGTAATGCGCCCCGAGCTCGGCGGCAATGCGCGTGGCGAGGCTGAAATAGCGCTCGTCGCGCTTCATCTGCGCTCCGACCCCCGTCACCGCCATGGTGGGAATGCCGTAGCGGTTGCCGTTGTCGATGAGCTGCACCAGGTTCTTGATCGACTGGTGCTCGTACTCGGCGCCGATATAGATCTGCGTCGTGATGGCGGCGGCATTGACGCGGATGGCGTCGTCGATGTCCACGGCGATGAGCTCGCGGGAAAGCTCGGTGAGGATGCTCTGCCCGCCCGAGCAGCGGAGCACGATCGCGTTGGTCGCCGAGGGCGGAATCACCGAGCGCAGCGCGCCGCGGGTGCACATCAGCACATCGGCATGCGGGATCAAGGGCACGATGCCGAGATCGATGCGCTCCAGCCCCGTGGTCGGTCCCTGGAAGTAGCCGTGATCGAAGGCGAGCATCACGGTGCGGCCCGAGGCCGGGTTGAAGATGCGCGCCAGGCGGTTCTGCATGCCCCAGTCGAGCGCGCCGGCGCCCTTGACGTAGAAGGGCTTGTTCTCCTGGGGAATGCCGATGCCGAAATCCTTGCCTTCCTTGATGTCGTCTTTGTCAGCCATAATTTCCTACCATACCATGTACGCCATCGTCTGTTTCGACCGGCCCGACTCGGGCGCGCTGCGCGACCGGCATCGCGAAGCTCACCAGAAGTTCCTCGGAGAAAATTCGGAGAAGATCCTCTTCGGCGGGCCGCTCAAGGAGACGCCCGAGGGTCCGAGCACCGGCGCGCTCATCGTCGTCGATTGCGCCACGCGCGAGGACGCGGAGGCCTTCATCGGCGCCGACCCGTTCTACCGCGGCGGCGTCTACGAAACCGTCTCGGTACGCGCGTTCAGGCGGGTTTTTCCGCGGGCTCGTTCCTGAACGCCTCGACCACGCGCGGCACGCCGAGCTTCGCGCCCTCGCGATAGAGCAGCTCCTCGAAACCCGCCTCGTCCTTCACGTCTTCGTAGACTTCCATGTAGGTCGAGGGGTCGTCGCGCCGGCGCATCCAGCGGCCGCGCACGCCGCAGGCCTTCTCTACCGCGGCGAAAAGCGACTGCACCGCTGCGCGCGCGGCGCCGAGCTGCTCGGGCGATATCCGGTAGTAGACGTAGTAGTTCACTCGGGCATGACCGCGAGGAGCTCGCCGGCCGCGCTGTCGACCACCACGCCGCCTTTGTATTCCTGCCCGGGCCGCAGCCCCGCCGCCTCGGGCTCCTTGAGGCGAACCATCCGCCGCTTCACCTGGCCGCGGTACTGGGCGCGAGCGACGATTTCCTGCCCGGGGTAGCAGCCCTTCTGGAAGTCGACGGCGCCGAGCGTCTCGAGGTTCACCATCTGCGGCACGAACTGGTCCTGGGTGGCCGCGGTGATGAGCGGCCGGCCGGCGCGGATCTCGAGCAATGTCCACGCGTCCTCGCCGCTCGTCGGCGCGAGCGACGGCGCGTCGGCGGGCTCGAGCCGCAGGAAGCGCCGCTCGCCGACCGGCACGGTAGCCCGGCTGCCTTCCCACGCGAGGTTCTCCTCCCGGTCCGCGTTCCACACGCCGAACTGCGCCCAGCGCTCGCTCTCGTCGGCGATCTTCACCTTGGAGCGCAGGACGAACATCGACAGGCGCTTCGCGATGGCCGGCGCAAGGTCGCGCGCGAGCTGCAGCAGAAACCCTTGCGGCGCCGGTATGACCAGAAACGTCGCGAGGAGACGCCCTTTCGCCGAGCACCATCCGGCGAGCGCAGCGCGGCTGCGCGGCAGAGTGCGCACGTCGATGGTGAGCTGCGCGTGCAGGAATTCACGCGCGTCCTCTCCAGACACCGAGAGCAGGCCGTAGCGGTTTAGTCGCGCGCACTCCATCGTAGAATGCCGATTTTACAGCGCGCCATTCCCTGAAAACCTTCCTCGCACTCGCCTTTCTCGCCGTCGTGGCGGCCGCGGGATACGGCGCCTGGTACGTTTCCGAGCCGCTCGACATCGCCAGGCTGCCGGTGGAAGTCGAGATTCCGCGCGGCGCCGGGTTTCGCACCGCTGTCGATCAGCTGGAAAAGGCGGGCATCCGGGTGCGTCCGTACGAGTTCGAGCTGCTCGCGAGGGCGCTCGGACGCAGCCGCGACGTCAAGGCCGGAAGCTACGAGATCGCGGTGCCGTTGACACCCGCCGAGCTCCTCGAAAAGCTCGCGCGCGGGGATGTGACTCAGGCGGAGATCCGGCTCATCGAGGGCTGGACATTCGCCCAGTTCCGGGCCGCCTTGGACGCCAGCCCGGACGTGCGGCATGAAACGGCCGGCCTGGAGGACGCGCAGGTCCTCGCGCTGGTGCAGGCGGCGGAGTCGCACCCGGAGGGCCTGTTCTTTCCCGACACCTATGTTTTCGGCAAGGGCTCGAGCGACGTGCGGGTCCTGCGCCGCGCCTACCGCGCCATGCAGCGCCACCTGAAAGCGGAATGGGAAGCGCGTGGCCCCGACGTTCCTTACCAGACGCCCTACGAAGCGCTCATCATGGGCTCGATCATCGAGAAGGAAACCGGCAAGGCCTCGGAGCGCGAGCTCATCGCCGGGGTCCTCGTCAATCGCCTGCGCATCGGCATGCGGCTGCAGGTCGACCCAACGGTGATCTACGGCCTGGGCGCCGCGTTCGACGGCAACCTGAAGAAGATCCACCTGCTTGAGGACGGCCCCTACAACACCTACACGCGCGCCGGGCTGCCGCCGACGCCGATCGCGATGCCGGGCCTCGCGTCGCTGCGCTCGGCGCTGCGGCCGGGCAAGACCGAGGCGCTCTATTACGTCTCCAAGGGCGACGGCTCGAGCCAGTTCTCCCGCACCCTCGACGAGCACAACCGGGCGGTTTCCCGGTTCCAGCGGGGCGGGCGATGAGGCGCGGCACTTTCATCACCGTCGAAGGTGTCGACGGCGCCGGCAAATCGACGCATCTGCAATTCATCGCCGACGCCGCGGACGCCGCCTCGGGGCGGCATGCGATCGTCACGCGGGAGCCCGGCGGCACCGAGCTCGCCGAGCGCCTGCGCCAGGCGATCCTCGCCGAGCCGATGACGCCGATCATCGAGACGCTGCTCATCTTCGCGGCCCGCGCCGACCACGTGGCGCGCGTCATACGGCCGGCGCTCGAGGCCGGAGCCTGGGTGGTCTGCGACCGGTTCTTCGACGCCACGGTGGCCTACCAGGGCGCCGGCAAGGGCGTGCCGCTGGAACTGCTGGAGACATTAAGTAAGGCAGCAAATGAGGGGCTCGAGCCGGATCGCACCATCGTCTTCGACTGCAGCTACGAGGTTGCGCGCCAGCGCCTGGACGCCTCGGGCAAGGCTCTCGACCGCTTTGAGCGCGAGGATCGCGCCTTTTTCGAGCGCGTGCGCAGCGCCTATCTCGCGCGCGCGAAGACCGAGCCGCAGCGCATCCGGGTCATCGACGCCGCGACCGACGTGGCGCAGATCCGCAAGCAGCTGGAAAGGGCCCTGGGGTTCTGATGCATCCGTGGAACGAAGCCATTTTCGAATCGCTGCGGCGGCGCGCCGAGCGCCTGCCGCATGCGCTGCTCCTGCACGGCGTGCGCGGCACCGGAAAGCTCGCTCTCGCCGAGCACGTCGCGCGCTTCCTCTTGTGCGAGGCTCGCGATCCGGCGCGCAAGCCCTGCGGCGCCTGCGAGGGTTGCCGCTGGTTCGCCGCCGGCAGCCATCCGGACTTCCGGTGCCTCGAGCCCGAAGCCCTCGCCCCCGAGCCGGCGGGGGAGCCGGAGCAGGGCGAGCCGCCGGTAAAGCGCGGCAAGCCCAGCCTCGAGATCAAGATCGAGCAGGTGCGCGACCTTGCCGCCTTCCTCAACGTCGGCTCGCATCGCGGCCGCTTCCGTGTGGCGCTCGTGCATCCGGCCGAGGGCATGAACGCCAACGCGGCGAACGCGCTGCTCAAAGGCCTCGAGGAACCGCCCGCGGGTGCGGTCTTCCTCCTCGTATCGCACCGGCCCGCCAGGCTGTTGCCGACGATCCGCAGCCGATGCGTCGCGGTTCCGGTTTCCATTCCGCCCCGCGAGGCGGCGCTCGGATGGCTCGCGACCCAAGGCGTCAACGATGCGGCGCGCTGGCTCGCCTACGCGGGCGGCGCTCCGCTGCTTGCGCTCGATTACGCGGCGCAGGCAGACATTCTCGACAGGATCCTCAAGCAGCCGGCGCCGGTGAACGACCGCGAGGAGCTCGACCGGCTGGCCGAAGCGCTACAGAAGCAAGCCCTGGACCGTGCCTTCGCGGCCTTCGGTCTGCCACCCAAATACCAGACGGGCGTGACGGCCGCCGGCAGAGACCGGGCGCGGGCGTGGCTTGCGTTCGCGCGCGAAATGGGCCGGCATCGACTTCTTTCGCACCATCCCCTCAACCCCAAGCTGTTTTCGGCCCAGATGTTGGCGGAGCGCCCGGAATCCTAAGCTTGATCATGAAGATAGTGATGCAATTCATTGTAACGGCATGGGTATTGACCGCTCACGCTCAGTCCTCCATGGAGCTATTTCTCGATGCGGCGACGCGCGGCAACGTTCCGGCGGTCGCGAGCTACCTCGACCGCGGCCTCGACGTGAACACGACTGATGCCAACGGCCACACCATCGCGATGATTGCGGCGCGCCAGGGTCACACCGAGCTCCTGTCGATGCTGATTTCGCGCAAGGCGAACATCCATCGGCAAACTCCCGCCGGCGATACCGCGCTCATGATCGCGAGCCTGAGCGGCCATTACGACGCGGTCCGGGTCCTGATCGACGCTGGCGCGCAGATAGACCGCCGCCCGGGCTGGACGCCGCTGCATTACGCTGCGTTCGGCGGCTCGGGAAGAGTGGTCGGTTATCTCCTGGTGCGCGGAGCGAACAAGAACGCGCTCGCGCCGAACGGCTATACGCCGCTCATGCTCGCCGCGCGCAACGGCCATACGGAAGCCGCGCGCGTGCTTCTCCACAACGATCCCGAGCTCAACCGCCGCAGCCCATCAGGCGAGAGCGCGCTGGGCATCGCCCGGAAGCGGGGAGAGAGCGAGCTGATCGAGCTCCTGGAGCGCGCCGGAGCCCAGCCGTGAGGCGGGGTGTTCAACTTTGGGAGTATTTAACATAATACACATTGTGCAACTTGACCGCACAGCATTCTGCCTAAGTCCCTGCGCCAGCGCAACTTTAGGGATGGATCAGGATTTCACATAACGCTTCGATCACGTCTTCCAGGTCATCGCCGCCCTCAAGCAGCCTGACGACCTCCGCGCAGACCAGCCGCACCGCCAGCGGGTTGTTTCCCTGCCCGTGTCTGGAATTGCGGACCAACCACCCCGCGTTACGCAGCGGGCCGTACCTCGTTTCACGGACCCAGAGCCCACGCAGCGGGTACTTGGCCAACGGCCCGAGCGCCGCCGGATCGATCAGCGATGAGATCCCTTCTCGTTCAGCGGGGAGAGTTTCCCTATGAGAACCGGGTTTCTCGTCCCAGTTATGTCCCTTGAACAAGTTTAGGGCCGGCGCGGTGCCGCGCTCGTTCCTCGCTTGCGGCCCCCCGCCCCCGACACCCTTCGCCCTACGCTCCAAACGAGACCTTTTCTCACTAGGCCCGCCTTTCGCGCCCGGGGCTGCAGCCCACGCTTCCCAAGCCGCGCGAGGCACCCGACGCCTGCCCGGCTTCCCCCCAGACGACCGCTCCGGATGATCCGAAAGGCAGGCGGGGCCGGGGGCCGCGTTGCGACGAGCGTAAACGCCCTCATCCATGACCCGAGGATCGGATGAGGGCACTTCGCGCGCGCGGCCCCCGTCCCCGCCCAACGGCACCGCATCCGAGCGTAGAGCATCGGCCCATCCCGCCCGCATAGGAACCGCCCGCTTTGCCTCTAGAGCGCGATCGGCATGGGAGACCGACCCGACGTCGGACTCGCGCTGCAACGCTGTCTCGCCCCGCGTCCCGCAACGTGAAGGCTCAACCGGGGCACCGGTAGGACTAAGCACACATGGGGGCACGCCCCCATGCCCCCCTCCGGGCAGCCCTGAGCATGACGGGGAGGTGTTCTCACGCTCACGCTGCCCGGAGGGCGCAGCCCCGCGGGGTTCGTTTTCTGATGAATCTGGAGGAATTACAGACGGTTGAGACACCGCGCGCTCCCCTGATCCCGTTCCGACCCCCCATCCGAGGAATCGGCGCTTCAGGTCAAGGGCACGCAGCCCTAACGCACGGTGGCGTCGGACGCTACTTTATCGCAGAACGAATACACATTGTAGATCTGACGCATCTGAGAAAGCACACCCCAGCAGAATCGGCTAAGGCATTTGCCCGCGACGACGGAGGCGCCTGCCAGGCGGCCTCAGGGGTGAAACTACAGCCGAATGCTGGGTTCCGCGACTTGAGCGCCCGGCGATTTACCCTGATCCTCGGCAGCATGATGCAAGGACAACCGACGCCGCAGCCGCTTCCGGACCGCGCGTTCGCCTTCGAGCGAGCCGCCGGCATGCTGGGCGGGCGCGCCGAGCTCGCGCAGCGCCTCAACGTTTCGCAAAGACAGCTCGATTACTGGATCCGGGAGATCGGCACGCCGCCAGACACGGTGTTCTTCGACGTCCTCGACATCATTATCAAAAACGCCGGGACCCTGAAAGACTAGTTGAGCCGCGTGGGCGGCAGCGGCAGCCGCGCCACGGGAATGCCTTCCTCAAGCAGCTCTTCGTGCTCCTCGTTGGTCGCCTGGCCGCGGATCGCGCGCGCCGGCGCATCCTGATAGAAGATCCTGCGCGCTTCGGCCGGGAATTGCTTGCCGACGTCCTCGGTCTTCGTTAGCAGCTCGTCGAGCATGCGCGAATAGAGCATCTGCGCGATGGCGAAAGGATCCTTGCCTTCCATCTCCGGGGTGCGCGCGCTCGGCGCCGCGGGCGCCTTCGGCTCCGGCGCGCCCAGGTTCACGCGCGAGGCCGACGGAACGCGCTCGATCTTCGCCGAACCGCAGCTCGGACAGGAAAGCAGCTGCCGTTCCCTCTGCTCCGCGAAATCGGCGGCCGAACCGAACCATCCCTCGAACCGGTGGCCCGTAGCGCAAAGCAGATCGAAAACAATCATTTGCCGCATTCTACAATGACAGTGTGACCCCGCTGGTTTTCCTGCACGGGCTGGGCGGCGGCCATGCTGCATGGAACGCCCAGCTCGCGCACTTCAGGCGGCTCGGCTATCCCTGCACCGCGTGGGACCAGCCGGGATACGGTGGCGCGCCGATGGTCGACCCCTATACGCTCGAAAACGTCGCCGCAAAGCTGAAGGAGATCATCAGCGCCCCTTCCGTGCTGATTGGTCACAGCATGGGCGGCTTCATCGCGCAGGAGGCGTATGCGCGCTTCCCGCACATCGCGAAAGCACTGGTGCTCGGGTTCACGAGTGCCGCGTTCGGCAGCGGCGAATTCGCGAAGCAATTCCTGGCAGTGCGCACCGGTCCGCTCGACGAGGGCAAGACCATGGGCGAGATCGCGGCGCGGCTCATGGCGACGATGCGGGGAAGCAGGTCGGATCCCGCAGGGCTCGCGCACGCCGAGCGCATCATGTCCGGCATCACCCCCGACACCTACCGCAAGGCTGCCGAACTCACCACCACCTTCGATCGCCGGCCGGACTTGGCGCGCATCGCCGTGCCCACGCTGCTCGTCGCCGGGAGCGATGACAGAACCGCACCGCCATCGCTGATGCAGCGCATGGCGGAGAAGATCCCCGGCGCCGAGATCGTGATACTCGAAGGCTGCGGGCACCTCGGCCCCATGGACCAGCCGGCGGCGTTCAACGCGGCGCTCGAGACCTTCCTGAAGAAGCTCTGAATAGCCCGGTGCTGCCGGCGGGGCTAATCGACGCGCAGGTCGACCTCGCCAAGGCCCTCGACCGAGAAGCTGATGAGGTCGCCGGGCCTGGGGTACTGCGAAGCGATGATGCTGCCGGTGAGCACGATGTCGCCGCGCAGCAGCCCCCGGCCGTGCGCAGCGAGGTGGTCGGCGATCCAGGCGACCGCGGCGAAGGGATGGCCCATCGCGTCGCGGCACCTGCCCTCCCCGACCTGGGCGCCGTTGATGCGCGCGACCGCGCGCGCCCCCGAGAGCGCCAGCTTGCGCCACTCCTGCATCCGGTCGCCTAGCACCGCGCCTTCGTTCCACGCGTTGTCGGCGATGAGCTCGAACGGGTGCTTCGCGAGCTCGGCGTAGTCGGCGTTGCGGTCGTCGGCGATCTCGAGCGCGGCCATCACCGCGCCGACCGAGCGCGCGACCCGCTCGTGCGAGAACGGTGCATCGGCCGCCGGAAGGTCTTCGGCCATCTCGACCGCGATCTCGAATTCGACGATGAGACGAACGTAATCGGCGGCGCGCAGCCGCGCCGGCGTGCGCTGGATCGTCGCCTCGAGGATCGCGCCGGCCTGCGGCTTGTCGATGCCGACCAGGCGCCGCATCTCGGCGCTGGTCAGCGCGATCTTGTAGCCGACGATCGCGCCAAGCTTGTCGGAGCGCAGCGCGACGAACGCGTCCTGGATCGCGTAGGCCTCCTCGGGGGTGCGCGGCGCGAGATCTGCGGGCAGCGGAGCGAAGCGCTCGCGCCGCTCGTGCGACTCGAAAAGCAGCTTCGCGGCCTGCCTTTGCTTCGATTTCATGCTTTGCCCGGGTGGATATGCCCGCATTTCGGGCATTCGCGCTTGCCGGCGTAGAAGGCCGCGAAGAGCGGCGGCAGGTCGCTCACGATGTTCTGCACGTTCACTTCGACCCGGTGCACCAGCGTCCAGCATTTCGGGCAGTACCACTCGAAGGCGTCGTCGACGTCGCGCGGCCGGACCTTCTCCACCACCAGCCCGACCGAGCCCGCCGGCCGCTGCGGCGAGTGCCGCAAATGGCCCGGAATCAGCAGGATCTCGCCTTCGCGGATCGGGATGTCGCGCGGCTTTCCGTCCTCGATCGCCTTGAGCACCATGTCGCCGCGCAGCTGGTAGAAGAACTCCTCGTACGGATCGTCGTGGTAGTCGGTGCGCGCGTTGGGCCCGCCGACGACCTGCACGATCAGGTCCTGCGCCTCGCGGAACACGAGCTGGTTGCCGACCGGCGGCTTCAGCAGGTGCGCGTGCTCTTCGATCCAGCGGTTGAAATTGAACGCCGACAGTGGCATGACGTGGCCTCGCAAGCCATTTTAATCGCAAGAGGCAGCATGAGAAGACAACCCGTCAACAGCCCCAACCTGCCCAAGCCGCCGCCGCAGACCTGGTCCAGCGCCATTCGCGTCGGCGACGTGCTTTACGTGTCCGGCACGACCTCTCGCGCGCCGGACGGCGAGACGGTCCTCGGCAAGGACGAGTACGAGCAGGCCAAGGTCATCTTCACGAGAATCAGGTATGCGGTGGAAGCCGCGGGCGGCAAGATGAACGACGTGGCGAAGATGACCATCTTCGTCACCAACATCAAGAAGAACACCGAGGTGTGGCGTGCCCGCAAGGAGTTCTTCACCGGCGACTTCCCGGCTTCGACCCTCGTCGAAGTCCGCGCCCTCGCCAAGCCTGAGATCCTCCTCGAGATCGAAGTCGTCGCGCATATCGGCAGCAGCGCGTAAAGCTGTCGGGGGCGGGCGACTCGGGGTTATTGCCTCGGGATTACTGCTGATAGGCAGCGGAGTACCCGCGGGCTAGAGTGCTCGCTCCTAGGGGGAACAAAACAATGCAGCAAGCTCCAGAAACGCACGTCGCCTCGATCGAGCATGCCGTGGCGCTCGTCGGCGGAATTGATGCATTGGCGAACCGGTTGGGCGTAGCCGTGGACGACATCACTGCCTGGATACGCGGCATTCATACGCCGAGCGTTCTCTTGCTTCTCTCGGTGTACGACGTGGTGATCGAAGAAACGCGCCAGCTATCCCGAGTTGCGATGGCGCGCGGACTGGCAGAGATGGCGCTAGCCAAGGCTGCGGCTCAAGCGCGGGCGAGCCACCCCGAGTAGACGCGATCCCCTTTGATTTGCGGTTCTGGTGCCCAGGGCCGGAATCGAACCGGCACGGCCGGTTAAGGCCGGGGGATTTTAAGTCCCCTGTGTCTACCAGTTTCACCACCCGGGCCGTTCATGAACGGACTGTGTAGCAGAAATCTGGAGGCGGAGGTCGGAATCGAACCGGCGTACACGGCTTTGCAGGCCGCTGCATGACCACTCTGCCACCCCGCCAGAACCGGGAATAAAAAGGGAAGGCCCTCACCGGGCCTTCCCTGCCGAAACCTGGAGCGGGAAACGAGTCTCGAACTCGCGACCTCAACCTTGGCAAGGTTGCGCTCTACCAACTGAGCTATTCCCGCGTCGATGAGCCGCGCATTATAAGGCCTGCCCACGCCCCGGCTCAACCTTCGGGTCAAGGGTGCCGCGCTGCGTGCGGCAGGGCCCTGCGCAGGTAGTGGAGCATCGACGCCGCGGTCAGCACGGCGGCGATGTTGATGAGCACGGTCCCGAGCCACTGGGCGTCGATGAGGTCGAACAAGAGATCGTTGTAGAGCAGCAGCGGGATGGCCACCATCTGGCTCACGGTCTTCAGCTTGCCGATGAAGGCGACCGCGACGCTCTTGGACTGTCCCACTTTCGCCATCCATTCGCGCAGCGCCGAGATGGCGATCTCGCGGCCTATGATGATGAGCGCGACCAGCATGTCGACCCGGTTGAGGTAGAGCAGCACCACCAGCGCCCCCACCACGATCAGCTTGTCCGCCACCGGGTCGAGGAAGGCGCCGAAGGCCGACATCTGGTTCAGGCGGCGCGCGAGGTAGCCGTCGAGCCAGTCGGTCGTCGCGGCGAGCACGAACACCAGCGTGGCGGCGACGTTGCGCGAATGCTCCGAAAGCCAGTCGTACGGCAGGTAGTAGAAGACGACGAGCAGCGGAATGAGGATGATCCGCGACAGCGTGATGAGGTTCGGGGTGTTGAGCGGGATCACGATACGGCGTGCAGGTGCTTGTAGACGCGCTCGGCGAGCGGCCGGCTGATGCCGGCGACCTTGGCGATGTCGTCGACCGCCGCGGCCTGCACGCCGCGCAGCCCGCCGAAATGCTCGATCAGCGCCTGGCGGCGCTTCGCGCCGATGCCCGGGATCTCGTTCAGCATCGAGGTGGTGCGCGCCTTGCCGCGCCGCGCGCGGTGGCCGACGATCGCGAAGCGGTGCGCCTCGTCGCGGACCTGCTGGATGAGGTGCAGACCGGGGTGCGAGGGCGCGAGCTGCAGGCTGCGGTCCTCCGACTCGATGACGAGCTCTTCCATGCCGGGCTTGCGCTCCGGGCCCTTGGCGACGCCGACGACGAACGCCTGGTGCAGGCCCAGATCCGCGAGCGCGGCGCGCGCCGCGCTCACCTGCCCTTTTCCGCCGTCGATCAGGATGAGGTCGGGCACCTTGCCGCCTTCCGCGGCGACCCGTTCGTAGCGCCGCGCGAGCACCTGCCGCATGGCGGCGTAATCGTCGCCCGGGGTCACGTCGCGGATATTGAAGCGGCGGTACTCGGATTTCTGCATCTGCTGGCGCTCGTAGACGACGCACGAGGCGACCGCCGCCTCGCCCATGGTGTGGCTCACATCGAAGCACTCGATGCGCTGCATGCCTTCGGGCAGGCCGAGCGCTTCGCGCAATGCCGCGAGCCGGCCTTCCTGCGTGGCGCGGTCGCGCACCCGCTGCGCGATCGCCAGCAGCGCATTCTTGCGCGCCATGTCCAGCCACACCTTGCGCTCGCCATGAAAAGGATGCACCGCGTTGATTCCTTCCATATCCACCGGCTCGCTCGCGACGACCAGGCCGGGTGCGGGCTGCTCGAGGTAATGCTGCTCCAGAAATGCGCCGATCACCTCGGCGGCCGCCGCGCCTTCCGCGTTCGCCGGGAAGAAGCTGCGGTCGCCGACATGCCGGCCGCCGCGGATCATCACCAGGTTCACGCAGGCGATGCCGCGCTCGATGGCGCACGCGACCACGTCGGCGTCGACGCCGCGGTTGGACTCGACGTACTGCCGGGCCTGCACGCGCGAGAGCGCGCGCACCTGATCGCGGTAGGCGGCGGCCTCCTCGTAGCGCTGCGCCTCGGAGGCGGCGCTCATCCTGTCGGTCAGGCCGCGGATCACGTCGTCTTCGCGCCCCTCGAGAAAAAGCACCGCGTTCGCCACGTCCTCGGCGTAGGCCTCGGCCGAGATCTTTCCGGTGCACGGGGCGGTGCAGCGGCGGATCTGGTGCAGCAGGCAGGGCCGCGAGCGGTTCTCGAACACCGAGTCCTCGCAGGTGCGCAGCCGGAACACGCGCTGCAGGAGCTGGATGCTCTCGCGCACCGCGTAGGCATGCGGGAAAGGGCCGAAATAGCGGTTGTGGCGGTCCTTGGCGCCGCGGTGGAACCCGAGCCGCGGGAAGCGGTGGCCGGTGACCATGAGGTATGGATAGGACTTGTCGTCGCGAAAGAGGATGTTGTAGCGCGGCGCGAGGCTCTTGATGAGGTTATTTTCGAGCAGCAGCGCCTCCCCTTCCGAGCGGGTCACCGTGACCTCCATGCCGGCGACCTGGGAAAGCATCATCTGCAACCGGGGACTTTGGATGTTTTTCTGGAAATAGGAGCCGACGCGCTTCTTCAGCTCGCGCGCCTTGCCCACGTAGAGCGCCTCGCCACCCGCGCCCAGCATGCGGTACACCCCCGGCAGGTTGGGCAGGCCGGCGACGAACGACTTGGCGTCGAACACGATGAATTGATTATAAATGGTGTAAAATCCGCGCCCTTTTGCAGTCAACCCAGATTCCCAATGGCCAAGGTCGAAGCAGTCGAAATCCGCGTCGGCAACCTGATCGAGTGGGACAAGCGCGTGTGGCGCGTCCTGAAGTCCTACCACGTCCACGTCGGCGGCCGCGGCGGTGCCTTCATGCAGGTGGAGATGAAGGACATCGAGGCGGGCACGAAAACCAACCAGCGCTTCAGGACCGAGGACAAGATCGAGCGCGCCTACGTGGATGCGCGCGAGATGCAACACCTGTACCACGACGGCGACAACTACGTCTTCATGGACAAGGAGAACTACGAGCAGCTCTCCCTGTCGGCGGAGTTCCTGGAGGGGCAGGCCGGCTACCTGCTGCCGAACGCCGACGTGCAGGTCAACTTCTACAACGGCCGCCCGATCGGCTGCGAGATCCCGCCCTCGGTGGTGCTCACCGTGGTCGACACCGAGCCGGGCATCAGGAACGCCACCGCGACCAACACGTTCAAGCCGGCGAAGATGGAAACCGGCATCACGGTGCAGGTCCCGCCTTTCATCAACAAGGGCGAGCGCATCAAGGTCGACACCAACGAAGGCAAATACATGGAGCGTGCCTGAACGCTAAATGGTGACAGTCACCATTTTTTGGATCAGGCGAGGTTCTTGAGGGTCTCCCGGGCGTCGCGGTAGGCGACGCTCTTGCGCAGGTCGCGCCCGCCCTTTCTGCGCATTCGTTCCAAGCGCTCGGGATTGCTCAAAGGAAGATCCTTCAGCGACTCCAGAAGCACTTCCTGGCCGGCGGGATCGTTGCACAGCAGGACCATGTCGCAGCCGGCGCCGATGGCGGCGCGGGCGCGTTCCGCAACGCCGCCCGCGGTGCTCGCGCCTTCCATCGAGAGGTCGTCGCTGAAGATCAGGCCGGTGAAGCCGAGCTTGCCGCGCAGCACTTCCTGCAGCCAGTACTGCGAATAGCCGGCGGGCTCGGGATCGACCTGGGTGTAGATGACGTGCGCCGGCATGACGCCGGCGAGCCCGGCTTCGATCGTCATCCGGAACGGCAGCAGGTCCTTCTTCAGGATCTCGGCGAACTTGCGCTCGTCCCTGGGGACGGCCACATGCGAGTCGGCCGGCGCATATCCGTGCCCGGGGAAGTGCTTGCCGACCGCCGCGATGCCCGCGTGCTCGAAGCCCTGCACGAGGCAGGCGCCGAGCGCCCCGACCGCGGTCGGATCGAAGTGCAGCGCCCGGTCGCCGATCACCGGGCTCGTGCCGTAATCCAGGTCGAGCACCGGCGCAAAGCTGAAGTCCACGCCATGGGCGGCGAGCTCGGCGCCGATGATATACGCCGCCGCGCGCGCCGTCTCGCGCGCCACGGTACGGTCCCGGTCCCAGAGCCGCCCAAGCTCGCGCATCGGCGGTATCGCGGAAAAGCCCTCGCGGAAGCGCTGCACGCGCCCGCCTTCGTGGTCGACGCAGATCGGCAGCGCCGGTTCGCGCAGCCGCTCGATCTCGTCGGTCAGCGCCGTCAATTGCTCCTGGCTCTCGTAATTGCGCGAAAAGAGGATCACCGCGCCGGCCGCGGGATGGCGCAACCGCTCGCGGTCCGCGTCGGTGAGCACCGTGCCCTCGACGTCGATCACCGCCGGGCCGAGCGGGTGCCTTACTTTTCGCATCGCATGTCTTCCGGGGAAAGATCGCTACGGCTTCACTTCGGCGCCTTTGCCCAGGCGACTTCCCGCCGCACCGGTACATAGCCGGCATTGGAGGATCGCGAAAAGGAACACTCGACGAAGCCGAGAGTCTCCATCTCGTCGAGCCAGCAAAGAACGTCTTCCGGGTCGTCTCCGGACATGCAGACGATGATCTCGTCCGCTTGCGTCAACCGCTCGACGAGGCCGAGGATCTTCCGGTAGGCCGCGGGCAACCCCGATTTCTCGTTCTCCCAGGCATGGCGTCCGGCATCGGTACGGCCGTAAGTGCGATGTTGCTTTTGCATGATTCCCGCTGCGAAGCGAGCCCTATTCTGCGCGCCTCGCCGGCCAACGGTGTGAAACACTGTGATGGCTTGATGCTCGCTAAACATGCCGCTTCTCGCATTCGAGGATCACGGTCGCCATGGCGATGCCGCGCTCATCGGTGAGGGAAAGATGCGAGCCTGATACACCGCGGCGAGAAAGAAGACTCTTCAACGGCTCGGAAAACTCGAGGACCGGCTTGCCCGATGGAAGGTTTGTCACCCACACGCCGTGCCAGTTCGCCGGCGCGTGGATGCCGGTGCCGAGCGCCTTGGTGAAGGCTTCCTTCGCGGCAAAGCGCTTAGCGAGGTAGGCAGCGGGCTGCCGATGCGCGCTGAAGCGCTTCAATTCGCTCTGGCAAAGAATCCTCTCGGCGAACCGCTCGCCGAAGCGCTCCAGGGCCTTCTCTATGCGCCCTATCTCCACCACGTCGGTCCCGACGCCGTAGATCACCGCGCCGCCTGCCGCATCAGGCGCTTCATCTCGCGCACCGCCTCGCGCATGCCGACGAACAGCGCGCGCGACACGATGGCGTGGCCGATGTGCAGCTCGCGCACGCCCGGAAGGCGCGCCACCGGCTCGACGTTGAAGTAGTTGAGCGCGTGCCCGGCGTTGAAGCGCATGCCGAGCGAGCGAATCGCCTCGCCGGCTGCCTGAATCTGCTTCAAATGAGAAACCACGGCAGGGCTCTCGGCGTCACGGCCCTTGGAGTGGAAAGCGTGCGCGTAAGGCCCCGTGTGTACCTCGCACACCGCCGCGCCGATCCGCTTCGCCGCTTCGACCTGGCGCAAATCGGCGTCGATGAACACCGACACCACGATCCCGGCCGAGCTCAACCTTTCGACTACGTGCTGCAGTTTCTTCTCTTGCGCGACGATGTCCAGGCCGCCCTCGGTGGTGATCTCCTGCCGTGCCTCGGGCACGAGCATCGCCATCTCCGGCTTCACGCGGGAAGCGATGGCGACCATCTCCTCGGTGGCCGCCATCTCGAGGTTCAGCTTGATGTGCGTGAGCTCGCGCAGCCGCCGCACGTCCTCGTCCTGGATGTGGCGCCGGTCCTCGCGCAGGTGAACGGTGATGCCGTCGGCCCCGCCGAGATGCGCCTCGACCGCCGCCCACACCGGGTCGGGCTCGTAGCTGCGCCGCGCCTGCCTGACGGTGGCGACATGGTCGACGTTGACGCCCAGCTCGATCACAGGTCGTTCAGGTCCTTGAGCACGGTGCGCGTATGGAGCACCTGGCCATGCAAACGCTCGCCGATCAGCGCCTGCATGAGCACGCGCGCCTCTTCCCGGGTCTGCGGCCGGCTGTAGTCGTCGGCGGCGACGTCGAGCAGCGTGCGCCCGCGCACCACCAGCTCGCCGCTGCGCGCGCCATTCACCGGCAGCGGACCGCGGTCCGGCTCGTACACGTAAAGGCCGGCCGGATCGATGGGACGGTCGGCCGAGTCCCGGTCGAGCAGCGGAGCATAGCCGAGCTCGGCGAGCAGCCGCTTCTCGAAGCTGCGCAGCGCTGCCGGATAAGGCTCACCGCGCGAGAGCTGCTGCAGCGTCTGGGCGTAGGCGTCGAAAAGCCGCTCGTGCGGGTCATCGCGCGGCAGCAGGCGCAGGACGAGCTCGTTGAGGTAGAAGCCGCACATCAGGCCCTGGCCGGCGAGCGGCCGCAGCGCCCCCGCCCATTCCGCGCCGATCAGGTTGCCGAGCTCCGCCGACGCGCTCCAGCTCAAGCGCAGCGGATGGAACGAGAGCAGCACCCCGCGCATCGCCGAGCGCGGCCGCCGCGCCCCGCGCGCGAGCAGCGCGACCCGCCCGAAGCGGCGCGCGAAGACCTCGACGATGAGGCTCGTCTCTTTGTACGGGTACGTGTGGAGCACGAAGCCCGCTTCGTCTTGCGCGCGCCTTTTCACTCGTAACCCAGCTGGCGCAGGACGCGGGCGTCGTCCGTCCAGGCCTTGCGCACCTTGACCCAGGTGCCGAGGTACACCTTGCCACCGAAGAGCTTTTCCATGTCGCGGCGCGCGGCGCTCGCCATGCGCTTGAGCCGGGCGCCGCCGGCGCCGACGACGATGGCCTTCTGACTGTCGCGCTCTACGAGGATCGTCGCCTCGATGCGCCGCAGCCCGCCCTCCTCCTTGAAGCTGTCGATCACCACCTCGCAACGATAAGGCAATTCCTCGCCCATTCCCTGAAAAAGCTTCTCGCGAAGCAGCTCCGCGGCGAAGAACCGCTCGCCCCGGTCGGTGAGCTGATCGGCGGGATAGGCCGCCGGGCGCTCGGGCAGCGCCTCGCGCAGCACCTTCAGCAGCTCCGGAACGTTCCTGCCGGTTTTCGCGCTGACCGGAACCACCGCCGCGAATGCCCGGGTCTTCGAGACGCGGTCGAGGAAGGGAATCAGATCCGCATTCTTCTTCACCGTGTCCAGCTTGTTGACCGCGAGAATCGTCTTCTGCTCCGGCGGAATTTTTTCTAGCGCCGCGCGATCCTCCGGGTCGAAGCGCAGCGCCTCGACGACGAAGAGCGCCACGTCGGCGTCGCGCGCGGCCTGGCTGCCGCGCCGGTTGAGCACGCGGTGCAGCGCGCTGCGCGCGCGCATCTGCTGGCCCGGCGAATCGACGAATATGTACTGGCAGTCCCCGGTCGTGAGGATGCCGGTGACGAGGTGGCGCGTGGTCTGCGCCCGCGGCGAGATGATGGAGAGCTTCTCGCCCACCAGCCGGTTGAGAAGAGTCGATTTGCCGGTATTGGGCCGCCCGGCGATGCCGATCGTACCGCAGCGGTAGCTCATGGTCGGAGGCTCATTGCTCGAGTTTCTCCAGCATCGCCTTCGCCGCCTGCTGCTCGGCGCGCTGGCGCGACGTTCCGGTTCCGGTGGTGCTGATCCCGAGCTCGCGCACGGAGCATTCGACCTCGAAAGACTGCCGATGTGCCTCGCCCTGCACGGAAACCACCCGATAGCCCGGCAGCCGGCAGTGCCGCGCCTGAAGGATCTCCTGCAGGCGGGTCTTCGCGTCCTTGGCGGGCCGCTCGGGGTCGAGCTGGTCGATGAGGGGTGCGAACGCGGCGAGCACTGCCCTGCGCGCCGCGTCGTAGCCGCCGTCCAGGAAAACCGCGCCAAGCACCGCCTCGAGGGCGTCGGCGAGGATGGAGGGCCGGGGCTGCGGCGCCGACGCGAGCTCCCCCTCCCCCAGGCGCAGCAGCTCGCCGATGCCGAGCGCGCCCGCCACCTCGGCAAGCGCCTCCTCGCGCACCAGGCTCGCGCGCAGGCGGGTGAGCTTGCCTTCGGAGAGCTGCGGAAAGCGCCCGTACAGCTCGTCGGCCACGGCGCAGCCGAGCACGCCGTCGCCGAGGAATTCCAGGCGTTCGTAGTTGTCGGCGCCGCGGCTGCGGTGGGTCAGCGCCTGCTCGAGGAGCCTCGGGTTCGCGAACCGGTGCCCGAGCCGTTCTTCAAGGTCCGCTGGCCGGGACAAAGCGACCTACGGGTTGCGCGAGCTCGCCGCGAAGTCCATGTACACGCCGAGGTTGGCGAACAGCGGCACTTCCTTGCGGTAGGCGAACGAGATCACGATTTCGTTGCCTTCCTTGGTGATGTCGAGATCCGCGGCCTTGATGGCGGTGATGTCGTCGATCGTGGCGCGCGAGTCGAAGGCGCGGCGGATTTCCTGCGGCGTCGAGCCCACGCGGTCGCGCGAGATCTGCTGGATCGCATTCTTGGCAGTCGCGTACTCCATGTAGGGGGGGATCAGCCTCATCCCGAGCAGCGCGAGCACGATGATGATGAACAGCCAGACGAACAGCGCGCCCAGCGAAAGGCCGCGCTGCAGCCTCGGCAGGTTCTGAGTCTTCATTTTCTTGTCCCCCGTCGCGCTCAGCGGAACGACCCGAAGCGCCCCAGCTCGTTCAGGTTGAGCCAGATGAAGAACGCCTTGCCGACGATGTTCTCGTCGGGCACGAACCCCCACACCCGGCTGTCGCTCGAGTTGTCCCGGTTGTCGCCCATCACGAAGTAGTGTCCCGGCGGCACGGTGCACGCCACCCCGCTCACATTGTAGTTGCAATTGCCGGCGTGCGCGAACGTCCGCAGGGACGCCATCATCGCGGGCGCGTCGTCTTCGAGGAGGATCTGGTGCTCGGTGCCGTTCAGCGTCTCCATGAAGCGGCGCGAGAACTGCATGCGCTCCCTGGACAGGTAGTCGTCCACCTGGCGGGCCGGAACGGGCTTGCCGTTGATCGACAGGCGCTTGTTGCGGTACTCGACGCGGTCCCCCGGCAGCCCGACGACCCGCTTGATGTAGTCGAGCGACGGATCCTCGGGATAGCGGAACACCATCACGTCGCCGCGCGCGGGGCCGCCGAGCTCCACGATCTTCTTGTTCGCCACCGGCAGCCGGATGCCGTACGTGAATTTGTTCACCAGGATGAAATCTCCGACGAGCAGCGTCGGCACCATGGAGCTCGACGGGATCTTGAACGGCTCCACCAGGAACGAGCGCAGCAGAAAGACGATGAGGATGACCGGGAAGAAGCTCACCGAGTTCTCGACCCACCACGGCTGCCTGGCCTCGGCGGCCCTTCTTTTTCTCAGGAAGGCCGCCTCGAGCGCCCACACCGCCCCGGTGACCACCAGGAGGATCAGCAGGAACAGCGCGAAGCTCAAGAGTCGCTCCGCTGCAGCACCGCGAGGAATGCCTCCTGCGGGATTTCGACCGAACCGACCTGCTTCATGCGCTTCTTCCCTTCCTTTTGTTTCTCGAGGAGCTTGCGCTTGCGGGTGACGTCGCCGCCGTAGCACTTGGCGAGCACGTTCTTGCGCAGCGCCTTGACGTTTTCCCTGGCGACGATGTGGCCGCCGATGGCGGCCTGGATGGCCACGTCGAACATCTGCCGCGGAATCAATGTTCTCAGTTTGCCGACGAGCTCGCGCCCGCGGCTCTGGGCGCTTTCGCGGTGGACCATGCTGGAGAGCGCGTCGACGCGCTCGCCGTTCACCAGGATGTCCAGGCGCACCATGTCCGCAGCGCGATATTCCTTGAACTCGTAGTCGAGCGAGCCGTAGCCGCGCGTCATCGATTTCAGGCGGTCGAAGAAGTCGAGCACGACCTCGTTGAGCGGCAGGTCGTAGGAGATCACGACGTGGCGCGCCGAGTAATGCATGTTGGTCTGCGCGCCGCGCTTCTGCGTGCACAGCGTGATCACCGGCCCGACGAATTCCTGCGGCACGAAGATCCTGGTGGAGATGATCGGCTCGCGGATCTCCTCGATGAGCGTCGGATCGGGCAGCCGCGAGGGATTGGAGACCTGCTCCACGGTGCCCTCGCGCAGCAGCACCTCGTAGACCACCGAGGGCGCGGTGGTGATGAGGTGCATGCCGTACTCGCGCTCGAGGCGCTCCTGCACGATGTCCATGTGCAGCAGGCCGAGAAAGCCGCAGCGGAAGCCGAAGCCCAGGGCCTGCGAGGTCTCCGGCTCGTAGTGAAACGACGCGTCGTTGAGGTGCAGCTTTTCCAGCGCGTCGCGCAGCGCCTCGTACTCGTTGGCTTCCACGGGATACAGCCCGGCGAAGACCTGCGGCTTCACTTCCTTGAAGCCGGGAAGCGGCTTGCCGGCCGGCTTGTCGGCGTGGGTCAGCGTGTCGCCGACCTTCGCGGCGCGCAGCTCCTTGATGCCGGCGGTGACATAGCCCACCTCGCCGGCCGACAGGCTTTCCTTCTCTTTCGCTTTGGGCGTGAACACCCCGACGTGGTCGCAGAGATAGGCCGCGTCGCTGCTCATGAGCAGGATCTTGTCCCTGGGCCTGAGAGCGCCCTCGACGACGCGCACCAGCATGACCACGCCGACGTAGTTGTCGAACCACGAGTCGATGATGAGGGCTTTTAGTTTTTCAGAAGCATTCCCCTTCGGGGGCGGCACCCGGGCGATTACCGCCTCGAGGATCTCCGCGACGTTCTCGCCGGTCTTGGCGCTCACGCGCAGCGCGTCCTGCGCCGCGATGCCGATGACGTCCTCGATCTCCTGGATGGCCTTCGCCGGGTCCGCGGAGGGCAGGTCGATCTTGTTGAGCACCGGGATCACCTCGACGCCCTGCTCGATCGCGGTATAGCAGTTGGCCACCGTCTGGGCTTCGACTCCTTGCGAGGCATCCACGACCAGCACCGCGCCCTCGCAGGCGGCGAGCGAGCGGCTCACCTCGTAGGAGAAGTCGACGTGGCCCGGGGTATCGATCAGGTTCAGCAGGTAGGTCTCGCCGTCGCGCGCCTTGTACTCGAGGGCCGCGGTCTGCGCCTTGATGGTGATGCCGCGCTCGCGCTCGAGCTCCATCGAGTCGAGCACCTGCTCCGCCATCTCGCGCTCGGCGAGCCCGCCGCACATCTGGATGAAGCGGTCGGCGAGCGTCGACTTGCCGTGGTCGATGTGCGCGATGATGGAGAAGTTGCGGATGCGGCTCCGGGCCATATAAAGAAAGAGGGTGCCCGCATCGGATTCGGGGCACCCTCCTCGATCAGGCGCCTATTCTATCGCAGCTTGTCGAGCGCCCCGGGGGTCAGGCGGTGCCTGCACAGCTCGGCGCCGTCCTTGAGCAGCACCGGCACGTCCTCGCCGTAGATCTCCTCCAGGCGCGGATCCGAGTCGACGTCCACCTCCTCGAAGTCGATGCCGGCGGCGCGCAGGGCCTGCGCCATCTCCTCGCAGAGATGGCACCAGCCGCGCCCGAGCAACTCAACCTTTATCGGTCAGCCCGGAAATCGTGACAAAAGCCATGCTTTCCCCGCGGCGCACCTGCAGCGTTATCACGGCGTTCCTGTCCAGGCCCGCGAGCAGCTTGTTGAACTGCTCGACCGACTTCAGCTCGATGTGCTGTCCCTTGTGCACCACGGTGAGCAGCACGTCGCCCTTGCGCACCTCGGCCTTCGCGTCCGGGCGCACCTCGGTGACCACCAGCCCGTTGGCGAGCTTCATCTGCTTCTTCTGCTCTGCGTTGAGCTCGGCGACGACGATGCCGAGGCGATTGGCGGGCGTCTCGGCCTGGGGCTTGGGCTTCGAAGTCTCGCGCGAGGCGACGCGTTCCTCCTGCAGCTCGCCCACGGTGACGTTGAGCTTCCTGGTCTGGCCCTTGCGCCAGACTTCAAGCGTCGCCTGCGAGCCGGGGCGCGTGGAGCCGACCATGCGCGGCAGGTCGCTCGAGGCGTCTACCGGCTTGCCGTCGTAGCTGAGGATGATGTCGGTCGCCTCGACCCCGGCCTTGTCGGCGGGGCTGCCCTTCTCCACCGAGTTGACGAGCGCGCCGCGCGCACGCTCGAGGCCGAAGGACGTGGCGAGGTCGCGGGTGACTTCCTGGATGACCACCCCGATACGCCCGCGCGCGACGCGGCCCTTCTCGCGCAGCTGTTTCTGGATGTCGAGCGCGACGTCGCTCGGAATGGCGAATGACAGCCCCATGAAGCCGCCGGTGCGGCTGTAGATCTGCGAGTTGACGCCGATCACCTCGCCGCGCATGTTGAAAAGCGGCCCCCCCGAGTTGCCGGGGTTGATGGCGACGTCGGTCTGGATGAAGGGCACGAAGTTCTCCTGCGGCAGCGAGCGCCCCTTGGCGCTCACGATGCCGGCAGTCACCGTGTTCTCGAAGCCGAACGGCGAGCCGATGGCCACCACCCACTCGCCAACCTTGAGCCTGCTCGGGTCTCCGAACTTCACGATCGGCAATCCGGCGGCGCCCTCGATCCTGATGAGCGCCACGTCGGTGCGCTTGTCAGCGCCGATCACTTTCGCCTTGAACTCGCGCTTGTCGGTGAGCTTGACGTTGATCTCGTCCGCGCCCTCGATCACGTGGGCGTTGGTGAGGATGTAGCCGTCATTGCTGATGATGAAGCCCGAGCCGAGCGAGCGGCTCTCGGGCCGCGCGCCGGGGCCCGGACCCTGGCCGGGCTGGCGCGGAATGAAGCGGCGGAAGAACTCGAGCACCTCCTCGTCCTCGATGCCGGGGACCTGCGGCATGGCCCCGGGGGGCGGGCGGCGCACCGCCTGGGTGGTGCTGATGTTCACCACCGCGTTGCCCTGCTCCTCCACAAGCCGGGTGAAGTCGGGCAGCTCGCGCCCCTGCGCGGCCGCCACGACGCAGAAGGCTGCCAGCCACAGGCCGGTTACGGTCCTCGCTATCTGCTGCATGGATTCTCTCCTGAATGAGTTCTTTTATTGCGGCTGCCGGAACTCGACCGAGTCCGCAATCCGCTGCACGCTGAGCGCGGGCGCTTCCCCGACCACGGTGACCATGTGGTTCGCGACCTCCCGCGTGTAGATGTTGATGGCGCCCATGCGCGCAAGGCCGGTGCGCACCGGGTCGTGGCGGGCGGCAAGCGGCTCTATGAAGACCGATACCGCGGCCAGCCCGTCGGAATACACCATCTGGCCGACCGGGCGCGACTCGCCCAGACGGCGCTTGAGCTCGACCACCTTGTGGAACCCGGGCAGCTCGGGCGCCACCCGCCAGCCCGTGAGCCGGGCGGGCGCCGCCCCGGCGTCCTCGATGCGCCAGGCGCGTCCCGCGTTCCGCGGCCGCACCATGTCGCGCGTCACCCCGCCGATCGCGAGCTGCGTGAAAGTAAACTGCTCGATCGGCTCGCCGGCCGGGTCGAGGGTCACGGCGCGCATCAGCATGCCGCTATGGACGTCGGCGTAGAGCTGGTAGCCGTAGCGCAGATCGTCCCTCGGCGTGAGCAGCACCGCCTGGCAATCGAAGCCGGCGATGCGCCGGGTTTCGCCCAGGCTGATGTCGTAGTGACGAGCGAGCGCGCTGACCCGCTCGGGCAGCAGCGCCGGGAAGCCGCGCTCTGCGCGGCGGTCGACCTTCACCACCCGGCTGCCGGGCAGGTAGCAGCGCACCGTGTCCTTGGTGCGCACGATCTCGCGCGGCACGCCGTCGAGGATCTCGAGCTTCTCGATATCGCCGGAGGCGTCCACGTAGCGCGTGATGCGCGAGGTCTCGGTATGGCCGCCGTTCTGGTAGACGAAGGTGCCGGTATAGGAAAGCCGCTGGGTCGCTTCGTGGATCTTGCGCAGCCAGCCGAGCGTCTCGGGCGATTGCGCCTGGGCGACTCCCGCCGCCAGGACGAGAAGCGCGCCGAAAAGCCGCGAGATCACTTGGGCGGCTCCTGGCCCCGCTCTGACACGGTACGCACATAGGCCGCCACGCCCTGCAGCGACACCCGGGGCGAGAAGCCCTGGTGAGCCAGCAGGTAATCGTTGGTCCCGCTCGGCAGCGGCACCATGGCGGGCTTCGGCGCCACGGCGGGTTTCACCTGCGCCGCCGGGGTCGACGGCGCGGTGGCCACCGGAACCGGCGAGTGCTGCGGGGCGAAGCCGAGCCAGCCTACGAGGGCGACAGCGGCGACGCCCGCCGCCAGCGCATACCAGGTGCGCGGCTGCGGAACCCGCCGCGCCACCACGACCGGCGGGGCGCTTGCGCGCAGAGCGTCGCCGATCAGATGATAGGTGCGCCAGGTTTCGAGGGCGTCGCGGTGGCGCGCCATCGCCTCGATCAGCTCGCCGGCGGCCTGGTCGTCCAGCTCGCCGTCCATCAGCACCGAAATTTCCTGCCTCATGGCCCTACCACCTCTGGTCTTTCCGCGTGCCCAGCAGCGGCCTGAGCTGCTCCGCTATGGCCTCGCGGGCCCTGAAAATGCGCGAGCGCACCGTGCCGATCGGGCAGTTCATGACTTGCGCGATGTCCTCGTAGCTCATCCCTTCAATCTCGCGCAGCTGGATCGCGGTGCGCAGCTCCTCAGGCAACTGCTCGATCGTGGCGTTCACGGTCGCCGCGATCTCCTTCGAAAGCAGCACGCTCTCGGGCGTGTTGATGTCGCGCAGCTGCTCGCCTTCTTCGAACCCTTCCGCCTCTTCGGCCTCTACCTCGGTCGAGGTCGGCGCCCGCCGACCCATGGCCATGAGATAGTTCTTGGCCGTATTAATTCCAATTCTGTACAGCCACGTGTAAAACGCGCTGTCGCCACGAAAAGCAGGGAGGGCGCGGTAGGCCTTGATGAACGCTTCCTGCGTCACATCCTCGACCTCGGCCGGGTCGCGTATGAAGCGCGAAAGCAACCGCGCCAGCTTGCGCTGGTACTTCTCGACAAGCAGCTCGAATGCGTGCTTGTCGCCACGCTGCGCCCGCGCCACGAGCTGCCGGTCGATCTCGCGATCAGACATCCGACCGCCCAGACTTCAGGCCGGCATGCACGACGCGCAGCGAGGACTCCCCACCCCGTTTGCAACGCCTATGTGCCACAGACACATGCACTTTGAAATAGTTCTAGGCAGCGCGGCGACGTTGGCTATGCCGGCAGTTGCGTTGCCGCCACGGCGGGGAGCTTGCCCCATAGCGCCCAGATGCGCAGTCTGCGGAACGAATCGGCCTGCGCCATGTCGGCGGTGACGAGGATGGTGCGGCGCACCGGCCGCAGGATCGGCAGGCTGACCATGAAGCGCCCGACGTAGCGGCGTCCGGCAGGCTCGGCGGCGATGCGCTCGCCGTTCGCGAGCTCCAGCGCGAGCTTAGGGCCCTCGAGCTCCAGCGCGCGCACCGACAACGGCGAGCGCAGGAGCGCCCTGCTCCACGCCGCGCTTGCGCCGAGCGCGGCGAGCGCTGCGGCAAGTGCCGCCCCGGCGAGCGCCGGGATTACCAGGAGAACGCAAAGCGCCGCCGCGAGGTGCAGGCCGATGACCGCCGCCGCCAGGGGCAAGGACGGCGTCAGCTCGACACGCAGTCTGCGCGGGATCAAAGCCGCGCGAAAACCAGAGTGCCGTTGGTGCCGCCGAAGCCGAACGAGTTTGACAGCGCGACGCGGATCGGCATCCTGCGCGCCTCGTTCGGCACGTAGTCGAGGTCGCACTGCGGATCGGGGGTGCGCAGGTTGATGGTCGGCGGCGAAACCTGGTCGCGGATCGCGAGGATGCTGAACACCGCCTCGACCCCGCCCGCGGCGCCGAGGAGGTGGCCGGTCATGGACTTCGTCGAGTTCACCGCCACCTTGGCGGCGCCGTCTCCCAGCAGGCGCTTCACGGCGATGGTCTCGGCCACGTCGCCGAGCGGCGTGGAGGTGCCATGCGCGTTGATGTAGTCGACCGCGGAGGGCTCGAGTCCCGCGTCCCTGAGCGCGTTGCGCATCGCGCGGAAGCCGCCGTCGCCGTCCTCGGGCGGCGCGGTCATGTGGTGCGCGTCCGCGGAGACGCCGTAGCCGAGGAGCTCGCAATAGATCTTCGCGCCGCGCGCCTTGGCGTGCTCATACTCCTCGAGCACCACCGCGCCCGCGCCCTCGCCGAGGACGAAGCCGTCGCGGTCCTTGTCCCAGGGCCGGCTCGCGCCCGCCGGATCGTCGTTGCGCGTCGACAGGGCGCGCGCGGAGGCGAAGCCGCCGATGGCGAGCTCGGTCACCACCGCCTCCGAGCCGCCGGCGACCATCACGTCGGCATCGCCGTAGCGGATCGACTTGGCCGCTTCGCCGATGCAGTGCGTGGAGGTGGTGCAGGCGGTCACCATGGCGAGATTGGGGCCCTTGGCGCCGATCTCTATCGACAGCAGCCCGGCGATCATGTTGATGATGGTGCCGGGGATGAAGAAAGGCGAGATGCGCCGCGGTCCGTTCTTCTCGAGCTCGGCGTGCATCGACTCGATGAGCGGCAGGCCGCCGATGCCCGAGCCGAAGTTGATGCCGACGCGCTCGGCGTTCTCGGGCGTGACCTGCAGGCCGCACTCGCGCCAGGCCTGCAGCCCGGCGGCCATGCCGTAGTGGATGAAGAGGTCCATGCGGCGCGCTTCCTTGGCCGACATGTACGGCGAGAGGTCGAAGTCCTTCACCTCGCCGGCGATCTGGCTCGACAGGCGCGACGGGTCGAAGCGCGTGATGCGGGTGATGCCCGGCGTACCGGCGAGCGCGCGCTCCCAGCATTGCGCGATGCCATTGCCGAGCGGGCAGACGATGCCCAGCCCGGTGACGACAACTCTGCGCCGGCTCACTTATGCCTTCGAGTGCGCCTTGATGTAGTCGACGGCCTGCTGCACCGTGGTGATCTTCTCGGCCTCCTCGTCCGGGATTTCGGTCTCGAACTCCTCTTCGAGTGCCATGACGAGCTCCACGGTATCGAGCGAGTCAGCGCCCAGGTCGTCGACGAACGAGGACTCGTTCTTGATCTCGGCCTCGTTGACGCCCAGCTGCTCGGCGATGATTTTCTTTACGCGTTGTTCGATGTTTTCCATGCGCTCTCCTTCCCGAAGGGGGCCGTATTTTACGACATATACATGCCGCCGTTGACGTGCAGGACCGCCCCGGTGACGTAGCCTCCGGCGGGCGATGCGAGGTACGCCACCGCGGCGGCGACGTCTTGCGGCGTGCCGAGCCGCCCGAGCGGAATTCTCTCGAGCAGCGCCTTTTTCTGTTCTTCGGAGAGCGCGCGCGTCATGTCGGTGTCGATGAATCCGGGCGCCACGCAGTTCACCGTGATGCTGCGGCTGCCGAGCTCGCGCGCGAGCGACTTGGTCATTCCGACCACCGCCGCTTTCGCGGCCGCATAGTTCGCCTGCCCGGGATTGCCGGAAGCGCCGACCACCGAAGTGATATTGATGATGCGGCCCCAGCGCGCCTTCATCATGCCGCGCATCACCGCGCGCGACAGGCGGAACACCGCGCGCAGGTTGGTCTCGATCACCGCGTCCCAATCGGCGTCCTTCATGCGCAGCGCCAGGTTGTCGCGCGTGATCCCGGCGTTGTTGACCAGGATCGCGATGTCGCCGTGCTCCTTCTGGATCGCGTCGATCAGCGCGTCGCACTGCGGCGCATTCCGTACATCGAGCACTTTGCCGATGCCGGGCACCTTCCTTGCGCCCTGCTCGGTGGTCGAGGTGCCGAGGACCTTTGCTCCGTCCTTCAGGAGCTGCTCGGCGATCGCCTGCCCGATGCCGCGCGAGGCACCGGTGACCAACGCGAGCCTGCCTTCTAGCATTTGAGCGCCTGCTCCAGTGAAGCGCGATCGGCGAGCGTGAACGACTCCATCTGCGGATCGATGCGCTTGGTCATGCCGGCGAGCACCTTGCCCGGTCCGCACTCGACGATGCGCGTCACGCCCATTTCGCGCATCTTGCGGATGATCTCCACCCAGCGCACCGGCGAAGCCGCCTGGCGCACCAGCGCGTCCTTGATGGCCGCGGGGTCGTCTTCGATCTCCACGTCGACGTTGTTCACTACCGCGATCTTCGGCTGTGAAATCGAAACATCAACCAGGTAATTTTTCAGCTTCTCGGCAGCAGGCTTCATCAGCGTCGAATGAAACGGCGCGCTGACGGGCAGCGCCATGGCGCGCTTCGCGCCCTTTGCCTTGCAGAGCTCGATCGCGCGCGCGACCGCCTGCTTCTCTCCGGCGATCACCACCTGCCCGGGCGAGTTGAAGTTCACCGCCTGCACTTCGCCGCCCGCCTCCGCGCACGCCTCGATCACCTTGGCGTCGTCGAGGTTCAGGATCGCCGCCATTGCGCCCTGCCCCGCAGGCACCGCTTCCTGCATCGCCTGGGCGCGAAACCGCACGAGCGGCAGGCAGTCCCGGAAGCCGAGCGCGCCGGCGGCGACGAGTGCCGTGTACTCGCCGAGGCTGTGGCCGGCGACGACCTCGGGCTTCGGCCCGCCGAGCGCGCACCACGCCCGGTACACCGCATAGCCCGCCGTCACCATCGCGGGCTGGGTGTTGACCGTCTGGTTCAGCGCTTCCGCCGGCCCCTCGTCCAGCAGCTTCACGAGGTCGCTTCCCAGGACCCGGGCCGCTTCGTCCCTGACCGGGGAGATTTCCGGCAAGCCTTCGTACCCCTTCAGCATGCCGACCGCCTGCGAGCCCTGCCCGGGAAAGATCATCGCGAGCTTCACAGCGTCACCAGCGTCGAGCCCCAGGTGAAACCGCCGCCGACTCCCTGCAGGAGCAGGCGCTGGCCGGGGCGGATTTTTCCGGCGCGCAGGTATTCGTCGAGCGCGAGCGGCACGGAAGCCGCGGAGGTGTTGCCGTGATGATCCACCGTCACGACGAGCTTCTCGCGCGGCAGGCCGAGCTTGCGCGCGGTGGCCTCGAGGATGCGCACGTTCGCCTGGTGCGGGATCAGCCAGTCGACGTCTTCCAGGGTCATTTCGGCCGCGGCGAGCGTCTCGCGCGCCGACTCCTCGAGCACGCGCACCGCGAACTTGAATACGCCCTGCCCGTTCATCTGCAGGAACGGCGAGCCGACGATCTTGCCGCGCGACACGTTGCCCGGCACCGAAAGCAGCCGCACGTGGCTGCCGTCGGCGTGCAGGCGGCTCGCGTGGATGCCGGGTCTTGCATCGGCGGCGAGCACCACGGCGCCGGCGCCGTCGCCGAAGAGCACGCACGTGCCGCGGTCGTTCCAGTCGAGGATGCGGGAAAACACTTCCGCGCCGATAACAAGCGCCTTCTTGTTCTGTCCTGTGCGGATAAAACTGTCGGCGGTAGCCAGCCCGTACACGAACCCGCTGCATACCGCCTGCATGTCGAATGCCGCGCAGCCTTTGATCCCGAGCTTCGCCTGCAGCAGGCAGGCGGTGCTGGGGAAGATGTAGTCCGGCGTCGAGGTCGCCACCACGATCAGGTCCAGGTCTTCAGCCCTGATCCCTGCAGCGTCGAGCGCGCTGCGAGAAGCGTGCAAAGCGAGATCGCTCGAGGCCTCGCTTTCGTCGGCGATATGGCGGCGCTCGATGCCGGTGCGCTCGCGGATCCAGGCGTCGCTCGTGTCGAGGCGTTTCTCGAACTCGCGGTTGTCCATCACCCGGGGCGGCAGGTAGCTGCCGGTGCCGACGATTCTCGAATAGATCATTGCAGCACCGCCGGCAGCTCGGCCATCCGCGCGGCGATGCGCTGGGGCACGCTGTTCTTCACTTCGTCGAGAGCGCGCTCGAGCGCCTGGCCGAACGCGTAGACGTCGGCCGAGCCGTGGCTCTTGATCACGATGCCCTTCAGGCCGAGCAGGCTGGCACCGTTGTACTTGCCCGGATCCATCCTCGCGCGCAGGGCGTTACGCACCGGCTTCGCCATCCATGCGGCGAGCATACGCCATGGATTGCGCATGAACTCCTGGCGCAGGAAGCTCACGATCATCGTCGCGACGCCCTCCGAGGCCTTCAGCAGCACGTTGCCCACGAATCCGTCGCATATCACCACGTCGGTCGTTCCCTTGTAGATGTCGTCCCCCTCGACGTTGCCGTGGAAGTTGAGCCCGCTTTCGCGCAGCAGCTCGGCCGCGCGCTTCACCAGGTCGTTGCCCTTGATGTCCTCTACGCCGATGTTGAGCAGGCCAATGCTCGGCCGCTCCTTGTGGTCCACCGCGGACACCAGCATCGCCCCCATGACGCCGAATTGCAGCAGATGCTCCGCGCTGCAGTCGACGTTCGCCCCGAGGTCGAGCACGTAGGTGTGCGCGCGCCGCATGTTCGGCAGCACCGTCGCGATCGCCGGCCGGTCGATGCCGGAAAGCGTCTTCAGCACGAAGCGCGAGATGGCCATCAGCGCGCCGGTGTTGCCTGCGCTCACGCATGCGCTCGCCTCGCCGCTCTTCACGAGGTTGATCGCGACGCGCATCGACGAGTCCTTCTTGTAGCGCATCGCCTGCGCGGGCGGCTCGTCCATTGCCACCACCTCGCTCGCGGCGTGCACGCGCAGGCGCGGCCCTGCCGAGGCGCGGCAGGCGGCCAGCTCGGCCTCGATCGCATCGCGCAGGCCGACCAGCACGATATCGACGCCGCCGTGCCG
>DASZOS010000068.1:0-5914 GCA_035550695.1 Burkholderiales bacterium | reverse complement strand
CCGGCGGGCTTTGTCTCGCCAACCAGGGCCTGCTCGAATTCGTCGAGATGTTCAAGGCGCCGATCAAAATGCTGCATCCGCTGCTGACCGCCACGCAGGAAGGCAACTTCAAGGGCACCGAGGGCTTCTCCGCGATCCCGTTCAACGGCCTCATCCTCGCGCATTCGAACGAGTCGGAGTGGCAGACGTTCCGCAACAACAAGCACAACGAGGCGTTTCTCGACCGCATCTACATCGTCAAGGTGCCGTACTGCCTGCAGGTGTCGGAAGAGGTGAAGATCTACAGGAAGCTGCTGCGCGCGAGCTCGCTCGCCGAAGCGCCGTGCGCGCCGGGCACGCTGGAGATGATGGCCCAGTTCTCGGTGCTGTCGCGGCTGAAGGAGCCGGACAATTCGAGCATCTACTCGAAGATGCGCGTCTACGACGGCGAGAGCCTGAAGGACACCGACCCGAAGGCGAAATCGGTGCAGGAATACCGCGACTACGCGGGCACCGACGAGGGCATGAACGGGGTGTCGACGCGCTTCGCCTACAAGGTGCTCTCCAGCGTGTTCAACTACGACCAGGTCGAGGTTGCCGCGAACCCGGTGCACCTCATGTACGTGCTCGAGCAGAAGATCGCGCGCGAGGACCTGCCAGAGGAGATGGCGCGGCGCTACCTGGAATTCATCAAGGGATATCTCGCGCCGCGCTACGCGGAGTTCGTCGGCAAGGAAATCCAGACCGCGTACCTCGAGTCGTACTCCGAGTACGGCCAGAACATCTTCGACCGCTACGTCACCTACGCCGACTGCTGGATCCAGGACGAGGAGTTCCGCGACCCCGATACCGGGGAGATCTTCAGCCGCGCCGCGCTCAACGCCGAGCTGGAGAAGATCGAGAAGCCGGCGGGGATCGCCAACCCGAAGGACTTCCGCAACGAGATCGTGAACTTCGTGCTGCGCGCGCGCGCCGCGAACGGCGGCAGGAACCCGGCCTGGGCGAGCTACGAGAAGCTGCGCGAGGTGATCGAGAAGAAGATGTTCTCGAACACCGAGGACCTGCTGCCGGTGATCTCGTTCAACGCCAAGGCCTCCGCCGACGAGAAGCAGAAGCACCAGAATTTCGTCGAGCGCATGGTGCGCAAGGGGTACACCGAGAAGCAGGTGCGCCTGCTCTCCGAGTGGTACCTGCGCGTTCGCAAGTCCTCTTAGCCATGCTGCACCTGATCGACCGCAGGCTGAACCCGCGCAACAGGAGCGCGGTGAACCGCAGCCGCTTCCTGCGCCGCTACAAGGAGCACATACGCCGCGCCGTGAAGGACATGATCGCGGAGCGCTCGATCGCCGACATGGAAAAGGCGGGCGAGGTGAGCGTGCCGGCGAAAGACGTGTCCGAGCCGAGCTTCCGCCACGCGGCGGGCGGCGACTGGGAATCGGTGCACCCCGGCAACCGCGAGTTCGTCAAAGGCGACCTCATCGAGCGGCCGCAGGGCGGTGCCGGCGGCGGGGCGGCCAGCGAGCCCGGCAGCGGCAGCGGCGCCGACGATTTCACCTTCACCCTGTCGCGCGAGGAGTTCCTGTCGATCTTTTTCGACGACCTGGAATTGCCGCACCTCGCGCGCAACAGCCTGGGCTCGGTCAAGAAAGCGAAGCAGGTCTGCGCCGGCTACGTGAAGGAGGGCCCGCCCTGCAACCTGTGCGTGACGCGCACGCTGAAGACGGCTCTCGGAAGGCGCATCGCGCTCGGCGCCCCGGCCCAGGAATGCCTCGAGCTCGCGCTCGAGAATCTCGAGCGCTTGCGCGAGGAAGGCGGCGATGCCGGCGCGATCGAGGCGCTGGAGCGCGAGATCGCCGAGATGGAAGGGCGCATCAGGCGCCTGCCGTTCCTCGACGAGATGGACCTGCGCTACCGGCACCGGGTGAGCGTGCCGCAGCCGGTCGCGCGCGCGGTGATGTTCTGCCTGATGGACGTGTCGGGCTCGATGGACGAGCGGAAAAAGGACCTGGCGAAGCGCTTCTTCACGCTGCTCTACCTCTTCCTCACGCGCAAGTACGAGCAGGTCGACCTGGTGTTCATCCGCCACACCGACGACGCGGAAGAGGTCGACGAGCAGACGTTCTTCTACGACACCAAGAGCGGCGGCACGGTGGTGTGCTCGGCGCTCGAGCTGATGCACGAGATCTGCAAGGCGCGCTACCCGGCTTCGAGCTGGAACATCTACGCCGCGCAGGCCTCGGACGGCGACGCGTTCGGCGCGGACGTCGGCAAGAGCGGCCGCTTCCTGCGCGACTCGCTGCTGCCGCTTGCCCGCTACTACGCGTACATCGAGATCCCGGACGCCGCTGCCGGACGCGGCAGCGCCCTGTGGGCGCAGTACGAGGAACTCGCGCGCGCGAGCGGCAATTTCGCGATGCGCCGCGTCAGCCGTCGCGAGGAGATCTATCCCGTGTTCCGCGAGCTCTTCAGCAAGGAAAAGGCATGACGCCGATATCGACGGGCTGCGACTGGGACTTCGGCCTGATCGAGCGCTACGACGCGGCCATCGGCGCCGCGGCTTCGGCGTACGGCCTGGACACCTACGCGAATCAGATCGAGATCATCAGCTCCGAGCAGATGCTCGACGCCTACGCCTCGAGCGGGCTGCCGATCGGCTACTTCCACTGGTCCTACGGCAAGGAGTTCATCCGCAACGAGCGCGCCTACCGCAGCGGCATGCAAGGGCTCGCCTACGAGATCGTCATCAACTCCGACCCGTGCATCTCGTACCTCATGGAAGAGAACTCCATGATGATGCAGGCGCTGGTGATCGCGCACGCGGCCTACGGCCACAACTCCTTCTTCAAGGGCAATTATCTGTTCCGGCAGTGGACCTGCGCCGACGGCATTCTCGATTACCTGGTCTTCGCTCGGCGCTACGTGTCCGATTGCGAGGAGCGCCACGGCATCGAGGCGGTGGAAGAAGTGCTCGATTCCTGCCATGCGCTGATGCACCACGGCGTCGACCGCTACAAGCGGCCGGCGCCGCTGTCGCTGCACGGAGAAGCGGCGCGCGCGGCGAGCCGCGAGGAGCACGCGCGCAGGCAATTCGACGACCTGTGGCGCACGCTGCCGTCGGCGCCGCGCGCCGGCGCGGCGAGCCCGGCGCGGTTCCCCGCGGAGCCGGAAGAGAACATCCTGTACTTCGTCGAGAAGCACTCGCCGCGCCTTGCGCCCTGGCAGCGCGAGCTGGTGCGCATCGTGAGGAAGCTCGCGCAGTACTTCTACCCGCAGGTGCAGACCAAGGTGATGAACGAAGGCTGGGCAAGCTTCTGGCACTACACGCTCATCAACCGGCTGCATGAGCAGGGGCTGGTCGACGACGGCTTCATGCTGGAGTTCCTGCAAAGCCACACCAACGTCGTCGCCCAGCGCGGCTTCGACGAGCCCGGCTACCAGGGCATCAATCCCTACGCGCTCGGCTTCGCCATGATGCGGGACATCCGGCGCATGTGCGAGCAGCCGACCGACGAGGACCGCCACTGGTTTCCGCAGCTCGCCGGCACCGACTGGGTGAAGAGCCTCGATTTCGCCATGCGCAACTTCAAGGACGAGTCGTTCATCGCCCAGTACCTGAGCCCGCGGCTGATCCGCGAATTCCGCCTCTTCGCCGTGGCCGACCACTGGCGCCAGGACGAGCTTCAGGTGGACAGCATCCACGACGACGAAGGCTACCGGCGCGTGCGCTCGCTGCTCGCCGGGCAGCACAAGCGCGAGACCCTGGTGCCCGATATCCAGGTGGCGCGCTACGAGCACGACGGCGACCGCTCCATCACCCTGCAGCACCGCATCCATCGCGACCGGCCGGTGGCGGAGGCCTCGGCGCGCGAGACGCTCAAGCACCTGGCCCGGCTGTGGGGCTTCGACGTGCGCCTGGAGGGGATCCGGGAGGACGGGGTGGTCGAGTACTGCCAGGAGTGCAAGGTCTAGTCCGGGGCCTTCCCGGCCACTTCAGGGCTGAGATAAGGGTCGCCGCTCGCCACGGCGCGGATCGCGCGCGGCAATTCCCTGGCGTCGCCCTTGGTCACGTAGCCGCTCGCGCCGGCACCGAGCATCTCGCTGGCGAACATCCGCTCCGCGTTCAGGGAAAAGACGATGATCCTGACCGAGGGGTGGACCTTGACGAGCTCGCGGATCGCTTCCACCCCGCTCAGCCGCGGCATGCGGATGTCCACGATCAGCACGTCGGGCAACGCCGATCGCACCAGCTCCAGCGCCTCGATGCCGTCGCCCGCTTCGCCGACGACCTGCAGCCCGGGATCCCTCTCCAGCATGCCGCGTATCGATGCGCGGAACACCTTGTGGTCATCCGCGAGGACGATCCGGATCCTCAATTTCAGACTTCCACCCGGATCTGCGTGCCCTTGCCGGGGAGGGACTCGAGGGTCAGCTTGCCGCCCGCGAACTCGGCCCGCTCGCGCATGCTGAGCAGGCCCAGGCCCGGCCGGGATCCGGACTGGCCCAGCGCGCCCGGATCGAATCCGGCGCCGTTGTCCGCGATCGTCAACACGGCCTGCGGGCTGCCGTGGCTGAGCTCGATGCGCACCGCGCTGGCCTTGGCGTGCTTCGCGCAGTTGGTGAGCGCTTCCTGGGCGATTCGGAACAACGCTGTTTCCTTGTCGGGGGCGAGGCGCGCCTCGGGGCTCGCTCCCGATACCTCGACGGCGATGCCGGTGCGGTGCGAAAACTGCTGGGCATACTCCTGCAGGGCGCGGAACAGTCCCACATAGTCCAGCGTGGCCGGACGCAGATCGGCGCAGACATCGCGTATGGCCGTTATGGTTTCTTCGAGCAGCGCGCGATTGTCCGTCAGCCGGGACTGCATTGAATCGGCGCCCTTCGGCGGCAGGTCCTCGGCCATCATCGCGAGATTCAGCGCGACCGCGGAAAGATTCGGACTGGTGCGGTCGTGCAGCTCGGCGGCGAGCTTGCGGCGCTCGTCCTCCTGCACGGTGACCGCGCGCCGCGACAGCTCGGCCATGCGCCGGGCGTCCTCCAGGCGTTCTTCGGCCAGCCTCTTGCGCTCCGCTTCCTGGGCGAACTTGTCCATGGCGAAGGAAATGTTCTCCGCCATCTTCTCGAGCACGCTCACGGCTTCGCCTTCGAACACGTTGGTCTGCGTGGCATACACGAGGAGCGCGCCGATCGCTTCGCCGCCCCGGCAGATCGGCAGCGAAATCGCGGCAGCGAGGCCGTGGCGCACGGCGCGCGCCCGCCAGGGCGCCGTCGTCGGGTCGGCGACGATGTCGTTGCAGATGAACACGCGCCGCTCGCGGTAGGCGATGTTCGCGGGCCCGCGCCCGGTTGCAATGCTGATGTTCAGACCGGCGACGTGTTCGATCGCGGGTCCGAAGGCGTGCGCCGCGACGATGCGCTGCGCTTGGCGATCGGCAAGTCCCACCCAGGCGAGCGCGAAGCCGCCGTGCTCGACGCAGGCGCGGCAAACGGCCGCGAACACTTCATCGGGCGTCTGGCTGCGTACCAGCGCCTCGTTGGTCCGGGAGATCGCGGCGTAGAGCCGGGACAGCTGCCTGATGCGCTGGGCGGCGGCCTCGCGCTCGGAGATGTCGATCCCCAGGGCTGTGATCTTGCGCAGGCGGCCGCCGGCGCCGTATTCGTTTGCGGTGCTCCACTCCAGGGAAATCAGCGAGCCATCCTTGGTCCGGCACCGGGTCACGTAGTTGCGCAGATCCTCGCCCCGCAGCACGATGCCGGCCGCGGCTTCGAGCTGAGTGCGGTCCTCGCCCGCAAAAAGCAGGTCGATCGCATTGCGGCCCAGCAATTCGCCGGGCGAAAAGCCGGTCACCGCGCTCACGGTCTCGTTCACGTACAAGGTCGTGCCTTCGGGGTCGAGCTCGATCACGAGCGCCGACATGCGCGTGACCAGCCGCCGGTA
>DASZOS010000067.1:0-7223 GCA_035550695.1 Burkholderiales bacterium | reverse complement strand
CGCAGTGGCGCTCCTCATCATGGTGATCGTGCTGCTCGCGCGTCCCGAAGGCCTGTTTGGCGTGGCCTTCGAGGAGGAACGCTGATGTACTGGCTGAGGCGGGCGTGGGCCGAGCTCAAGAACGAAGTGTTCGTCCTGCCCTCGCGCACATTGGTCTTCGTCTGGGTCGTCGCGCTGCTTGCGCTGCCCGCGGTGTACGGCGACGCGTACGTGATGCGCATCCTCACCATGACGTGCATTTTCGCGATTTTCGCCGCGAGCTGGGACCTGCTTGCCGGATACACCGGGCAGGTGAACTTCGGCCATGCGCTGTTCTTCGGCGCCGGCGCGTATGCCTCGGCGCTGACGTCGCACAAGCTCGGCATCAGTCCGTGGGCCACGATCTGGGCGGGCGCCGCGGTGGCGATGCTCTTCGGTTTCCTCGTCGGCTATCTCTGCCTGCGGCTGCGCGGCTCGTACCTGTCGCTCGCCACGCTTGCCTTCCCGCTCATCGCGCTTGGGCTGCTGTTCGCTGTCCCGGATTTCTCCGGCGGTGAGCTCGGCATCTCGGGACTACGCCGCCTGGCGCTGACTCCGACTGCCAACTACTACATCGCCTCGATCTCGATGCTCGCCATCGTTTTCGGGCTGTGGCGGCTCGCCGATTCGAACTTCGGCATCGTGCTGCATGCGATCCGCGACGACGAGGTAGCGGCGCGCGCCTCGGGGATCAATACGCCGCTCTACAAGCTGACGGTGTTCGCCGTTTCGGCCGCAGCCGCAGGCTTCGCCGGTGCGCTCTTCGCCCATTACCTGCGCGTGGCCGGCCCTTCGACGCTCGAGGTGGCGCTGTCCTTCCAGGTCGTGATCTGGGGCATCTTCGGCGGCGTGGCGACGATCTACGGGCCGGTGGCCGCGGTGTTCATCCTCTATCCGCTCACCGAGTGGCTCGGCAGCTTCAAGGCCTTCGGCGAGCTGCGGCTGCTGATTTTCGCGGCGATCGTGCTTCTGGTGCTGCTTTTCATGCCGCGCGGGCTCACGCCCTGGGTGCGCGACAAGATCGAGACGCAGTGCCCGCGCTGCAAGCAGCGCAACGGCGCCTGGCGCAGCCTCTGCCGGCTTTGCGGCGCGGCGCTAAAGACCGAGGTAGCCGGCGCGCAGCGTCTCGTCGGCCATCAGTGAGGCGCCGCTGCCCTCGCCGATGATGCGGCCCTGAGACAGCACGTAATTGCGGTCGGCCATCCTGAACACCTGGCCGACCTCCTGCTCCACGAGCAGCACCGGCACGCCGGCGTCGTGGATCGTGCGCACCGCGGCGAAAAGCTCCTCGCGGATCTTGGGCGCGAGCCCGAGCGAGGGCTCGTCGATCGCGAGCAGCCTGGCGTCGAACATCAGCGAGCGCGCCGTCGCGAGCATCTGCTGCTCGCCTCCGGAAAGCGTCCCGGCCACCTGGTTCCGGCGCTCGGCGAGCCGGGGAAACAGCGTCAAGCACCTTTCCAGTCGGGTCCTGGTTTGTCGGGCATCTCTCGAAAGAAAGGCGCCCGCCATGAGATTCTCGAGGACCGAGAGCTCGCGAAACGGCCTTCGGCGCTCCGGGCAGTGCACCAGGCCGCGCTTGCGGATTTCGTGCGCCGCGAGCACATCGATGCGCTCGCCGGCGAAGCGGATCTCTCCTTCGAGCACGATGTCGCCGGCGGTGCCGCGCTTCATGCGCGCCTCGAAGCGCACCAGGCCCGAAAGCGCGCGCAGCAGCGTTGACTTTCCGGCGCCGTTCGGGCCGACGAGGCCGACGAACTCGCCCTCGTCGACAGCGAGCGAGACGCCGTTCAGGATCTGCGCCTTGTCGTAGCGCACGCTGAGGCCCTTCACCTCAAGCAGCGGCATGCTCGGCGCCCAGGTAGGCCTCGATAACCTTGGGATTCTTCACCACTTCGGCGGGCGGCCCGTCGGCGATGAGCTCGCCGTAGTCGATGACGATCACGCGATCGACGATCGACATCAGCTCCTTCAGCTTGTGCTCGATCATCAGCACCGCCGGGCCCTCGGAATGCAGCCGGCCGAAGCGGCCCCCCCTGTGCAGGCGCCGGATGGACTTCGCGAGGAGCTCCGATTCGGCGGGGTTCAAGCCGCCGAGCGGCTCGTCGAGCAGCAGCAGCTCGGGCTCCGTGGCGATGGCGCGGGCCACTTCGAGCCGCTTCAGGTCGCCCTGCGACAGCGCCGAGGCGGGCTCCAGCGCCATATCCGAGATACCGACGAATTCCAGCGCGTCCATCGCTTTCGCTTCGATGCGCTTCACCCATTCGCCGTGGCGCCGCGCGCGCGGCGCGACCAGCGGCACCATGACGTTGGCGATGATCGGCAGGTGCCGGAACGGCCGCGTGTTCTGAAACGTGCCGGCGATGCCGCGCTCGACCACCTCCCAGGGACGCAGCCGCGTGATGTCCTCGCCGTTGAACAGCATGCGGCCGGCATCGGGGCGCAGGATCTTGGTGACCAGGCGCAGCAGCGTGGTCTTGCCAGCGCCGTTGGGCCCGATCAGGCCGACGATTTCCTCGCGCGCGAGCGTGAAGCTCACTTCGTTCACCGCGGTCAGCCCGCCAAAGCGCTTGGTCAGGCGCTCGACTTCGAAGAATGGCCCGGTCATTCGATCCCGCTGTCCTTCCCGCCGTCCGGCGGTCTGTGGCGCGGGATCTTAGCAGCAGACGGCTAGAATCTCGCCGTGGACGATTCGATCGACCAGACTCACGCCGGTCTCGCCGGATGGCCGCGCCCGGAAAGCCGGCTGCGCCAGGCGATCGACAAGGACGAGTTCGCGCTCTACTGCCAGCCGATCCTCGCGCTATCGCCGCAAGCGAGCGGCGCCGAGCGCTACCCGATGGCCGAGGTGCTGGTGCGCATGCGAGAGGAGGAGCAGGCGCTTCTGCCGCCCGGCGAATTCCTGCCGGTGCTCGAGCACTACCGCATGATGCCGCAGTTCGACCGCTGGGTGGTGCGCAACATCGTCAGGCGCCTCGCCGCCGGCTCGCGCATCAAGCGCTTTACCATCAACCTCCACGGGCAGACGCTCGAGGACGAGGATTTTCCGCGCTTCGTCGCCGCGCAACTCTCCTCCAACCAGGTATCGGCCGAGGCGCTGCTGTTCGAGATCGACGAAGCCGATACGCTCGCGCGGCTGAACGCCGCGGCCGCTTTTGCGGCCGCCTACAACGCCCAGGGCGGCAGGGTCCTGGTCGACGGCTTCGGCCGGCACTCGGTGTCCTTTGCCGCGATCAAGGCGATCGGCGCCGACTTCGTCAAGGTCGACGGCGCCATCGTGAGAAAGCTGCTGTCGAGCGAAGTCGCGCGCACCAAGCTCGGCGCCATCCAGCGCGTCGGCAAGGCGCTCGGCTATGCGGTGGTCGCGGAATTCGTCGAGGACCAGGACATCCTGCTGCGGCTGAAGGCGCTCGACATCGAGTACGCCCAGGGCTTCGGCATCTACCAGCCGCAGCCGCTCGATTCGATCGCCGCGCCCGCGCCGGCCTAGGCGTTGGTTTCGTCCCGCAGCTCGCGGCGAGACACCTTGCCGACGTCGGTCTTCGGCAGCTCGCCCCGGAATTCGACGATATGCGGCACCTTGTACTCCGCAAGCTGCTGCCTGCAATAGGCCTTGATCTCGTCTTCGCTCACCCTGCCTCGCGCATCGCCCTGGAGCACGACGATCGCCTTGATGCGCTGGCCGACCGCCGGGTCGGCCACGCCGATGACGCCCGCGGCCTTCACGTGCGGGTGGCCGTAAAGCACGTCCTCGATGTCCTTCGCGAAGATCGACAGTCCCTTGAACTTGATGAGGTCCTTCGCCCGGTCGTAGAAGTGGAAATAGCCTTCCTCGTCCATGCGCACGATGTCGCCGGTGCGCATCCAGCGCACGCCGTTCTTTTCGACGAAAGCGCGCGCGCTCTCTTCCGGGCGCTGCCAGTAGCCTTGCATGACGTTCGGTCCGCAAAGCACCAGCTCGCCAGTCTGCCCGGGCGGGACGAACTCCTGCGTCTGCGCATCCAGCACCGCCGCCTGCATGTCCGGGATCGGGCAGCCGAAGGAGCCGGGCTTCACCCGGTCGAGCGGATTGATGTGGCTCGCGCCGGCAGTTTCGGACATGCCGTAGCCTTCGACGATCTGGGAGCCGGTGCGGCGCGCCCAGTCCTGCATGGTCGACACGTGCAGCGTGTCGGCGCCGGAGAGCACGAGCTTGAGGCGGCGCCAGTTCGCCTTGCTCGTGTCCTTGTGATCCTTGAGGTATTCGTAGAGCGTCGGCACGCCGTAGAACACGGTTGCCTGGTAGCGCTCCATCGCCTCGAGGATCGCCTCGGTGTCCGCGTTGGTGAACAGCACGAGCAGATTGCCTTGGAACAGGTGGTTCAGCATGAGGACCACCTGGCCGTAGATATGGAAAAAGGGCAGGAACGCGAGCACCACTTCGCGCCCCGGCTCGAGCGCCGGAAAACTCGCGGCGGCGATTGCCTGCGCGGCGACGAGGTTGTAGTGCGTCAGCATCACGCCCTTCGGGTGGCCGGTGGTCCCTCCGGTGTACGGGAGCGCCGCAAGGTCCGTCCTGGGATCGATGCTGACGGCCGGTGCTTGCGGCGGGTGGCCTTTCAGCAGGTCCTGTAGCCGGTGCACGCCGGCGGGGACGGACGCGCTTTTCGAAAACAGCCGCTTCAGCGCGGGGAGGTATTCGTTGATGCTGGTCACCACGACGAGATCGAGCGCCGCGCCGCACTTTGCGACCTTGTTGTAGAGGATGTCCTGGCATACGACGACGCGAGCGCCGCTATCCTCGAGCTGGTAGCGCACCTCGTGGCTGGTGTACACCGGGCTGATCGGCGTGACTGCGGCGCCGCACTTCAGCGCGGCGAAGTAGGCGATGATGAACTGGGGGCTATTGACCAGGTAGAGCGCGACCCGGTCGCCTTTTTTCAAGCCGCGCGCGGCGAGCCCGTTGGCAAGCCGGTCGGCCGCGTCGCGCAACTCGCGGTAGCGGATGAAGCGGCCATGGAACACCAGTGCCGGACGCTCGGGCGCTCGCTCGGTGGCCTCGTTGAATGCCTCGACGACCGATCGCGCGGGGACCTCGAGCGCCGCGGGAACGCCTTTCTGGTAGAACGCAAGCCAGGGCTTGGCGAGGTAGGTGTCGATTGCGGCCATGGGTAAACTCATTGTAGTCGCATGGATGAAATCGTAGCCCGCAGCCTCGCCAAGTGGCCGAACGTCCCGGCGGTCTACGGGTGGCTGCGCCTAGATCGCCGCGGCAACTGGCTGATCAAGGGACAAACCATCGGCAACAGCGCTCTGCGCGAATTCATCGCGCGCAACTATGAGGCGGATGCGTACGGCCGCTGGTTCTTCCAGAACGGGCCGCAGCGCGTTTACGTAAGCCTCGCGTACACGCCTCTGATCGTGCACTACGCGGGCGAGGCGCTTTTCGACCATTGCGGCCGGTGCTTCACCTCGCTCCAGGCATTCCAGGACGACGAAGGCTCGGTGCTTCTGCTCGGGGGGCTCGGCGTCGCCTTGCTGGACGACCGCGAACTCGCGCGCTTTGCCGAAGCTAGGCATGATGTCTTGCCCGTTATCGCGCGCGCCGATGTTGCAATGCGATTTGGTTTCGTTCCGGACCCGGCGCCGCATCCGTAGCCTTCCTTGCGTTAAGGCAATTTCCTCTTTATAATCCGGCCTCTTTTTAGGGTTGCCGGGGCGGCCGCGACGAGCTAAACGTGGCCGCCCATTCGTTTCTGGAAACGTAAAAAACATGCCCACCGTCAATCAGTTAGTGCGCCAGGGGCGCGTCGCCAAGCGCCCCAAGTCGAAAGTCCCGGCGCTTGCCGGCTCGCCGCAGAAGCGGGGGGTCTGCACCCGCGTCTACACGACGACGCCCAAGAAGCCTAATTCGGCGCTGCGCAAGGTGGCCAAAGTGCGCCTCACCAACGGATTCGAGGTTATCGGCTACATCGGCGGCGAAGGCCACAACCTGCAAGAGCACTCGGTGGTGCTGATTCGCGGCGGACGGGTCAAGGACCTGCCGGGCGTGCGCTACCACATCGTGCGCGGCTCGCTCGACACCCAAGGCGTCAAGGACCGCAAGCAGGGCCGCTCGAAGTACGGCGCCAAGGCGCCGAAGTCCGCTTAACAGAGGAAAGAGCGAAAGCATGCCGCGTCGCAGAGAAGTCCCCAAGCGCGAGATTCTGCCGGATCCGAAGTTCGGCAACGTCGACGTCGCCAAGTTCGTCAACGTGCTGATGACGCGGGGCAAGAAGTCGGTCGCCGAGCGAATCATTTACGGCGCGCTCGACACCATCAAGTCGAAATCGGGCAAGGACCCGATCGAGGTCTTCACCCAGGCGGTGCAGAACGTGAAGCCGATCGTCGAAGTGAAGAGCCGGCGTGTGGGCGGCGCGAACTACCAGGTGCCGGTCGAAGTGCGTCCGGTGCGCCGCGTTGCCCTCGCCATGCGCTGGATCCGCGAGGCGGCGCAGAAGCGCGGCGAGAAGTCGATGACGGTGCGCCTCGCCGGCGAGCTGCAGGAAGCGGCCGAGGGACGTGGCGGCGCGATGAAGAAGCGCGAGGAGGTTCATCGCATGGCGGAAGCGAACAAGGCCTTCTCTCACTACAGGTTCTAAGGAATGGCTGTGGCACGCAAGACTCCAATCGAGCGTTATCGGAACATCGGCATCTCGGCGCACATCGACGCCGGCAAGACGACGACCACCGAGCGCATCCTTTTCTATACCGGCGTATCGCACAAGATGGGCGAGGTGCACGACGGCGCCGCGGTCATGGACTGGATGGAGCAGGAGCAGGAGCGCGGCATCACCATCACCTCGGCCGCGACCACGTGCTTTTGGAAGGGCATGGATTCGACCTATCCGGAGCACCACATCAACATCATCGACACGCCCGGCCACGTCGACTTCACCATCGAGGTCGAGCGCAGCCTGCGCGTGCTCGACGGCGCGTGCATGGTCTACTGCGCCGTGGGCGGAGTGCAGCCGCAGTCCGAGACGGTCTGGCGTCAGGCGAACAAGTACCGCGTGCCGCGGCTTGCCTTCGTCAACAAGATGGACCGTGTCGGCGCGAACTTCTTCAAGGTCTACGACCAGATGAAGGCGCGCCTCAAGGGCAATCCCGTTCCGATCCAGATCCCGATCGGCGCCGAAGACAAGTTCGTGGGCGTGGTCGACCTCGTGACCATGCAGGCGATCTACTGG
>DASZOS010000066.1:0-38281 GCA_035550695.1 Burkholderiales bacterium | reverse complement strand
GATGAGCTGGGTCCGGACTGGGTGCGCGTGATTGCCCTGCAGGTCAACGGCGGTGCCGCCGCCGCGCGCAATGCAGGATGGAACGCAGCGCGTGGCAGATATGTTGCCTTTCTCGATGCCGACGACTCCTGGCTACCACGGAAAATCGAACGCCAGCGGGCGTTCATGGACGAGCACTCGGAGTTCGTCATCACGGGCCATCGCGCTCGCTACGAAGAGCGCGGTGCCGAGGGCCGCGGCGGATACAAGGAAATCGGCCGCGGCGCCGTGCTGCTAAAGAATCCGATGGTCACGCCTTCCTTGATGGCCCGGCGCGATCTCGCGCTGCGCTTCGATGCGCGCAGCCGGCACATGGAAGATCATCGCTTCCTGCAGGACGCTGTCTTTTCCGGCGCGCGGGTGGCGCGCCTGGAGCAAGTTCTCGCTGTCATCCATAAGCCGGCGTATGGTGCTGGCGGGCTCAGCGCGCAGCTGTGGCCGATGGAGCATGGCGAGCTCGCCAACTATCGCCAGTTACGCGCCGAGGGGCGCATCGGGGCGGCGGTGCACGCGCTTCTCACGGCGTACTCACTTGCGAAGTTCTGCCGTCGAGTGGCTTGCGTCGGCCTGCGTAAGCTTACTGTTTCATCTCGTTAGCAGATATCTCAAACCGCTTCTTGCGTGCTGGAGCGCCAGCGCGGCATTGCGCCGGCTGGCACGCTGCGCATCGTGAATCACCACGCTGCGTGGCTCGTAAATAACGCGCCTGCCTGCGGCATGCAGGCGGCGGCAGATATCGACGTCCTCGTAATAGAGGAAGTAGGCTTCGTCGAATCCCCCGATCTCGCGGTAGGCTTCCGAGCGGAACAGCATGAACATGCCCGCAACCCAATCGACAACCACAGCTCCCCGGTCGGTCGGGTACTCGGGGCCTGCCGGCGGGGAGAGCGCTTTGCGCAGTAGGCGCGCCGCGGTCGGGAAATGCCGCGCGCTGTCTTCCAGGGCGCCCAACGGACTGCGCACGAGGGGGCCAGCGACGGCCGCGTCCTCGTTCCGTAGTGCAGCGAGGAGCGCTGGAAATGGGTCGGATTCGAGCCGGATGTCGGGATTGCACACGCAGTAATAGGGGGTGCTGCAGTGCTGGAAGGCGGCGTTGTGGTTGGCCCCGAATCCTTTGCGGGTGATGTTTCGGACGGTGCTGGTTGCGCGCGCGAGGGGTGCTGCGTCGTCAATATTTTGCGTGACGATCGATTCCACGTGCCCTTTGCAATGGCGTTCGACGTCTTCGAGCAGCTGATTGACAAGCGTGTTCTGCCCGTGGCTGACGATGGACAGCGTGATGGCGTTGTCCGCCATACTACTTACGACGAAAAATATGGTTACGAATTCTTCCGCTCACTGAATTCTTCCGCTCGCGCCTCTATTCTAACGAGATGGAGCTTCGTCGCCGGTGATACCGCGTAATGCCCTGGTCAATCTTATCGGTCATCTGGCGCCTCTGCTCGCTGCGCTGTTCCTCGTGCCGCCGCTGGTTACAAGACTAGATGCGGACCGTTTCGGTTTCCTTACCCTTGCCTGGGTGCTCATTGGTTATTTCAGCGTATTCGATCTGGGCTTTGCCCGCGCGCTTTCGCGGCTGATCGCAGAGCGCCGTAGCACGGCGCCGCCTTCCTGGTTGAGGCAGCTATCGGGGTCCGCCTTGTCGTTGACGCTTGGCTTGGGATTGCTGGCCGGCAGTCTGCTGTTCGTTCTGTCAGACTTCCTTTGCACCTATGTCCTGCGAATTCCGCCGCACCTGCAAGGTGAAGCCACTGGCGCGCTGCGCATACTCGCGTCGTGCGTGCCCTTTGTCACCTTGACCTCGGTACTTCGAGGCTTGCTGGAGGCGGGATATCGTTTTGGCTGGGTCAATGCGCTGCGAATACCTACGGGCGTTTTGCTGTTTGCCGCCCCCTTGATTGCGCTTTTCTGGAGCGCCGATCTCATCACGCTGGCACTCAGTCTCGCGCTGGTCCGTGGACTGTCACTACTCGCGCACTGGGCTGTCTGCGCGCGTCTTTATCCGACCCTTACCGCCCTGGATCGGCCCAGGGGATTCGCGGTGCGCGAAATGCTCGGCTTTGGCGTCTGGGTCACCGTATCGAATATCGTAGGTCCGCTCCTGCTCTACATCGATCGGTTCATGATTGGCGCTCTTGCCACGGTCTCCGCAGTCGCTTTTTACGCGATGCCTTATGAAGTAGTCGTGCGTCTATGGATCATTCCTGCCGCTCTTGCGGGCGTGATGTTCCCAGTCATGGCGGCTGCGCGGGACGATCACTTGGCGCGGCTTTACAGAATTGGCATGAAGACGGTGCTCGTCGCAGTCTTCCCTCTGGCGCTCGCCATCGTCGCTTTTGCGCCCGAATGGCTCGATCTTTGGCTGGGGCCGGATTACTCCCGGAACGGCACTCGAGTGGCGCAGCTGCTGTCCATTGGCGTAGCGATCAATTGCGTTGCTTACGTGCCAGCTACGATCATCCAGGCTCGCGGAAGGGCGGATCTCATGGCCAAGATGCATGTGGCGGAGCTGCCCCTTTTCCTCGTGTTGCTGGCGCTGCTGATACCGTACTGGGGGGTGGAAGGAGCAGCGCTGGCGACTGCGTTGCGATGCACGGCGGACGCCGCGATAGTTTTCGTGATGGCCGGCAAGACCGCGCCGGACGCCCAGCCCCGGCTAAAGCGCCAGCAAATTGGAGCTATGGTACTTGCCGTGGTTTTCCTGGCCGGAGCCATGGCGCCGTTTTCGCTTTCCGAGCGCATTTTGTATTTTCTTGCTGCGCTGTTCGCCTTCGCGGCGCTGGGCTGGTATGTCCTGCTGGACGCAACTGAGCGTAGCCGCGCCCGTCATCCGCTGGATCTCATCACCGGCGAACAGCGCTCCTGACGCATTGCCGCAAGGTGCTCGCTCAGCCGCGCTTGTAGCGGTCCTCGAAGCGCACGATGTCGTCCTCGCCGAGGTAGCCGCCGGACTGCACCTCGATCAGGTAGAGGGGCATCTTGCCCGGGTTTTCGAGGCGGTGCTTGACGCCTACCGGGATGTAGGTGGACTCGTTTTCCGAGACGAGGAGCTGCTCCTCGCCGCGCGTCACTCTCGCGGTGCCCGAGACGACCACCCAGTGCTCGGCGCGGTGGTGGTGCATCTGCAGCGACAGCGCCTCGCCGGGCTTCACCATGATGCGCTTCACCTGGAAGCGCTCGCCGGCGTCGATGCTCTCGTAGTAGCCCCACGGCCGGTACACCCTGGTGTGCGACACATGCTCGGTACGCGACAGCGCGTCGAGGCGGCCGACGGCTTCCTTGACGTCCTGGCTGCGCTCCTTGGGGACCACGAGGAGCGCGTCGTCGGTCTCGACGATGACCAGGTCCTGGACGCCGATCGCCGACACGTGCCGCTTTTCGGCGCGCACATAGCAGCCGCTCGCGCCGTGCAAATGCACGTCGCCTGCGGTCACGTTGCCCGCCTTGTCCTGCGGGCTCACCGCCCATAGCGCCTGCCAGGTTCCGACGTCGCTCCAGCCCGGGTCGGTCTGCACCACGACGGCATCGGCGGTCTTCTCCATCACCGCGTAGTCGATCGAGTCGGAGGGGCACTTGGCGAACGCCTCGCGGTCGAGCCGCACGAAATCCAGGTCACGGATGCTCGCTGCGTACGCCTGGCTCGCCGCGGCGAGCATTTCCGGTCGCAGCCGCCCGAGCTCCTCGAGGTAGCGGGTAGCCGAGAACGCGAACATGCCGCTGTTCCAGAAGAAGCGGCCGCTCGCGACGAGCGATTCGGCGGCGGCGCGGTCGGGCTTTTCGCGAAAGCTCGCCACCTTCCACGAGTCGCCGGATCCATGCAATGGCTCGCCGCGCTCGATATAGCCGTAGCCGGTCTCCGGCGCGTGGGGCAGTATGCCGAAGGTCGCGAGACGGCCTTCGCGCGCAAGCTCGAGCGCTTTTGCCGCGTCCTTGCGGAACACTTCCGGCTTGGTCACGGTATGGTCGGAGGGCAGCACGAGAAGCAGCGCATCCGGCTCGCGCTCGCGGGCGGCGAGCGCCGCCACCGCGATCGCGGGCGCGGTGTTGCGCCCGATCGGCTCGAGGATCGTGGTCGAGGGCTCGACGCCGATCTCGCGCAGCTGGCCCGCGGCGAGGAAGCGCTGCTCGTCGTTGCACACCACGATCGGCGCCGCGCAGCCATCCATGGGTTTCACGCGCAGCGCGGTTTCCTGGAACAGCGTGTACTTGGAGAGCAGCGCCAGGAATTGCTTGGGAAGAAGCTTGCGCGACATGGGCCACAGCCGCGTGCCGGAGCCGCCTGAGAGAATGACCGGATAGAATCCCACCGCCATGAAGAGCCCGATTGTAGCCGCTTGAGGGTGGCCGTCACCGGCGCGTCGGGATTCGTCGGGCGCGCGCTCTGCGCCACCCTTGCGGCTGGCCATGAGATTGTGGCAGTCGAAAAAGCAAACACCGTGGTCCATCTGGCCGCGATTGCGCACCGGCGCGCGAGCCGCGAGGAGCTCCAGAAGGTAAACGTCGAGCTCGCGGTTCAGACCGCGAAAAAGGCTGCGGCGGCGGGCGCGTCGTTCGTGTTCCTCAGCTCGGTCAAGGTCCACGGCGAATCCTCCAAGGCGCCTTTCCGGGAAGATTCGCCGCTTGCGCCGCAGGACGCTTATGCGGAATCGAAGGCGCGGGCCGAAGAGCGGCTGCGCGCCATCCCTGGTCTGCGTCTCGCGGTCTTGCGCCCGCCGCTGGTATATGGGCCGCACGTCAAGGCAAACTTCCTCGCCTTGATGAAGGCGGTGGCGCGCGGCGTGCCGCTGCCGCTCGCCTCGATCCGCAATCGAAGGAGCGTCGTCTACGTCGGCAATCTCGCAGACGCAATCATCGCCTGCCTCGGGAAGGAGGGGACGTATCTCGTCTCGGACGGCGAGCCGCTGTCCACTGCGCAGCTCGTGCGCGAGATCGGCGAGGCGCTCGGCCGCCCGGCGCGGCTTTTCGCCTGGCCGCCGGCGCTGTTGCCCGGCAAGCTCGCCGCTTCCCTTGAGATAGAAGATTCCCTGATCAGGCGGACACTGGGCTGGAAGCCGCGTTTCACCCGTTCCGAAGGCCTGCGTGCCACGGCGCGGTGGTTCCAGCATGGCGGTTGAGCCGGCACTAGAGTGCCCGGGCGTATACTTTCCGCCACGAGCGGCGACAAATAGCGAACCATGGACTATCGCAAGATCATCACTGTCGAGCCGGGTAAGCGCGGGGGTAAGCCGTGCATCCGCGGACTGCGCATTACGGTCTACGAGGTGCTCGAGTACCTGGCGTCTGGAATGACGGCGGAGCAGATTCTGCATGACTTCCCGTTCCTGACCGCTGAAGACATCCGGGCCTGCCTCGCCTACGCAGCGGATCGCGAGAGGCATCTGCTCGCCTCGTCCGGGTGAGGCTTCTGTTCGACGAGAACCTTGCGCCGCACCTAGCGGCAGCTTTCCAGCACTATTTCCCCGGATCCACGCATGTCCATCTGGCAGGGCTGGGATCGGCCCCGACGATGAGGTTTGGAATTACGCGCGCGATAATGGCTTTACGATAGTCACCAAAGATGCCGACTACCACGAGCGCTCGCTGATTCACGGCTACCCTCCGAAGGTTATCTGGGTACGCCTCGGTAACGTAACGACTGCGCAGATTGAGCAAGCGCTTCGTGAACAGGCCGAAGCCATCCGCCGGCTTGATGAAGACAAGGACCTGGCGGTGCTTATCGTATCGCCGGGCAGTTGATAGCCCGCCAATCTTCGTCGACCCGGCTGGCCCAGTTAGAATCGCCCCGATGCTCGGGGGACTAGGGGTTCTTTCGTTCGTGGTCGCGTTCGTCGCGTCGCGCCTGCTGCTTTCGCGCTTCGCCGGCTTCGCGCTCGACCGGCCCAACGCGCGCTCGCTGCACCAGCGGCCGGTGCCGCGCACTGGAGGAATCGCGGTCCTCGCCGGTACCGCGGTCGCGATTCCTTTCGTCGCTTCGGCGCTCTGGCTGCCGGTGTTTGTCGCGGCTGCGCTCGCCGCCGTCTCGCTCGCCGACGATCTGCGCGGCATGCCGACGGCCGTGCGCCTCGCTCTGCACCTTGCCGCGGCGGCGCTGCTCGCGTGGTATGTGCTCGCCCCGATGCACCCGATCGAGCTCGCCTTGCTCGCCGTCGCGGTCGCGTGGATCACGAACCTCTACAACTTCATGGACGGCTCCGACGGCCTCGCGGGCGGCATGAGCTTCCTCGGCTTCGGCGCCTACGCGCTGGCCGCGGCGCTGGCGGGCAACGCACCGCTCGCGCTGCTGTGCACGGCGATCTCGATGGCCGCGGCCGCTTTTCTCGCGCACAACTTTCATCCGGCGCGCATCTTTCTCGGCGACGTCGGCTCGATACCGCTCGGCTTTCTCGCCGGAGGCCTCGGCCTCGTCGGCTGGCGAGACGATGTCTGGCCGCTGTGGTTCCCGCTCCTCGTATTCGGACCCTTCATCGGCGACGCCACGGTGACCCTGCTCAAGCGTCTCGCGCGCCGTGAAAAAGTGTGGCAGGCGCACCGCGACCACTACTACCAGCGCCTGGTGCGCATGGGCTTCGGCCACCGCGGCACCGCCTACATCGGCTACGCGCTCATGGCGGGCTGCGCGGCGGTGGCGCTGCTTGCGCGGAGCCAGGCGCCGCTCATCCAGTGGAGCGCCTTTTTCGGCGCAGCCGCGGCGCTCGCCGCCGCTGCGGTCTGGATCGACCTGCGCTGGGCGCGGCACCGCCGCGACGAGTGCTAGAATATGGGTACCCATATGAAGACCACCATCGAGATTGCCGACCCTCTGCTGGAAGAGGCGCGCAAGCTCGCCGCGCGCGAAGGCGTGACGCTGCGGGCGCTGGTGGAGCTCGGCCTGCGGCGCGTCATCAGCGAGAAGAAGACCGCGGGCGCGTTCCGGCTGCGCAAGGCGAGCTTCAAGGGAAAGGGCCTGCAGCCCGCGGCACGGCAGGCGGGGTGGGACAGCCTGCGCGCGCTCGCCTACGAAGGCCGCGGCGGTTGATCGCCGTCGACACCAATATCCTCGTCTACGCGCATCGCGAGGAAGCGCCGTTCCACGAGGCGGCCCGCGAGCGCCTGAGGCAGCTCGCCGAAGGCAGCGCGCTCTGGGCAATTCCCTGGCCGTGCCTGCACGAGTTCCTCGCGATCGTCACCCATCCGCGCATCTTTTTGCCGCCGACGCCGCTGGCGCGCGCGCTCGACCAGGTCACCGCGTGGCTCGAGTCGCCGACGCTCGCGCTGCTGGCCGAGGCGGGCAACCACTGGGAGCCATTGCGGACCGTCCTCGAGGCATCGCGCGTCGCGGGACCGCAGGTCCACGATGCCCGCATCGCCGCGCTGTGCATCGAGCATGGCGTGCGCGAGTTGTGGTCCGCGGATCGCGACTTTGGCCGTTTCCGCGGGCTCGCGGTGCTCAATCCGCTGGTCGGCTGATGCGCGCGCTCGCCGCGCGCAGGTCACAAGGCGCATGAGCATCCGCCGGGTCATCGTCTTCGTTCACGACGCCCTGGCCGCCGCGCTCGCCTGGATGGCGGCGTTCTGGCTGCGCTTCAATTTCGACATCCCGCCCGAGTACCAGGCGCTGATGCTGGACCGGCTGCCCTGGGTGCTCATGGTCCACGTTGCGATCTTCCTGGCCCTCGGCCTGTACCGCGGCCTCTGGCGCTACGCGAGCCTGCCCGACCTGCAGCGCATCGTGTTCGCCGTGGGGCTTGCGGCGCTTGCGGTACCGGCGGTGCTCGCGTTCCTGCGCATCGGCATCCCCGTGCCGCGCACGGTGTACGTGCTGACGCCGCTTCTTCTCGCTGCGGCGATGGGTGGCAACCGGCTCGCGTACCGCGCCTGGAAGGAAGGCCGGCTGCTTCCCCTGATCGTAAAGCCGCACGCCACGCCGGTGCTGGTAATCGGCGCGGGCAATGCCGCTGCGGGATTGCTCAAGGACCTGGCCGCCAGTCCGCAATGGGCGGTAATCGGCCTGCTCGACGATGATGCGACCAAGCGCGGCGCAGAAGTGATGGGCGTGAAGGTTTACGGGGCTGTCGATCGGGTCGGCGAAGTCGCCCAGCGCCTCGGCGTGACGCAGGCGGTGATCGCCATGCCGAGCGCCACGCACCAGGAACGCCGGCGCGCCGTCGATCTGTGCAAGGGCGCAGGGCTTTCGGTGATGACCGTGCCGGCGCTCGCCGACATCGTCGCCGGCAAGGTGAGCATCTCGGCGCTGCGCGCGCTCGAGCTCGACGACCTGCTCGGGCGCGATCCGGTGCAGCTCGACGAGGCCGGGCTGCACGCGTTCCTCGACGCGAAGACGGTGCTCGTCACCGGCGCCGGCGGCTCGATCGGCTCGGAGCTGTGCCGCCAGATCGCGCGCTTCACGCCGGCGCGGATCGTGCTTTTCGACAGCTCGGAATTCGCGCTCTACTCGATCGAGCAGGAATTCCGTGACCGGCAAGCCGGTCCGGCGATCGCCGCGGCGATCGGCGACGCGAAGGATCCAAGCCGGGTGCAGCAGATCTTCGAGCGCTACCAGCCGGCGGTGGTGTTTCATGCCGCCGCTTACAAGCATGTGCCGCTCATGGAGGAAGAGAACGCCTTCCAGGCAGTCGCGAACAACGTGCTCTCCACGGTCGTCGTCGCGCGCGCGGCCCGGGCGAGCGGCGCGGAAAGGTTCGTGCTGGTATCGACCGACAAGGCGGTCAACCCGGCGAACGTCATGGGCGCCTCCAAGCGCCTGGCGGAAATCGTCTGCCAGGCGCTGCAGCCCGCCGGCCGCACCGAGTTCGTGATCGTGCGCTTCGGCAACGTGCTCGGCTCGACCGGCAGCGTGGTGCCGCGGTTTCGCCAGCAGATCGCGCGCGGCGGGCCGGTCACGGTCACGCATCCTGAGATCAGGCGCTATTTCATGTCGATCCCCGAGGCGGCGCAGCTCGTGCTGCAGGCGGCGATGATGGGCAAGGGGGGCGAGATCTTCGTGCTCGACATGGGCGAGCCGGTGAAGATCGCGGATCTCGCAAGAGAGCTGATCCGGCTCTCGGGCTACGCGGAGAACGACATCCGCATCGAGTACACCGGACTGCGGCCCGGGGAGAAGCTCTACGAGGAGCCGCTCGCCGACGCCGAGAAGACGCTGCCGACGCCGCATCCCAAGCTCAGGGTCGCGCAGGCGCGCTTGCCGGAGCACAACGATCTGGTCGGCGAAGTCCTCGCCTGGCTGGCGAACCCCGGCGACTGCGCGCCCGGCGCGGTGCGCGCGAAGCTGCGCGGCTGGGTTCCGGAATACAGCACCGGCAGCTAAGCGTGCGCCGCAGGATCGTTTTTCTCATCCGCGGCAAGCTCGGGGACTCGCTTATCGCCTATGCGACGGTGCGCCAGTACGCCGACAGCTTCCCGCAGGACGAGCTCACGCTGCTCATCCGCTCCAAGTACGCGCCGCTCCTCGCCGGCGAGAAGGGTGTGAGGATCCTCGGTTTCTCGAACCGCCTGTCGCTGCTCGCGAGGCTTCTGCGCCTCGCGCTCGAGCCGCGCTTCGATGCGCTTCTCGCGATCTGGGCCTTCGGCAATCAGGTGCGCTGGGTGGGCCGGCTGGTACGCGCGCGCCGCAAGATCTACGTCGACCGGCGCTTCGCGGACGTCTATCCCGAGTATCCGAGCCTCCCGCCCGAGCCGCTGCAATCGGAGCCCGCTTGGCGCGTCGCGCAGCACTTCGAGCCGGACCTGCCGCAGCCGCGAGAGCTGCGCGTTGCCGGCCTCGCCGCCCAAAGAGCTTCGAACCCGGCCGCCATCGGCATCGGACCGGTGTCCGACGAGCCGCGCCGCACCATGGGCCCGGAAGTCCTGCGCCTGCTCGCTGCGACGTTGCGCGCGCGCCATCCGGGAAAGCCGTTACGTATCCTTGTCAACGCCGCCGACGAAGGCGCGAAGCCGCTGCTCGAGGCGGGCGCTCCGCCCGCGACCCAGTTCGTCTTCTTTCCGCAGCTCGAAGATCTGCTGCGCGAGCTCGGCCAGCTCGCGCAGCTCTACACCACCGACACCGGCTTGCATCACGTCGCGGCCGCCATGGGCGTCCCAACCACGGTGTTTTACGGGCCCACGCAGGCGTGGCGCAACGCCATGCCGCGCCAGCCCGACTTCCGGCGCGTGCGGCTTGAAGCGCTCGGCGCGCAGCACTGCGAGGTGAAGGACTGCGCGCAGCCGGTGTGCCTGGAGCACGCGGTGGCTCGCTTCTGCAACGATTCATTCAATTCTTCAGTGGAACAAACACCGCAAGCCTGCCCACTACGTAGCCTGCCGGGTAACCCGCTCGCCGCAATCGAGGTGCATGAAGGTCCTGATCGTCAAGCGCGATAAGCTCGGCGACCTGCTGCTCACCACGCCGATGCTCGCGCACCTCAAGGCGAGCCGCCCGCAGGCCGAGGTGCATCTGCTCGCCAACGACTACAACGCCTGGGTGGTGGAGGGCAACCGGCACATCGACCGGCTGTGGGTCTATTCACGCGTGCGCCACGGCGGCAAGGTGCGCATCGCGGCGGCGTTCCAGAACCTTGCGCTGCACTGGAAGCTGCGCCGGAAGCGCTTCGACTGGGTCATCGTCGCGAACGGGGAGTATTCGCCGCGCGCAGTGCGCCGTGCGCTCGCGGTGCGCGGTGCGCGCTCGGTGGCCTACGGCGCAAGCAACGTCTCCGATCCCCTGCCGCTCGCGCCGGGCGTGCACGAGATGGACCGTTTGCTTGCCATGCTTGCGCCGCTTGGCATCGCCGCGCCGGCGAACCCGCCGTGGCCCCATTACGTACTTTCCAATCCATCGAGAGCCTTCGCCGTGCGCTGGTTGAAAGAGCGCAAAATCACCAACTTTATCGTGCTCGGACTGGGCGCGCGGCGCCAGAAGAAGCAGCCGAGCACCGAGCAGGTGCTGCGCTGGAGCGCGCACTTCAAGCGGGCGTGGGGTCTCGACACGCTCTTCATGTGGACCCCCGGCCGTTCCGCTGACCCGCTCTATCCCGGCGACGACGCGATCGCGCAGCCGGTGCTCGACGCGCGCGCGCCCCAGATCCACCCGTTCCGCGGGCCGATCCTGGAGGCGCTCGGCCTCCTCTGGCGCGCAAGAACCAGCATCTTTCCGGACTCGGGCCTGATGCACTTCGCCGCCGCGAGCCCCGGCGGGGTGCTCGGCCTGTTCGCCGAATCCGACGTGTCTCCGGGGCCGGTCAACTGGGCCCCGCGCGGCCCGAAAGCGCTGTGGCTGGAAGCGGAAAAGGCGGTGGCCGAGCTTCCCGACGCGCTGGTCTACGAGCAGGTGGAGCGCCTCGTCTCGTTGTAGACGGCGGGATTGAGATTCGGGTCGTTGTACATCTTGAACTGTCGGTAGACCTTGAAGTAGCTCTCGCCGCGCGCGCACTCGGCAAGCAGCCGGTCGAGACAGCCGGCAAGGTCTCTTCGCTGCTGCATCAGTCTTTCGAGTCTCGCCCGGCAGGTTTCGATGTGCTCGCGATCCACGTCGGTGCGCTCGGTTTGGGTACGCATCGCCTTGATCTTGAGCGCGAGGATCGAGAGGCGATCGACCATCGCCCCGGCGGTTTCGGAGTTGAGCCTTGCACTGTCTTTCCGGGGAATCATTTCAAGTGAAGCGAGAAGCGCCTCGTCGATGCGCTCGATGGCGTCGTTGCGCTTCTGGTTGTGGTGGTCGATCGCGCGCTTGTTGCCGGCGATCTCGGAGTCGGGCGCGTGCCTGCGGCGCGCCAGGTCCTCCTCGCCCCAGAGCCGGGCGTTGTGCCAGTGGTTGGCTTCGATCGCGGCCCACGCGCCGGCCTCGGCGCCTGCCGGTTCCCGCGGCGTGGCGAGCGCTTGGTCGTGAAACCGGACGATCTCCTCGGAACGCGGCAGGGGGCTCACCGGGCGAGGCGCGCGAAGCGGTACCAATGGGCGCTGGTGCCCGCGATCGGCACCACGGCGAAGATCGCTCCGTAGGTGGATTCCAGGACATGCGCGACGAGCTGGGCGCCTGCGTCGCTGAATTCGAGGGTGATTTCTTCGCGGCCTGCCACGATGTCGGCCGCCACCCAGCGCTTGTTGCGCACGATGAGGCGGCCGTCCTTGCATGCGACCTCGCCGGCAGCCGAAGTGAGCGTGCGCTTGAGGAGCGGCTTCTCCGCGTCCCATGTCGTGATCTCGAGCACCCCGGGCTGCGGCAGTGCGAAATCCACGCGCCGTGCGCTCCGCCAGGGGGCGTGATGGCCGAACAGGCCGTAGGTGAGCGACGGCTGGCTTGCCGAGGCCCTCATCTCGCCGCGGTCCGCATAGCTTCCGGCAAAGCGCGCGCAATCGGCCGATCGGGGCGAGGGTAGCGGGTCCCAGCCGGCGGGGTATTTCTCGTCGGTGACGGCGCAGCCGGCAAGCGAGAGGACGCCGGAGACGGCCAATGCAATCGCTTGGCGCATGGCGCCATTCTGCCTGCGCAATGCGTCATTTGTAGCCGTAATAGTGCCTAAACCACCCGGCGAAGCGCTCGAGACCGTCGCCGAGCGGCGTCGTCGGCGCGAATCCCACCGCATTTGCGAGCGCCCGGGTGTCGGCGTAAGTGGCCTTCACGTCGCCCGGCTGCATCGGCCGCATCTCGAGCGCGGCCCTCTTTCCGAGCGCGCGCTCGAGTGCCGCGATGTAGTCGAGCAGGCCCACCGGCTGGTGATTGCCGATGTTATAGATGGCGTAGCGCGAAGGCTTGTCCAGTACCCGCAGAGTGCCTTCGACGATGTCGTCGATATAAGTGAAGTCGCGCTGCATATCGCCATGGTTGAAGACCTGCAGCGGCTTTCCTTCCATGATGGCGCGGGCGAAAAGCATCGGCGACATGTCGGGACGGCCCCAGGGTCCGTAGACCGTGAAGAACCGCAGGCCCGTCGCCGGCAACGCGTACAGGTGGCTGTACGCGTGCGCCATGAGCTCGTTCGCCTTCTTGGTGGCCGCATAGAGGCTCGCCGGGTGGTCGACGTTGTCCGTCTCCGACCAGGGCAGCTTGGCGTTCGTGCCGTAGACGCTCGAGCTCGAGGCGAAGACCAGGTGCCGCGGCGCATGGCGGCGGCAGCACTCCAGGACATTCGCGAAGCCGACGAGGTTCGACTGCACGTACGACTGCGGATTCTCGAGCGAATAGCGCACGCCCGCCTGCGCCGCGAGGTGCAGCACCGCTTGCGGTTTTCCGGTTGCGAAGCATTCTTCCAGCGCCGCCGAGTCCGCGATGTCGATCTGTTGGAATTCGAGCCCCTGCAGCTGCTTCAGGCGGTCTTTCTTCAGCTCCACCGAGTAGTAGGGCGACAGGTTGTCGATCCCGAGCACCTCGTCGCCGCGCGCCAGAAGCCGGCTGGCGCAGTGCATGCCGATGAAGCCGGCGACCCCCGTGACCAGGACCTTCATAAAAAATGGGGTCAGACCCCTTTCATGAGATGGCAGGCACCGTCCAAAGGAAGGGGTCTGACCCCATTTTTCTGTCAGTTCCCATTATCCGCCTTGCGCAATTCGATGAGCTTCGCGTATTTCATGTAGCTGTTCATGCAGCCGATCGAGATGTGCAGCAGCCCCGGCTTGCCGTCGAGAAATCCCAGCCGCAGGACGTAGAACTTGAAGAAGCGCACCACGGGCGAGGCGAGCAGATGAAATATGCCCGCGCTGCGCCCGCGCTCGTACGCCTGCCGCGCGGCGAGGGTGGTATAGCGGTTCTGCCGATCCAGGTACGCGGTGAGATCGTCGGAGGAGTCGTGCATCAGGTCGCCCTGCAGCGTTCCGGGCGTGACCGCGTAGAGCACCTTCTCGTGCACCAGGTCGTCGCTCCAGCGCGCGTTCATGCGGTTGAAGAGTCGCGGGCTCCAGTCGGGATAGCCCTCGCCGTGCGCGAGCCAGCGCCCGAGGAAGCGGTTGCGCCGCGCCATCCTGTAGACGGGAGAGACGGGCGCCGCGAGCGCCGCAAGGATGCTGGCCGCAAGCTCGGGCGAAACGCGCTCGTCGGCGTCGAGGCACAGCACCCAGTCGTGGCGCGCCTGCTCGACGGCGAACTGCTTCTGGCGCCCGAAGCCGAGCCACTCCTTCTGCACCACGCGCGCGCCGCGGCGCTCGGCGATTTCCTGGGTGCCGTCGTTGCTCGACGAGTCGACGACCACGATCTCGTCGGCGAACGCGAGGCTCTCGAGACAGGCATCGAGAACGGGCGCGGCGTTGCGGGTGATGAGGACGGCCGAGAGCTGAGCCCGGGGGGCGTCGGTCAAGTGTCTCCAGTTAGAAATGCGCCGTAGAATCGGCGGGCCTATTCTAATCAATGCCGCGCATCCTTTTCGTCAAGACTTCCTCGCTCGGCGACGTGGTTCATAACTGCCCGGCAGTGAGCGACGCGGCGCGCAACTGCGCCGGCGCGCGGATCGACTGGGTGGTCGAGGAGGCGTTCGCGGCGGTTGCGCGCATGCACCGCTCGGTGCGCCGCGTGATCCCCGTGGCTTTGCGGCGCTGGCGCGGCGCGCTGTGGAGCGCGGCCGCATGGCGCGAAATCGCCGCCTTCCGGCGCAATGTCGCCGCCGAGCGCTACGACGTGGTGATCGACACGCAGGGGCTGCTCAAGAGCGCGCTGGTCACGCGGCTCGCAGCCGGGCGCAAGCACGGCATGGACAGGGCGAGCGCGCGCGAGCCGATCGCGGCTCGGTTCTATGAAGTGGTGCACGAAGTGCCGCGGCCATTGCACGCGGTGGAACGTAACCGCCGATTGACGGCTGCGGCGCTCGGCTACGCGGTGGAGGGCGCTTGCGACTACGGCTTGAAGGGCAACGCCGCCGGCGACTCCGGCGCCTATGCGGTCTTCTTGACCATGACGAGCCGCGCCGACAAGCTCTGGCCGGAGAGCCGCTGGATCGAGCTCGGGCGCGCGGCTGCGCTGCCGGTCGTGCTGCCCTGGGGAAGCGGGGAAGAAAGAAGCCGAGCCGAGCGCATCGCGCAGGGCATCGGACAGGCGTTGGTGCCGGATCGCAAGCCGATCGACGAGCTCGCCGAAGTGCTGCTCGGCGCGAAAGGCGTGGTCGGCCTCGATAGCGGCCTCACGCATCTCGCCGCGGCGCTCGGTGTGCCGACGGTCGGCATTTATTGCGGATCCGACCCGGCGCTTACCGGCCTTTACGGTGCCGCGAAAGCGAGAAACGTCGGCGCGCCAGGAAAGCCGCCGGGAGTTTTCGAGGTGCTGAAAAGCCTCGCATGAGGCGCCTCTATACCGCGCTGCTGCGCATCGCATTGCCGGCCCTGCTGCTGCGGCTCTGGTGGCGCGGGCGGCGCGAGCCCGGCTATCGCAGCTTCGTCGCCGAGCGCCTCGGACGCTACGCCAGTCCGAGGAGCGAGAAGCTCGTGTGGGTGCACGCGGTTTCCGTAGGCGAGGCGCGCGCCGCGGCTCCGCTCGTGCAGATGCTGCGCAGGGCGCTGCCGGACCATGCGCTGCTCATCACTTGCACCACCGCGGCCGGGCGGCAAACACTGAAGCAGGTTTACGGCGAATCGGTGCCCGTCGCTTACCTGCCGTACGACTTTCCGCAGACGGTCCGGCGCTTCCTCGAGCACTTCCGGCCGCGCCTCGGTGTGCTGATGGAGACCGAGGTGTGGCCGAACCTTCTCGCCGCCTGCAAGGCGAACGGCGTGCCGGTGGTTCTTGCGAACGCGCGCATGTCCGAAAAATCCGCGCGCGGCTACGCCCGCTGGCCCGGTCTTACGCGCCCGGCGTTCGCGAGCCTCGCGGCGGTGTGCGCGCAAAGTGCAGCCGATGCCGAGCGCCTGCGCGCGCTCGGCGCAGGCGCGGCCCAGGTGACCGGCAACCTCAAGTTCGACGTCGAGCCGGATGCGCGCCAGCTCGAGTCCGGGCAGGCCTGGCGCGCGGCGCTCGGACGGCCGGTCCTGCTGCTCGCGAGCACGCGCGAGGGCGAAGAGAAGCTGCTCCTCGAGCACCTTCCACCCGCCGGCAACCTTCTCGCAGTCGTGGTGCCGAGGCACCCCCAGCGCTTCGACGAGGTCGCCGCACTTGCGCAGTCGCGCCGCACGCGCGCCCCGGCACCGGCGCCGCAGGACCGGGTACACCTGGGCGACACGATGGGCGAGATGGCCTTCTATTTCGCAGCAAGCGACGTCGCAGTGATCGGCGGCTCGTTCCTGCCGCTTGGCGGACAGAACCTGATCGAGGCGCTCGCCGCCGGCACGCCGGTCGTCATCGGCCCGAGCACATTCAACTTCGCCGAGGCGACGCGGCTCGCGCTCGAGGCCGGCGCGGCAATCCAGGTGACCGACGCGCAGGCTGCCATCAAGGAAGCGCTATCGCTCCTCGGGGACTCGCAAAAGCGCGCCGCGATGTCCGAGGCCGGGAAACGGCTATGCGCGCTACATCGCGGAGCGACCGAGCGTCATCTTGCGGTTTGTCTGAGACTTCTCAATCCAAAAAACGTGGTCCGTCCCTGATTACGGGGCGAGGGCGCGGTTGACCTCGTCGAGGTCTTCCTCGCGCAGGCTGCCGGCGGCGGCCTTGAGGCGCAGCTGGTTGGTGATGGTGTTGTAGCGGGCGAGCGCCAGGTCACGCTGGGTGGAGAAGAGCTGCTGCTGGGCGTTGAGGACGTCGATGTTGATGCGCACGCCGACTTCGTAGCCGAGCTTGTTGGAGTCCAGGGCGCTCTTCGAAGATACGAGCGCCTGCTCGAGCGCGCCGACCTGTGCGATGCCGTTGATCACCGTGAGATAGGTCTGGCGGCTGGTGAGCGCGGCGCTGCGGCGTGCGTTTTCCAGGTCCTCTCTCGCCTTGAGCGAAAGCGCGGCCGCCTCGCGCTCGCGCGAATCGATCGACCCGCCCTGGTAGAGCGGCAGCGCGAACTGCAGTCCGAGGGTGGTCGTGGTGATGTCCGAACCCACGGAGGTCGTCGTCGAGGCGCTCTGGCCGGTCTGGCCGTAGGTGGCGACCGCATCGAGCGTCGGCAGATGCGCCGCGCTCGCCCGCTTCGCCTCCAGCGCCGCCACTTCGGCGCCGGCTCCCTGGATCAGCACCGGGTAGCTTTGCTTTTCGGCGAGTTCGACCCAGGTCTCCATGTTGTTCGGGTTGGGCGGCGCCAGCCTCACGTCGGCGCGCAGCGGCTTGAGGTCGTGGTATTCCTTGCCGCTGACGAGCTGCAGCGCCCGCCTCTTGTTCTCGAGGTCGTTTTGCGCGGCGATCTCCTGCGCGCCGATGAGGTCGTAGCGGGCCTGCGCCTCGTGCGTGTCGGTGATCGTCGCGGTACCGACCTCGAAGTTGCGCTTGGCTTGCGCCAGCTGCTCGGAGGTCGCGGCCTTCTGCGCCTGCACGAGCGCGAGCGTGTCCTGCGCCGCGAGCACGTCGAAGTACGCTTGCGCGACGCGCACGATGAGATCCTGGCCCGCCTGGCCGAAGGCCGCCTCGGCCTGCGCCACCTGGAACTCGGCCTGCCGGTACTGCAGCCAGTTCTGCGGCCGGAAGATCGGCTGCGCGAGCGTCAGCGTGTAGCCGATCGAGCTCGGGTTGCGCACGAAGCTCGGCTGCACGGCCGGGTCGCGCGATTCCGAGTCGATGCGCGAGCGCGTCGCGTTGCCGGTGAGGTTCAGCGTCGGCAGGACGAGCGCACGGCCCTGGGGCAGCCGCTCGCGGCCGGCTTCGAGCGTATGGCGCGCCGCCGCGTAAACCGCGTCGTAGCGCTGTGCGTCGCGGTAGACCTGCAGCAGATCCTCGGCGGCCGCGTGAAGCGGCGCGGCAGCGAGCGACGCCGCGACCAAGAGCTCCCTAATACAGCGGTACCGCCGGGTCGACGGTGCGAGACCAGGCATCGATTCCCCCCACGAGATTATGCACGCGCGTGAACCCCTGTTTTTCGAGAAACATGGCGACCTGCATGCTGCGCCCGCCGTGGTGGCAGATCGCCACCAGATCCCTGCTCGAGTCGAGCTCCCCGACGCGCGCGGGTATCTCGCGCATCGGCACGGGCTGCGAGCCGTCGATGCGCGCCGCCTGGTATTCCCAGGGCTCGCGCACGTCGAGCAGCAGCGGCTTTTCGCGGTCTGCCTCCGCGAGCCAGGCCGCAAGCTGCGCCGGGGTGATCTGCCGCATGCCGCTAGAAACGGAAGCGCGAGCGCTGCTCGCAGTTCACGAGCGGCGCGAGCACCGTCTCGAACAAGTCGATGCTCGAGCAGGCGCCGGGCGCCGTCGAGGTGCACAGCCGGGCGGTCATGACCGGGGCCTCGCCGACGACGGCGAACAAGCGCCCGCCGGGCGCAAGCTGCTCGACGAAGGCGTGCGGCAGCACGGGGGTCGAGCCGGTGAGCACGATGAGGTCATACGGCGCGTACCGCGCCCAGCCGTGCGCCGCATCGCCGGTTTCCAGGGTGAGGTTGTCGACGCCGTGGCGCTGGAGGTTACGCCGGCCGAACATGGCGAGCGCGGGACTGATCTCGATCGAATAGACGTGCGCTGCACGGTGCGCGAGGAGCGCCGTGAAGTAGCCGCTTCCGGTCCCGACCTCGAGCACCCTGTCGGTCTTGCGCACGCCGAGCGCCTGCAGCACGCGAGCCTCGATCTTCGGGAACCACATGCGCTGGCCTTCGCCGATCGGCAGCTCGATATCCGAGAAGGCGAGCGAATGGTATTGCGGCGGCACGAACTCCTCGCGGGGCACGACATAGAGCAGGTCGAGGACTTCCTGGTCGATCACCTCCCAGGGGCGGATTTGCTGCTCAACCATGTTGGTACGCGCTTGTTCGAGGTCCATCGCCGGATGCCTTCAGGGAGAGCTTCGATTCTATCGCACCCGGGCGCCGCACCCGGTACCACGCGGCATAGAGCGCCGGCACGAACAGCAGGGTAAGCACCGTGGCGACGATCAGCCCGCCCATGATCGCCATGGCCATCGGTCCCCAGAGCTCGCTGCGCGTGAGCGGGATCATCGCGAGCACCGCCGCCGCGGCGGTGAGCATGATCGGCCGGAACCGCCGCACCGCCGACTCCCGGATCGCGGTCCAGGCGTCGTGCCCGGCTTCGATGTCCTGGCGGATCTGGTCGACCAGGATGACCGAGTTGCGCATGATCATGCCGAAGAGGGCAATGATGCCGAGCTGGGCGACGAAGCCCATGGGGGCGTGGAAGACGAGCAGCGCACCGACCACGCCGATCATGCCCAGGGGCGCGGTGAGCAGCACCATGGCGACCTTCGAGAAGCTCTGCAGTTGCAGCATGAGCAGCGTCACCACGACGAGGAGCATGACCGGGAACACCGCCTGGATCGCGCCCTCGTTGGTCCGGCTCTCGTGCCAGGAGCCGCCGGCGTCCAGGTAGTAACCCGGTGGCAGCTTCGAGCGCAGCGGCTCGAGCTGCGGCAGCAGCGCCTCGGTGACGTCGGGCGCCTGGACGCCGTCCAGCACGTCGGCCCGCACCGTGATGGTGGGCAAGCGGTTGCGCCGCCAGGTGCGCGCTTCCTCGAGCGCCAGCTCGACCCGCGCGACCTGCGCGATCGGAACGAACTTGCCGGAGGGGGTGTAGATATTGACGTCGGCTACCGCCCCCGCCAGCGTGCGCTCGTCGGTCTGCGCACGCGCCACCACTTCGATCGTGCGCTCGCCTTCGCGAAAGTCCGTAACGGCGACCCCCGAGAGGTTGCTCGCCAGGGAATGGCGGATCTGCGCGCTGGTAAGGCCGAGCGCCCGCGCCTTGTCCTGGTCGACCACCAGCCGGAGCGCGCGCTGGCGCTCATGCCAGTCGAGATTGACGTCGACCGTCGCCGGATGTGCGCGCACCACGTCCGCTACCTCGCGCGCATAGCGCGTGGCCTTTTCCGGGTCCTCGCCGCTCACGCGGAACTGCACCGGGTAGCCCACCGGCGGTCCGTTCGGGAGACGCTCGATGCGCGCGCGCAGCTCGGGGAAATCGCGCTCGAACGCCTGGCGCAGCCGCGCCATGGCGCGCTCGCGCGCTTTCGAATCGTGCGCCACGGCGACGATCTCGGCGTAATTGGGCGAGCTGAACTCCTCCTGCATCAGCGGCAGGTAGAACCGCGGGCTGGATCGCCCGACGTAGCTCGTGTACTGCGCCACGTCCTCGTCCGACGCGAGCAGATGCTCGACTTTCTTCACGTTGGCTTCGGTAAGCGCGAAGCTCGCATCCTCGGCGTGGCGCAGGCTGATCACCATCTCCGGCCGGTTGGAGCTCGGGAAGAACTGCTTGGGAACGAGCTGGAACAGCGCCATGGAGGCCGCGAAGATCGCCAGCGTGACGCCGATCGTCTTCCAGCGATGCTCGATGCAGCGCTCGACCGTGGCGCGGAATCGGCGATAGAAAGGGCTCTCGTAGCTGTCGTGCTTTGCTGCCGTGGACTTCAGGAGCAAGGTCCCAAGGTAGGGCGTAAAAGTCACCGCCACCACCCACGACGTCAGCAGCGCGATCAACGTCACCCAGAAGAGCGAGCTCGTGTACTCGGAAGCGCTGGCACGCGACAGGCCGATCGGCATGAAGCCCGCCGCGGTGATCAGCGTGCCCGTCAGCATGGGGAAGGCGGTGCTCGAGTAGGCGAAGCTTGCAGCGCGCAGCTTGTCGAGACCCTCCTCGAGCTTGCGCGCCATCATCTCGACCGCGATCATCGCGTCGTCCACCAGCAGGCCGAGCGCGATGATCAGCGCGCCGAACGAGATGCGGTGCAGCTCGATGCCCGCGAGGTTCATGCCGAGGAAGGTGATCGCCAGCACGATCGGGATGCTGAGCGCCACGACCAGCCCGGTGCGCAGGCCGAGCGACAGGAAGCTCCCCGCGAGCACGATGGCGACGGCCTCCGCGAGCGAGCGGTTGAATTCGGCGGCAGAGCGGCGCACGACTTGCGGCTGGTCGGCGACCGTGGCGATCTCCAGGCCGACCGGGAGCCGCGCTTGCAGGTGCTGCACTGCTTTTTCGAGCCCGCGGCCGAGCGCGACCGCGTCGCCGCCGCGGCGCATGGTGACGGCGACCCCGACGACCTCGCGCCCCTGGTGGCGCATCTTCGCCGTCGGCGGATCCGCATAGCCGCGCCGCACCGTCGCGACATCGCCGAGGCGGAAGCTGCGCCCGTTCACGCGCACCGCGACCGACTCGATCGCCTGCACCGACTCGAATCCACCGGTGACGCGCACCTGCAGGTTCGCGTCGTCGGTCACCACCCGGCCCGAGGGCGCCACCTGGTTTTGCTGTGCGAGCACGCTGAAGAGCTGCTGCGGGTCCACCCCGAGAGTCGCGAGCTTCTTGTGCGAGAACTCCACCCAGATCTTCTCGTCCTGCACCCCGAGGAGATCCACCTTCTCCACGCCCGGCACGCGCAGGAGCTCGGCGCGCAGCACGTCGGCGTAGGTCTTGACGTCGGCGTAGCCGAAGCCCTCGCCCGACAGGGCGTAGATGTTGGAGTACGTGTCGCCGAACTCGTCGTTGAAGAACGGGCCGACGATCCCGGCGGGGAGCTCGGCACGCATGTCGGCGACTTTCTTGCGCACCTGGTACCAGGTGTCATCGACGTCGCGCGCGCGCGTCTCGCCCAGCAGGTTGACGAAGATCACCGACTCGCCCGGCTTGGAATAGCTGCGCACGTAATCCAGGTTCGGCGTGTCCTGCAGCTTGCGCTCGAGCTTGTCGGTGACCTGCCGGGCAATCTCCTCGGCGCTCGCTCCCGGCCACAATACCCGCACCACCATCACCTTGAACTTGAACTCGGGCTCCTCCTTGAGGCCCAAAGTGGCGTACGAGAGCAGCCCGGCGAGGGTGACAAGCAGGAGAAAGAAAAGCGTGAGCGCGCGGTGCCGCAGCACCCGTTCGGTGAGGTTGGCCTTCATGGCTGGCCGGCGATGAGCTGCGGCGCGCCGCGCGGCGCGTCGATCGGGGCGACGCGCTGGCGGTCGGCAAGCCGGTTGACCCCCGCGGTGACGATGCGCTGGCCGGCCTGCACGCCGGCTTGGATGGCCACCGTATTGCCGGCCACTTCACCGGTGCTCACTTCCACCAGCCGCACGCGGTCGTTATCGAGGACCCAGACGGCCGGCCTGCCGTCGCGGTGGAACAGCGCGCTCAGCGGCACCTGCGCCACCGCATCGCCGGGGGCGCGCACCCGCAGCTCGGCGGTCATGCCGATAGCCAGGCCGCCATCCTCGTCCTGCAGCGAGATGCGCGCGGCGTAGGTGCGGCTCGCCGGGTCGGCGATGGGAGAGAGCTCGCGCAGCCGGCCGCGGTAGGACTTGCCTCGCGCGGACCACAACCGAACTTCGTATTCTCCGGTGTCCCTGAAGGCTTCCAGGCGGTGCTCGGGGACGCTCACCGCCACCTCGAGCTCTTCGGGACGCGCGAGGCGCGCCACGGTCTGCCCGGCGGACAGCACCTGGCCAGCTTCTGCTTCGAGCGCGGTAATGACCCCGGCATGCGGCGCGGTGAGCAGGGTGTAGGTCACCTGATTGGCGGCCTGCGCGGCCTGGGCGCGCGCCGCGGCGGCCTGCTCGCGTGCCTGGTACGCCTGCGCCTCGCGCCGATCGTACTCGGCCTGGCTGATGAAGTTCTTCGCGCGCAGCCCGGCGAAGCGCTGGAGGTCGGCTTCCGCGAGCGCCGCCTGCGATTCGGCCTGGGCGAGCTGCGCTCTCGCCGAGGCGTCGCCAAGCCGCGCGTCGCGCGCGTCGAGCACTGCCACCGCTTGGCCGGCTTTCACAAGGTCGCCGACCTCGACCTTGCGCTCGAGCATCTGGCCGGGAAGGCGGAAAGCGAGCCGGGTTTCGTAGCGCGCCCGTACTTCGCCGGAGAGCGCCCATTCGACGGCGCCGCCTTCGGCGACGATGGCGGTGCGTACCGGACGCGGGCTTTCAATTTTCGCTTCCTGCTTGGCGCAGCCGGCGGCAAGCGCCGCAACGGCAGCCATCATCACGAGCCGAAATCTCATTTGTACCTCCGGGCGTGAGATTGACCGCGGTCAATTCCGCCTGCGTTTCACGAGCACCCGGGGGCGGTTACGGATGTAATTGCCTCGTCGAAGACCCTATCGCGAGCGCGGGTGCTCGACCCTCGCAATAGTGGCTAGAATTACCGGCTCGGAATACGGGGTCCTGGCGCCACAGCCGTTCGATCGGCGCGCCGGGTGAGAGAGACCCATTGAACCTGATGCGGGTAATGCCGCCGAAGGGAACCAGATGAACGCGAACCCGAAGTTTCTAGCCGCCACCGCCCACGTCGACGAGGCGGCGGTCAAGCCCCTTGCCAATTCGCGCAAGATCTATGTCGGCCCGCTGCACGTGCCGATGCGCGAGATCGTGCAACACGGCGCCAACCCGCCGTTGCACGTCTACGACACCTCCGGGCCGTACACCGACCCGGCGGCGAAGATCGATATCCGCAAGGGCCTCGCTCCGCTGCGGGAAAGGTGGGTCCTTGCGCGCAACGACACCGAGCTTTTGCCGGGACCGAGTTCCGCATACGGAAGAGCGAGACTGGAAGACCCGAAGCTCGCCGAGTTGCGTTTCGACCTGCACCGCAAGCCGAGAAAAGGCCGGTGCATCACGCAGATGCACTACGCGAAGCGGGGCATCGTCACTCCCGAAATGGAATTCATCGCCACCCGGGAGACGCAGAAGCTCGTCGAGTCCCTGAGTTTTCAGCACCCCGGGGAATCCTTCGGCGCCAGCCTGCCCAAGGCGATCACCCCCGAGTTCGTGAGAAGCGAGGTGGCGCGCGGCCGCGCCATCATCCCGGCGAACATCAATCACCCGGAGAGCGAGCCGATGATCATCGGCCGCAATTTCCTGGTGAAGATCAACTGCAACATCGGCAACTCGGCAGTGAGCTCCTCGATAGGCGAGGAAGTGGACAAGATGACCTGGGCAATCCGCTGGGGCGCCGACACTGTCATGGACCTCTCCACCGGCAAGCACATCCACGAGACGCGCGAGTGGATCATCCGCAACAGCCCGGTGCCGATCGGCACCGTGCCGATCTACCAGGCGCTGGAGAAGGTGGACGGTAAAGCCGAAGAGCTCACCTGGGAGATCTTCCGCGACACGCTGGTCGAGCAGGCCGAGCAGGGCGTCGACTACTTCACCATCCACGCGGGCGTGCGTCTGCCCTTCATCCCGCTCACCGCCAGCCGGATGACGGGCATCGTTTCGCGCGGCGGCTCGATCATGGCGAAATGGTGCCTCGCGCACCACGAGGAGAGCTTCCTCTACGCGCATTTCGAGGAAATCTGCGAAATCATGGCCGCCTACGACGTATCGTTCTCGCTCGGCGACGGCCTGCGTCCCGGGTCGATCTACGACGCCAACGACGAGGCGCAGATCGCGGAATTGAAGACCTTGGGAGAGCTGACCCAGGTCGCCTGGAAGCATGACTGCCAGGTGATGATCGAAGGCCCGGGCCATGTGCCGATGCAGCTCATCAAGGAAAACATGGAGCTGCAGCTCAAGTATTGCGACGAGGCGCCGTTCTACACGCTCGGACCGCTCACCACCGACATCGCGCCCGGCTACGACCACATCACCAGCGCGATCGGCGCGGCGATGATCGGCTGGTACGGCACGGCGATGCTCTGCTACGTCACCCCGAAAGAGCATCTCGGGCTGCCGAACAAGAAGGACGTCAAGGACGGCATCATGGCGTACAAGATCGCCGCGCACGCCGCCGACCTCGCCAAGGGCCATCCCGGGGCGCAGGTGCGCGACAACGCGCTTTCCAAGGCGCGCTTCGAGTTCCGCTGGGCCGACCAGTTCAGCCTGGGCCTCGACCCCGACACCGCCAGGGAATTCCACGACGAGACCCTGCCGCAGGAAGGCGCGAAGGTCGCGCACTTCTGCTCCATGTGCGGCCCGCATTTCTGCTCGATGAAGATCACGCAGGACGTGCGCGACTACGTCGAGCAGGGCATGAAGGAGAAGGCGGTCGAGTTCGTGAAGAAGGGGACGGAGATTTACCAGAAGCAGTAAATCGTGGTCCGTCCCTGATTTTCAGGTCATGAAGAGCGATTCGGCGCTCACGGCGGCTTTGCCGTACTCGAGCGTGCGCTTGATGCGGTAGACCTCGTCGGCCGAGACCTTCGGCGAGCGCGACAGATCGAGCAGCTTCTGAGGCCTAAGCGGGTTGCCGTGCGCGTCGCGGATCACCATGACCCGCGGCTGCAGCCGCTTCTCGGTGTTTTGGGCAATCACGATGCCGATCTCGCCGCTGTTGAGCTCCACCACGCTGCCGAGCGGGAAGATGCCGATGCAGCGGATGAACTGCTCCACGAGCCCGGCGTCGAAGAACGTACCGCGCCACTTGTAGAGCATGCTGAGGGCGGTGGACGGCGACACCGCCTCGGCGTAGGGCCGGCGCGTGGTGAGCGCGTCGAACGTGTCGACGATTGCCGCAATCGATCCGAGCATGCCGATGTCGTTGCCCTTCAGCCCTTTCGGATAACCGCTGCCGTCGCGGCGCTCGTGGTGCAGAGCCGCGAGCTCGGGAAGCTGCGGCGGCAGCCCGTGCGCGGTGCGCAGGATCTCGACCGAATGCCCGACGTGCTTCTTCGCCTGCTCGAACTCGAGCGCGCTCAGGCGGTCGCGCTTGGCGATGATCTCGTTCGGTACACGCAGCTTGCCGATGTCCTGCATGAGCCCGAGGTAGCCGAGGAGCGAGATCTGCTCGACCGGCAGCTGCAGGAAGCGGCCGAATGAGGTCATGTAGACCGCGACGTCGATCGCGTGCGATTGCGTGTAGTCGCCCTTTTCGCGCAGCTGGGAGAAAAGCACCAGGGCATCCGGATTGCGCAGCACGCTTTCGGTCATGCTGCCCACCGCCTGCTCCACGCTTTTCGCGTCCAGCATCTTGTTGGCGCGCACCGCGGCGAGCACTTCGCGCACCGCGGCCTGCGTGCCGACGTGCGCGACCTTGGCCTTCTCGACTTCCCGCTCGACCGGTACCTGGGTGCTGTGGCGCACGCTCATCGGCTTGAGCGGCAGCGGGTCGGGAAGCGCGCTGCGCTCGTAATCGACGGTCACCGATTTGCAAAATTTCTTCAGGATCTCGAGCTGCTCGGCGTTCTCCAGCACGAAACCCTGGAACATGAACGGCGTGTCGGTCCATGGCCGGTCGAGCTCGGCCACGTACATGCCGAATTGCAGCTCGGATACGGAAACGATTTTCCTCACGTTGCCTGATTTCCCATCGGCTTGCCTGAGTCTTAAGATTACCGCATGCCAGAAGCATCGCCACAGAACCTTTCTGCCGGTCTTCGCGACCTGAAGACGCCGGAGATCCTGCGCGAGCGCGTCGATTACGCGTACGGGAGGATATGGCCGCTCGCCGGCGCGACGGTCGTGCTGAGCCTGGTGCTGAGCGCCTTCCTGTGGCGCTCGCACCCGCTCGAGATGGTGCTGTTCTGGCAGGCGGTGATGCTGCTGCTCGCCGCGGGGCTAGCGGTTCTCGCGTGGGCGCGCCGGCGTGACGCGGCGCCCGCGCGCCCGGAGCTCTGGACGCGGCGCCTTGCCATCGGCGCTGCGGCCCTCGGTGCCGGCTGGGGTTACGGCGCGGCGGTCTTTTTCCCCGGCGCAGAAGGCCAGCAGGCGTTCATCGCCTTCGTCGTCGCGCTGGTCACGGCGGGCGCCCTGCCGATCTTCTCGACGCTGTGGTGGGTGTACGCGATCTACGCGGCGGCCGTCATGCTGCCCTTCAACGTCGTACTTCTCGCCTATGGCACCGAGCTTCTGCGGCTGCTCGGCACGGCGGTGCCGCTGCTCTACGTCGCCAACGTCATCGCCGCCTACGAGCTGGGACGGGCGTTCGTCGCCGCCTACGGGCTGCGCACGGCCTATCTGCGGCTCTCGGGCGACAACGCCGAGATCCAGGCGCAGCTCGGCGAGCAGCTCGACAGCCTGCTCGACGCGCACCGCGAGGTTCAGGCGGCGGCGCGCAAGCTGGCGCTTTTTTCCGAGCGCGCGCCGATCGCCGTGTTCGAGGTAGACCCCAACGCCACGATCCTCGACATGAACCCCGCGGCCGAGAACCTGTTCGGCTTCGCCGCGCCCGAGCTCGTCGGGCGCAGCTGCATCACCATGCTGCTCGGGCCCGACGATCGCGAGCGCACCGAGAAGTGGTGGAGCGATTTCGTGGCCGCGGGCAAGCCCGCCACCATCGTGGGCGAGCACTGCATGCGGCGCGACGGCCTCGAGCTCGCCTGCGAATGGACGCTGACGCCGCTTGCCGACGAGGAAAACCGGGTCGCTTCCATCGTGCTGCAGGGGCGCGACATCACGCAGCAGCGCGCCGCGGAGCGGGTGCGCAGCGAGTTCACCTCCACGCTAAGCCACGAGCTGCGCACGCCGCTCACCTCGATCCTCGGCTCGCTGCAGCTATTGCGCAGCGGCGCCCTCGGGCCGATGGACAAGGACCAGGACGAGCTGGTGGAGGTGGCCGAGCGCAACGGCCAGCGCCTGCTCGACCTCATCAACGAGGTGCTTGACATCGAGAAGATCGAGTCCGGGCGCTTGTCGCTCGTTCCCGAGCCGATCGCGCTCGAGGAGCTCATCGCCGAGTCGCTGCGGCTCAACCAGGGCTTCGCCAACCGCTTCCAGGTGAAGCTCGCGGTCCAGGGCGAGGTGCCGAAGGTCACCGTGCGTGCCGACCGCAAGCGCCTGATGCAGGTGATGACCAATCTGCTGTCGAACGCCGCCAAGTTCTCTCCGCCCGGCGGCGCGGTCGACGTGAGCGCGCGCCAGGAGGCCGGCAAGGTTCGCGTGAGCGTGAGCGACCGCGGTCCGGGGATCCCGGAAGCGTTCCGCAGCCGCATTTTCGGCCGCTTCGCGCAGGCCGACTCCGCGGACTCCCGCCTGAAGGGCGGCACCGGGCTCGGGCTTGCGATCAGCAAGCGCCTGGTCGAGATGATGCAGGGCCGGATTGCTTTCGAGGACCGCGAGGCAGGCGGCACCACCTTCTTGTTCGAGCTGCCGGTGATGCCGTCGGAAGAGGCCGCGCAAGGCAGCGCCGCGCGCGTGCTGCTTACGGAGCCCGACAGCGTCTCGGCCGATTATCTCGCCATGGTGCTCGAAAAGGGAGGCTACCGCGTCGACACCGCGTCCGACGCCGGATCGACGCGCGAGCTTCTCGGGCGCTGGAAGTACGCGGCATGGTTGCTCACGCGCCGGCTCGCCGGCGGCGTGGACGCGCTCGGGCTGCTTGCCGAGATGAAGCCGCGGCTGCACAAGACCGCGGTCGTGATGCTGGCGGGGCTCACGAGCGACCAGGCCGGCGTCCCCGAGCCGCAGCGCCAGGGCATCGTCGACTGGCTGTCGAAGTCCGATTCGCGCGCGCGCATCCTCGAAGTCGTGGACCACGCGACCGGGCGCGTCACTTCATGAAGATCTCTTCGCCCGCCAGCGGCACGTGGCCGTATTCGAGCGTGCGCCGGATCCTGTAGGGCTCGTCCTTGGAGAGTTTCGGCTCGCGTGACAGGTCGAGCAGCTTGTGCGGCCGCATCGGATGGCCGGCGGCATTCCGGATCAGCATGACGCGCGGCTGCAGGCGCTTCGCCATGTTCTGCGCGATGACCACGCCCACCTCGCCGCTGTTCAGCTCCACGACGCTGCCCACGGGAAAGATCCCAATGCAGCGGATGAACTGCTCGACGAGGCCGGAGTCGAAGAACACGCCGCGCCATTTGTAGAGCAGGCTGAGTGCCGCCGACGGCGCAATAGGGGCAGCGTACGGGCGCTCCATGGTCAGCGCGTCGAAGGTATCGACGATGGCCGCAATCGAGCCGATCATGCCGATTTCCGGCCCGCGCAGGTGGTTGGGGTAACCGCTGCCGTCGTGACGTTCGTGATGCAGCGTGGCGAGGCGCGCCAGGTCGGGCGGCAGCCCGGGCGTCGCGCGCAGGATCTCCGCCGAGTAGTTCACGTGCAGCTTCGCGCGCTCGAATTCCTCCACGCTGAGGCGGTCGCGTTTCTCGAGGAGCTCCTGCGGAAGGCGCAGCTTGCCGACGTCCTGCAGCAGCCCGAGGTAGCCCAGGAACTCGATCTGCGTCTCCTCGAGTTGCAGGAAGCGGCCGAAGGTGATCATGTACACCGCCGCGTCGAGCGCGTGCGTCACCGTGTACTCGCCCTTGTCCCTGAGCTGCGCAAAAAGCACCAGCGCGTCCGGATTGCGCAGCACGCTCTCGGTCATCGTGACCACCGCCGTGCGCAGCCGCTCGGCATCGAGCGTTCGCCCGGCGCGCACGCAGGCGATCACATCGCGCATCATCGACTCGCTTACGGCCATGGCGGCGCCCGCAGCCTGGAATTCGTGCTCGACGCTCGCCCTCTCGGGGTACGCTTTCCTGGCGGTGCGCGGCTGCTCCTGCGTTTCGCTGCGGTCGAAATCGACGACCACGCTCGAGCAGTACTTCTTCAGCGCGTCGAGCTGCGGCTTGGTGCCGAGGAGGAATCCCTGGAACATGAACGGCGTATCGGTCCACGGGCGGTCGAGCTCGGCGATATACATCCCGAACTTCAGGTCCGCCACCGGAAGCCTTTTCTTCAAACGTACCCCCCACCGTAAGATTACTCCCATGGAATGGGGCGTAGCGGGCTCGATCATCAAGGTGGTGCTGGGCGTGGCGCTCGGCGTGCCGCTCGTCATGCTGCTCGTGCAGGACAAATTGATTTTTTTCCCGCAGCCGCTGACGGAAGCGCGCCGCGCGCTCATCGCGCAGCGTTCGCCCGGCGCGCAGAGCGTTTCGATCCGTGCCGCCGACGGCACCCGCCTGCACGCGTGGCACGTGAAGGGGTGGCCGGACGCGCCGCTGGTGCTGTACTTCGGCGGCAACGCCGAAGAAGTGTCATGGATGGTGGCCGAAGCGCAGCAAAGGGCTCCCGGCACGGGCTGGCTGCTCGTTGACTACCGCGGCTACGGCGCGAGCGAAGGCGCGCCCTCCGAGAAGGCGCTGATCGCCGATGCGCTCGAATGGTACGAGCACGCTTCCAGGAGCAGCCGATCGATTTATCTATTTGGCCGAAGCCTCGGCAGCGGCGTGGCGGTGCAGCTCGCGGCCGCGCGGCCGGTGGCCGGCGCGGTGCTTGTGGCGCCGTTCGACAGCCTGGTCGAGCTCGGCAGGCACCATTATCCCTTCCTGCCGGTGCGCTGGATGCTCAGGCACCGGTTCGACTCGGCGCGGCTTGCGCCGGGCATAGCCGCGCCGCTGCTATGCCTTGTCGCGCAGCGTGACGAAATTATTCCCGTAGTCCATTCGAAGCGCCTATTCGACGCGTGGGGAGGACCGAAAAGGTGGGTCGAGCTCAAGGGCGCCGGGCACAATAGCACCGACGACGCTCCCGAGTTCTGGGAGGCCATCCGCAGCTTCCTCGCGAAGAAGAACAATGAAAAGCCTGCTTGACGCACTGATTCTCGGCATCGTCGAAGGCCTGACCGAATTCCTGCCGATCTCGAGCACCGGTCATCTCATCCTCGCTGGCGATCTGCTCGATTTTTCCCATCCCGGCCGCGACGTGTTCTACGTGGCGATCCAGACGGGCGCAATGCTCGCCGTTCTGTGGGAATACCGGGGCCGGTTCTTCCGGGTGGACCTGCAGCTGTGGCGCAACCTCTTCGTGGCCTTCCTGCCGGCGGCGCTCCTCGGATTGCTGGCTGGAAACCTGATCAAGGGCTACCTCTTCAAGCCGGTGCCAGTGGCGCTCGCTTTCATCATCGGCGGGCTGATCATCCTGCGGGTGGATCGCGAGCAAGAAAGCCCGCGCGTTCAATCCACCGCGGAGATGACCTGGCTCGACGCCCTCAAGGTGGGATTTGCCCAGTGCTTCGCCCTTATTCCGGGCACGTCGCGCTCGGGGGCGACGATCATCGGTGGCATGCTCTTCGGGCTGTCGCGCCGGGCGGCGACGGAGTTCTCGTTCTTTCTCGCTGTGCCGACGCTGATCGCCGCTGGCGCCTACGACGCCTGGAAGAACCGCAGTCTGCTCGCCATCGAGGACGCCGGGATGTGGGCCGTCGGGCTGGCAGTGTCCTTCGTCTCGGCCTTCATGGTCATCCGCTGGCTGATCCGCTACGTGGCAACGCACGATTTCCACTGGTTCGCCTGGTACCGCATCGCCTTCGGGATCGTGGTGCTGATGACCGCCTACTTCGGCTGGGTGAGCTGGACCGGCCTCTGAAATAGGGACAGACCCCATTTCTGGAATCTCAGAAATGGGGTCTGTCCCTATTTCAGGGTTTGTCCCTATTTCAGGATTTCTTCACGACTGCATCCACGGCAGGCCGGCCTTGCGCCAGCCGCCGACGGTGTTGCGGTGCTGTTGCGCGTCCTTGTCGCCTTCGAACCCCTCCAGCACGTTGTAGCACTCCCGCCAGCCGGCCCGGGTCGCCGCCTCGGCGGCGCTGTGCGAGCGGGCACCCGAGCGGCAGATGAACATGAGTACGTCTTCCTTGTTGGCTACCGCGGCGAGCTCGCCGAGGAATTCGGCGTTGGGCCGGTTGCCCGGGTAGGTCTGCCATTCCAGGGCGACGCTGCCGGGGACCCTGCCAACGTAAAGCAGCTCGGGCCGGGTGCGCACGTCGACGAGCTTGGCGCCGGCCTGCATGAGGGTGTGAGCCTCCGCCGGAAGCAGAGCGCCGGCGTAGGGTAGACTGAGTTGCTTCGCCCGCTCTGCCGCTCGCTTTTTGATCTCATCCACTCGGGCATCATTATAGGGAGGCAAAGGGTGCACTCTTGCAGTGCAGCGATCGCGCGGTTGCCCTTATGCGGTGCATTTTCGTTCGGTAGAATTCCGCCCTTCTTCGATTTAGCCTGCGGCGGCTTTGGCATGGAAAGTGCTGAGTTCGCCCGGTCCACTACACCACTACACCACCAACGCTCAGGAGATTTCCCACATGGCGATGACGCCCGACGACGTATTGAAGCTCCTCAAGGACAAGGAGGTGAAGTTCGTCGATCTCCGGTTCACCGATACGCGCGGCAAGGAGCAGCACGTCACCGTCCCGATAAAGCACTTCACCAAGGAGAAATTCGAGCACGGGCACGCGTTCGACGGCTCGTCGATCGCCGGCTGGAAAGGCATCCACGCCTCCGACATGCTGCTCATGCCTGACGCGCCGAGCGCGCGCATGGATCCGTTCACCGACGAGCCGGTGCTGAACATCACGTGCGACGTCTACGAGCCGATGGACGGCAAACCCTATGATCGCGACCCGCGCTCGATCGCGAAGCGCGCCGAGGCCTACCTGAAGTCGACCGGCCTGGGCGAGGTCGCCTACTTCGGACCCGAGCCCGAGTTCTTCATCTTCGACGGCGTCACCTGGAACATCGACATGTCGGGCTGCTCCGTCAAGATCAAGTCCGAGGAAGCTCCCTGGTCCTCGGGAATCGATTACGAGTCCGGCAACATGGGCCACCGCGCGCCGGTGAAAGGAGGCTACTTTCCCGTGCCCCCGGTCGACACGCTGCTCGACATCCGCAATGCCATGGTGCTCGCGATGGAGCAGCAGGGCGTGGATTGCGAGGTGCACCACCACGAGGTGGCCGCCGCCGGCCAGTGCGAGATCGGCACGCGCTTCGCGCCGCTCGTGCAGCGCGCCGACTGGATGCAGATCTTGAAGTACACCGTCTGGAACGTCGCGCATTCCTACGGCAAGACCGCGACCTTCATGGCGAAGCCGGTGGTCGGCGACAACGGCTCGGGAATGCACGTGCACCAGTCGGTGTGGAAAGGCGGCAAGAACCTCTTTGCCGGCAACGGCTACTCCGGTCTCTCGGACATGGCGCTGCACTATATCGGCGGCATCATCAAGCACGCCAAGGCGCTCAACGCCATTACCAACCCCGGCACCAACTCGTACAAGCGTCTCGTGCCCGGCTTCGAGGCGCCGATCAACCTGGCGTACTCGGCGCGCAATCGCTCGGCCGCCTGCCGCATTCCGTATGTCGCCAGCCCGAACGGGCGGCGCGTGGAAGTGCGCTTCCCGGACCCGACCACGAACGCCTACCTCGCCTTTGCGGCAATGCTCATGGCGGGCCTCGACGGCGTGCAGAACAAGACCCATCCCGGCGACCCGATCGACAAGGACATGTACCACCTGCCGCCCGAGGAAGCGGCCAAGGTGCCGCACGTGTGCGCCTCGCTCGAGCAGGCGCTCAATTGCCTGCAGGACGACCACGCCTTCCTGACTCGCGGCGGGGTGTTCTCGGAGGATTTCCTGGAGTCCTACATCGCCCTCAAGAACGAGGAGCTGACGCGCTTCCGCATGACTACGCACCCGCTTGAATTCGACATGTATTACGCCGCGTAAGCCGTGCGCCGCGCGAAGCGTTAGAGAAGGGGCAGGCCCTCAAAGCCTGCCCCTTGTTTTTTGGGTATATTGCGTACCATGGGGGTGAGTAGGGTGTTGATTTTGGGGGCTTTCGCGGCGCTCGCGGCGCCCGCGTTTGCGCAGACCACCGAGATCTATAAATGCCTCGATGCCTCCGGGCGGCCGAGCTACACCAACGACAAGCGCGAGACGGCCGGCAAGAAATGCGAGGTAGTCACCACCCAGGTGAACGTCGCACCGGCTCCCAAGCCGGCGGCGCGCTCGCCCGGCAGCTTCCCCAGGGAAACGGCCGCCCAGCGCGCCAACGCCAAGGGGCGCCAGCGCGAGATCCTCGAGAAGGAGCTCGCCACCGAAGTGCAGGACCTCGCCAGGGCGAAGCAGGCGCTGGCGGAGCAGGAGGCGGTGCGCAGCGGCGACGAGCGCAACTACGCAAGGGTGCTCGAGCGCCTGCAGCCCTACAAAGACCGGGTTGAGACCCACGAGAAGAACATCGAAGCGCTCAAGCGCGAGCTCGCCAACCTGAACCGCTAGCGGATGTTCTCAGGCCTGGAGCTGCTCGCGACCGCCGTGGTGGTGCTCGACGAGCGTCTGGTCGTGCGCTATGCGAACTCCGCGGCCGAGAGCCTGCTCGCCACCGCCGCGAAGAGCCTTGCCGGCCAATCCTTCCTCGGGCTTTTCACGGAAAGGGATGCGCTCGCGTCGTCGATGAACGAGGCGCGGTCCACGCACTGGGACTACGCGGCGCGCAGCGTCACGTATAGCCGCCCCGGACGCGAGCCGCTCGCGCTGTCGTGCGTGCTGACCCGCGTCGACGCCCCTGGGCTTTCGCTGCTCGCCGAGCTGCGGCCGCTCGAGCCGCAGCTGCGCTTTGCGCGCGAGGAGCGGCTCGTCTCGGAGCAGCAGGCGAACCGGGAGCTGCTGCGCAAGCTCGCCCACGAGATCAAGAACCCGCTGGGCGGCCTGCGCGGCTCGGCGCAGCTCCTGGAGCGCGAGCTCGATAACCCCGATCTGCAGGAATACACCCAGGTGATCATTCAAGAGGCCGACCGGCTGCAGAGCCTGGTGGACCGCATGCTCACGCCGCAGCGCGCGCCGCGCGTCGAACCGGTGAGCGTGCACGAGGTGCTGGAGCGCGTGCGCAACCTCGTGAGGGCCGAGTTCGGCATCGAGATCGAGCGCGACTACGATCCGAGCCTTCCCGAGCTGCTCGGCGATCGCGAGCAGCTCATCCAGGCGGTGCTCAACATCGCCCGCAATGCGGCGCAATCCGGGGCGAGGAGCGTGCTTTTCAGGACGCGCGCGGTGCGCCAGATCACCATCCTGCGGCAGCGCTACAGGCTGGCATTAGAATTGCAGGTGATCGACGACGGCCCTGGCGTACCGGAAGAGATCCGCGACAGGATCTTCAGTCCGCTCGTCTCGGGCAGGGAAGGCGGCACCGGCCTGGGACTTTCGCTCGCGCAGACGTTCGTCCAGTACCACCAGGGCGTCATCGAGTGCGAGTCCCGACCCGGCCGCACAACATTCAGGATTCTGCTGCCGCTGACATGAAACCGGTCTGGATCGTCGACGACGACCGCTCCATCCGCTGGGTGATCGAGAAGGCGCTGAGCCGCGAGGGCATCGCGTTCAATTCTTTCTCCTCCGCGAAGGACGCGCTCGAGGCGCTCTCCGGAAGCTCGCCGGAGGTATTGGTCTCCGACATCCGCATGCCCGGGCTTTCGGGACTCGAGCTGCTCAACGCGGTCAAGCAACGCCATCCCGCAGTGCCGGTGATCGTGATGACGGCGTACTCGGACCTCGATTCGGCCGTCGCTGCCTTCCACGGCGGTGCCTACGAGTACCTGCCCAAGCCCTTCGACGTCGACCAGGCGGTCGAGCTCATTCGGCGCGCGCTCGAAGAGAGCCGGCGGGAGGCCGAAGCCGCCGAGCCGGTACGCGACACGCCCGAGATCATCGGCAAGGCGCCGGCGATGCAGGAAGTGTTCCGCGCCATCGGCAGGCTGTCGCAGTCGAACGCGACGGTGCTCATCACCGGAGAATCAGGAACCGGAAAGGAGCTCGTCGCGCGCGCCCTGCACCGGCACAGTGCACGCGCTTCGCGGCCGTTCATCGCCATCAACAGCGCGGCGATGCCGAAGGACCTGCTCGAGTCGGAGCTCTTCGGCCACGAGCGCGGCTCGTTCACGGGGGCGCAGCAGCAGCGTCGCGGCCGGTTCGAGCAGGCCGAGGGCGGGACGCTATTCCTCGACGAGATCGGCGACATGCCCGCCGAGCTGCAGACGCGGCTGCTGCGCGTGCTCTCCGATGGCAGCTTCTACCGCGTCGGCGGCCACCAGCAGATGAAGGCGAACGTGCGCGTCATCGCGGCGACGCACCAGGCGCTGGAGCAGCGGGTACGCGAAGGCTCGTTTCGGGAGGACCTCTATCACCGGCTGAACGTCATCCGGCTGCGCCTGCCGAACCTGCGCGAGCGCGCCGAGGACGTGCCGCTGCTCGCGAGGCATTTTCTAGCCACGAGCGCGAAGCAACTCGGCGTTGAGCCCAAGCGCCTTTCGGAAAGCGCGCTCGCCCACCTCTCGCGGCTGGAATTCCCGGGCAATGTGCGCCAGCTCGAGAACCTGTGCCACTGGATCACCGTCATGGCGCCCGGCCAGGTCGTCGAGGTGGGCGACCTGCCCGCGGAATTCCGCGGGCAGGCAGCGGTCTCGGCGCCGGACTGGGTCGCCGCGCTGGAAAGCGAGGCGCTCCGGCGCCTGGCGCGCGGCGAAACTGCCATCCTCGACGTGCTTGGCCGGCAGTTCGAGCGCGCGCTCATCACCAAGGCGCTCGCGCACACCGGAGGACGGCGCATCGAGGCGGCCAACTTGCTCGGTATGGGACGAAATACGATTACCAGGAAAATTCAGGAGCTCGGGATAGAGGACCACCCGGAAGACACCTGAAATACGGGGACGCCACATTTTTCCCGCGTAGCCGGGAAAAACGTGGTCCGTCCCTGATTTTGCTTTGGGTACTAGGCTGCCTTTTGCGCCGCGCGGCGGTTGAGCTCGAGCCGGGCGTCGACCAGCTTCACCACCTCGTCGATCGCTGGCAGCCGCATGCCCTTCTGGGCGGCGATGGCCTGCACCAGCCGGTCGACCCGCTCGATGTTGGGCGCACCGCCGAAGAGCGCGCGCGCCGCGGACGACGGATTCGCGAGGCCCTGTGCAGCCGCCGCGTACTTCTCGAACGGCACGAGATCTTTCTCGGCCGCGCCGAGCGTGACGCAGAGTCTTACTACCCAGCTGTATACCTCGCGCGAGGCCTCCAGGTTCTCGTGCACCGCTTCCTTGATCGAGCGCATGCCGTCCTTCTGGATGCAGCGGTAGTTGCCCGCCATCAACATCGCCCACTTGGCGAGCGGCACGAACACCGAATCATGCACCTTGAGCTTTACCGGCAGCTCGATCCTGCCCGAGCCGGTGTCGAAGCGCGCGGCTTCGATGTCCGCTTCCATCTGCCGCAGCATGGCGGTGTGCGCCTCGGAGCTGAAGCGGGCCGACTTGAAGTTGGTGGGCAGGCGCACCTGCAGGACGTTCAGCTTCTCCTCGGGCGGGCGGAACGCCTGGGGATCGGGGCTGCACAGCGTCATGAGCGCGGGATCGAAGCTGTCCCAGACGCTCGGGTCCGTGTAGCACGAGCGCAGCGCCTGCGCCGAGACGCCCGGAATGCGCGCGAGATACGGCAACGGCGGCATGTTCATGATCGACATGCACGGGATCCGCGCCTTCGCCACGGCGTCGAGCAGCTCGCGCACGCCCGGAGCCTGGTATTGCGGCTCCTGCATGGCGAGCGCCACCAGGTCGTATTCGCGCGGATTGACCGCCGCCGGTACGTCGGCGGAGAGCTTGCCGGGCAGCTTCCATGAATGCACTTCCACGAGCCCTTCGCGGCCCTTCACCGGCAGACGCACGCGCGTTCCGGCGCCGTTGATCAGATCCGCCTCCACGGGCAGGCAGGCGAGCTTCACGGTGTGGCCCGCGAGCAGCAGCTTCGTCGCGAGCAGCGAACCGTACGACGCGCCCATGATCAGAACTTTGTAGGTGGGTTTCATGGAGTGGCTCCGCTAGAGTGGCGCCGGCGCCGTCCCACATCGTGAAATGCTGCGCCGCGCGTTGAAAAAACAAGGGTACTCCAAATCGGCGCTCCTTTTTTCATGTTGCGACGCGATATCGGCGTTAATAGAATGCTGCGATGCACATGTCCGGCCCACTTCCTGCAGGCGTTTCCATCTCGGGCCGCGATACCCCCGAGTTCGCGCCGATCCTCACCCCGGATGCGCTCGCGTTCGTCGCGGCGCTGCACCGGCAATTCAACGCGCGGCGCCTGGATTTGCTCGCGCGGCGCGCGGCGCGCCAGAAGCAATTCGACGCCGGCGCGCTGCCCGACTTTCTCGAAAAGACCGAGAAGATCCGGCAATCCGAATGGAAGGTGGCGCCGCAGCCGAAGGACCTGCTCGATCGACGCGTCGAGATCACCGGCCCCACCGACCGCAAGATGGTGATCAACGCGCTGAATTCCGGCGCCTCCACCTTCATGGCGGACTTCGAGGACGCGAACTGCCCGACCTGGCAGAACATGGTCGAAGGACAGGTCAACCTGCGCGACGCCGTGCGCCGCGCGATCAGCCTCGAGCAGGGCGGGAAGCTCTACCGGTTGAACGAGCGCACCGCGGTGCTCATCCCGCGGCCGCGCGGCTGGCATCTCGACGAGCGGCACGTCACGGTCGATGGCAAGCCCGTATCGGGATCGATCTTCGATTTCGCGCTGTACTTCTTCCACAACGCAAAAGAGCTCATCGCGCGCGGCTCGGGGCCGTACTTCTACCTGCCCAAAATAGAGTCGCATCTCGAGGCGCGGTTGTGGAACGACATTTTCGTCGTC
>DASZOS010000065.1:0-11704 GCA_035550695.1 Burkholderiales bacterium | reverse complement strand
TCGACGCGGCAAGAGCGCTCGCCGCGCACGGCGTCGCGTTCGGCGAGCCGAAGCTCGATCTCGCGAAGCTGCGCGAGTTCAAGAACAAGGTGATCGGCAAGCTGACCGGCGGCCTCGCCGCGATGGCGAAGATGCGCAAGGTCACCGTAGTGACCGGAAGCGGCAGCTTTTCCGATCCGCATTCCCTCGCCGTGGATACGAAGGAAGGAACGAAAACCGTGCGCTTCGCCTCGGCGATCATTGCCGCCGGCTCGCAGGCGGCGAAGCTGCCGTTCATGCCCGAGGACCCGCGCATCGTGGATTCGACCGGGGCGCTCGAGCTGCCGCGCGTGCCGAAGAGGATGCTGGTGGTCGGCGGCGGCATCATCGGCCTGGAGATGGGCACGGTGTACTCCACGCTCGGCGCGCGCCTCGACGTGGTCGAGATGATGGACGCCCTGATGCCCGGCCCCGACCGTGATCTCGTCGCCGTGTGGCAGAAGTTCAATGCCGGGCGCTTCGACAGCATCATGCTCAAGACAAGGACGACCAGGGTCGAGGCAGCCCCGCAAGGCCTGAAAGCGAGTTTTGACTCCGGAGAGCCGAAGATCTACGACATGATCCTGGTGTCGGTGGGCCGAGTGCCCAACGGCAAGAGAATCGGCGCCGAGAACGCCGGGGTCGCCGTCAGCGACCGGGGCTTCATCGAGACCGACTCGCAGATGCGCAGCAACGTGCCGCACATCTACGCCATCGGCGACATCACGCGCCATCCCATGCTCGCCCACAAGGCGGTGCACGAGGCGCATGTGGCGGCCGAAGCCGCGGCCGGGCACAAGTCGCATTTCGACGCGCGCGTCGTCCCCTCGGTGGCCTATACCGACCCGGAGATCGCCTGGGTAGGTCTCACGGAGGACGAGGCGAAGAAGAACGGCGCGAAGATCGGCGTGGCGAAATTTCCCTGGTCGGCTTCCGGCCGAGCCATCGCCAACGCGCGCGACGAGGGCTTGACCAAGCTCATCTTCGACGCCGAAAGCCACCGCATCCTAGGCGGCGGCATCGTCGGCACCGGCGCGGGCGACCTCGTCAGCGAGCTCGCGCTCGCGGTCGAAATGGGCGCCGACGCCACCGACATCGGCAGGACCATCCATCCGCACCCCACGGTGAGCGAGTCGATCGGCATGGCCGCCGAGGCGTTCGAAGGCGTGTGCACCGATCTCCCGCCGCAGCGCAAGAAATGAACCAGAACCAGCTCAAGGAGCTCGCCGCGCGCGAAGCGCTGAAGCACATCGTCGAGGACAAGGTCGTCGGCGTCGGCTCCGGCTCGACGGTCAATTTCTTCATCGATTTCTTAGCAAAAATAAAAAACAGGATCGAAGGCGCGGTCGCCGCGTCCGAGGCGAGCGCCGAGCGCCTGAAGAAGCACGGCATCCGGGTATTCGACCTCAACAGCGTCGACGAGCTGCCGGTGTACGTCGACGGCGCCGACGAGGTCACCGAGCACCTGCAGATGGTCAAGGGCGGCGGCGGAGCGCTCACCCGGGAGAAGATCATCGCCGCGGTGGCGCGCAAGTTCGTGTGCATCTGCGACGCCTCGAAGCTCGTGCCGGTGCTCGGCAGGTTTCCGCTTCCCGTGGAAGTCGTGCCGATGGCGCGCGGCCATGTCGGCCGCGAGCTCCTGCGCATGGGCGGCCATCCCGAGCTGCGCCAGGGCTTCAAGACCGACAACGGCAACCTGATCCTCGACTGCCACGGGCTCACGCTGCTCGACCCGGCGAAGACCGAAGCCGAGCTGAACAACATCGCCGGCGTGGTGACCAACGGAATCTTCGCGCGCCGCCCGGCGGACCTGCTGCTGCTGGCGAAAGTTGACGGCGGCATCGCCGTCATCAAGAAATAGGGACAGACCCCATTTCAGAGCTGAAATGGGGTCTGTCCCTATTTCTATTCTTTAGGTGGAACGTAGCCCGAGGCGAGCTCGGCGCCTTCGCCGAAGAAATGCCGCTCGGTCTGCTCCAGGAGGTATTTGCGCGCGCGCGGGTCGGCGAGGTTGAGCCGGTTCTCGTTGACGAGCATGGTCTGCTGACGCAGCCACTGCTGCCAGGCTTCCTTGGAGACGTTCTCCCAGATGCGCTTGCCGAGCGCGCCGGGGTAGGGCGGGAAGTCGAGCCCCTCGGCCTCGCGGCCGAGCTTCACGCATTTCACCATCCTTGCCATGGCGCCGATTATATGCGCTTGAGAAACACCTTCGAGCCGCGGCGCCAGTTGTAGAGCGCCTTGCGCTGCTCGGGAAGGGCGCCCACGTCGGCGGCGCGGAATCCCTGCTCCAGGAACCAGTGCGCGGCATGTGTCGTCAGGGCGAACAGCCGCCGGATGCGCATCTTCCTGGCACGCTCTTCGCAGGCCCGGAGAAGGTCCTCACCGTAGCCCGCGTCGCGGCGGTCCTGGGCCACGGCGAGGCAGGCGAACTCCGCGCTTTTTTCCTCGGGGAACGGATAAAGGGCGGCGCAGCCCACGATCACGCCGTCGTGCTCGACCACGAGGAAATTGCCGATCTCGGCTTCGAGCAGCTCGCGGCTGCGCTTGACGAGCGTGCCGTCGGCTTCCAGCGGCTCGATCAGCGCGAGCACGCCCTGCACGTCGTCGATGCGTGCCGAACGCAGCGTCTCGACCGTGGCGGCGGTGATCATCGTGCCGACGCCCGTATGCGTGAAGAGCTCGAGCAGCAGCGAGCCCGTAGCGCGCCGCGTGACGATGTGACCGCGCGCCACGCCGGCATTGACGGCCCGCGCGGCGTGCTCGATAGCGCGCGAGGTCGCCGTCGTGAGCCCCTGTTTCTTGAGGAGCGCCTGTGCTTCGTGCGCGGTGAGCTCGGCAATCGCCTCGCCCTTGCGGTTGGCGGGAAGGCGATCGGTGTACATGAGCAGCTTGTCGGCCTTCAGCGCCACCGCCACGCTCTCGGCCAGGTCTTCCCATGCGAGGTTGAAGACTTCTCCGGTCGGCGAATAGCCGAGCGGGGGCACGAGCACCACCTCGCCCGCATCCAGCCGCCGCGCGATCGCCACGGCGTCGACTTTGCGCACCGCGCCGGTGAACTGGAAATCGGTGCCCTTGCGCACGCCGATCGGGCGGGCGGTGATGTAGTTGCCCGAGGCCACGCGGATGTGCGCGCCGGCCATCGGCGAGCTCGGCAGGCCCTGGGAGAGCAGGGCCTCGATTTCCACGCGCAGGACTCCGGCGGCCTCCTTCACCGCCTGCAGCGCGCGCTCGTCGGTGATGCGCAAGCCTTGCGCGTAGCGCGAGCGCAGGCCCTTCGCTTTGAGCTCGGCCTCGATTTGCGGCCGTGCGCCGTGCACCAGCACGAGGCGGATGCCGAGCGCGGCGAGGAGGTTTACATCGTGCACGAAGCTCGCGAAGCGGGTGCGCTCGGCGAACATTTCGCCGCCGAAGCCCACGACGAAGGTGCGCCCGCGGAAGGCGTGCAGGTACGGCGCCACCTGCCGGAACCAGCGCACGAAGGACTCGGGATGCGGAGCCGCGGCCATATGTATTTTTTTCAAATTGTAATGCGTAAACCGCGAGCGCCGGCGCGCGTTATCCTAGGTCTGCGGAGGCCCATATGAAACTCGTCACAAGCCTTTTCCTCATTGCGCTTCTCATTCCCGCGCTGCCGGCGCGCTCCGCCACCGAGGACGAGGAAGGCTGGAAGGCCTTCGGCCATGCGCTCAGCCTCGCGCAGGTCCTGATGCGCCTCGCCGCCCGCTCGGACGACCCGAACAGGGCTTTCGACGACGTGCTTGCCGGCCGCAACAGCGAAGCGAACCGCGCGATCGCGGGGATGCTCGAGGAGGCGACCGCCGACATGCCGCCAGAGTATCGCGAGCGCGTGGCGTCGATCGGACAGGACGTTGCCGCGCTCGCGCGCAAGAACGCCGGCAAGACGCCCGCGGCGCCGGCGTCGGTCGGAGACGCGCTGCAGGCGCGCAAGGACCTGACCGCGATGGGGCTGCGCTACCACGATTCCAGGGATTTCCTCGACGCGGTCGGCCGCGACGACACGCTGGCGGTGGAGCTGTTCATCGCCGGACGCGGCGTGAACCTCGAAGCCAGGGACTGGCGGGGAAGAACGGCGCTCGACATTGCTCGCGACCGCGGCAACCGGCAGCTCGCCGAGCTCCTCGCTAGAAGTCTCCCCGCAGCGCGTTGAGCGCCGCGAGCGCGGCGAGCGCCGCGGTCTCGGTGCGCAATATGCGTGGACCGAGGCTCGCCTTGACGAATCCCGCCCGCTCGAGCCCCGCCTGCTCCTCGGCGGCGAAGCCCGCCTCTGGGCCCGCGGCGACAGTCGCCGCGCCCTGCACCTCGAATTGCCGGATCGACTTGCCCTGCGCCGAGAGCAGCAGGCGCGGCGTCGGGCCTTCCGGGTTGAGAGCGTAGTCGGAAAAGCCGACGAGCGGCCGGATCTCCGGGATGCGGTTGCGGCCGCACTGCTCGCACGCCGAGATGGCCACGCGCCGCCAATGCTCGACACGCGCCTCGGCGCGCGTGCCTTCCAGGCGCACGACGCCCTTCTTCGTGAGCAGCGGCCGGATCACGGCCACGCCCAGCTCCACCGCTTTCTGCACCGTGTAGTCCATCCGCTCGCCCGAAGAGACGCCCTGCACCAGGGTGATGGCGAGCGGCGATTCGCGCTCGACCGCGCTGTGTTTTCCGATCCGCGCCTTTTTCCTGCCGACGAGAACGGCGTCCCATTCGCCTCCCGTGCCGTCGAAGAGGACGAGCGCTTCGCCTTCGCGCAGGCGCAGTACCCGCGCATGGTGCTGTGCGCTGAGCGGCAACTCCAGGTCCATGGCTTCGCGCAGCGGCTCGTCGACGTAGACCCGGGGCCTCATCTGCCGGCGAGCCTGCGCACGCCCCGCCAGATCAAGCGCACGAGAAACGCCGCCGCAGCGACGAAGAGAGCGAGGAGGACGAAAAACGCCAGCGGATGCGCGACGGCGAGCCACAAGCCCAAAGGCACCATCGCGTCCTCGGCGAGCGAAGCCGTCCAGTTGGTGAAGGGCTCGGGCGAGGTATTGATCGCCGCACGCGTGCCCGCCTTCGCCAAGTGCACCGCGCCGGCGAGCGTGCCGCCCAGGATCGCCGCGGCAAGGGCGACCGCGCTTCCGGAATCGCCGAATACCGCGGCGGCGAGCGCCGCGCCGGCGGGAATGCGGATGAAGCTGTGCACGGCGTCCCAGACGCTGTCGAGCCAGGGCAGCTTGTCGGCGAAGAATTCCACCGCGGCCATGAGGCCGCTCGCGCCGAGCACCAGCGGATGCTCGAGCAGGCGCAGGTGCGTCGGCAGCTCGACCCAGCCGAGCGCGCCCGCCAGGCCGAGCGCGAAGATCACGGCGTAGGCGCGCAGCCCGCTTCCCCAGGCGAGCGCCGCGGCGACCGCGATATCGGGCAGGTACTTTTCCAGCTCCACTACATCGTCGCGCCGACGACCCAGGGCGCGAACTCTTCCTCGCCGAAGCCGAGCATCTCCGACTTCGACCTCCTGCCCGAGGCCGTTTCGAGGACGAGGCGGAAGATCCGCTCCCCGGCCTGCTCGACGCTCTCCGTGCCGTCGACGACGGTGCCGCAATTCACGTCCATGTCCTCTTCCATATGCCGATAGAGCCGCGAATTGGTCGCCAGCTTGAGCGAGGGCGCGGGCTTGCAGCCGTATACCGAGCCCCGCCCGGTGGTGAAGCACACGAGGTTTGCCCCGCCCGCCACGTGGCCCGTCACCGACACCGGGTCGTAGCCCGGCGTGTCCATGAACACCAGCCCCTTCGCGGTCACCTTTTCGGCGAACTCGTAGACCGCGACGAGGTTGGTGGTGCCGCCTTTCGCCGCCGCGCCGAGCGACTTCTCGAGGATCGTGGTCAGCCCGCCGGCCTTGTTGCCGGGCGTGGGGTTGTTGTTCATCTCCATGCGGTTGCGCGCGGTGTAGTCCTCCCACCAGCGGATGCGCGTGAGCAGCTTTTCGCCGACCTCGCGGCTCACCGCGCGGCGCGTGAGCAGGTGCTCGGCGCCGTAGATCTCCGGCGTCTCGGAAAGGATCGCCGTGCCGCCGTGCCGCACCAGAAGATCGGCCGCCGCGCCGAGCGCGGGGTTCGCGCTGACGCCGGAATAGCCGTCCGAGCCTCCGCATTCGAGCCCGAGGACCAGGTGGCTCGCCGGCACCGTTTCCCGGCGCACGCGGTTCGCTTCCGGCAGCAGCGCCTTCACGCGCGCGATGCCCTCGCGCACCGACTTCGTCGTGCCGCCCCTCTCCTGGATCGTGAACGCCTGCAGCTTCTCGGAGAGCCCGAGCTTCGCCGAGCCGAGCCAGAAATTGATCTGGTTCGCCTCGCATCCGAGGCCGACATTGAGCACCGCGAAGAAATTCGCGTGCTGCGCATAGCCGGTCATGGTGCGGCGAAGCAGCTCCATGCCCTCGCCCTCGCTCGCCATGCCGCAGCCGGTCTTGTGGGTAAGCGCGACCACGCCGTCCACGTTCGGGTAGTCGTGGAGGTTGTCCCGGAACTGCTCGGCGATCATGCGTGCGACGCTCGCCGAGCAATTCACGCTCGTCAGGATGCCGATGTAGTTCCGCGTTGCCACGCAGCCGTCCGCTCTGCGGATTCCCTGGAAGGTCGCCGGCTCGGCGACGTATTGCGTTTGCTTCTTGTCGGCGCAAAAGGCGTAATCGCGCTCGAAGCCGCCCATCGCGACGTTATGCACGTGGACGTGCTCGCCCGCTTTGATCGGCCGGCTGGCGAAGCCGATGATCTGGTTGTAGCGGCGCACGGGCTGCCCCGTGGCGATATCACGCACGGCGATCTTGTGGCCGCCGGGAATGGCGTTGGTGTCGGCGCGCGCGATGACGACATCGTCGTCAGGGTGCAGGCGGATGGTGGGAACGGCTTGCAACATGGCTCGGTTGCGGCTCAGTGGTTGTCGCGCGGCACGACGGCGCCGCTCTTACCGACGAGAAAATCGAGATCGGCACCCTCGTGCGCCTGCAGCACGTGGTCGAAGTACAGCCTCCAGTAGCCGCGCTCGAGCGGCGGCTCCGGCGCTTTCCACAGCGCCTTTCGTTTTTCCAGTTCAGTTTCCGAAATCAATAATTGCAGCCTTCTTTTCCCGACATCGAGCTCGATGGCGTCGCCGTTGTGCACCAGCGCCAGCGCGCCGCCGGCTGCGGCTTCCGGGGCGATGTGCAGCACCACGGTGCCGTAGGCGGTGCCGCTCATACGCGCATCGGAGATGCGCACCATGTCGGTGATGCCCTTCTTCAGGACCTTGGGCGGCAGCGGCATGTTGCCGACTTCCGCCATGCCGGGATAGCCCTTCGGCCCGCAGTTCTTGAGCACCATGACACAGCTCTCGTCGATGTCGAGCTTCGGGTCGTCGACGCGGCGGTGCAGGTCCTCGATGTTCTCGAACACCACCGCGCGGCCGCGATGGCGCATGAGCTGCGGGCTCGCCGCGGATGGCTTGATGATGGCGCCGTCCGGGCAGAGGTTGCCGCGCAGCACCGCGATCCCGGTGTTCTCCTTGAACGGCTGGCCGAAGGGATGGATGACGTCGCGGTTGTAACAAGGCGCATCTTTGACGTTCTCCCAGAGGGTCTTGCCATCAACCGTCAGGGCTTCTTTTCTCAGAAGGTTGTTTTCGCCCAGTTCGCGCAACACAGCGGGGAGGCCGCCGGCGTAGCAGAAGTCCTCCATCAGGTACTTGCCCGAGGGCATGAGATTGACGAGCGTCGGTACGCCGCGCCCCAGGCGGTCGAAGTCGTCGAGCGTCAGCTCCACGCCGACCCGGCGCGCGATCGCGATCAGGTGGATCACCGCGTTGGTCGAGCCGCCGATCGCGGCGAGCGTGCGGATCGCGTTCTCGAATGCCTCCCTGGCGAGGATCTTCGACAGCACGAGGTTCTCTTTCACCATCTGGACGATGCGCCGTCCCGCCATGCGCGCGAGAACGTTCCTGCGCGCGTCGACCGCGGGGAGCGCGGCGTTTCCCGGCAGGCCGACGCCGAGCGCTTCGACCATCGACGCCATGGTGGAGGCGGTGCCCATCGTCATGCAGTGCCCGTGCGAGCGGTGCATGCACGATTCGGCCTCGTGGAATTCCTCCAGCGTGAGCTTACCGGCGCGCAGCTCCTCGGACATCGACCAGACGCTGGTGCCCGAGCCGATGTCGGCGCCGCGGTACTTGCCCGAAAGCATGGGGCCGCCGGAGACGCCGATGGCCGGGAGATCGACGCTCGCGGCCCCCATGATGAGCGACGGCGTGGTCTTGTCGCAGCCCATGAGCAGCACCACGCCGTCGAGCGGGTTGCCGCGGATCGATTCCTCGACATCCATGGCGGCGAGGTTGCGGTAAAGCATGGCGGTCGGCCGCAGCAGCGTCTCGCCGAGCGACATCACGGGAAATTCGAGCGGGAAGCCGCCGGCCTCGAGCACCCCGTGGCGCACGTGCTCGGCCAGCACCCGGAAGTGCGTATTGCAGGGCGTGAGCTCCGACCAGGTGTTGCAGATGCCGATCACCGGGCGGCCGTCGAACTGGTCCTGCGGCACGCCGCGGTTCTTCACCCAGCTGCGGTAGAGGAAGCCGTAGATGTCCTCGCGGCCGAACCAGTGGCTCGAGCGTCTCTTCGCCATCAGTAGGTCGCCCGCCCGCCGGAGATGTCGAACACCCCGCCGGTGGAGAAGCTGCAGTCCTCGGAGGCGAGCCAGCACACGAGCGCGGCGATTTCATCCACGTGGACGAAGCGGTTCATCGGGATTTTGGAGAGCATGTACTCGATGTGGCTCCCGGTCATCTGCTCGAAGATCGCGGTCTTCGCCGCGCCCGGCGTCACGCAGTTCACCAGCACGCCGGTTTGCGCCAGCTCTTTTCCCAGGCTCTTCGTCAATGAAATGACCCCCGCTTTGGACGCCGAGTACGCGACCGCGTTCGGATTGCCCTCCTTGCCGGCGATGGAGGCGATGTTGACGATGCGCCCGTAGCCCGTCTGCAACATGTGCGGCGCGACCGCGCGGCAGCACAGGAACTGGCCGGTGAGGTTGACGCGCAGCACCCGCTCCCACTCGTCCACCGGGTATTCGAGCGTCGGCTTGTTGAGCCCGGCGATGCCCGCGTTGTTGACGAGCACATCGAGCCTGCCGAGCTCCTTCAGCGTGCTTCGCGTAGCGGCGTCCACCGATGCCGGATCGGACACATCGACGCTCGGCGAGCCGCTGAGGTCCCAGATCTGCACCCGCGCGCCCGAGACTTTCAGCCGCTCGACGATCGCCGCGCCGATGCCCTGCGCGCCGCCCGTGACGATCGCGGTTCTTCCCGCGAAGTCGAGCTGATTCATGGACACGCGAAGTATAATCGCTGCCCTCATGGCAGGACGTCTCGCCGGAAAATCCGTCTTCATCACCGCCGCGGCCCAGGGAATGGGACGCGCTGCCGCGCTTGCGTTTGCGCGCGAAGGCGCACACGTCCTGGCCACCGACGTGAACGCGAAGGGGCTTTCCTTGCTGAAGGAATGCGGCATCAGGACGCGCGTGCTGGACGTCACCGACGCGGCGGCGATCGAAAGCGCGGCGCGCGAGGCGGGCGACGTGGACGTGCTCTTCAACTGCGCGGGCATCGTGCACAGCGGCACGATTCTCGACTGCACTGCGCAGGACTGGGACCTCGCGTTCGCGGTGAACGTGAAATCGATGTACCTCGTGACGCGCGCCCTCCTGCCCGGGATGCTGAGAAAGGGCGGCGGCTCGATCATCAACATGTCCTCGGTGGTGTCTTCCGTCCGCGGACTGCCGAACCGCTTCGTCTACGGGGCGACCAAGGCGGCGGTAATCGGCCTCACCAAGGCGATCGCCGCCGATTACGTGAAGCAGGGCATTCGCTGCAATGCCATATGCCCCGGCACGGTGGACACGCCGTCGCTGCAGGCGAGAATCAACGCGCTGCCCGACCCGGCGCAGGCGCGCAAGGATTTCGTCGCGCGCCAGCCGATGGGACGATTGGGGACGGTGGACGACATCACCGGGCTGATGATTTTTCTGGCGTCGGACGAGTCGCTTTTCGTCACGGGGCTGGCTCATTCAATAGATGGGGGAATGACGATATGAAGCTGTGCCGGTACGGGAAGGTGGGCTACGAGAAGCCGGGGATGATCGACGGCGAAGGGCGCCTGCGCGATCTTTCGAAGATCATCGACAACATCGGGCCGAGCGAGATCTCGGCGCGCTCGCTGAAGATGCTCGCCAAGCAGAAGCCCGAGTCGCTGCCTCTCGTGAACAGCACTCCGCGCTTCGGCGTGCCGTACGTCGGCATTGGCAAGTTCGTCGCCATCGGCCTGAATTACTCGGACCACGCCAAGGAGGCGGGGCTCGCGCTGCCCTCCGAGCCGATCGTCTTCCTGAAGGCGACCACCTGCATCAACGGGCCGAGCGATGACGTGGTCCAGCCCAGGAACTCCACCAAGCTCGATTGGGAAGTGGAACTCGGCGTGGTGATCGGCACGCAGGCGCGCTACGTGAGCGAGGCGGACGCCCTCAACCACGTCGCCGGCTACTGCATCGTGAACGACGTGTCGGAGCGCGCCTTCCAGATGGCGACCAGCCAGTGGGACAAGGGCAAGGGATTCGACACCGCGGGCCCGATCGGGCCGTGGCTCGTGACCACCGACGAAATCACCGATCCGCAGACGCTCGACATGGCGCTCGAGGTCAACGGCAGGCGCATGCAGACGGGCAATACGCGCACCATGGTATTCAGCGTGGCGAAGATCATTTCGCACGTGAGCCAGTACATGACGCTGCTGCCGGGCGACATCATCGCCACCGGCACGCCGCCCGGCGTGGGCCTGGGCATGAAGCCGACGCCGGTGTTTCTCAAGCCAGGCGACGTGATGACGCTCACCATCCAGGGGCTGGGCCAGCAGACGCAGAAGGTCGTCGCCCACCAGGGCTAGCGTTCGCGCTGCGGCGCGGCAAAGCTCGGAGCAATTTCCTGGAGGCAACGATTTCCGGGAAAACGCTCTGGCCGCTCGATGTCCGGGTGTAAGGTGTAAGGCATGAACAAGCGTGCGGATGTGCCTACCGACCTGGAACGCTCGGCGTTCTGGATGCCCTTCACGGCGAACCGGCAGTTCAAGAAGTCGCCGCGCCTGCTCGCGCGGGCCGAAGGCATGTACTACTACACCCCCGAGGGCAGGAAGATTCTCGACGGCACCGCCGGCCTTTGGTGCGTGAACGCCGGGCACTGCCGCAAGAAAATCGTGGAGGCCGTGCAAAAGGCGGTCGCCACGCTCGATTTTGCGCCGCCCTTCCAGATGGGCCACCCGCTCGCCTTCGAGTTCGCCGACCGGCTGGTGCCGCTCCTGCCCAAGGGCATGACGCGCGTGTTCTTCACCAACTCGGGCTCCGAGTCGGTGGAAACGGCGCTGAAGCTCGCGCTCGCCTACCACCGCGCGCGCGGCGAGGGCCACCGCGTCCGGCTGATCGGCCGCGAGAAGGGCTACCACGGGGTGAATTTCGGCGGCACCGCGGTGGGCGGGATCGTCGGCAACCGCAAGATTTTCGGCGCGCTGGTGGCGGGCGTCGATCATCTGCGCCACACGCACGATCCGGCGAAGAACGCCTTCACGCGCGGACAGCCGAGGCACGGCGCCGAGCTCGCCGAAGACCTCGAGCGCCTTTGCCAGCTGCAC
>DASZOS010000064.1:0-1727 GCA_035550695.1 Burkholderiales bacterium | reverse complement strand
TGCGCTGGCGTGTGCCGCCGGCATCGCCGCGCCTGCCGCGCTTGCGCAGGAAGCCGCCGGTACCGACGAAGCACCGGACACGCTGGGCCAGGTGGTCGTGACTGGCACGCGCGTCCCGGATCGTTCGGTGCTCCAGACAGCGGTCCCTGTCGATGTGGTGACCGGCGAGACGCTCGCCAATGCCGGGGTAACCGAGCTCAACCAGGCGCTCTCGCAGGCGCTGCCCTCGTATAACTTCCCCCGTCCAGGACTCGCGGACGGCACCGATACGATCCGGCCTGCCACGCTGCGCGGCCTCGCCCCGGACCAGACGCTGGTGCTCCTCAATTCCAAGCGCCGGCACGCCGCGTCGCTCGTCAATGTCAACGGCACGATCGGGCGCGGCGCCGCCGCTGTGGATCTCAACACCATTCCCACTGCGATCGTGCAATCGATCGAAGTCCTGCGTGACGGTGCGTCGGCTCAATACGGTTCGGACGCGATCGCCGGCGTGATCAACGTGCGCCTCAAGGAGGCGCGTGAGGGCGGCGATGTCATGCTCACCTACGGAGAACGCGACTTCGACTATGAAGTGCCGGTGACGGCTCCGCCCGCGGGTGCCACCTGGGCCGCGCCTGCGCAAGTGAGCCGCAGCGGTTCGGATGGCGGGACCTGGACCGCCTCCGCCTGGAAGGGGCTGGGCTTCGGCGAGAGCGGTTACGCCACGCTGGCGGCCGAATACAAGGATCAGGAGCGCACCGAGCGCGACGGCTACGATTTCCGGCAGCAATATCCGCTCGTGGCCGGCGCCTTCGATGCACGCGAAGTCACGATCGATCGCTTCAACGCATGGTATGGCGAGCCCGAGGTCGAGCAACTCACGTTCTTCGCCAATGCCGGCAATGAGCTCGCCAACGGCGTCCAGCTGTATGGCTGGGCGAGCTACCAGGACCGCGATGCGCGCTCGGCGGGTTTCTTCCGTCGCGCGCTCGACGATCGCAATGTCATCGAGATTTATCCTGATGGTTTCTTGCCGATCATCGCCCCGGAGGTAACCGATTACAGCGCTGCAGCCGGCGCCACCTGGGTCGCGGGCGATTGGGGCCTGGATACGTCGCTCGTCTACGGCAAGAACAAGATGGAATTCACCATCGAGAACACGCTCAACCGCTCGCTCGGGCCCGCGAGCCCCACGGAGTTCGACGCCGGCGGCTTCGACTACGAGCAGCTGGTGCTCAACTTCTCGGCGGTGCGCGAATACGAGGTCGGTGCGTTCGCCTCGCCGCTCAACGTCGCCGCCGGCGTCGAGGCGCGGCAGGAAAAATACTCGATCTTCGCTGGCGAGCCCGATTCCTACCGCAACGGCGGAGTGCTGTTGCCGAACGGCAGCCCCACGGCGTCGGGTGCGCAGGTGTTTCCGGGCTTTCGTCCTGCGAATGAAGTGGACGAGGACCGCACCGCGGTCGGCGTGTACGTGGACCTGGAAGCCAATGTGAGCGACAAGCTGCTGGCTTCCGTGGCCGTGCGCGGCGAGAGCTACTCGGATTTCGGTGAGAACCTGTCCGGCAAGGTCGCCGCGCGCTATGACTTCTCGCGCGCGTTCGCGTTGCGCGGCTCGGTGCAGAATGGCTTCCGCGCGCCTTCGCTGCAGCAACAGTTCTTCGCCACCACCTCGACCAACTTCATCGGCGGCGTGCCCTTCGACATTACGACCTTCCCTGCGACCGACCCGGTGGCGCAGGCGCTGG
>DASZOS010000063.1:0-29072 GCA_035550695.1 Burkholderiales bacterium | reverse complement strand
GGTCCGTGGTCTTGCTGGTTCTCAATGAATTCACTTCGGCATCGGTGCGCTCGAGCGCGTCAGCGGGAACGGCCATCGATGCCGCAAGGGCACGCAGGCTCGCGGCCTTGCGCACGCCGCCGAGCGCGCGGATCTCCTCGTAGTCCTTGAAGCCGAGGATCGGGCGCTCGCGCGCTTCGTCGAACACGTCCCACGCAGTGCGGCCGGGCTGGGCGATGACCTCGACCGCCTGCTCGGAATAGCCGCGCACCTCGTTGGAGAAGCGAAGCCCGAGCGAGTTCACCTGATAGCCGCCGTTGGTGAGAACGCCCCAGTTCACCGGATTGCCGTAGGGCACGGCGAGCGCCCCGTGGCCCTGGTAGCTCCCCATGTCGGCAAGCGCCGCACCGAGGCTGCGGCCCCAGCGCACCGCGTCGCCCTGGTTGCCGGCGTGGCCGGAATACTCGGCTTCGGCGATCTCCGGAATATGCTCGCGCACCATTTCCCGGTTGCCGCCGAAGCCGCAGCACGCGAGAACCAGCGCGCCGCAGCCGACGCTCTCGCTCGCGCCGTCCGGGCGCGCGAAGCGCACGCCGATGATCCTGCCGTTCGCCTGAACGAGGTCCGTTGCGACCGCATTCGTCAGGATGTCGACGTCGACGCGGGCGCAGGCGGCAAGCAGCGCGCTCTCGAGCTCCTCGCCGGTGCGGTGCGGCGTGCCGTGCATGCGCAGCACCGAGTGCCCGGGATAGAGGTAGCCCTGGACCAGGGTAAATTGCACGCCGTGGCGCTCGGCGAGCCATTCCACGGTCGGGCCCGAGGCGCGCGCCACGGTCTCCACGATCGCCCGATCGGTCCGGCCCTTCGCCTTGCGCCAGATGTCTTCGGCGAGAAGCTCGGGCGAATCCTCGATGCCGAGCGCCTTCTGAAAGCGCGTGCCGGCCGCCGGTATGAGACCGGTCGAGAGCGCGGTGCTGCCGGCGGGTCTCGCGTCGCGCTCGAGCACCAGCACATCCGCGCCCGCCTCCTTCGCCGCGAGCGCCGCCGTCAGGCCGCAGGCGCCGGCGCCGATGACCAGCACCCGAACGGAATGCTCGAATTCCACGAACCTTCTAGTACTTCACGCGCGCTTTTTCGTCTATGCCGTAGCGCGCCTCGAGCTCCTGCACTTCCGGCATGCCGAGAAGATCGAAGAACTCCTTGAAGCTCGGCACGTGCTTCGCCAGGGACGCGATGGTGCCGGTCTGCTTCAAGGTTACGAGCACCTCGCTCGCCGCGCGGATGGCGGCGAGCATCATCCAGTTCGGATAGATGATGATCTTGAAGCCCAGGCGCTCGATCTCGTCGCGCTTGAGAAACGGCGTCTTGCCGCTCGTCGCCATGTTGTAGAGCAGCGGCGCCTTGAGCCGCGGCGCGATCTTCGGCAGCTCGGCGGCGCTCGGCGCCTCGATGAACAGCACGTCGGCGCCCGCTTCCTTGTAGGCAGCCGCGCGCTCGAGCGCCGGCTCGAAGCCCTCGACGGCGATCGCGTCGCTTCTCGCGATCAGCACGAAATCGTCGTCGCCGCGCGCATCGGCGGCGGCGCGGATCTTGGCGGCCATCTCCTCGACCGGCACCAACTGCTTGCCCATCAGGTGGCCGCAGCGCTTGGGCATCACCTGGTCCTCGAGATGCACCGCCGCGACGCCGGCGCGCTCGTAGGCCTGGATGGTGCGCCGCACGTTGAGCACGCCGCCGTAGCCGTTGTCGGCGTCCGCGATGACCGGCAGCGCGGCTGCGTCGGCGATGCGCGCCGCGTTGTCCACCATCTCGGTCATGGTGAGCAGGCCCACGTCGGGCATGCCCAGGCGCACGGCGCTGGTGCCGGCGCCGGTCATGTACACCGCCTCGAAGCCGTGGCGCTGCACGAGCCTGGCGTTGAGCGCGTCGGCCACGCCCGGAGCCATCAGCGCGCCGGGTCGCGCGAGGAGCTGGCGCAGTTGCGTCGTGGGGCGCATGTGATCCTCCGAGTGGGGAGCGCGATTATGCCGCGATTGCCGCGCCAGGCGCCGGCAGGGAGCGGTAGCGGAACGTTCCCTGGCCGACCGCGAGAAGCTTTCCGGCCGCATCGCGCACTTCCGCGGCGCTCGTATAGATCTTGTCGCCGCTCGCCAGCACGCGGCCGGTTGCCCGAATCACCCCGCCGCGCGCCTGTCCGGTGAAGTTGGTCGTCAATGCCAGCGTCATCGTCCGCCGGCGCTGCCGCGGATCCTCGGTCCAGCAGCCGGACAGGCTCGAGGCGATGTCGATGAGCGCGCTGAGAACGCCGCCGTGCACGACGCCGGAGCGGTTGAGATGCCGGGAGCCGATTTCCAGCTCGAGGACTACCTGCTCGCGGGTCCACTCCACCTGGCGGTAGCCGATGAGCTGGTGAAAGCCGGAATCCCACGTCGCGCTCATGCCACCTCGGCGGCGGGCACCCGGCTTTTCGCAGTGGCCAGGCCATTCAGCAGGAGGTGCACTGCCTGATTGGCAAAGTCCTCGACCGAAAGGTCGCCGTCCGGGCGGTAGACGCGGAAGAGCCAGGAAATCGCCCCGGCGATGACGCTCACCGCGATCCTCGGGTCGCAGTCGCGGATGCTGCCGTCCTTGATGCCGTCAGCGATGATCTGCCGCAGCAGGTTGCGCCGCGTTCGCCTGCGCCGGGCGAGCTTCTGGCGGAATTCCGGCGCCAGGGCTTCCTGCTCGCGTACGTTGATCGTGGGCAGAAGCACGCCCAGGCCGAGGGCGATATAGCGCCGGACGTATATCTCGACCCGCTCGCGGCCGTTGCGCCCATGTGCGATCGCGTGCTCCAGCGCCTCGTCCCACACGTCGAACGACATGCAGTAGCACTCGTACAGGATCTCCTGCTTGCTCCGGAAGTAGTAATAGAGCGCCGCCTTGGTGATGTTCAGGTTGCGCGCCACGTCCTCGAGCGACGCATTGGCGTAGCCGCGCTGGTTGAAGACGCGCACCGCTTCCTGGAGCAGCGCCTGTTTTTTCTGCTGCGCCTGCTCTTTTCGGTCGAAGAGCGGGTTGGTGGGTTTTGCCGAGGGACGTTTTGCCATGGCGCTCAACCGGCCTTCCCGCGCAGGCCGAGGTCGTCCAGCGCGTACTCGCGCAACCTGTTCTTCTGCACTTTCCCGCTGCCTGTCATGCCGATCGGCTCGAAACTGTCGACGATGCGCACATAGCGCGGGACCTTGAAGCTCGCGCAGCGCTGCCGGCACCACTCGATGATCTCCTCCGCACTCGCCTCCCGGTTCTCGTTCAGCAGGACGTAAGCCGCGGGCACCTCGACGAGCCTGGGGTCGGGAACGCCGATGACTTGCGCCTGCTTGATGGCCGGATGCCGGTGCAGCACATCCTCCACTTCGGCCGGCGCCACGTTCTCGCCGCCGACGCGAAACATCTCCTTCGCGCGTCCGACGAAGCACAGCCTACCGTCCTCATCCATCACCCCGAGATCGCCGGTGTGCAACCAGCCATCATTGTCGATCGCCCGGGCAGTCTGCTCCGGCATCTTGTAGTAGCCCTTCATGACGCTCCACCCGCGCACCAGGATTTCTCCTTGCGCGTCCGCGGGCTGGTCGCGTCCGCTCCCGACATCGACGATGCGCACCTCGAGGCCCGGCAGCGGATGGGCGAAGCCCTGCAGCCTTTTCTCCAGCACGTCGTCGTAACGTGACATCGACACATTGGGCGAGGACTCCGACAGCCCGTAGGCGCCGCACAGGTGCTCGACACCCATGCGGCTGCGTATCTGCGCCATCACCGAGGAGCTCGCGGCCGCCCAGCCGCCGCGCAGATGCAGCTCGTACCGGGAGAAATTCGGATGGTTCATCATCATGAAGAAAAGCGTGTCGTTGCCGCAGGTATGCGTGCAGCGCTCTTCCGACATCACCCGCAGCGCGCTCTCCGCGTCGAATACCGGCGTCGACACGTAGCAGGCGCCGGCCTGCAGCGCCGTGAGCGCCGAAAGCGTGGTGCCGGCGACGTGAAAAAGCGGACGCGCGCTGAAATAACGGTCGCCGGGCCGCAGGCCGAGCCGCCGGCTGACGTGCCAGGCGTCCTGCACCATGTTCGCGTGCGTCAGCATCGCCCCCTTCGGAAAGGAGGTCGAGCCCGACGTGTACTGGATCAGGGCGACATCGTCGATCTGCACGTTTTCCGAGTGCGCCTCGGGAAGCTTCGCCACGCTCTGCTGCAGCTCGCCGAACCGATGCGCACTGGCCGGGACGTCGCCGCCTTGCACTATAAGCGTGCGCAGCAAGGGCAGTGCGGCATCCGGCAGCTTCGCATCGATACCCGGACAGATCTGGCGCAGCATGTCGATGAAGTCGACTTTCAGGAACCTGTCCGCCATGGCGAGCAGCTTCACGTCGGCCTGCTCGAGGCAATACCTGAGCTCGTCGGCCTTGAACCGCGTGTTCACCGGGACGGTGACCGCGCCGAGCGTCGCCGCGGCGTAGAGCAGGGTCAGCCACTCCGCAGAGTTGCCCATGCAGATGGCCATGTGGTCGCCGCGGCGCAGGCCGAGGCGCTTCAGGTTCGCCGCGGCAACACGAGCCTGAGCCCAAAGCTCTGCGTAGGTCAGCCGCGCGTCGCCGACCACCACGGCTTCCTGCCGCGGCCAGCGCTGCGCCGCGGCGGCGAGGGTTTGCGAAATGGTGCGTGGCTGCCAGTCCATTGCGTTCAATAAAGGTCCCAGAAGCTCTCTCGCGCGAGGATCACGTCAGGGGTGGTCTCGAAAACCACCTTGCCCACCTTCAGGACGTAGACCCGGTTGGCGATCCCCAGAGCGGGACGCACGTTCTGCTCGATCAGCACGATGGTGGTGCCGAGGCTGCGGTTGATATCCCGTATCCGCGCCATCACCTGATCGACGAGCGCGGGCGAAAGCCCGATCGACGGCTCGTCGATGAACAGCAGCTGCGGCTTGGACATCAGCGCGAGCCCTATGGAGAGCATGCGCTGCTGGCCGCCGGAGAGCGATCCCGCGCGCTGCGCCCTGCGCTCGGCCAGCACCGGAAACAGCGCGAAGACCTGCTCCATCCGGCGCCCGGTCTCTGCCCCGTCGCGAACCATGTATGCGCCCATCCGGAGATTCTCGATGACCGAGAGGCCGCCGAACACGCCGCGGCCCTGCGGCACGAATCCCATGCCGTCGGCCACGTTGCGCTCGGCTGCGCGCCCCGTTATGTCGGCGCCGCGCCAGGTGATCCGCCCCGCGCTCGGCCGGACCAGGCCGAACACCGCTTTCGGCGTGGTCGACTTGCCGGCACCGTTGTGCCCGATCATCAGCACGATCTCGCCCTTGCCCACGTGCAGATCGACGCCGTGCAGCACCTTCAGCTTGCCGTAATGGACTTCGAGCCCGGCGACCTCGAGATAGGGCGCGCTCATCTACAGTCCGAAGTAGATCTTGGTGAGGCTGCGGTCGCCGAGGATCTCCTCGGTCGGTCCGGCCGCAAGCGCCCTTCCCTCGCTGAGGAACACCACGTAATGCGCCAGCGCGCGGACCACATCCATGTTGTGCTCGATCAGCAGGATGGTCGCGCCTTGATCGGAGAGCTCCCGCAGGCGGCCGCTCACGCGTGCCAGCATGTTGGGGTCCAGTCCCGAGCACGGCTCGTCGAGCAGCAGCACCGACGGCTGCAGCGCCATGAGCCGCCCGATGAGCAGCAGCTTCTGCTGGCCGTAAGACAGCTCTTCGGCCGGCGCCCCGGACTTCTGCTCGAGACCGACGAACTGGAGAATTTCGCGCGCCCGCTCCTGGCGCCGGCGCTCGCTGCGCGCGACCGCGCCCGGAGCCAACAGCGCGTAAAGCAGGTTCTCGCCCTCCTGACGGGGGAATCCGAGCATGACGTTGTCGAGCACCGTCATGCGGCTGAAAAGCCGGATGTCCTGGAACGACCGCGCGACGCCCAGGCGCGCGATGCGATCGGGCGTCTCCTTCTGCAGCTCGCGGCTGCGGAACCGCACGACGCCCGCGTCGGGCGTCAGGAAGCGCGTGATCAGATTGAAGATGGTCGTCTTTCCGGCGCCGTTGGGACCGATGAGCGCGGTGATGCGGCCCTCGGCGACCTCGAACGAGAGATCGTTCACCGCGGTGAGGCCGCCGAATCGCTTGGTGAGCCCTTCGCAGCTCAGGATGGGCGTCATCGGCTGAACCCCAGACGGGCAAAGATCCGCTCGACCGGCCTGCTCCATTCGGGGATGAGCCCCTGCGGGCGATACAGGAGAAAGCCGAGCAGCACCACCGCATAGAGCATCTGCCGCGCCTGGCCGACCAGCACGCTCGGAAGATCCAGAAAGCGCAGCGCCTCCGGCAGCACGACCAGCACCAGGGCACCAAGCACCGAGCCGAGGATCGAGCCCGCGCCGCCGACGAGCACCATGGCGAGGATGTAGATCGATTCGTCGAGCAGGAACATGTCGGGGCTGATGAAGCTAGAGTGGTGCGCGAACACCGCGCCGGCGCCCCCGGCGAGCATGCTGCCCACGGTGAACACCAGGATCTTTGCCCGGACTACGTCCTTGCCGAGCGCGCGCGTCGCGATTTCGTCTTCCCGGACCCCGCGCAGAATCCGGCCGAACGGGGAGGCGGATATCCGCGCCGCCGCCGCTATGGCGAGGAACGCCATTGCCGCGGCGAGCAAGAGAAAGCTTTGCGGCGTGTCGAAGCGCATGCCGAGGATCTCGGGCGCGTGTATGCCCGGCAGGCCGGCCGGTCCCTTGGTGAGGGATTTCACGTTGACGAACACGGCATACACCAGGAACTGGAAGCCGAACGAGGCGATCACCAGGTAGTCGCCGGCGATGCGCAGCGAAGGCACGGAGATGAGCAGGCTGCACGCGCCCGCGATCAGCATCGCGGCCGCCACGCCGACCAGGAAGGGCAGCTGCAGGCTCAGATCGAATAGCGCCGCCGTGTAGGCGCCGATGCCGTAGAACGCCGCGTGCGAAAGCGCGAACAGCCCGGTGAGGCCGAGGATCAGGTTGAACGACGACGAGAGGATGGCATAGATGCACGCCAGGATTGCAACGGTGTAGAGGTAATCCATCGCTACAGCCCCTTGCCGGGCGCCTGCGCGCCGAAAAATCCCTGCGGGCGCAGCACGATGAACGCGAGCAGGACGCCGAACGCGATGGATTCCTGCCAGTACGAGGGAAGCTGCCAGATGCCGATGTTCTGCGCCAGGGCGAGGAGCACCGCCCCGAGGGCTGCTCCCGCCACCGAGCCGACGCCGCCGACGATTGCCGCGGCGGAGGCGATCAGGATGGCGAACATCCCCGCGTAGGGATTCAGGCCGTGCTGCAGGCCGATCAGGAATGCCGCGGGCACGGCGAGCGCTGCGCCCATCGCATACGTGATCGAATGGATCGCCCGGATGTTGACGCCGACGATCGCCGCCATCGCCGGGTTGTCGGCCACCGCGCGCATGGCGCGGCCGGTGCGCGTATACAGAAGGAAGGCGACGGTCAGCGCGAAGAGCACGATGCCGCTCGCGATCATCGCGATCTCGACGCCCGAAATGAAAGCCGGCCCGATCGGGCGCCCGCGGATCACTGCAAAGTCCTCGAAGCGCCGCGCTTCCGTTCCCCAGATGAGCGCCGCCAGGTTGATGAGGAAAATCAGCGTCGCCAGCGACGACACGATCAGCGTGAGCGATTTCGCGCCCCGGCGCCGGAGCGGCTCGTAGATCGCGCGCTCGATCCCCCAGCCGAGCGCCGCCGCTACCGCCACCGCGGCGACCACCGCCACCGCGAGCGGCAGGCGAAGCTGCACGGCGACGAGGTAGATCACGTATCCGGAAACCACGTATACGCCGCCGTGCGCGAGGTGAAACACCCCGGTGACGCTCCATACCAGGGCGAAGCCGAGCGCGATGAGCGCGTAGGCGGCGCCGAGCGCGATGCCGTTGACCGTGAGCTGAAGGAGAAGCTCCAAGCGCGCTTCAGTCCGGCATTGCCGACACTTCCTCGACCGAGTACACCTTGACGATCTGGAACTTGTTGTCGCGGACGGTCTTCAGGGCGATCGGCTTGAGCACCGTGCCGTTCGGACGGAACTTGGTCTTGCCGAACAGCGACTCGAAGCCGTCGATCTTGAGGAAAGCCTGGCGCAGGTTCTCGCCGCTCACCGGCTTGCCCTCGCGCACCAGGATGCGCACCGCCTCCATGTAGAGGCGCGCCCCCTCGTAGAACTGGGGCGCGACATAATCGACCTTCTCCCTCGGCTTGCCGTAGCGCTGCTCGAACTTCTGGTAGAACGCCTCTGCCGCGGGGAACAGCTTGCCGTCGGGACCGATGAGCGAGGCCACGGTGTAGAGCCCGCCCTCGGCGGCGGCCCCGCCGATGGTGAGTGTGTTGATGTTCTCGTAGCCGGCGTAAGAGATCCATTGCGTGCGGAAGTCGATCTCGCGCGCCTGCTTGACGATGTTGCCGGTCTCGTTGCCGGCCGCGACCACGAACACCGCTTCCGGCCGCTCGGCTCGGAGCTTCGCGAGCTGCGCCTTGTGGTCGGGCGCGTTCGGCGTGAACGACTCCATGCGCACCACCGTCGCGCCGATCTTCTTCGCGTAGGGCTCGCCGTACTCGATGAGGTCGTTGCCGAGGTCGTCGTTGCGGTAATAGAAGGCGATGCGCTTCATCTTCAGCACGTTCACCGCGTGCCAGAGGATCACCTTCGCCTGCAGGTCGGCGAGCGGAATCGAGTTGAAGACGTAGGGCGAAGCCTTGGCGAGCCTCGCCGACGAGGCGCCGGAGTTGAGCAGCAGCACCTTTGCCCGCTCGGCGATCGGCGCCGCCGCGAGCGTCACCGACGAATAGCCGATCAGGCTGAAAGGAACGTTGTCGACGTTGACCAGCTTCTGGATCGCGGGCACCGCGACGCGCGGATTCGCCGCCATGTCCTCGTACACGGGCTGGAACCTCGCCCCTGGCAGCGCGCCCGATGCGTGGAAGTCCTCGACCGCGAGGTCGATGGCCTGACGCTCGAGCTCGCCGCTCAGGGCCGCGTTACCGGTGAGCGGCAGCATGGCGCCGAACTTGTATACGGTTTGCGCCTGCGCGCTCGCCGTGCCGATTGCGACACCTGCGGCGGCGAGCGCCGCGACGACTGTCCTTCTAGTGCTCGTGAACATGAGAATCTCCTCCGGTTTCCGGAAAGTTGAACGGTGCTGAATCGGTCGATTCACCCAGGGCGGGCGCGCGCCTCGCTCCTTGCTGCCTGAATGCCGGCGCGAGCGGAAGCGGCAGCGCAGGCAGCCTGGCCCCGCCCGGAAGAAACACGCTCGCCTCGAGCACGCGGCGCGCAGCGAAGTGCGGATCTTCCAGGGCTGCAGCAAGATCGCGCACGCGCTCGACGCAGACGTCCTCGCCGGCGAAAAGACGCTCCCAGTCCGCGGCTGTGCGGCCGGCGAAGCAGTGGCGCACGCCGGCCCGCGTCGCCTGCGGGTCGCGCTCGTCGTCGTGCAATTGCGGCTCGAGGCCGATCAGCGCGCAGAAGCGGCGCCAGAACCTGTCTTCCAGAGCCGCTACCGCGAACGCCTCGCCGTCGGCGGCGTGATAGATGCCGTAGCGCGGCGTCCCGCCCGTATGCCGGCCGCGTCCCGGCGCCGGCGGCCCCTCGCCTGAGAGGACCATGGCGAGCGGCCGGGCCATCCATGCCAGGAGGTTCTCGGTCATGGCGACGTCGAGGCGGCAGCCTTCGCCGGTCCGGTCGCGTTGCAGCAGCGCCAGCAGGATGTTGAGCACCGCGGGATAGGAGCCCCCGCCGATATCGGCAATCTGCCCCGGCGGCAGCACCGGCCGCCCGGACTCGTCCGCGCCGAGCGCGAGCATGCCGCAGCGCGCGAGATAGGTCAGGTCGTGCCCGGCGACGCGGGCGAGCGGACCGTCCTGGCCGAAGCCGCTGATGGAGCAGTAGATGAGCCGCGGATTCAACGGCCGCAGGTCCTCGTAGCCCAGGCCGAGCCGTGCCATCACCCCGGGCCGGAACTGCTCGACCAGGACGTCGGCCTCGGCGGCGAGGCGCTTGACGCGCGCGATGCCCGCCGGATCCTTGAGGTCGACCGAGATGCTTTTCTTCCCGCGGTTGAGCAGCGCGAACTGGATGCTCTCGCCGTCCCTCTGCGGCCGGCTCGCGCGGATGCGGTCGCCGCCGTCCGGGCGCTCGACCTTGACCACCGTCGCCCCCGCCTCGGCGAGCAGCAGCGTCGCGAGCGGCCCGGGCAGCAGCGTCGAAAAATCGAGCACGCGGATCCCGGAAAGCGGCGGCATCGGCGCCGTCACTTCCTCGATCCGTGCTTCGCCGCGAAAGCCTGCACGCCGCTGCGCCACTCCTGGTCGGCGAGGCAGCGGTCGATGGCAAGCAGCTCGTAGGCCTGCCCGGTGCGCAGGTCGGATTCCATGCCGACGTCGATGCAGCGCTTCGCGAGCTGCACCGAGAGCGGAAACGCCTTCAGGATGAGGCCCACCGTCTCGGCGACCGTCGCCTCGAGCCGCTCCTGCGGCACCACCTTGTTCACCAGCCCGATGCGCAGCGCTTCGGCGGCATCGATGGTGCGCCCGGTAAACAGCAGCTCCTTGGCCATTGCCTTGCCGACGATGCGCGGCAGGCGCTGGCTCGCCCCGACCGAGCCCCAGACCGCCTCGGGATAGCGGAAGGAGGCGAGCTGCGAAGCGATGATGAAGTCGCACGCCGTGGAGATCTCGCAGCCCGAGCCGATGACCGGGCCGTGCGTCACCGCGATGCAGGGCTTGGGGCAATACTGGATTGCGTCGTAGGCCGCGAAAGCGCGCAGGCGGCGCTCGCGCAGCCAAGCCTCGGTCACCCCCGCGCGTTCCTTGAGATCGGCGCCGGCGCAGAACGTCGGGCCGGCGCCGCGGAAGAGCACCACGCGCGCCTCCGGGTCTGCTTCGACCGCCTTGACCGCGGCATGGAGGTCCTCGGCGAGCTGCAGGTTGACCGCGTTCCTCTGCTCGGGGCGGTTCAGCATGATCGTCGCCACGCCGTCCGCGATTTCGTACACCACCGTCTGCAGTTCGCTGCGCATCAGATCACTCCTTCGGCGCGTAGCTTGTTGATCGATTGCGCGTCCATGCCGAGGCGCTCGCGCAGGATTCTCTCCGTGTGCTCGCCCAGCAGCGGCGGGCGCGCGACCGGCGGCGAATCGGGCCCGTCGATCTTGAACGGCAGCGCAAGCGCGGGAAATTCGCCGATCGACGGATGCTCGAAGCGCGCCACCATGCCGCGCGCGCGCGTGTGCGCATCGTCGAGCACCTCCTTCACGTTGTTGACCGGGCCGATAGGAACGCCGGCGGCGACGCAGGCCTGCACCAGGTCGTCCCTGTTCCACCGCCCGATCGCCTCTTTCAGGGTTTTCATCACCTCGACGCGATTCTCCAGGCGGGCGGCGTTGGTGCTGAACGAAGCCTGCTTGCCCCAGGCCTCGATGCTCAAGACGCGGCACAGTACCGGCCAGTGCGGATCGTTGCAGGTGATCTGCGCCCAGCCGCCGTCCTTGCAGCGAAACGCGGCGGAGGGCACGCGGCCGGGATGCTCGGTGCCCATGCGGGTCGGCACCTCGCCGAGGGCGAAGACCCGAGCCGCGGCGATGGTAAGCAGGCTCACCTGTCCATCGACCATGGAGAAATCGATGTACGTGCCTTTGCCGCTCGCGTTGCGGCCGTGGATGCCCGCAAGTATGGCGATCGCGCTCCACAGGCCGGAGGAAAGGTCCGCCATGGGCAGCCCTGCCTTGCAAGGCCCGCCCTCGGGCTCTCCGGTGAGGCTCATCATCCCGGTCATCGCCTGGAACACCGTGTCGTAGCCGCGGCGCTTGGCGTAAGGACCGTGCTGGCCGAAGCCGGTGACCGACAGATAAACGATGCGCGGGTTGACGTTCTTGATGCTCGCGTAGTCGAGTCCCATCCGCTTGAGCGTGCCCACCGTGAAGTTCTCGACCAGCACGTCGGCCTGGCGCGCGAGATCCCGGACGATCTGCTGCGCCTTCGGCTCCTTCAGGTTGAGCGTCAGAGACTGCTTGCTCCGGTTGGCAGTGAAGTAATAGGCGCTCTCTCCCTTGTAGAGCGGCTCGTACTGCCGGATCTCGTCGCCGATTCGCGGCTGCTCCACCTTGATGACGGTCGCGCCGAGCTCGGCGAGGATCATGGTTCCGTAAGGGGCGGCGAGCACCCGCGACAGATCGAGCACCGTGACTCCCTGCAGCGGCTTCATACCGTCTTCTTCACGTTGTAGCCGCGCATGATGATGTTCGCGTCGCGCGCCACCTCCAGCGCCGGCGCGAGCGGCAGGCCCGCGACGCGATGCAGCAGGCGCTTGGTCGCCTGCAGCGCATCGCGGTTCCATGCCGCCATGGCGCGCGCCATGCCCATGGTCTCGGCGATAAGCGCCTCGTCGGGCACGACGCGGTTCACCATGCCGAGCTCGAGCGCCCGCCCGGCGCCGATCGTCTCGCACAGCATGACCAGCTCGCAGGCCGCCTTGAGGCTCACCTGGCGCACCAGGTTCGCGAGCACGATGGCCGGCACGGCGCCGCGCTTGACTTCCGGATAGGCGAATTTCGCGCCGACGGCCGCCGCGACCAGCAGGTCGCACGCCAGCGCCAGGCCGCAGCCGCCGCCCATCGCGTGGCCGTTGACCGCCCCGATCACCGGCTTGGAGATTTCGTTGAACGCCGCGTGCAGCTTCATGGTGAGGTCACCGCGCGCCTGGATGGCGGCCGGGTTGTCGGCGGTGAGGTGCTTGAATTCGGTGACGTCGGCACCCGCGCAGAAGGCTCGCCCCGCGCCCGTGAGCACGACGACTGCGATCGCCGGGTCGGCCTGCGCCGCGTGCAGCGCGCCAAGCAGGGTCGCGGTGAGCTCGTTGTCGAGCGCATTGAGCTTCTCTGGACGGTTCATGGTGAGAAGGCGCACCCCGCCCTCGTCCCGGACCAGCACCGTGTCAGACATGCGCCGCCTCCGCGAGACCGAGCCCCGACCTGGCCACCATGCTGCGCAGCGGCCGTCCCAACGCAGCTTCGCAGAACGCCGCCGTTTCAAGGAGGCGGCTCATGTCGAGCCCGGTCGACACGCCCATCGCCTCGAATACCGTTGCCAGATCTTCGGTGCAGACATTGCCCGTATATCCTTCGCCGTACTGGATGTTGGTCGGATGGCCGCCCACGCCGCCGAATGCGCTGTCGAAATGGCGCACGCCGGCTTCATAGGCGGCGATGCAATTCGCGATCGCGGTTCCCCGCGTGTCGTGGAAATGCGCGATCCAGGTCATGCCCGGAACCTCGTCGCGCAGGCGGCGAAACAGCTGCGCGACCGAGCGCGGATTGCCCATGCCGGTGGTATCGCCGATCGCGATGTGGCGCACGCCGAGCGCGCCGAGCCGCCGCGCCGCGGCCGCCACGCAGGCCGGGTCCACCCTGCCCTCGAAGGGGCAGCCCAGCGCGACCGAGATGGTGCCGATGAGGACGAACCGCTGCGCGGCGGCAGCCACCATTTCTTCGACGATGCGCCACTGCTCCTCGCGCGAACGGTTGAGATTTCGCCGGGTATGGGACTCGCTCGCCGATACGAGCACGCTGACTTCGCTCGGGCCGCGGCCCGCTGCCGCGGCATCCAGGGCGCGCTCGAGCGCGCGCAGGTTGACGCAGGTCGCCTTGTAGCGCACCCCGGCGCGGCGCGCGATGCCGGCGAGCACCGCGTCGGCGTCGGCAAACTGCGGCACGTGCTTGGGATGCGCGTACGAGGTGGCCTCCACGCGCGCGAAGCCCAGGCCAGCGAAGCGCTCGATCGCCTCGATCTTCACGGCCGTGGCAACGAAGCGCGCCTCGTGCTGCAGGCCGTCGCGCGCGAAGCACTCGCACAGAACCACGCTGTCGGACAGCGCGGCTGACTGGAGAGGTGGAATTTTTACTCCAAAGTAAGTAAACTGAATCTTAGGAAAGGACCTGCCGCCCTGTCAATGGCGACGGGCCGCCAAGCGCCGATGACCGAACCTTGCCTCGCCGAGCGGCTCGACGGAGCCGTGCTCAAGCTGACCCTCGATCGTCCGCAGACGCACAACGCCATCGACGAGGGCGTCGTCGCGGCCCTGCACCGCGCCCTCGCCCGCGCGCGCGCCGAGCCCGCGATCCGCGCGCTCGCGCTGACGGCATCGGGAAAGAGCTTCAGCGCGGGCGTCGATCTGCAGCGGTTGCGCCGGCTCGGCTCGATGACGCGCGCCGAGAGCGTCGCCAACGCCCTCGCGCTCGGCGCGGTGCTGCTCGAGCTCGCGTCGCTCCCCAAGCCGACCATCGCCGCCGTGCAGGGACCCGCCTACGGCGGTGGCGTGGGCCTCATTCTCGCCTGCGACATCGTCATCGCGGCCGAAGAGGCGCGCTTCGCGCTTACGGAAACGCACCACGGCCTGCTGCCGGGCCTGGTCGCCCCTCTGCTCGCCGACGCCGTCGGCAGCCGCGAGGCGCGCCGCTGTCTGCTCACCGGAAGACGCTTCGACGCGCTCGAGGCGATGCGCATCGGTCTCGTGCATGAGGTGACGACGCAGGACGAGCTGCCCGCCGCCCTCGCCCGGACCGTCGGGCAGGTATTGCGCGGCGGGCCGCTGTCGATCGCCGGCACGAAGCGAATCCTCGCCGATCGCAACCTCGCCGAAAGCCTGAGCCGTATCGCCGAAGATGTCGCCGACCATCGCGCGACTGCGGAAGCACGCGAGGGCATCGCGGCCTTTCTCGAGAAGCGCGACCCGGCCTGGCGGCATTCGCAATGATGATGCTCGGCGATGTTTCGCCGGAACTGGCCGAAATGCGAAGCGCCGTCCGGCGCTTCGTCGATGCCGAGCTTCCCGCGTGGGCCGAAGAAGTGGACAGAACCGGCCGCTTCCCGCACGGCCTGCTGCAGGCGCTGGCGCGCCAGGGCTACCTCGGCATGCGCATCGCCGAGCAGCACGGGGGTCCCGGCATGAGCCTGGCGCAGTACTGCCTCGTCCAGGAGGAACTGAGCCGCTGCCACCCGGTTTTCACGGTGCTCGTCGCGTCGACAAGCGGCCTCGCGCCCATGGCGATCCAGCGGCACGGCACGCCTTCGCAGAAGCGCAAGTATCTGCCCGCCCTGGCTCGCGGCGAGCTGCGTACCTCGTTTGCTCTGACCGAACCGGAAGCCGGCTCCGATGCCTCGGCCATCCGGACGCGCGCCACCAAGGCGGACGGCGGCTGGCAGCTGCAGGGCCGCAAGCATTTCATCAGCGGCGCCGACGAGGCCGGCGTGCTGCTGGTGCTCGCGGTCACCGACCAGCAAAAACGCGCGAAGGGCGGGATCTCCGCCTTTCTCGTGGACCGCGGAGCGCCGGGTTTCAAGATCACGCGTGTCGATACGACCATGGGCAGCGCTGCGTGGACGCTCGCGGAACTGGAGTTCGACGATTGCTTCGTTTCCTCGGAGGCGCTCCTGGGCGAGCCCGGCGGCGGCTTCGCATTGGCGATGGAATCGCTGAACGAGGGTCGGCTGAGCGTCGCAGCCACTTGCCTGGGCGCTGCCGGGCGCCTGCTGGAAATGTCCGTCGATCACGCGCGCAACCGCCGCACTTTCGGCGCGCCGCTCGCGGATCGCCAGGCGATCCAGTGGATGCTCGCGGATTCGGCCACCGAGATCGCCGCCGCCCGCAGCCTGGTCTCGTCGACCCTGCACGCTTTCGGCGCCGGGCAGGACATCGGACCGAGGGCGAGCATGTGCAAGCTCTATTGCTCGGAGATTGCGGGACGCATCGCCGACCGCGCGGTTCAGATCCACGGCGGTGTTGGCGTCGTGCGCGGTTTTCCGATCGAGCGCTTTTTCCGCGACTTGAGGCTGTTTCGGGTCGGCGAAGGATCGTCCGAAGTGCAGCGCATGGTCATCGCCCGCCATCTGCTCGAGGATCTGCAATGAGCGTCACCACGAACATCGCCCATTCCGACGAGCGCACTATCACCATTCGGGGAAAGGATCTCGTCGGCGAGCTGATCGGCCGGCGCAGCTTCACCGAGATGGTGTTCTTCCTGGTGCGCAACCGCTTCCCGACCGCGGAGGAGGCGCGCATCCTCGATGCATGCCTGGTGACCCTGATGGAGCACGGTCTCACGCCGAGCGCGATCGTGACGCGCATGCTCGCCGACAACGTTCCCGGCCAGGCGCAGGTCGCCATGGCCGCGGGCCTGCTTGCCGTCGGCGACGTCTTCGTGGGAACGATCGAAGGCTGCGCTCGCCTGCTCAAGGACGGCATGGAGGGCGCAGCAACTCACGCGGCCTACTGCCGCGACGTTGTCGCGCAGCATCTCGCACGGCGCGCGCCGCTTCCCGGCTTCGGTCACCGCCTGCACAAGCCGGACGATCCGCGCGCTGTCCGGCTGCTGGCGCTCGGCGCCGAATGCAACGTCAAAGGCGACTACGCGCGCCTGTTAAAGCAGCTGTCGGAGGAGCTGGACCGCGCATCGGGCCGGCACATCACGATCAACGCGACCGGCGCGATCGCGGCGCTTCTTCTCGAGATAGGAATGCCGCTCGAGGTGATGCGCCCGATCGCCGTCCTGTCCCGCTGCGGCGGGCTCCCGGGACATATCCTCGAGGATAAGAAAACCGGCTCGGGACGCTACATCTGGCGGCTGGTGGACGACTCCATAGCCTACCAGCCGCCCGCGGCGGAATAACCTACCGCGATCTGTCGAGGTTTCGCTCGCTGATCTGCGAGTTGAGCGTCCAGAAGTCGTAGAGCACGCCGAGAAGCAGCAGCCCGGCGGTGACGAGATAGAGCAGGCCGGTGAGCCACTTGCCGATGTAGAAACGGTGCACGCCGAAGATGCCGAGGAAGGTGAGCAGGATCCAGGCGAGGTTGTAGCTGATGTGCCCGGCCACGTAGCGCCGCTCGGCGCTGCGCTCCATCCACGGAATGAGAAACAGATCGATGAGCCAGCCCACGCCGAGCAGCCCCAGCGTGAAGAACCAGATCGTGCCGCTCACCGGCCGGCCGAAGTAGAAGCGGTGCGAGCCCGTGAAGCCGAAGATCCACAGCAGGTAGCCGATCAGCTTGCTGTGCGTGTCGGCGGGGGCGTCGTTCACGGCGGCATTATGACCTTGACCCGCGGGCCGTGCTCGCAAAGATTGCACCCATGCGCCTGCGCACCTACTGGTATCGCGCCGACCGGGAAGCCTGGGTGTTCGGCTTGATCCTGCTCGTGCTGGCCGCGCTCTTCGCCGCAGCGCTGAAGGCGGTGTACGCCTACAAGGACGAGCGGCGCCGCCACACGCTCGAGGCCCACAGGCAGAATCTCGCCTGCCTCGCGCGCAACGTGTACTTCGAGGCGCGCGGCGAGCCGCTCGCCGGGCAATATGCGATTGCCGAGGTCACCATGAACCGCAAGGCGTCTGCGCTCTTTCCGCGCACGGTCTGCGGGGTGGTCTACCAGAAGAGCGCCTTTTCATGGACCGACGCCGCCGCGCTGCCGGAACCGGGCGGGGAGGAGTGGAAGCGCGCCTGGAGCGTCGCCGAGGCGGTCTACTATGGGAAAGAGGCGCCCCGGCTGCAGGGCGCCCTCTTCTATCACGCGACCTACGTCGAACCCGATTGGGCCAAGGACAGGCGCCTCGTGGCCCGGATCGGGAACCACATCTTCTACAGGTAGCAGCGCCTACGAGCGGTGGCCGCGGCGGGATCCGCGCTCGCGCCGCTGCTCGAGCTTCGCCCGCTGCTCGGGCGTGAGCACTGCCAGCACGCGACTCATGTTTTCGGCCCGCGCGTAGGCAGCATCCGCATGCGCCTTGCCGACGGCGTCGGCGAGCTGGCGCACGCGCGCGCTATCGAAGGTCGCTGCCGCGGTCGCCTTGCGCAGCTCCTCGTGGGCCGCGCGCGTAGCCTTCATCCGCTCGCGCATCGCGGGCGCCTGATCGTGGAAGATCCTGAAGACCTGGTCGCGCTGCGCCTCGCTGAGATCCAGGCCGCGCAGCATGCCCATGCCGGCGCCGCCGCGCATCTCGCGCGCCTGCATCGTGCGGCCGTGCTCGAATGGCTGAGCCTGCGCCGCGGGAATCGCAAGCGCGACGCTGCTCGCGGCGAGCAGGCTGGCAAGTATGGCTTTCATTGCGTTCTCCTTTGAAGTGAAATGGGGTAAGCGAGTCTCCTGCTACAACGGCTCAAGGGTAGTAAAGGTTGAGTAAAGCTGCGTAAAGAAGCGCTACCGGAAGTAACCGTTCTCTGCGGCTGCGGCGCCGCGCCGCTATCATCGGCGCATGAGCGCACAGGTGCTCCTTGCCGACGACGACGTCGAGCTCGGAGCGATGCTGAAGGAATACCTCGAGCGCGAGGGCTTCGGCGTCACGGTCGTCCACGACGGGGAGGCCGCGGCGCGCGCAGCGCTCTCGGGCAGCCACCAGATCGTCGTTCTCGACGTGATGATGCCGAAGCTCGACGGCGTGGAAGCGCTGCGCCGCATCCGCGAGTCGAGCCGCGTCCCGGTGATCATGCTCACCGCGCGCGGCGACGACGTGGATCGCATCGTCGGCCTGGAACTGGGCGCCGACGACTACGTGCCGAAGCCTTGCACGCCGCGCGAGCTCGCCGCCCGGCTGCGCGCGATCCTGCGGCGTACGCAGCCCGCCTCTCATCCCACTTCGAGCGCCGGGCCCCTGGAAGTCGGCGCGCTCGTGCTCTGGCCCGAGAAGCGCAAGGCCCAATCGCGCGGCCACGAGCTGGAGCTCACCAGCATCGAGTTCAACATCCTGGAAGTCCTGATGCGCAACGCCGGGCGCCTGGTGAGCAAGAGCGAAATCTCGGAGCAGGCGCTCGGCCGGCCGCTGGCGCGCTTCGACCGCAGCATCGATGTGCACATGTCGAGCATCCGCCAGAAGCTCGGCGATGCGGCGAAGCTGATCCGCACGGTGCGCGGTCTGGGCTATCACCTGGCGAAGGAATAGCGCGGTGGGGCGCCTTTTCTGGAAGATCTTTCTCGCCTTCTGGCTGGCGCTCGTCGCTGCGGCGGTGAGCACCGGCACCATCGTGTGGCTGCAGCATGGCGCTGCCGACGCTGCGCCGAAGGACTTCGCCGCGGGCCCGCGCGGCGGCATGGACATGGCGGCAGCCATGCTGCGCGACGACGGCGTCGAGGCGCTGCGCGGCTGGATGCAGCACCGGCGCCACCCCGCGCCGATCTACGTCGTGGACGAGGCCGGTCGCGATGTGCTCGGCCGGGCGGTTCCGGCGGCGGCGCTCGCGCGCGCGCGCGAGATCGTCCGACGCCGCGGCGAGGGTTTTCGCGCGCGCTCGGTCGTCGGGCCGGGCGGCGAGCGCTATCTCCTGTTCGCGCCGCAGCCGCCGGGCATGCGTCTGCCGCCGCGCCCGCTGCTCGAGCCGTGGCAACTGATTGCCATCGGGCTGGTGACCAGCCTCGTCTTCAGCGCGACGCTCGCCTGGTATCTCGCGCGCCCGATCCGCAGCCTGCGCTCGGCCTTCGATGGCGTTGCCGCAGGCCGCCTCGAGACCCGCGTCAGTCCGAAAATCGGCTCGCGGCGCGACGAGATCGCCGACCTCGGCCGCGACTTCGACCGCATGGCGGGCCAGCTGCAGAGCCTGATCGACGCCCAGCGCCGGCTGCTGCACGACGTATCGCACGAGCTGCGCTCGCCGCTCGCGCGGCTGCACGCCGCGATCGGCCTCGCGCGCCAGGACCCGCGCAAGCTCGAGCCTTCGTTCGAGCGCATCGAGCGCGAGGCGGCGAGGCTGGACGAGCTCGTCGGCGAAGTGCTCACGCTCGCCCGGCTCGAGGGCGGCACCGCCCCGGGCCCGCAAGAAACGGTGGATCTCGCCGACCTCGTTGCGAACATCGCCGCAGACGCGCGCTTCGAGGCCGAAGCGGCCGGCCGCAAGGTGAGCCTCAAGTCCGCCGAGCAGGTACCGGTGCGTGGGCGGGCGGAGCTCCTGCACCGCGCAGTGGAAAACGTGGTGCGCAACGCGGTGAAGCACAGCTTTCCGGGCACGACCGTGGAGATAAGGCTCGCGGCGGCGGGCGAACGCGCGCTTCTCAGCGTCACCGATCGCGGCCCGGGTATCGCGCCGGGCGAAGCCGAGCGCATCTTCGAGCCTTTCTACCGCGGCGCCGCCGCACCGGGCGGATTCGGTCTCGGCCTCGCCATTGCCCAGGGCGCGATTGCGGCGCACGGAGGGAGCATCAGCGCCGCGAACGCCGAGGGCGGCGGGCTATGCGTGCAAATCGAGCTGCCGCTCGCTAAAGGCGCGCAAGCTCGCGCGTAATACGCAGCAGCGATTGAATCGTCCTCATGCCCCTATTCTGGGGGAATTACAGGCGCGCGAGGCAATTGCGGTAGCCATTGCCGACTCGCGCGGCATAGCTCTTGGTGGTCAGCCGGCGCGTCGTCTTCGAGGTGTCGACGACGATCGACGGGATGAGGGCGCGGGGCGCCGGCTTGCCGAGCACGCCGTCCTGCAGCGTGAGAACCGACAGATACAGCCTGCTGCGCTCGAATTGCGCCGTGTGGGCGAGCTCCAGATCGTGCCGCACGTCGGCGGCGGTCATTTCGAAGTGGGTCGCGAGCCTTCGTATCGCGAGCTCGGTGCGGCTCGCCGCGCGCACGGGCCGGCCCTGCTCGTAGCGCAGCAAGTCGCCGTCCAGCGGAACGTGCACCTGGGTCAGTTCGGCCACCGCCTTCTGGAACGCCGCGTTGCGGCTCGCATAGCGGCCCGCGTTGTAGTCGGCGAAGCGGTAGGCGAGATCGTCGTAGGGCGCGGCGTAGTCCAGCAAATGCGCGATGCCGAAATAGATCCCGCCGCGGCGCGTGAATACCTCCTCGCGCACCGAGCCCGACATGACGAACGGATAGCGCTTCGCCGCCGCGTAACTCTGCGCGAAGGGGACGGCGACTTGCATCGGCCCGGCGCTGCGCACCGGGTTGTAGTCGGCGAAAAGGCGCTTGCCGAGCGGCACCTTGCCCGCGAAATCCTCGAAAAGATCGCTGAGCTCTCGCTCGGTCCTGGCGGCGTCGAGCCGCGCGCCGTAGCTTTGCCCGTCCGAGGACTTGAGCTTGAGCGCCGCATCGACCATGAATTTCGGCACTCCGGCCTGCGCGCGCCGCTTCTCGATCTCGCGCCGCGCGATGCGAGGCAGGCCGGGCACCGCGGGATCGACGCGGAAGTCCGACTCCTGCTCGGCCACCGCGAGCACGGCGCACACGTTCTGGCCGTTCGGCTCGAGCTGCAGCGCCGCCATCGCGGCCTCGATGTCCTGCGCCCAGCCGTTGCGGTCCGGAACCCGGGCCGGAATCAGCCGCGCGATCTGCGCAGCCGACTTCAGCACGCGCCGCTCCGGCGGCACGCGCTGCTCCGGCGGCGGCTGCTGCGGCTCCGGCGGCTGGAGCGTCGAGCAGCCTGCCATCAACGCCATGCCGATCGCCCACCATGTCTTCCCGGCCATGCCGCCAGCTTAGCGAACAACCGCGGTCCGCATTGTGAACAGCGCCACAGCCCCGATCAAAGGGTAAACCGCAGCCCGCGTAGCAGCGCGCCGGGCAGGCGGGCGCTAGCGGTCGAGCGCTCGCCGTAAGTCGAAGGATCGAGCAGAAACTCGCGCTCGCGGGTAAGCGCAAGCAGGTTCTCCCCCAGCATGCGGTAGATCGAGTCGTCGAAGCGCATGGGGCTCACCGGCGCGACGATGCGCCCGCCCTCGACCCAGAAGGTGGCGAAGCGCGTCATGCCGGTGATGCGCCCCGCGGGCCGGTCGGAGAAGTTGAGGTACCAGAGATTCGACACGTACAGGCCCTCCTCCAGCGCGGCGAGCGCCTCGCCGATCTCGAGCTGTCCCGCCGCCATGTCGAGCGACTCGGGCGCCTCGGCCCCGTTCGCGGCGTTCGTGGCGAGCGCGTACTCCTTTGCCGAGCGCGGCGAGACCAGCGGCTGATCGAGCTTTCCCGCGGCGATGAGGGCGATGCTGGCGGGCTTCACGAACCCGTCCGACTGAAACCCCGGCGCCACCCCGTCCGCGGTATTTTCCGAGATGGAAATATCCTGCGAAAGCAGCATCCCTTCCTGCATGCGCAGCAGCGGGCTTTGCTTCGTGGCGCGCGAGCGCGCCGAGAAGCCGCCCCAGGAGAGCAGCCCCGCGAGCTCCTCCATGGCGCGCGGCGCGAGGTAGGCCCGGTACTCGCCGGGAGCGAGCGTGCGCCACGCCCCGTTCAATAACCCTAATTGCTCGTTCGCACTCTGAAGCTTTACGGTGAACTCCGTCTCGTCCCATTCAAAGCCTGCGTAGCCGGTCTTCACGGCCTGGTCGGCCTCGCGGTACAGGCTCCAGTCGAAGTTGAAGCTGTCGACTTCGTGCCAGTTGCGCTGCCCGAACGAGTTGGCGAAGCCGCGATAAATCGTTCCGCCGGCATAGAACCCGACCAAGTCGAGTCCCGCGGCCTTTCCGGTGACGGCCTCGACGATTTCCTGCGCGGGCGCGAGGCGGCCGCGGCGCTCGCTCGAGCTCGACTGCGGCGCCTCGTTGATGAGCAGCCACGGATCCTCGGGAAGCGCCGCGAGCGACTCGCGCAGCCGCGACAGCATGGACTTCAAGGCCCCGGCATCTTCTTCAGCGCCGGTAACGGCAACCCCGGCGCTCGCCTGGCGCCCCGCCCGCACAAGGCGCAGCGAGACGAAGCGCTGCTCGACGCTCCCCGCCTGGCGCACCCTGGCGTGGTTGAAGCGCACGAAATCCGAGCGCTCGGCGGCGAGCGTGCAGAGCAGCGCCTCGTCCGCCCGGAGCTCGCGCGCAAGGCGCTCGCTGAGCTCGAAAAAGTGCGCTTTCAAGCCGGGTCCTGTGAGTAGGAACGAGCATATTACGTTCCACGCACGGCGGTGAGGATGAGTGCCGGCATATCGAAGGCGACCTTGCCCTCTGGGCCGGCGAACGCCTGCAGCGCTTTTCGGGACTCCGCCAGAAGCCGCTGGAACTGGGCCTCATCGAGCAGGCCGCCGAGCGTCATGACGCAAGCCCTCTCCGTCGAGATCATGGCCTCGATCGACGCGAAGCGCACCGTTCCCCGATGCCGCTCGACTTTCGCCCCGCCGATGCCCGCCTCCGCGCAAAGCGCGAGCAGCCGGTCCCGGTCGCCGAGCGCGAACGGCGCACGGAATGCGTCCGCGACGCGTTCGCCGAACAGGCGCTGCAGCAGGCCGGCGAGCGCGGCATAGCCGGGCGAACGCTCGAGCGAGTCGCATACCGCGACGGCGAGGCGGCCCCCCGGGCGCAGCACGCGCATCATTTCGCGCAGGGCGGCTGGGCGGTCCTCGAAGAACATCAGGCCGAACTGGCTCACCACGGCGTCGAAGCTGCCGTCCGGAAAGGGAATCGCTTCCGCCCGCCCCTGGCGCCAGGCGATGCGCTCGCTCTTGCGCCGCGCCACGCCAAGCATGTCGTCGCTGGGGTCGAGCCCCACGACCCTGCCGTCGGGACCGGTGCGCTCCGCCGCGGCAAGCGCGAGCACGCCGGTGCCGCAGGCCACGTCGAGCACGTGCTCGCCGGGCTTCACGCCCGCCGCGTTCGAAACCACGCTCCCCCACTGCCGGAACAACGCCGGGACGAACAGCTCCTCATAGACCTGCGCGGGACTCTTGCGCGGCTCGCAGCCCTCGATGACCAGCCCGTTCGATTGCGTGCCGGCGAGGCGCAGGCTTCTCAGCGGACGATATTCCGCCGAGTCGTACCAGCGATGCGCCTGCTCGCGGCTCGGGAACTCGACCAGGACAAGGAAGCCCGGGCGCCAGTCGCCCTCCACCACGTCGAATTTGCCGCCCAGCACGCGGTAGCTGCCGCCGTATTGCGCGACGGTGTCGCCGACGCGTGCGCGGTACTCCTCGACTTTCCGGGGATCGGTGACGGCGCGGACATCGAACAGACAGTAGGCGGGCATGGCGGGCTCCTTTCAATGAAACCGCGCTCAATGTAGCCTCGCCCCATGGGGGTGCACCATGACCCACAGTCCGTAAACCTTGCTGCGCCGTCCGAGACGGAACAGCCGGCGAACGATCCGCTGTCGGACGTGCTGCGCATGGTGAAGCTGACCGGTGCCCTGTTCTTCCTGGTCGATGCGTCCTCGCCGTGGGGCGAAGGCTGGGCGAGCGTGCCCGGCGCGCACCCGGTGCGCTTCGCCGCCGGCGACGTGATCGTGTTTCCGCGCGGCGATGCCTACGCGATGCTGAGCGCGCCCGAAGGACCGGCGGACCTCGAGCCCGGCGCGGCGCTCGAGTTCTTTCGCGCCATGGCCGCCGGCCGGCTGCCTTTCGTGGTGCCTGAGGGCGGCGGCGGCGATCAGCGCGCCCGCTTCATGTGCGGCTTCCTCGGCTGCGACGCGCGGCCGTTCAACCCGCTGCTCGCCACGCTGCCGCCCCTGATGCACGTGCGGCGCCCCGCGGCCGCGCGGCACGACCTGCTCGACCGGCTGATCGAGGTCGCGCTGCTGGAGGCGCGAGCAAACCGCCCCGGCGCCCAGGCGATCCGCCTGCGCCTGAGCGAGCTCATGTTCGTCGAGGCCGTGCGCCGCTATCTCGAAGCGCTTCCGGCGGAGCAGACCGGATGGCTCGCGGGGTTGCGCGATGCGGGCGTTGGCCGCGCGCTCGCGCTGCTTCACGAGCGGCCGGCGTACCCCTGGACGCTGGAGCAGCTCGCGGCACAATCGAGGATGTCGCGCTCGGTGCTCGCCGAGCGGTTCACGCGCCTGGTCGGGCAACCGCCGATGCAGTATCTCGCCCACTGGCGCATCCAGGCCGCGGCGCGCCTGCTCGCCGACGGCGCGGCCAAGGTTTCCGCCGTGGGCATCGAGGTCGGCTACGCCTCCGAGGCGGCGTTCAGCCGCACGTTCAAGAAGGTCGCCGGGGTCTCGCCGGCCGCGTGGCGCGCGCGCCGCTCATAGTCCGCCGAAGACGTCCACCTCCGAGAACACGCACGCGGGCGCGGCGTGGCCGCAGTGGATCGCCTGGTTCGGCTCCCCTTTGCCGCAGTAAAGGGTGCCGTGCACCTCGAACGTGGAGTGATCGCCGACCATGCTGAGGCTCCTCCAGAAGCTCGCCGATATGCCGCGGTAGTTGGGGTTCTTCACCACGCCCGCGCGCCTCCCGTCCTCGATCAGCTCGCCCCACTCGCAGCCGAACTGGAACTTGTTGCGCGAGTCGTCGATCGACCACGAGACGTTGGTGCGCATCAGCACGCCGCGGCCGATCGAGCCGATCATCTCCTCGAGCGCGGCTGCGCCCGGCTCGACGTTGAGGTTCGCCATGCGGTGGATCGGCGGCCGGTTCCAGCCGCTCGCGCGCGAATTGGCGACGGCCGGGCCGCCGAGCGGCGCAACGAGGATGCCGTTTCTTATCAGGAACACCTTCTCCGCGCGCGCGCCGTCGTCGTCGAACGCATAGGTCGCGAGCTCGGCGGCGATCGTCGGGTCGTAGGTCACGTTGAGCAGATCCGATCCGTAGCGATACGAGCCGAACATCTCGGGCCGCACGAAGCTCGTGCCGGCGTAATTGCGCTCGTCGCCGAGGATGCGGTCGAGCTCCAGCGGATGGCCGATCGACTCGTGCACCTGCAGCATCATCTGGTCGGGCATCAGGAGGAGGTCGCGCTTTCCCGCCGGGCAGTCGGGCGCGAGAAGCAGCCGCAGCGCCGCGTCGGCGAGCCGCGCGCCGGCACCGGCGAGCCCCGAGCGCTCGACGAGCTCGAAGCCGCCCTGTTGCGCATGCTCGAGGCTGCGCGACTGGGTCTCCACGCCCTGGTTCGCGGTCACGCGCATGTGCGGCAGCGTAAAGCGGAACTGCTGCTCGAGCTCGCCGCCGGCGTTCGTGAGGTAGACCCGGTCCTCCTCGACGAGCTCGAGCGCGGCATAGCGCTCCACGATGCGCGGGTCGACCTTCGCCGCCCTGCACTCCGCGGCGAGCAGGCCGTGCATCGCCTGCCTGTCGGGATTTTCCCTGACGAGGGGGCCACGGTATTTTGCCCGCGGGGAAAGCATGCTCCCTGGATCGAAGCGCACCACGCTCCTCGCCCGTGTGGCCTCGGCCCACGCCGTCGCCCGATCGAGCGCGGCCTGCAGCCCGGCCGGCGACACGTCGCTTGTCGCGCAATAGCCGCAGCCCCCGTCCGTTACCGCCGTAAGCATCGCCCCGCGATCGATCGAAAGCCTCGGCGGCTCGACGGTGTCCTGCCTTACCGCGAGCGTCTCGTGCGTTTCCTCGTGATAGCGCAGCGACCAGAAAGGCGCCGCCGAGCGCAGGGCGCGGAAGCGCTTGCGCACGTTACTTGCTGACAACGTGCTCATTTCCATGAAGGAGTTAATGCCATGGCTGCCGGAATGTCCACCGATCCGCTACAGGATGCAAAACAGGCCGCCCGGGAACAGGCCGGCGCGGTCTGGAATGATACGAAAGAAACCGCCCGCTCCTTGCTCGGCGAGCAGCAGCGCGCCGCGGCGGGCGGGCTCGGCGAGCTCGCCACCGCGCTGCGCAAGGCGGCGCGGGACATGGACGGCGCCGGCAATTCCACGGTTCGCCGGCTCGCCGAATCGGCCGCCGACGGGCTCGAGCACTTTTCCGGAACGCTGCGCGCCAGGGACTTGAACGGGCTCTTGCACGACGTGGAATCTTTTGCGCGCCGGCAGCCGGTCGCGTTTGTCGGCGCCGCGGTGGCGGTCGGCTTTCTCGCCGCACGCTTCCTGAAGAGCAGCAACGCGCCCGACGATACCGGAACCCCTTTCTAACCTGGAGAATATTCATGGCCGCTGCTTTTGACACGCCACCGCGGGAGGGCCGCTCCCTCATCGCGCTGTTTTCGGACCTCTGGCGCGAGACCTCGACCCTGGTCCACGAGGAAGCCGAGCTCGCCAAGGCCGAGATGTCGGAAAAAGTTTCACAGGTCGGCACCGGGGTCGCCGCCATCGCCATCGGCGGCGCCATCGTCTTCGCCGGATTCATCGTGCTGCTGCTCGCCGCGGTGAACGCCCTGGCGCTGATGCTGCCGCCCGATCACGCCGACTGGCTCGCGCCGCTCATCATCGGGCTCGCCGTCATCGTGATCGGTTTCATCGCCCTCGCCGCCGGACGCCATGAGCTCAAGGCCGGCAACCTGAGGCCCGAGCGCACGATGCAGTCCCTGCGCCGGGATGGCGAACTCGTGAAGGAGCATGTGAGATGAGGCACAACGGCGGAAGGCGGCCGGACGAGATCCTGGCCGAGATCGAGCGCACGCGCACCGACATGGACGCGACCCTCAGCGCGATCGAGCATCGCCTGACTCCCGGCCAGCTCGTCGACCAGGGAATCGATTACCTGCGCAACAGCGGCGCCACCGAGTTCGTCGCCAACCTGGGCGGCTCCGTGAAGCACAACCCCCTTCCGGTCGCGCTGGTTGGCATCGGGCTTGCCTGGCTGATGGCGGCGGGCAAGAAGCCGGGCGAGTACACGAGCCACGAAGCAGACTTCGGACCATCGACGACCGACAAGCTGCGCAGCCGGGCGAGCGACACGCTTGATCGCGCCTCGAGCACCATGGAGTCGGCCAGGCAATCGCTCGGCCAGACCGCGCAGAGCCTCCGCGAGCGCGCAAGCGCCGTCGGCCAGAGCGCGCGGCAGCAGATGGACCGCGCAAAAGGCGGCATGGACTACATGCTGCGCGAGCAGCCGCTCGCCCTCGGAGCCATCGGCCTGGCCATCGGCGCCTTCGTCGCCGCCATGGCACCGCGCACGCGTTCGGAGGACGCGCTGATGGGCGAGGCGCGCGACCGCCTGCTCGACCAGGCGGCGCAAGCCGGAAAGGAAAAGCTCGGCGAGGCGCAGCGTGCCGCGAGCGCCGCGAGGGATGCCTCATGGCCGCACACGGCGACTCAGGAGCCGGCGGCGGCGCCCTCTTCCGAGGTCTCCGGTGGCCCACGCGACCTACCCTAGCGGGCGATGGGCCGAGTCGCGCGGCCGCTCCGCCGAGCGGCCGAGCGATATTCCGGCGCCCGGCTGGCGCGACATCCTGTGGCGCGTGAAGGAACGAATGGCGCGCGACAACCTGTCGATCATCGCGGCAGGCGTCGCTTTTTACGCGCTGATGGCGATCTTTCCGGCGCTCATCGCGCTGGTCGGGCTGTACGGCCTGCTCTTCGAACCGCAGCAGGTGGCCGAGCAGGTCGGGGCGCTGCGCGGCATGCTTCCGCCGCAGGCGGCCGACATCCTCCTCGGGCAGCTCACCGACCTCACGCAGATGGACCGCTCGTCGCTCGGCGTGGGCTCGATCGTGGCGACGCTCTTCGCGCTCTGGAGCGCCTCGTCCGGGATGCGCACTACCATGCAGGCGCTCGACGTCGCCTACGACGAGGAGGAGAAGCGCGGCACGATCCGCTTCTACGCCACGGCGCTCGCGCTGACGCTTGGCGCGATCGTCGCCGTGGTGGCGTCGATCGCGGTGGTCGTCGCCATTCCGGTGGTGATCAAGTTCCTGGGCCTCGGCACGCTCCTCGAGAACGTCATCTCCTATGCACGCTGGCCTCTCCTCGCCGCCGGCATGATCGTCGGGCTCGCGGTGCTCTACCGCTACGGGCCGGACCGCAGGGAGCCGCAGTGGCGCTGGCTAAGCTGGGGCGCCGTGATCGCCACGCTGATGTGGCTTGCCGGCTCCGCGCTTTTCTCGCTTTACGTGTCGCAGTTCGGCAATTACAACAAGACCTACGGCTCCATGGCCGCGGTGGTGATCCTGCTCACGTGGTTCCTGTTGAGCGCTTACGTCCTTCTCATCGGCGCAGAAATCAACGCCGAGATGGAGCGCACTGGCAGGAACGGCGGGCCACGCGCCTAGCGCGCAGCCCGCTTTCAGCGCCGCTCAGGGATTGGCGACGTTCGGATCGAGGATCCTGGCGACCTCTTCGGCGGAGAGCATGCGGCCCTTGTCCGCGCTCATGGCCGCCGTCGAGCCGGCCGTCGCCGCCATGCCGCGCGTCGCGGCGCTTGCCTGGAGCATTTCCCACAGCGCGCGCTCGTCGGGCGGGGTAGCGAATGCCGAAGA
>DASZOS010000062.1:0-23163 GCA_035550695.1 Burkholderiales bacterium | reverse complement strand
CGCAGAAGGAGCAGTAGAGGAGCTTCTCGCCCGAAGAACTCTTTTCTGACATGGACTTACGTATTCTCCCTCGACACCAGGACCTTATCGACTATGCCGTACTTTACCGCTTCTTCGCCTCCCATGAAAAAGTCGCGCTCGGTGTCCCTGGCGATGATGTCGATCGCCTTGCCGGTGTGCTTGGCCAGGATCTCGTTCAGCCGCCCGCGCAGGTAGAGGATCTCCTTGGCGTGGATCTCGATGTCGGTCGCCTGCCCCTGGAAGCCGCCCATCGGCTGGTGGATCATGACGCGGGAGTTGGGCAGCGCGAATCGCTTGCCGGCGTCCCCGGCAGCGAGCAGCAGCGCCCCCATGCTCGCCGCCTGACCGACGCACAGCGTCGACACGTCGGGCTTGATGAACTGCATGGTGTCGTAGATGGCGAGCCCAGCCGACACCGACCCGCCGGGCGAGTTGATGTAGACGAAGATGTCCTTGTCGGGGTTTTCCGACTCCAGGAACAGCATCTGGGCGACGATCAGGTTGGCCGTGATCTCGGTGACCGGGCCGACCAGGAATACCACGCGCTCCTTCAGCAGCCTGGAATAGATGTCGTAGGCGCGCTCGCCGCGCCCCGACTGCTCGATGACCATCGGGATCAACCCGAGGTCCTTGGCGTCCGGATTCGATCTTTCCCAGTTCATGCGTTCGTTCCCATCAGCTCGTCGAACGCAATCTCTTTTTCCACGACCTGTGCCTTCGACAGAATCCATTTGACGACATTGGCTTCCAGCGCCATCGCTTCCATCTCGGAAAGCCGCTCCGGCTGCATGTAGAACCATTTTACTACCTCGGCCGGGCTCTCGTAGCTCTGAGCCTCGTGCTCCACCAACGCGCGCACCTCGGCCGGCTTGGGCTGCAGATTTTCGGCGCGCGCGAGCTCCGCGATGACCAGGCCGAGCGCCACGCGGCGCTTCGCGCTGTCGTGGAACTGCTCGGGGCGCAGATTGAGCTGCTCGGGCTTCAGCCCGCGCGCCTGCAGGTCGGCGGCCGCGCGCTGCGCGAGGCTCTGCGCCTCCATCTCGACCAGCGACCTGGGAAGCTCGAGCGGCGTGGTGTCGATGAGCGCCTGCATCGCCTGCTCTTTGAGCCGCGCATCGATGCGCTTTTTCACCTCGCGCTCGACGTTCCCGCGGATCTCGCCGCGCATCTTGTCGAGGTCGCCGTCGGTCACGCCGAGCGCCTTGGCGAATTCCGCGTCGAGCGCGGGCAACTGCGGCTCCTCGATCTTCTTGATCGTCATCTCGAAAGCGGCCGCTTTCCCGGCGACCGCCTTGCCGTGATAGTCGTCGGGAAACTTGAGCGCGAAGCTCTTCGTTTCGCCCGCCGAGGCGCCGCGTGCGGCGGCCTCGAACTCGGGCAGCATGCGGCCCTCGCCCACCGTGAAGGCGAAGTTCTCGGCCTTGCCGCCCTCGAACGGCGTCCCGTCGATCGTGCCATGGAAGTCGACCACGAGGCGGTCGCCGTCGCGCGCCGGCCGCTCGACGGACACGAAACGGGTGCGCTGCTTGCGCAGGATTCCCAGCGTCTTCGCCACGGCCGCGTCGTCGACCGTGGTCTTCGGCTGCTCGATCGTCGCCGTCGAGACATCGCCGAGCCTGATCTCCGGATAGACCTCGAAAGTGGCGCTGAATTCGAGCGCCTGGTCGCTCGCGCCATCCTTCTTTTCGATTCTCGGGTAGCCGGCGACGCGCAGCTTCGCCTCCTTCACCGCGTCGCTGAACGATTTCTGCACGGCGTCGCCGAGGACCTCGTTGCGCACCTGCGGACCATAGGTCTGGGCGACGATCTTCAACGGCACCTTGCCGGGCCGGAAACCCGGCATCTTCACGTTGCGCGCCAGCTTCTTCAGCCGCTCGTCGACCTGCCGCTCGATATCCTGCAGCGGCACGCTCATCGACACGCGGCGCTCCAGGGCGCTCAAGGTTTCCACGTTCGTCATTGAGTTGTTCGCCAATTGGTGCGAAGGGAGGGACTCGAACCCTCATGCCTCGCGGCGTCAGATCCTAAGTCTGGTGCGTCTACCAATTCCGCCACCTTCGCCCGCCACCTTCGCCGAAAAATCAACGTATTATAACCGCCGTGGCGCTCGGCCATTACGAAAACTTCCCGGTCGCGTCGCTGCTTGTTCCCGCGCCGCTGCGCGAGCCCATCCGGATCATCTACCGCTTCGCGCGCACCGCCGACGATTTTGCCGACGAGGGGAGCGATCCACCGGATATGCGCCTTGCCAAGCTAAGACGATACCAGGAGGGGCTCTCGGCCATCGAGCGCGGCGAGGCGAGCGCCGATCCGCTTTTCCGCGACCTCGAAAAAATCATTCGCCAGCACTCGTTACCGGTGCGGCTTTTCAGGGACCTGGTGGACGCGTTTACCCAGGACGTGAAAAAAAAGCGCTATGCGGATGTCGCGGAGATCATGCACTACTGCCGCCGCTCGGCGAACCCGGTGGGACGCCTGCTGCTGCACCTGTTCAAACGAACGACTGACTTAGAGTTGCGCCAATCGGACGCCATCTGCTCGGCGCTGCAACTCGTCAATTTCTGGCAGGACCTGGACATCGACTACCGGCGCGACGACCGCATCTACCTTCCACAAGATGAAATGGCGCGCCACGGAGTGACAGAGCGCCACTTCGCCGAGCGGCGCTGCGATGCGGCATGGCGTGGCCTGATGCGGCAGGAAATCGCGCGCGCGCGAGAACTCATGCTCTCCGGCGCGCCGCTTGGGCGCACGCTTCCGGGCCGCATCGGCCTGGAGATCCGCGCCACCGTCCAGGGCGGCCTGCGCATCCTGGAAAAGATCGAGCAAGTGGGCTACGACGTCTTCCGCCGCCGCCCGATACTGAAGGCGACCGACTGGCCGATCCTCTTGGTGCGAGCGCTGTGAGAAAAGCAAAAACAGGGACGGACCGCATTTCCTTTCCGACAGGCGAAGAAAAGGCGCGCAGGTTTCGGGCACGCGAGGTGACGGGTGTCGAGAAAAACGTGGTCCGTCCCTGTTTATGCTGTCGGCAGAAATGACGCCCGACGAATACTGCAAGCAGAAAGCGGCCGCGAGCGGCTCGAGCTTCTATTACTCCTTCCTGTACCTGCCCCCGCAGCGCCGCCGCGCGATCGTCGCGCTCTACGCCTTCTGCCGCGAGGTGGACGACGCGGTCGACGAGCCGGGCGATGCGCAGCTCGCCGCCGCCAAGCTCGCGTGGTGGCGCAGCGAGCTCGCGAATCTCTTCGCCGGCAAGCCGCAGCACCCGGTCAGCAAAGCCCTCGCGCCGCATACGCAGAGCTACTCGATTTCTCTCGAGAAGCTCTGCGAGATCGTCGAGGGCATGGAAATGGACCTCACGCAAACGCGCTATCTCGACTGGCCGGCGCTGGAGCGTTACTGCTACCGCGTCGCGGGCGTGGTGGGAATCCTTGCCGCCGGGATCTTCGGCTATCGCGATGCGCGCACGCTCGATTACGCAAGAGATCTCGGCATCGCCTTCCAGCTCACCAACATCATCCGCGACGTCGGCGAAGACGCGCGCAAGAACCGCATCTACCTGCCGATGGAGGACCTCAAGCGCTTCGGCCTGCCTGCCGCGGACATTCTCAAGCTGAAAGAAACGGCCGCATTCAAGGCGCTGATGCAGTTCGAGGCCGAACGCGCGCGCGACTACTACGCCCGGGCGCTTGCCGCGCTGCCGAGCGCGGACCGGCGCGCGCAGCGCCCGGGGCTCATCATGGCCGCCATCTATCGCACCTTGCTGACGGAGCTCGAGCGCGACGGCTTCCCGGTCCTGACCCATCGCATCTCGCTCACTCCGTTGCGCAAGTTCTGGATCGCCTGGCGCACATGGCTCGCCGCGTAGCCGTCGTCGGCGCGGGCTACGCCGGCATGGCAGCCGCGGTTTCTCTGAGCGAGCGCGGCATTCCCGTCACCGTCTTCGAATCGGGCCCGGTGCCGGGGGGGCGCGCGCGCAGGGTCGACCTGCACGGCCACGCGCTCGACAACGGTCAGCACATCCTCATCGGCGCGTACGCACAGCTCTTTCGCCTGATGCGCACGGTGGGCGTGCCTTCCGACGCGCTGCTGCGCGTGCCGCTCGAGCTGCGCTATGCGGCGGGCTTCGCATTCCGCGCGCTATGGCTGCCGCCGCCCTTCGGGATGCTGGCCGGGCTGCTGCTCGCGCGAGGTGTCCCGCTGCGCGAGCGCCTCGGCGCGGTGCGCTTCGTGCGCGCGCTGAAGCGGCGCACGTACGAGTTGCCCGAGGACATGACGGTGAGCGAGCTCCTCCGGGAGCATGCCCAGGGCAGCCGCATCGGCCGCTATCTGTGGGAGCCGCTTTGTGTGTCGGCGCTCAATACGCCGGTCGACGTCGCCTCCGCCAGGGCGTTTCTTACCGTGCTGCGCGAGACGCTTGGCGGGCCGCCGGGAGCGAGCGACCTCGTCCTGCCGCGCGCCGATCTGTCGCGTCTGTTCCCGGAGCCTGCCGCCGAATTCGTCGCGCGCCGGGGCGGCGAGGTGCGGCTGCGCTGCCCGGTTCGCAGCCTGCGGGAGCTCGAGGACTTCGAGGCGGTCATCGTCGCGGTCGCGCCGCACCAGCTGAACGCGCTGCTGCCGGATTTGCCGCTCGCCTATTCGTATCAGCCGGTCTACACCTGCTATATGCAGTACGCGCAAACGCTGCGGCTGCCGTTTCCGATGCTCGGCCTCACCGGCGGACTGGTGCAGTGGGTGTTCGACCGCGGCGCGCTTCTCGGCGAGCGGGGACGCCTCGCCTGCGTGATCAGCGCGCAGGGCGAGCACCAGAAAATGACGCTCGAGGAGCTCTGCGAACGCTGCCACCGGGAGCTTGCGGCGGCGATACCCGGGCTCGCCGCGCCGCTCTGGTCCCGCGCTATTGCCGAGAAGCGCGCGACGATTACCTGCTCGCCTGGCGTCAAGAGGCCGCCGCTCGCCGCGAACGGGGTCTTTCTCGCCGGCGACTACACCGACCCCATGTACCCGCCGACGCTCGAGGCGGCGGTGCGCAGCGGCGTGCGGGCCGCCGGGCTCATCGATCAGAGCTCGCGCAGCAGCTGAACCGCCTGGTCGACGCGCTCGACCGCGAGAATTTCCAGCCCCGGGATCTTCGCCTTCGGCAGGTTCGCGCGCGGCACGATCGCTTTTTCGAAGCCGAGCTTGGCGATCTCGCGCAGCCGCTCCTGGCCGCGCGGCGCCGGGCGCACCTCGCCGGCGAGGCCGATCTCTCCGAACACCGCTGCCCTCGATGAAATCGGCCTGTCCGAGAGCGACGACACCACGGCGAGGCAGACGGCGAGATCGGCCGCGGGCTCGCCGATGCGCACGCCCCCCACGGCGTTCACGAACACGTCCTGCTCCCACGTGGCGATGCCGGCGTGCCGATGCAGCACCGCAAGAAGCATGGCGAGCCGGTTCTGCTCGAGGCCGACCGAAAGACGCCTGGGATTGGGCGCATGCGCGGCATCGACCAGCGCCTGGATCTCGACGAGCAGCGGCCGCGTCCCCTCGAGCGTGGCGAGCACGCAGGAACCCGGAACCGGTTTTTCATGAGTGGACAGGAAAAGACGCGAGGGGTTGCTCACCCCCCTCAGGCCCTTGTCGGTCATGGCGAAGACGCCGAGCTCGTTGACCGCGCCGAAGCGGTTCTTCACCGCGCGCACCAGGCGGAAGGCGCAGTTCGCATCGCCTTCGAAGTAAAGCACGCTGTCCACGATGTGCTCGAGCACGCGCGGACCGGCGATGGCGCCCTCCTTGGTGACATGCCCGATCATGAAGAGCGCCGTGCCCGAGCGCTTGGCGTGGCGCGTGAGCTGCGCCGCGCACTCGCGCACTTGCGCCACCGAGCCCGGCGCCGACTGCAGCGCCTCGGACCACAGCGTCTGGATCGAGTCGACCACCGCGACGCGCGGCTTCGCCGCCTCGAGCGCGCCGAGCACGCGCTCGAGCTGGGTCTCCGCGGCGAGCTTCACGCCGCCCGCCTCGAGGGCGAGGCGCCGCGAGCGCAGCGCCACCTGCTCGGCCGACTCTTCGCCGGTCACGTAAAGAACCGCTTTCGACAGCGACGCGAGCGCCTGCAGCAGGAGCGTCGACTTGCCGATCCCGGGATCGCCTCCGAGGAGCACCACCTGCCCGGCGGCGAGCCCGCCGCCCAGCACCCGGTCGAGCTCGTCGATCCCGGTGGCGAGGCGCTGCATATCCTTCGCCTCGATGTCGGCGAGCGATACCGACGCCGCAGGCGCGGCCTTCGCGCGCCTTTCGGTCACGGTCTCGCTCAGCGTGCCGGCGGCGCCGCACGATGGGCAAGCGCCGAACCATTGCAGCGCGCTCGCGCCGCACTCGCCGCAGACATAGGCGCTTTTCGTCCTGACCATCAGGCAATCTCGGCCACGGGAACACGCGGCGCGAGCGCGCACAGCAGCTCGTAGCTCAGCGTGCCGGCGGCGGCGGCCACTTCGTCCGCAGGCAGGCCCTCTCCCCACAGCGTCACCGGCGTGCCGATGCAGGCCTCGGGGATGTCGGTGATGTCCACGCAGATCAGGTCCATCGATACCCGTCCAACGGTGCGCGTGCGCTTGCCGTTGACCAGCACCGGCGTGCCTGTCGGCGCGTGCCGCGGATAGCCGTCGGCGTAGCCGCAGGCGACGATGCCGATGCGCAAGTCCCCGACCGCCTCGTAGGAGAAGCCGTAGCCGATGCGCTCTCCCGGGGCGAGGCTCTGCGTGCCGATGATCTCGGTGGCGAGGGTCATCGCCGGCTTGAGGCCGAGCGATTCCGCGCTGCGCTCGGCGAAGGGCGAGCAGCCGTAGAGCATGATGCCGGGGCGCGCCCAGCCGGTGCGGGTCTCGGGATAGCGGATGAGCGCTGCAGAATTGGCGAGCGAGCGCGGCGCCTCCAGCCCCTTGGTGATCTCGTTGAACCAGTCGAGCTGCGCCCCGATCCCCGAGGGGCCGTCGGCGTCGGCGAAATGCGTCATCAGCGTGACGCCGCGCACCTGCCGGTGCATGCGGATCGCGTTGTACGCCGGCCGCAAGCTCTCGGGCGTGAAGCCCAGGCGGTTCATGCCGCTGTTCACCTTGACGTAGACGTCGATCTCGCCCGCGAGGTCGGCTTGCCTGAGCATCTCGACCTGCTCGGGGTTGTGGATCACCGGCGTGAGCGAGTACTTGTGGAGCAGGGCCACGTCGGCAGGCTTGAAGATGCCCTCGAGCATGAGGATGGGCTGCTTCAGGCCGGCCAGGCGCAGCCGCGCCGCCTCCTGGAAATCGAGCACCGCGTAGCCGTCGGCAGCCTCGAGCGCGCGCGCCGCGCGCTCGAGGCCGTGGCCGTAGGCATTGGCCTTGATCACCGCCCAGAGCTTCGCGCCGCCTGCGTACGCCCTGGCGACCATGCAGTTGTGCGCGAGCGCCGATGCGGAGATGGTGGCGCGGATGGGACGGGGCATTTTGTCTTATTGTGCTATAAAGCCCCGCGCTACAAAAACGAAGATGAATTACGGCTTCTACATCATCATGGCGGCGCAGTTCTTCTCGTCGCTCGCCGACAATGCGCTGCTCGTCGCCGCGATCGCGCTGCTGATGCAGGCCGAGGCGCCGACCTGGCTCACGCCGTACCTCAAGTTCTTCTTCGTCGTCTCCTACGTGCTGCTCGCGCCCTACGTCGGCGCGTTCGCCGACCGCCTGCCCAAGGGCCACGTGATGTTCATCGCGAACAGCGTCAAGATCCTCGGCTGCGTGACCATGCTGTGGGGCTCGCACCCGCTGCTTGCGTACGGAATCGTCGGGCTCGGAGCGGCGGCCTACTCGCCCGCGAAGTACGGCATCCTCACCGAGTACCTGCCGCATCGCAAGCTCGTCGTCGCCAACGGCTGGATCGAAGGCCTCACCGTCGCCTCGATCATTCTCGGCACGGTGCTCGGCGGCGTGCTGATCCACGCGCGGGTTTCCGGAGTCCTGCTGCACTTCGACATGCCGCTCATCGAAACGCCGATCGACACCGCGGCCGAGGCGGCCATCGCCATCATCGTGGCGGTGTACGCGATCGCGGCGCTGTTCACCCTCGAAGTGCCGCACACCGGCGTGTCGCTCAAGCCGCTGCCGCGCCACCCGGTGGCGACGCTCAGGGACTTCACGCGCTGCATCAAGCACCTGTGGAGCGACCGCCTGGGCCAGATCTCGCTTGCGGTGACGACGCTTTTCTGGGGCGCGGGCGCGACGCTGCAGTTCATCGTCATCGAATGGGCGCGCGCCACGCTCGGCTTCGATCTGTCCAAGGCCGCGATCCTGCAGGGCGTCACCGCCTTCGGCATCGCGGTGGGCGCGGTGCTCGCCTCGATGTTCGTCGCGCTCGACCGCTCGGTGCGCGTGATCCCGCTCGGCATCCTGATGGGGCTCGTGGTGATCGCCATGGATTTCGTCAACCAGGTATGGCTCGCGATCCTGCTCATGGTGCTGATCGGCGCCCTGGCGGGCTTCTTCGTCGTGCCGATGAACGCCCTGCTGCAGCACCGCGGGCATCACCTCGTCGGCGCCGGCCGTTCGATCGCCGTGCAGAACTTCAACGAGAACGCTTCCATCCTCGTGATGATCGCGCTGTACTCGCTGCTCCTGAACCTCGGCTACTCGATCTATTCGGTGATCATGGTGTTCGGGATTTTCGTCGCCGCCACCATGACCGCCGTGCAGTGGTGGTACCTGCACAACCGGCGCGTGCATAACGAAGAGGTGGAGCGCCTGCTCGCCTTCGCGCGCGCCGAAGACCCGCACCACCCTCACCACCCGCAGCAGAAATAGGGACAGACCCCATTTCAGGACTGAAATGGGGTCTGTCCCTATTTCTGCTATTTCTGCTATTTCTGCTATTTCTGGAGAGAAGCCATGGTCTTCTTCGCGAAGACGAGGTCTTCCCAGGCCTTCGCCTTGTCGGGAAGCGTCCTCAGCAGATAGGCCGGGTGGTAGGTCACGATGAGCGGCACGCCGGCATAGCGGTGCACCCTGCCGCGCAGGCTGGCGATGCTCGCGTCGGTGGCGAGCAGCGTCTGCGCGGCGAAGCGTCCCAGGGCGAGGATCAGCTTCGGCTTGACCAGCTCGATCTGGCGCAGCAGGTGGGGCGTGCACTTCGCCACCTCTTCGGGCTGCGGATTGCGGTTGCCCGGCGGCCGGCACTTGAGCACGTTCGCGATGTATACGTTGTCCCCGCGCCGCAGGCCGATCGCGAGGAGCATGTTGTCGAGGAGCCGCCCCGCCTGGCCCACGAAGGGATCGCCGAGCCGGTCTTCTTCGGCGCCAGGCGCTTCGCCGATCAGCATCCAGTCGGCGCTCTCGTCGCCCACGCCGAAGACCGTTTGCGTGCGGGTCTTGTGCAACCCGCAGGAGACGCATCCCGAAACAGCCTGCTTGAGCTCGACCCAGTCGTTCGTTGCCGGCTTTTCTTCGATTGCCGGCTTTCCTTCGATTACCGGCTCTGCTGTCGATTCGCGCTCGCGCAAGCGCCATATCGGCGCAAGGCCCATTTCTGCGAGCACTTCATCGCGCCTGCTCATCAGAGGGCGAGCGTCAGCACGAGCGCGTCCTCGCGCCCGGAATGGGCCGGGTAATAGCCGCGGCGCACGCCGATGTGCCGGAACCCGAAGCGCGTATACAGCGCCTGGGCCGCGAGATTGCTCGGCCGCACCTCGAGGAAGAGGCTGCGCGCGCCGCGGCGCCGGGCGAACTCCACCGCCTCGCGCAGCAGCGCGCGCCCATGCCCGCTGCGCTGATGCCGCCCGGCAATGGAAAGGTTGAGCAGATGCGCCTCGCCCGCGGCGACCAGCAGGATGAAATAGCCGACGAGCTCGCCTTCCAGGCGCCAGGTGCGGCATTCGTAGCCGGCGCGCAAGGAGTCGCTGAAATTGCCCCGCGTCCACGGATGCGTGTAGATGGCGCGCTCGATCGCAATCACCTCCTCGAGGTCCTGCTCGCGCATGCCGGCGAGCCGCGGCGGCTCCTTCAGTACCGCGCTCATCGCCCCTCGAGCTCCGCTTTGGTAAAGGCCACCTTTTCTCTCACGTAGACCGGCGCCGCAAGCGCCGCGTCGAGGCCCTCGCCCGCCGCAAAGCGCGGAGCGGCGAGCCGGGCCACCGCGAGCGCGGTCGGATGCACCTCCGGAAGCACGCGTGCCATGCCGAGATTTCCGTACTCGGCGAAGCCGTTGCCGCAGCCTACCCAATCGCCGCCCATCGGCACCACGGCCTGCGGAGAGACGCAGCGCGGCGCAACCACCTCGCGCCAGCGCCCCGCATCCTTTTCGAGCGCCGAATAATACACTTCGCGCATGCGCGCATCGAGGCAGGCGACGACGCGCGCGGCGCCGGATTCTTCGGCCATCGCCTCGAGCGTCGAGATGCCGATCACCGGGACGCCCGAAGCGAGCGCCAGCCCCTGCGCGAGCCCGCAGGCAATCCGCAGGCCGGTGAACGAGCCCGGCCCGGCGCCGAATGCGACCGCGTCGAGGCCGGCCGCCGTGATTCCGGCGGCGGCGAGCAGTCTCTCGAGCATCGGCAGGGCGAGATCCGAGTGGCGGTGCCCCGCGCGGCGCTCCACCGCGGCGATTTCGCCGTCGCGCCACAGCGCGACGCTGCACCACTCCGTCGAGGTCTCGAACGCCGCGAATCGCATGAGTGATTCTAGCTATACTCGCGCCCATGAAAGAACATCTCATCGCCGTCATTCCGGGAGACGGTATCGGGCGCGAAGTGATCCCCGAAGGGGTGCGCGTCCTCGAAGCCGCCGGCGCAAGACACGGCCTGCGCTTCGCCTGGAAGGAGTTCCCCTGGAGCTGCGACTGGTACAAGGCGCACGGCCGCATGTGTCCCGACGACGCCGCCGACACCCTGCGCAAGTACGACGCGGTGTATTTCGGCGCCGTGGGCAACCCCGCGCTGGTGCCCGACCACATCGCGGTGTGGGGCCTGCTCATCAATTTCCGGCGCTGGTTCGATCTTTACGTCAACCTGCGGCCGGTACGCCTGTTCGAAGGCATGCCCTGCCCGCTCGCCGGCCGCAAGCCTGGCGACATCGACTACATCGTGGTGCGCGAAAACACCGAAGGCGAGTACGGCAGCGTCGGCGGCCGCATCTATGAGAACACCGCCGATGAAGTCGTGATGCAGCAGGCGATCTTTTCGCGCCGCGGCACCGACCGCATCATGAAGTACGCGTTCGAGCTTGCGCGCACACGCAAGAAGCATCTCACCTCCTGCACCAAGTCGAACGGTATCACCATCACGATGCCGTACTGGGACGAGCGCTTTGCGCAGATGAGGAAGAACTATCCCGACATAAGGACGGATCAGTATCACGTCGACGGCCTCACCATCCAGATGGTGCTCAACCCGGACCGCTTCGACGTGATCGTCGCCTCCAATCTCTTCGGCGACATCCTGTCGGATCTCGGCCCGGCCACCGCGGGCACCATCGGCATCGCCGCCTCGGGCAACATCAATCCGCAGCGCACCGCGCCCTCGATCTTCGAGCCGGTGCACGGCTCGGCGCCCGACATCGCGGGCCGCAAGATCGCCAACCCGATCGCCGCCATCTGGTCGGGCGCGCTGATGCTCGAGCACCTCGGCCACCCGCAGGCCGCGGCCGACGTGCTGCGCGCCATCGAGCGCGTGATCGTCGAAGGCCCGCACACGCCCGACATGAAGGGGAAGGCGAGCACCTCCGAAGTCGGCGCGGCGGTGGCGGAGGCGCTGCGCGCCTCGAGCGGGCGGAGGGCGGCATGATGAGGCTCCTCGTCGCGCTCCTGTGCCTTTGCGCCGCGCCGCTCGCGGCTGCGCAACGCTGCCCGGAAAGGAACCTGAACTACTGGCAGGCCTTCCCCGCCGGCGGCGAATCCGACATCTCGGCGCGCCACCAGCAGCTCGTGCTGAAGAAGCGCTGCCCGGCGATCGAGACCATCATCCAGTACAAGCCCGGCGCGGGCGGCGGGCTGATGTGGTCGCAGATGAACGGCCTGCCGGGCGACGGGCTCAACATCATCGGCATCAACCTCCCGCACATCGTGTTCCAGCCGATCGAGGGCCAGGTGCAGTACAAGACGGAGGACGTCACGCCGGTGTTCTGGTTCCACTACACGCCCGACGCGCTGGTCGTGCGCGACGCGAGCCCGCACAAGAGCTTCCAGGACTTCATCAACGCGGCGAAGGCGAACGCGGCCAAGCTCTCGCTCGGCGGCTCGGGGCTCAACTCGGCGAACCACGCCGCGCACGAGCGCATGAACGCCGCGTTCGGCGTCAAGACGACCTACGTGCCCTTCAAGGGCACCGGAGACATGACCACCGCGGTGCTCGGCGGCCATGTCGACGGGGCGATGAGCTACACCGCTTTCGCGATCAACAACAAGGGCAAGGTGCGGGCGCTCGCGGTGGCGATGGAAAAGCGCCATCCCCTGCTTCCCGAGGTGCCGACCTTCCGCGAGATCGGCATCGACTGGATCGACGGCGCCTACCGCGGCATCGGCGTGCCGAAATCCACGCCGGCCGAGGTGAAGATGCGCATCTCCGATCTCTGGCGCAGCCTGAACAACGAACCGCAGATGAAGGAGCTCGCGGTGAAGAGCGGATTCGAGCTGGTCAACGTCGGCGTCGAGGAGATGGGTCCGTTCATGCAGGGCAAGACCAAGCTCTACACCGAGGGAGCCAGGCGCCTGGGTCTTGGCAAGAAGTAGATGAAGTCGTACCGCATCGCCGCCATCCCGGGCGACGGCATCGGCAACGAGGTGATTCCCGCCGGGATCGAGCTGCTCGAGCGTGTCGCGCAGCTCGAGAAATTCGGAGTTTCGTTCGAGAAGCTCGACTGGAGCTCGGCGCGCTACAAGAAGACCGGCGCGTACATCCCCGAAGGCGGCCTCGAGAAACTGAAGGGCTTCGACGCCATATTCTTCGGCGCGGTCGGCGCGCCCGATGTCGCCGACCACATCTCGCTCTGGGGGCTGCGCCTGCCGATCTGCCAGGGCTTCGACCAGTACGCCAACGTGCGGCCCTCGCGGCTGCTGCCGGGCATCGCCAGCCCGATGAAGAATGCCGGCGAGATCGATTGGGTGATCGTGCGCGAAAACACCGAGGGCGAGTATTCCGGTTCCGGCGGACGCGTGCACCGCGGACTGCCCGACGAAGTCGCCACCGAGACCTCGGTCTTCACCCGCAAAGGCGTCGAGCGGGTGCACCGCTTCGCCTTCGAGCTCGCGCGCAAGCGCCCGCGCAAGCACCTCACCCTGGTGACGAAATCGAACGCGCAGCGCCATGGCATGGTGCTGTGGGATGAGATTTTTCTTGAAATTTCTTCTCAATTCAGGGACGTCACCACCGACAGAATTCTTGTCGATGCCGCGACGACCCGCATGGTGCTGAAGCCCGCCGCGATCGACGTGATGGTGGCCTCGAACCTGCACGCCGACGTCCTTTCCGACCTGGCGGCGGCGCTCTCCGGCTCGCTCGGCATCGCGCCCACCGCGAACTTGAACCCCGAGCGGCGCTTTCCGTCGATGTTCGAGCCGATCCACGGCTCGGCCTTCGACATCACCGGCAAGGGCATCGCCAATCCGATCGCCACCTTCTGGACCGCTTCCATGATGCTCGAGCACCTCGGCGAGGCGAAAGCGGCACGGCGCGTCATGCGGGCGATCGAGAAAACGACCGCGGCGAAGGTCTTCACCCCCGATCTCGGCGGCCGCTCGAGCACGCGCGAAGTCACCGACGCGGTCATCGCCGCGCTCTAGATGCCCGCCGGGCTGCTGTACGAGCCGGACTTCATCTCGCCGGGCGAAGAGGCGGCGCTCCTCGCGGCGATCCGCGGGCTGCCGCTCGAGGAAGCGAAGTACAAGAGCTACACCGCCAGGCGCCGCACGGCGAGCTTCGGCTCGAGCTACGACTTCGACACGAATGTGCTCGGCCCGGCGCCCGACATTCCGGCGTTCCTGATTCCACTGCGGGAAAAGATTGCACAAACAATCCAATTCCCCGCTGAGCGCTTCGAGCACGCGCTGGTGACCGAGTACCGGCCGGGGACGCCGCTCGGCTGGCACCGCGACGTGCCCGAATTCGAGGCGATCGCCGGCGTGTCGCTCGCCGGGCGCTGCCGCATGCGCTTTCGCCCCTATCCCCCGCAGCCGCGCGCCAGGGTCTTCGTCCTCGAGCTCGAGCCGCGCTCGATTTACCTGCTGCGCGACGAAATCCGCTGGCGCTGGCAACATAGCGTCGCTCCGACCCGCGAGCTGCGCTACTCCGTCACCTTCCGCACCCTCTCCGAGCGATGAACGACTCCATCATCTTCCTGCAGGTGACCGCGGTGTTCGAGAACCGCCGCGAGGTGGACATCGGCGCGCGCATCAGCCGCGCGCAGGCCGATGCGCAGGGCGGCTGGGTGTGCCAGGTGCAGCTCTCGCCGGTCCATGCCGAGCCGGTGAACGTGCGCGGCGTGGACTCGTTCCACGCCACCTGGCTCGCGCTCTCGCTGGTGCTCAAGCTGCTCGGCCACCTGAAGAGCGAGGGCGTAGCGCTGCGCCAGCTCGACGGAGCCGAGTTTCCGCTCGAGGCCTACCTCTCGGGGCTTGGCGGCGGACCGGGCGATGCTGCAGGCGGATAGCGCGGCGAACCGCCTGACCGGCATAGTGCTGGTCTCGCTCACGTACCTGCTGTTCACGGTGCTCGACGGCAGCGCCAAATGGCTGGTCGGATCCGTGCCGGTAATCGTGGTGGTCTGGCTGCGCTTCGTCACGCATGTGCTCATCGCGGGCGCGGTGCTGTTCCCGCTGCGCGGCATGTCGCTCGTGCGCACGCGCCACATGCGCTGGCATGTCGCGCGCGCCGCGATGTTCTGCGGCATGACGGGAATCAATTTCTGGGCGCTGCAGTACCTGCAGCTCGCCGTCACCTCGTCGATCTACTTCCTGGTGCCGATCTTGATCGCGCTGATGGCGGCGCCGCTGCTCGGCGAAAAGCTCGACGCCGGGCGCTGGGCGGCGATCGTCGCGGCCTTTGCCGGCGTGCTGCTGATCGTGCGGCCCGACAGCGCGGAATTCCATCCGGCGATGCTGCTCTCGGTGGCAAATGCGCTGATCATGGCGCTGTTCAATCTCACGACCCGGCGCCTCGCCGCCTACGACTCGCCCGAGACCATCCAGTACCTGCCGGCCGTCGGCGCGGCGATCCTGCTCGCGCCGTTCGCCATCGCCGGCTGGGAATCGCCGCAGGGCTGGCTGGAATGGTCGGTCGCCTGCCTGCTCGGCGGCCTGGGCGGCCTTGGCCATTACTTCCTCGCCCTCGCGCACCGCTACGCGCCCGCGACGGTGCTTGCGCCATTCCTCTACCAGCAGGTGCTGTACATGGCGCTGTTCGGCTATATCGTGTTCGGCGACGTGCCGAGCCCCGCGCTATGGGTCGGCTCGGGCGTCGTCATCGCGAGCGGGCTCTACCTCTTCGCGCGCGAGCGCGCCCGCGCATGAGCGAAACGGTCTCCGTGCCGCTGTGGCTCGCGATCGCGGCGGCGCTCTTCGCCGCGTGGGCGGCCTACGAGAAGCTCGTCGTACCGGCGCTGCGCTGGATGGTGAGGCGTCCGGCGAACCAGGTGATCGAGGAGCTCTCCACCCGCCTGCGCATCGGCATCCGCCCGTTCCAGCGCACGCGCCGGCAGGCGCTCATCCACCGCCTGATGACCGACCAGAAGGTGTTGCAGGCCGCGGAGCGCCTTTCCAGGGAAAAGAATCTTCCGTTGGAGGCGGTGCTGAAGCGCGTCGAGCGCTACGCCCGCGAGATCGTGCCGGCCTTCAACGCCTACCTGTACTTCCGCATCGGCTACTGGATCGGGCGCGGCGTCGCGCGCTCGCTCTACCGGGTGCGGCTGGGCTACGTGGACGCGGCCGGCCTCGCGACGATAGACCCCGAGGCGACGGTCGTGCTGGTGATGAACCACCGCTCCAACATGGACTACGTGCTCGCGGGCTACCTCGCCGCCGATCAGGCGGCGCTTTCCTACGCGGTGGGCGAATGGGCGCGCACCTGGCCGCTCTCGGCGCTGATCCGTGCGATGGGCGCCTACTTCGTGCGCCGCAACTCCACCGACCCGCTCTATCGCCGCGTGCTCGAGCGCTACGTCGCCATGGCCACCGAAGCGGGCGTGCCGCAGGCGGTGTTTCCGGAAGGCGGGCTCTCGCGCGACGGCCGCATGCGCGAGCCGCGCCTCGGCGTGCTCGACTACATGCTGCGCGGCTTCCGGCTCGACGGCGAGCGCGACCTGGTGTTCGTGCCTCTCGGCATCAACTACGACCGCGTCCTGGAGGACCGCACGCTTCTCGCTTCCCTCGAGGGCAATAGCCCCGGCCGCGCGCGCACCGCATGGCAGACGCTGAAGTTCGCCCTGCACAACGTGGCGTTGATGATGAGAAGCGAATGGCACCGCTTCGGCTACGCATGCGTCAACTTCGGCTCCCCGGTGTCCATGCGCGAATACTGCCGCGCCCGCGGCGCCGATTTCCAGAGGCTCGCAGGCGATGAGCGCAGGCAGGCGGTGGCGCGGCTCGGCCGGGATCTCATGGAGGCGGTCGGCCGCGTGGTGCCGGTCGTGCCGGTTGCGCTCATGGCCACGGTCTTCCTTCACCATCCCGGGCGCGCGCTCTCCGAGCTCGACCTGAAGGCCGAAGTCGGCAGGCTCCTCGAGCGGCTTGCGGCGTCGGCGGCCCACGTCTACGTGCCGCGCCGCGACCTGGACTATGCGCTTACGGTCGGCCTGCGCATGCTGCGGCTGCGCCGCCTGGTGGAGGAGCGTGACGGCCTGTTCGCCGCCCGCGAGGGGGAGCTCGCCCTCCTGCGCTACTACGCCAACTCCATCGCCCACCTTGTCTGACTGGACGGAAAGATAAGCCTCCAGTAGATTGGTCCCGGGGAGAGTCAAGGTGAACGACGGCGGTTGGTCCGCGTTGAGCGGCCTGTCGAGCGACTGGTACTGGGAGCAGGACGCCGAGCTGCGCTTCACGCGGGTCGACGTGCAGATCGGCGCGCCCGGGGAGCAGGAGCTCGCGCGCCAGATCCTCGGCAGGACGCGCTGGGAAACGGGCATTCACGTCGAAGGCGGCTGGGATGCGCACCGGGCGGTCCTCCAGGCGCGCGCCCCGTTCCGCGACGTGCTCATGTGGCGCGATTTCGACGACGGCAGCCGGCGCTACATCAGCACGAGCGGCGAGCCGATCTTCGATGCCCAGGGCCGCTTCGCCGGCTACCGCGGCGTCGGGCGCGACGTCACCGCGCAGAAGCGCGGCGAGCGGCTGCTGCGCATGCAGCACAGCGTCACCCGGTGCCTGGCCGAGGCGAGCGCGGCCGCCGAAGGAGTCGAGCGGGCGCTGCGCGCGATCTGCGAGGCCGAAGGCTGGGACCGCGCCGAGTTGCGGCGGCTCGATCCCGCCGACGGCGCAATGCGCCCCTTCGTGCGCTGGGCCCGGCCGGGCATGGGCGCGGCGCCGGGTCTAGCCGGCTGCCCGCGCGACCTCGAGTTTCCCGTGCCCTCGGGCGGGGGCGTCATCGGCGTGATGGCGTTCGGCGGCGCCAGGTTGCGGCCGCCCGACGAGCCGCTGCGGCAGGCCCTAGGCGCGCTCGGCACCCAGCTCGGCTTGTTCCTGCAACGCGCCGACAGCGAGGCGCGGCTGCGCGAGAGCGAGGAGCGCTACCGGCGCACCTTCGAGCTTGCGGCCTCGGGCATCGCGCATATCACGCTCGACCGCCGGTTCGCGCGCGTGAACCGGCGCCTCTGCGAGATCTTCGGCTACCCGCAAGCCGAGCTCCTCGGCAAGACGGGGCGCGACATTTCGCATCCCGGGGACCTCGACGTCATCAACTCGCTGCGCCCGCGCCTGTACGCGGGCGAGGTGGAAACGGTGAGCACCGAGAAGCGCTACCTGCGCAAGGACGGATCGACGATATGGGTCGCGCTCACGCTCGCGCTCGAGCGCGACGCCGCCGGCAAGCCGCTCTACGAGATCGCCGTGTACGACGACATCACCGCGCGCAAGGCGGCGGAAGCGAAGCTGCGCGAAAGCGAGGAGCGCTTCCGCAGCCTGACCGAGATGTCGTCGGACTTCTTCTATGAGACCGACGCCGCGCACCGCTTCCTCGACATCGTGCACGGGCCGGATTACGCCGGCAAGATCGGCCGCGGCCTGATCGGCAAGGCGCCCTGGGAGGTGCCCTCGACGCATCCCGACGCGGCAGGCTGGGCAGCGCTGCGCGCGACGGTGGGCGCGCATTCCGCGTTCCGCGATTTCGAGTTCGGCCGGCCGTGGCGCGACGGCACGGTGCGCTACTTCTCGGTGAGCGGCGAGCCGCATTTCACGGCCGACGGCGCCTTTCTCGGCTACCGCGGCGTCGGCCGCGACATCACCGAGGTGGTGCTCGCGCGCGAGCGCATCGCCTCGCTCGCCTACCAGGATGCGCTCACCGGGCTTGCCAACCGCGCAAGCCTCGCGCCGACGCTGGGTCAGGCGATGGAGCGCACCAGGCGGCGCGGCTCGAAGCTCGCGGGGCTGTTCATCGACCTCGACGGGTTCAAGCAGGTGAACGATGCGCACGGCCACGACGCCGGCGACCTGCTGCTCGCCGAGGCGGCGCACCGGCTGCGCGCGAGCCTGCGCGCCGGGGATCCGGTGGGTCGGCTCGGCGGCGACGAGTTTTTCGCGGTGCTCGAGGACGTGCCGGACGCCTCGCCCGTCGAGCGCGTGGCGAAAAAGCTGCTCGCCGCCATCCGCGAGCCCTACGACCTCGGCGGCGGCCGCCAGGCGGTCGTCTCGGCAAGCATCGGCATCAGCCTGTTTCCCGACGACGCGGGCGACGCCGAGGCACTCATCAAGCACGCGGACGACGCGATGTACGCCGCCAAGCAGGCGGGCAAGAACGCCTACCGCTTCTTCGGGGCGCGCGCCGGGGGCGCCGGGCGGTAGATCTCCTTCGAAATGCGCTCGATGTCGCGGCGCAGGTCGCCGCGGCTGGGCGGTGTCGATTTCTGCGCCTGGTCCACCTCGCGGGCGTCGAGCGGACTCAGGGACAGCGCCAGCAGGCCGGCGACAAGTAAAGCTCTGAGCATGCGCCAAGCATCGGCGCTCGCCGCGCCCGGTGCTGTGTCATTGTGTAACAGCCTATTTCCGCCTGAGCTTGCGGCTCGTTTCCTCGACGTCGCGGCGCAGCTTGTCGCGCTCCTCGGGCGTCATCTGGCGCGGGCGCTCGGGCCGCCCCTTCCGGTCGCGGTAGAGGTCGCGCATCTGCTCGCGCATGCGCTCGCGCTCCTCCTGCTGCATCTGCCGCTGCCTGCCCTCGGAACGCTTGCCGGGCTGCTGGGCGAGCGCCCCGGACGCGGCGAGCGCCAGGGCGAGGAAAACGGCGGCGAATTTCACGGCGAGATGATAAGCCGGGCGAGCGCGTCCGGTGTAACAATTGGTAACCCATGGCGGAACTGAAAACACGCATCCTCGTCGTCGACGACGATCAGCGCCTGCGCGATCTCCTGGTCCGCTACCTCGGCGGCGAGGGCTACGAGGTCAAGGCGGTCCCCGACGGCGGCGCGATGGACAAGCAGCTCGCGCGCGAGCGCTACGACCTCGTGGTGCTCGACCTGATGCTTCCCGGCGAGGACGGGCTCGCCATCTGCCGGCGCCTGCGCGCGCACAAGGACGCGCCGGCGATCGTCATGCTGACGGCGAAGGGCGACGACGTCGACCGCATCGTCGGCCTCGAGATGGGAGCCGACGACTACCTGCCCAAGCCTTTCAATCCGCGCGAGCTGCTCGCGCGCATCAACGCCGTGCTGCGGCGGCGCGCGCCGGCGGGCGTGCCCGGCGCGCCCTCGGCGACCACCGAGGTGTTCGAGTTCGGCAGGTTCTCCCTGAACCTGTCCACGCGCACGCTCACCCGCGAAGCCAAGAGCGTGCCGCTCACCACCGGCGAGTTCTCCGTGCTCAAGGTGCTGGTGCAGCACCCGCGCGAGCCGCTGTCGCGTGACAAGCTGATGGAGCTCGCCCGCGGCCGCGAGTACGAGGTGTTCGACCGCTCGATCGACGTGCAAATCTCGCGCCTGCGCAAGATCGTCGAGGACGACCCGTCGCATCCGAAGCACATCCAGACGGTGTGGGGCTTCGGCTACGTGTTCGTGCCGGACGCCGAAGAGAAGTGACGCTTTTTGCCCGCGCGTTCCTGCTGATCGCGCTGCTGCTCGTCACCGCGGTCCTCGCCTCCTTCCAGATCTACCGCATCTACGAGCGCGAGCCGCGCTCGCGCGAGCTGGCGCAGCAGACGGTGAGCACCGTCAACCTCACGCGCGCGGCGCTGGTGAGCGCCGATCCTTTCCTGCGGCGCCAGCTCCTCATCGAGCTGAACGACACCGAGGGGCTGCGCGTCTTCCCGGCCACCGCGAGCGAGGAGATCGAGCCGCTGCCCGAGGAGCCGCTGCTCGAGCAGGTGAAGAGCCGCGTGCGCCAGGCGCTCGGCACGCAGACCCGCTTCGCCTTCGCGCGCGACCGCGAGGAAGGCTTCTGGGTCAGCTTCTTCATCGACAGCGACGAGTTCTGGGTGATGCTGCCGTGGGAGCGCTTCGAGCTGGAGCTCGGCCTGCAGTGGCTCGGCTGGGGCCTCGCGCTGGTCGCCATCTCGCTCGTCGGCGCCTGGCTCATCGCCTCGATGATTGCCCGCCCGCTCGCGGCGGTGACGCGCGCCGCGCGCAGGATCGGCAGCGGCGCGGCGCACCAGCCGCTTCCCGAGGAAGGGCCGCGCGAGCTGCGCACCGTGGCCGCCGCCTTCAACCGCATGGCGCGCAGCCTCGAGAGCATGGAGCGCGAGCGCGCCATGGTGCTCGCCGGCATCTCGCACGACGTGCGCACGCCGCTCTCGCGCCTGCGCCTCGCGCTCGAGATGAGCGGCGCCGACAACCGCGAGAGCGAGGCGATGATCGAGGATATCGGCGAGATCGACGCCATCATCGGCCAGTTCCTCGACTTCGCGCGCGGGGAGAACGAGCAGAAGGCCGGGCACGACCTCGACGCGCTGGTCGCGGAGCTCGGCGAGCACTACGCCAAGGTGAAAAAAAAGGTACTGGTAAGAACCTGCGGCGTGCCGCCATTTCCGTTCGCCCGCATGGCGGTGCGCCGCGCCGTCGCCAACCTGGTCGACAACGCGCTGCGCCATGCCGGCGAGCCGGTCGAAGTCGAGACGCGCAAGCAGAACGGAGCCGCGGTGATCGAAGTGCGCGACCGCGGTCCCGGCATCCCGGCTTCCGAGATCGAGCACGCCAAGCGACCCTTCACCAGGCTCAATAGCGCGCGCGGCGGGCCGGCGGGCGCCGGCCTCGGCCTCGCCATCGTCGAGCGCGTGGCGCGCGCCCACGGCGGCAGCCTCGAGCTCGCGCCGCGCGAGGGCGGCGGTCTCGTCGCCCGCCTTGTCCTCGAGACCTGATCTCTTCTGCTCGCTATCATTCACGGGCCATGGCCGGCGAAATCCACAGCGTCAACCACGTGGGAATGGCGGTACGCGACATGGCGAAGACCGCTGCGCGATACGAGGCTATGGGCTTCCTGCTCACGCCGTTTTCGCTGCATGCGGGGGCGTGGAAGCCCGGCGACGCCGTTGCCAAGCTCGCCTATGGCAACCGCTGTGTGATGTTCGACCGCAATTACCTCGAGATCCTGGCGAGCGAGCGCCCCGAGATGCCCAGCCCGCGTATCGCCGGTTTCCTCGCGCGGCACCAGGGTGCGCACATCATCTGCTTCGGCACCGAGGACCCGGAAGGGGTCCACGCGCGGCTGGAGTCCGACGGCGTGAACAGTTCCGGCGTGCTTCCGCTGCAGCGCGAGATCGAGACGCCGGAGGGCATGCGCACCGCCCGGTTTGTACGCGTGCAGCTTGGAGCGGACACCAGCCCGGAGGGTTTCATCCAGGCTGCGAGGCACCTCACTCCTCAATACATTCACCAACCGCGCTTCATCGCGCATCCGAACCGGTGTGTCGCGCTGTCGGAAGTATTCCTGGTTACCGACGACCCGCGCGGGTTTGAAGCCAAGTACGCCCGCTATTGCGCCCGCATGGCCGAACCGGGCTTCTTGCGGCGAAGCTTCTCGTTTCCACTGGTATCGAAAGTGTCCATCGTAGCGGCGCAGGACGCGTCGCGGCTCCTTCCGGGCTCCTTGCTCGCGCCCCTTCCCTGTATTGCCGGCATCGCGATGCAGACGCTGGAACTGGACGCGGTGCGCCGCAGGCTGCGCGATGCGGCGATTGCTTTCCAGGAGCACAAAGGTGTCATTATCGTGCCTGCCGAAGAGGCGATGGGCGTCGCCATCATTTTCGAGGAGAGAGGCTCATGAAACGGATCGTCACAGTCCTCGCGCTGCTATTGTGGTGCGCGACCGGCGCGCTGGCCCAGAACTATCCCTCCAGGCCGGTCCGGATCATCGTGCCGTATCCGCCCGGCGGTGGTGTCGACGGTATGGCGCGGCCGCTCGCGGATCAGCTTGCCAAGCGTTGGGGACAGCCGGTGATGGTGGAAAACAAAGCTGGCGCGGCGACCATCATCGGAGCCGAATTCGTGGCCAGGGCGCAGCCCGACGGTTACACCTTGTTCCTCACCTCTGAATCGACCATTACGAGCAATCCGTACATCTACGCCAAGCTCCCATATGACCCGGTCAAGGACTTGGCCCCGGTGACGCAGCTCATCGACTTGCCGCAGATGGTCGTCGCGCACCCGTCGGTAGCGGCCAATTCGCTTCCGGAGCTTGTCGCGCTCGCCAAGACACAGCCCGGGAAGCTGAACTACGGCTCTTATGGCAACGGCAGTCAGCCTCACCTGCTTTTCGAGGCCCTGAAAGCTCAGACCGGCATCCACATCGTGCAGGTCCCTTACAAGGGGATCGCGCCGGCGGTACAGGCCGCGCTCGCAGGCGAGGTGCAGCTCACCATGGCCGGCGCGTCCGTGGCGCGCGGCCACATCCAGGCCGGCAAGCTTAAGCCGCTTGCCATAGCGCGGAACGAGCGCCTGGCGCTCATGCCCAACGTGCCGACGCTGCGCGAAGCCGGCTACCCCGATATCAATCCGCAGTCCTGGTTCGGCCTTT
>DASZOS010000061.1:0-34646 GCA_035550695.1 Burkholderiales bacterium | reverse complement strand
GGCAGCATCAGGGTGCGGTCGACGATGACGCCGAGGACCCCGGCGCCGGCGATGCCGCCGAGCGCGGCCACGAACGGGTTCGCGCCCAGCTCGAGCAGCAGCGCCGCGGCGACGCCGCCGACCACCGCGAACTGGCCGTGCGACAGGTTGAGCACCCCGCCCAGGCCGTAGATGAGCGTGATGCCCACCGCGAGCAGCGAAAGCTGCAGCCCCTGCACGATGCCGTCGAAGAAGATCGCAGCCATCAGGCGACGCCCAGGTAGGCCTTCTTGATCGACGGATCGCCGAGCAGCTCGGCCGAGCGCCCGGAAAGCCGGATCGTGCCCTGCTCGAGCACGTAGGCGCGGTCGGTGAGCGAAAGCGCGAGCGGCACCTGCTGCTCGGTGACCACGATCGTCAGCCCGGCGGATTTCAGCTTCGAGAGCTGCCGGTAGAGCTCGGCGACGGCTTTCGGCGCGAGCCCGGTGGAGGGTTCGTCGAGGAGCAGCACCTTGGGTCCGGCCATCAGGGCGCGGCCGATCGCGAGCATCTGCTGCTCGCCGCCGGAGAGCGTGCCGGCGAGCTGGCGGCTGCGTTCTTCCAGCCGCGGAAAGAGCCCGAGCACGTAGCGCATGTGCTCGGCGGCCGCGCGCAGGTCGCGATAGGCGCCGAGCTCGAGGTTCTCGAGCACCGTCATGGTCGGAAAGAGCTCGCGCTCCGCCGGGACGTAGACCAGGCCGAGGCGCGCCACCTGGAAGGCGCGCAGCCCGTTCAGATAGCGGCCCTCGAAGTGCACGCGGCCGCGGCTCGGCCGCAGCATGCCGATCATCGCTTTCATCAGCGTGGTCTTGCCGGCGCCGTTGGGGCCGATGACGGCGATCGCCTCGCCCGCCTGCGCCTCGATGTTGACGTCGCGCAGCACGGTGGTGAGGCCGTAGCCGGCGTGCAGGCCCTCGACGCGCACCAGCATGCTCAGGCCTTCGTCCCGAGGTAGGCCTCGATCACCGCGCCGTTGCGCGCGATCTCCGCGGGGCTGCCGGTGGCGATCACGCTGCCGAAATTGAGCACGATGATGCGCTCGACCACCTCCATGATCGCCTTCACCACGTGCTCGACCCAGATGATGGTGACGCCGGTCCGTTCGCGCACCCGCCGGATGAGGTTCATCGAGTCCTCGATCTCGGTGGGATTGAGGCCGCTCATCGCCTCGTCGATCAGCACGACGCGCGGCTCCATGGCGAGGGCGCGGGCGAGCTCGACCATCTTGCGCTCCTGCAGGTTCAGGCTCGACATGGGCGAGTCGCGGCGCGCGCCCAGTCCGACCAGCTCCAGCGACTTCACGGCGCCCTCGGTGTGGCCGTGCGCGTGCCCGAAGAGCGCTCCGACCTCCACGTTCTCGAGCACCGTCATGCTCGGAAAGGAGCGCGGCGTCTGCAGCGTGCGCGCGATTCCCATGCGGGCGACCGCGTGCGTCTTGAGCCCGGTGAGGTCGCGCCCGGCGAACAGCACTCTTCCGCTGCTCGGGCGCAGCACGCCGCTGAGGAGGTTCAGCAGCGTGGTCTTGCCCGCACCGTTGGGGCCGATCAGCCCCAGGATCTCCCCTGCGGCGGCACTGAAGCTCACTTCCCTCAGCGCCGCCGTGCCTCCGAAATGCTTGCTTAGTGCCTGCGCTTCGAGGATCGCCTCATTCCCCTGGGACATACGGTTGCGCGGTCTTGGAGCGGTACACCACCTTCGGACGCCAGGTGGCGGTGGGGTTCATCTTCCCGGGCGAACCCTTCTCGTAGGTGTAGAGGATCGGCGCCGCCTCCTTCATTTCGCCCCACTCGGTATACGAAAGCGGCCAGGCGTAGCCGTCGATCTGGAAGCGGCCGGTGCGGATCGCGGTGGCCACCGCCTTCGGATCGCTCGACTTGGTCTTGGCGATCGACTCGGCGACCATCTTGACGATGGCGTAGCCGGAGATCGCGTTGTTGTCGAGCAGCCGCTTGGTGGCGGCGTGGTACTTCGCCGCGAGATTCTGATAGGCCGCGTTCTCGAAGTCGACGCACGAGTAGTCGACGAAGCGGCCGAACATCAGCTCGCCGACGCGGTCGACCATGAACTCGGTCGGATACCAGGAGCCGATGATCTGGCCCTTCATGCCGAGCTCGATCGCCTGGCGGGTGATGGTGACGTTGCCCGGCGGGTGGCCGGCGGCGAGGAGCAGCTCCGGATCCATTGCCTGGAGCTTGCGCAGATACGGCGTGAAATCGCGCTCGGGGACCGGCGCCACTTCGATCTGCACCGTCAGGCCCGGCATCGACTTGATTTGCTTCTCGATCGCCTGGCGTATCGCGTGGCCCCAGGCGTAGTCGGCGACGATGACGCCGACGCGCTTGTAGTTCTTCTCCTTGATCAGGCCGGCGATGTAATCCATGTTCATCGGCGCTGCCGGGAGGCACGTCCTGAAGGTATAGCGGCTGTCCTTCTTCAGGATCTGGTGCGCGCCCGACATGGTGAGGAACACCGGCACTTTCAGCGCCTCGGCCTCGCGCGACACCGCGAGCCCGACATCGCTCGAGATGATGCCGCCGGCGGCGACGATCCCTTCGCGCTCGACGAGGTATTTCAGCGCGGTCACGCCCTCGTTGGCGTTGTTGCGGTCGTCGCGCTCGACGAGCTCGATCGGCCGGCCGTTGACGCCGCCCTTGGCGTTGATCTCCGCGATCGCGAGCTTCATGCCGTCGCGCACCTGGATGCCCCAGGGCGTGAACGGCCCGCTCAGCGAGCTGAGAAACGCGATCTTGATGGGTTGCTGCGCGTGGGCGGCGCCCATGCTCAACGGCCCGAACACCGCCGCCAAAAGCACGGCTGCGAGCCCAACGGTCCAGCGCTTGGTCATGACCTTGCCCCTCCTTGAATTTGAACGTCGGATCATGTTACCGCTTTTCGGGGATTGAATTGATGTAGCTCAAAGTTGCACCCGCCGCCGCAGGTAGAGCTGCCGGCCGATCATCGACAGCACCACCTCGTCGTTGTGGTTGATCAGCTCCCACCGGAACAGGACGTTGCCGCGCTCGGATTTGGATCGCGAGGGGCTCGCTTCGAGCACGGTGGAGCGAAAGCGCAGCGTGTCGCCCGGGCGCACCGGCTTCAGGAACCGGATCTCGTCGATGCCGGGCGAGCCGATGCACGACGACTCGTTCAGGTAGGCCTCGCACATGAGCCGCATCAGCACGCCGCAGGATTGCCAGCCCGAGGCGATCAGCCCGCCGAAGGGCGTAAGCCTCGCCGCCTGCGGATCGGTGTGATAGCGCTGCGGGTCCCATTCGCGCGCGAAGCGCACGATGTCGTCTTCGGTGAGCGTGCGCGCGCCGTGCTCGAACACGCGCCCGACGCTGAAATCTTCCCAGCAATAGCGAAAGTCCATCCCGTATTGTTGCGCGGATTGGTTGATCTACCTCAAACGTTTCACGCGCTCCTGCTGGCAGGGTGCTCGAGTCCCCGCACACGAGAGAGCGCATGGCCATCGATTTTCACTGCAATCTATTCACGCCGGAGTCGATCCGCAAGAACTGGTTCGGCGCCCCCGAGATGCTGCGCCTCATCAAGTGGTGGAAGATGGAGGACCGCGTCCAGGGGAAAACGCCCGCCGAGTTCGTCGAGATCATGGACCGCGCCGGCTGCGACAAGGTGCTGGTGCCCGCCATCCGCATGTTCTCCTACAAGGAGAAGACCATGGTCTGGGACATCACCGAGGAGGAGGTGCTCGAGACCGTGCGGCAGGCGAACGGCCGGGTCGTCGGGCTCGCCGGCTTCAATCCGTTCAAGGGCATGGCAGCCGTGCGCCAGGTGGAAAAGGCCGTGCGCGAATACGGCTTCAAGGGCTGCTACGTGCATCCCTACGGCTGGGGACTGCCGCTCAACGACCGCAAGTTCTACCCGCTGTACGCGAAATGCGCCGAGCTCGGCGTGCCGGTGTCGATGCAGGTTGGCCATTCGGCCGAGCACATGCCGAACGAGTACGGCCGCCCGATCTACCTCGACGATATCGCGCTCGACTTTCCCGAGCTGAAGGTGATCGGCGCGCACACCGGGTGGCCGTGGACCGAGGAGATGATCTCGCTCGCCTGGAAGCACGAGAACGTCTACCTCGGCATCGACGCGCACCATCCCAAGTATCTCGAGCCCACGCTGCTGCACTTCATGAAGACGCGGGGGCAGAACAAGGTGCTCTGGGGCACCAACTACCCGGCGGTGATGCACGAGGAGGCGATCCGGGTGATCCGCACCGACCTCGGCCTTCCCGAGAAGGTGGCCGAGAAGATCCTGCACGGCAACGCAGCGAGGGTCTATGGCCTCTGACATCGTCGTCGTCGGCGCGGCGCGCACGCCGATCGGCGCCTTCGGCGGGAGCCTGCGCGACATCCTCGCCTACGACCTCGGCGCGATCGCGATCCGCGCCGCGCTCGAGCGCGGCGCGGTCCCGGCGCAGCTCATCGACCAGGTGATCTACGGCAACTGCCGCCAGGCCGGCAACGGGCCGAACCCGGCGCGCACCGCGTCGATGCGCGGCGGAGTTCCCGCCGCGGCGCCGGTTTTCACCGTGAACATGGCCTGCCCGTCGGCGATGAAGAGCGTGATGCTGGCGGTGCGCGAATTGGCTGCAGGCGAAGCGCGCTTCATCCTTGCCGGCGGCATGGAGTCGATGAGCACCATGCCCTACCTCCTCAAGGGCGCGCGCTGGGAAGGCTTCAAGGCGGGCGACAAGACGCTCAGCGACAGCTGGTCCGACACCATCGACCCGCTGTGCGGGTTCGGCATGGGCATGACCGCAGAGAACCTGGTGCAGAAGTACAGCCTCACGCGCGAGGAGCAGGACGCCTTTGCGCTCGAGTCGCAGAGGAAGGCGGCGGCGGCGCGCGCGGCGGGACACTTCGATTCCGAGATCGTGCCCGTGCCGCTCAAAGAGAAGCAATTGACCGCGGACGAAGCGATCCGCCCGGACTCGAATGCCGAGAAGCTCGCCAAGCTGCGCCCCGCGTTCAAGAAAGACGGCAGCGTCACCGCGGGCAACTCCTGCACCATGGGAGACGCGGCCTGCGCGCTGGTCGTCACCACGCGCGCGCACGCGGCAGCGCATGGCCTGAAGCCCCTGTTCTCGATCGTCGCCTGTGCCGAGGCGGCGGTCGAGCCCGCGACCATGGGCGAGGGACCCGGCGTGAGCATTCCGCTGGCGCTCGCGCGCGCGGATCTCTCGCTCGCCGACATGGATGCGATCGAGGTGAACGAGGCTTTCGCGGCGCAGATGCTCGCCAACGAGCGCGTGCTGAAATGGGACCGCGCCAAGGTGAACCGCTTCGGCGGCGCGATAGCGCTCGGGCATCCCACCGGCTTTTCGGGCGGCCGCCTGCTGATGGCGCTCGACAACGTCCTGCGCCGCACCGGCGGCGAGCTCGGCGTCGCCGGCATCTGCGGCGGCGGCGGCGTGACCACCGCGGTGGTGATCCGGCGCGAGTCATGAAAATGGGGTCAGACCCCATTTTTCTCGAGAAGAGGGACGAGCGCATCGCGGTCATTACACTGAACCGCCCGGAGGCCATGAACGCGATCAACCGCACAATGACGCGCGCGCTGCGGGCGGCGATCGCCGAGGTCGAGGCCGACGAGGCGATCGATGTTCTGATCCTGACCGGCGCAGGCGAGCGCGCGTTTTGCGCCGGGGTGGATCTCAAGGAGCGCACCCTGCTGAGCGACGCGGAAGCGGCGGCCTACCGGGCCGAGGAGCTTTTTCCCATGTATCGCGAGCTCGACGGCCGCTCCAAGCCCGCGATCGCCGCGGTGTTCGGTCACACGCTCGCCGGCGGCTTCGAGCTCGCGCTCGCCTGCGACCTCATCGTCGCCGCCGAAGGCGCGAGCTTCGGCCTTCCCGAGGTGAAGTGGGGCCTGATACCTGCCGGGGGCGGTTGCCGCAAGCTGCCCGCGCTCATCGGCACGGCGCGCGCCAAGGAGCTGATTCTCACGGCGAAGAGCATTCCGGCGCAGGATGCGCTGCGGCTCGGGATCATAAGCGGCATAACTCCAAAAGGGCGCGAGCTCGATGCCGCGCTCGAGCTTGCACGGCAGATCCTGCAGAACAGCCAGCCGGCGGTGCGTGGCGCGAAGCGCTGCATCGACGAGTGCGTCGATGCGCACGCCGCCTGCGGCTTCGATGTCGAGGCCGCCAACCGCTGCTATACCACGAGAGATCTCACGTCATGGAACAAGTCACCGTCATAGGTTTTTGCGAATACAGCTGAAGGGAGAAGAGCATGGAACGGGCAAGGGTTATCGGCATCAAGAGCCTGGGCGACTGGCTGCGCGTGGTCGAATCCGTCGGCGAGCTCAAGCGCATCAAGGCGAAGGTCGATTGGGACCTGGAGATGTCCACCATCGCCTATCTCGCCGGCAAGAAGGTCGGCGGGCCGGCGTTGCTGTTCGAAGCGATCAAGGATCATCCGGGCGGGAGGCTGCTTTTCAATCCGTTCGGCAGCAGCCTGAACCGGGTGGCGATCTCGATCCGCGAGGAGCCCGGCAGGGCGCCGCTCGAGCTGGTGCGCGTGCTCGGCGAGAAGATGAAGCGGCGCATCGCCCCGGTGACGATCAAGGCCGCGGACGCGCCGGTGAACGAGAACGTGGAAACCGGCGCGGCGGTCGACGTCACCAAGTTCCCGGCGCCGAAGATGTGGCCGCTCGACGGCGGCCGCTACCTCGGCACCGGCGACTCCGTGATCACGATGAACCCGGAAGATGGCCGGATGAACCTCGGCACCTACCGGCAGATGGTGCAGGGGCCGAAGCACGTCGGCTTCTACGCCTCGCCCGGCAAGGACGCGACGCTCGACCGCAGCCGCTGGTGGGCGCAGGGCAAGCCCGCTCCCGTCGCCGCGGCGTACGGCATCGACCCGCTGCTGTTCCTCGCCTCCGCGACTTCGTTTCCGAAAGACGTGTCGGAGTACGAGTACGCCGGCGGCATCAACGGTGCGCCGATCGAGGTGTTCAAAAGCGACGTCACCGGCCTCACGCTCCCGGCGCATGCCGAGATCATCATCGAGGGCTTCTCCTATCCGGACAAGACCGCGCCGGAAGGACCGTTCGGCGAGTTCACCGGCTATTACGGCCGTCCCGGCGGTCCGACGCCGTGCATCGAAATCAAGGCGATCCGCTACCGCAGTAATCCCATCGTCACCAGCGCGCTGATGGCCGACGGCTGGTCGAACGAATGCGGGCTGATGTGGGGAATGGCCAAGGCCGCCCGCGTATGGGCCGACCTCAATGCGATGGGCGTGCCGGGCATCTGCGGCGTCTGGTCGCCGCCGGAGGCGGCCGGCTGGGGCATGACCGTGGTGTCGCTGAAGCAGCAGTACGCCGGCCACGCCGCGCAGGTCGGCGCGCTCGCGGCGCAGTGCATGGGCGGAGCGTACTTCACCAAGTACGTCGTGGTCGTGGACGACGACGTCGATCCCACCAGCCTCGGCGAGGTGGTCTGGGCGATGACCACGCGCTCGCGCCCGGCGCAGTCGATCGACATCCTGCGCGAGACCTGGAGCACTTACCTCGACCCGAGCCAGAACCCGCCCGAGATCCGGCCGTGGGGCTCGAAGTGCATCATCAACGCCTGCAAGGAATACAAGTACATCAAGAGCTTTTCCCGCCGCAATCTCCTCAAGCAGGAGGTCTACGAATCGGTGTGCGCCCGGTGGAAGGAGCTCGGGTTCGACGACGAAGCGCCCAGGGTGACGAACTTCGAGCCTTATGAAGAATAAGAAGACAAAGCCGATCCAGGACCTGCGCGAGTGGCTCGCGCGCGTCGAAGGGCTCGGGGAGCTGGTGCGCGTCAGCGAGGCGGTGGACCGCGACGAGGAAATGAGCGGCGTCTCCTATCTCCTCGCGAAGCAGGTTCCCTCGCCGGCGGTGCTCTTCGAGCGCGCCAAGGGCTTCGAGAAGAGCGCCATCGGCGCGCAGCTTCTCTGGAACATCCTCGGCCCGAGCCGCAAGCGCATCGCCCTCACGCTCGAGGAGCCGCCGCAGACGCCGACCCTCGAGCTCATCCGCCGCGTGAAGGACAAGCTCAAGCGGCGCCTGCCGCCGCGCGAAGTCGCGCGCGACAAGGCGCCGGTGTACGAGAACACGATCCGCGGCAAGAAAATCGACCTGAACCAGCTGCCGGTCCCGCGGCACTGGCCGCTCGACGGCGGGCGCTACGCCGGCACCGGCGACGCGGTGATCACGCGCGACCCGGACAGCGGCTACCTCAACGTCGGCACCTACCGCATGATGCTGCAGGGCAAGTCGCAGACCGGCCTCTATCTATCGCCCGGCAAGGACGCGCGCCTGCACATCACGCGCGCCTGGCAGCGCGGCAAGCCGATCGAGGTGGCGGCCGCCTGGGGAATCGATCCGCTGTTCATGCTGGTCGGCTCGCAGACCTTTCCGAAGAACGTCTCGGAATACGAGTACGCCGGCGGCATCAAGGGCGAGCCCATCCCGGTGGTGCGCGGCACGACGACCGATCTGCTGCTGCCGGCGAACGCCGAGCTGGTGGTCGAGGGCATCATCCGTCCGAATTCGGTGAAGGCCGAGGGTCCCTTCGGCGAGTTCCCGGGCTACTACGGGCGGCCCGAGGCAGGCTGTCCGCTCGTCGACATCACGGCGGTGCATTACCGCTCGAAGCCGATCCTCACCAACGCGCTCATGGCCGACTACCCGTCGTGCGAGCAGAGCGGGTTCTTTTCCATCATCCGCTCGGCGAAGATCTGGGACGACCTCGACAAGCTCGGCATCCCCGGGATCTGCGGCGTCTACTCGCATCCCGCGGCCGCCGGCGGCTTCGGCATGACGGTGATCAGCATGGAGCAGCGCCATGCCGGCCATGCTGCGCAGGTGCTCGCGCTCGCCGCGCAGGTGCCCGGCGGCGCCTACTACACCAAGTGGATCATCGCGGTCGACGAGGACGTGGATCCGACCGACATGGACCAGGTGATCTGGGCCATGGCGAGCCGCTGCAACCCGATCGACGACATCGACATCCTGAGGAACACCTGGAGCACCTGGCTCGACCCGACGCAGAACCCGCCCGAGAAGCGGCCGTACGGCTCCAAGTGCCTGATCAACGCGTGCAAGGAGCACCGCAATTTGCCGGTGTTCTCCAAGCGCACGGCGCTGAGAAAGCCGATCTACGAGCGCATCGCGAGCCGCTGGCAGGACCTCGGCCTTCCCGGCACCGTGCCCGAAGTCCGTGCCTTCGAGAGCGAAAGCAAAGCCGTGTATCACGAGCTCGGCGGCTTCGAGCCGGGAGCGAAAAAGCGCAAAAAGGCATGAACTTCACCCTCAGCGAGGAGCAGAAGCTCCTGCAGGAAACCGCGCGGCGCTTCGCGCAGCAGGAGCTTCCCGTATTGGCCCGGGAATTGGAGGCCGACGATCGCTCCGTAGATCCGAAATGGATGAAAACCTACGCCGAGATGGGATTCTTCGGCATCAATGTGCCCGAGCAATACGGCGGGCAGGGCATGGGACACCTGGAAGCGGTGCTGGTGCTGGAGGAGCTCGCCAAGATCTCCTCGGCGGTCGCCATGCCGGTGTTCGAGGGCAACTTCGGCCCGATGGCGGTGCTCGTGCATTTCGCGCCCGAGGCGCTCAAGCGCCGGCTGCTGCCGCAGGTGTGCGCGGGGAAGCTCCTCATCGCGGTGAGCATGTCCGAGCCCGATGCGGGAACCGCGCTCACCGACCTCAAGACGCGCGCCGAGCTGCACGACAATAAAGTAACAATCAATGGAACGAAGCGCTGGTGCTCCGGCGCTGGGCACGCGCAGGGCTACCTCGTGTACTGCCGCATGTCGGATGCGCCCGGCGCCGCCGGCATAGGGGCGGTGTTCGTCGAGAAGGGCACGCCGGGCTTCAGCTTCGGCAAGCGCGAGGAGCTCATGGGCTTTCGCGGCATCGAGACCGCCGACATGTTCTTCGACAACGTCGAGCTGCCCGCGAGCCATGTGGTGCTGCCTGCCGGCAGTTTCGGCAAGCTCATGGCGGCGTTCAACCTCGAGCGCTGCGGTAATACGACGATGTCCCTCGGCGTCGCGGCCGGCGCGCTCGACTACGCGCTCGGCTACGTGCAGGAACGCCGCCAGTTCGGCAAGCCGATCGTGGAGTTCCAGGCGGTGCAGCTGAAGCTCGCCGAGATGGCGCTCAAGGTCGAGGCCTCACGGCTGCTGCTGTACAGGGCAGTGGCGAATGCGGGCCAGGGCCTGCCCTCGGTGCTCGAGAGCTCGATGGCGAAATGCTTCGCCAACGAGATCGTGCGCGAGGTCGCCGGCGCCGCCATGCAGCTGATGGGCGGCTACGGCTACAGCAAGCAGTTCGACATGGAGCGGCGCTTGCGCGACGCCTGGGGCTGGGGCATCGCCGGCGGCACCATCGACGTGCAGAAGGTCAACATCGCCTCCGCGCTGGTCGGCCGGCGCTTCGACCAGCGGCGCTGATCAGGTGCTTACGGCTTCCGCCAGGCGCTTTTCCAGCGAGCGTACCTCGCCCTTCACGATGGCGGCGATTTCCTTCTGCCGCTCCGCCGACATGCGGCTCGAGATCGCGCCGACGCTGATCGCCGCGTAAGGCGGCCCGTAGCGGTTGCTCACCGGCAGGCCCACCGAGATCACGCCGGGGGTCTCCTGCCGGTCGTTGAGCGCGTAGCCGAGCTGCTTGCCGCGCGCGATCATGCCGGTAATGATCGGGACGTTGAGCCGGCCGTAGTCCTTGAGCCGCGTGCCGTTCGCGGCGACGATGCGCTCGATCTCGTCGTCGGGGAGCGACAGGAGCAGCGCCATGCCGCCCGCGCCCACGCCGAGCGGCCGGCGCGTGCCCACGTCGAGGGTGAGCGCCTTGATCGGAAACGCGCCCTCCTGGCGGTCGAGGCACACGGTATCGAAGCCGCTGCGCGCGATGAGGAACGCGGTATCGCCGGTCTTCTCGGCCACGCGGCGCAGCGAGGGCTCGACGATCTGGCGCAGGTTGAATTGCGGCGCGGCGGCGAGGCCGAGCTCGAACACCAGGTGCCCGAGCAGGTAGCGATGCGTGTCGGGGTCCTGGGCGACGATGTTCTCCTCGACCAGGCAGCGCAGGATGCGGTGCGCCGTGGGCGGGGTCAGTCTCGCGTGCTTCGCGAGATCGAGCAGCCGCGAGCCGGCGCGGCCGCGCGAGGCGATCGCCCGCAGCAGCACGATCGCGCGGTGGATGCTCTGCGTTCCGGATATCTCCATATAGTGGAATTATATTTGGGCTCTTGGCTTGTCTCGTCCTTTCCGTAGGCGGTACCGTGTGACTTATCCCATAAATAGATTCCACTATACGGAATGGCAGATCAGACGCGGACGAGGTCGAGGGAGCAGGAGGCGGCGCCGGGGCAGAAGTACGACATCGCCTACGCCAAGCGCGGTCAGTTCGTCGAGCACGCGAAGACCGGCGTCATCGTGGTCAAGGATTCGGACCGCGAATGGGAGCTCTCGCGCCAGGGCTATCTCAAGTGGTACATCCTCGAGCACGAATACCCGGAGACGGTGCTCAACGACTGGTGGGTGTTCATCCACGACATCAAGCGCCAGTCGGGCATGCACCGCCATCAGGGCGGGCTGGTGCTGTTCGTGATCGAAGGCAAGGGCACGACCGAGTGCAACGGCGAGATGATCGACTGGGAGGAGGGCGATTGCATCCTGCTGCCGTTCCATCCCGACGGCCTCGAGCACCGGCACTTCAACCGCGGCGACCAGCCGGCGAAATGGCTCGCCTTCATCCACATCCCGACCTGGAACCACGCCGCGAGCGAGCTCGCGCAGCTCGAGGAATTCGAGGAGTACAAGAGTGGCCGCTAAAGAAAGTCATCTCGGGCCCGAGCGCATGCTCGGCATGATCGAGGAGATGCGCGGGCGCGACCTGTGGGAGGAGATTCTCAAGCTGCGCGACCAGCAGCGCGAGGACCAGAAGAAGGCGGTGTGGCTCATCAAGGGCAAGGACCTGCCCCTGGAGAACAACAAGCAGGGCCTGATGCGCTGGTACATGCACCCGCTGCTGCGCTCGCCTTGCATCAACACCATGAAGCTCTTCGTGCAGGAGATCCCGCCCGGCGGGCGCAGCGGCAGGCTGCACCATCCGGGCAACCAGGTGATCTTCATACTCGAAGGGCAGGGCTACACCGTGCTCGACGGCCAGAAGCACCACTGGGCGAAGAACGACGTGGTGCAGCTGCCGCTGCGCATCAAGGGCGTGACCGTGCAGCACTTCAACTCGGATCCGGACAAGCCCGCGCGCTTCGTGGCCTGCGAGCCGAACTCGTTCCTCTCCTGCGGGGTCGACCGCGGCAGCGGCTTCGAGCAGATGGAAGTGTCGCCCGACTACAAGGGATAGAGATGTACATCAAGCTCATCGCCGACCGGCTCAAGTCCGAGCTCACCAACGTCGCGAGCCGCAGCCTGGTGCACATCGACCCCGAGGTGATGGAGAGCCGCGGCCTCGCGGTCGGCACGGTGGTGCGTATCGGCGGAGCCCAGAGCAAGTACGCGGTGCCGGCGCGCGTCGGCGAGGCTTACGAGGCCGACCGCGGCTCGCGCGTCATCCGCCTGGACCGCTTCGTGCGCACCGCCACCAAGGCGAAGATCAACGAGGAAGTGGAGATCAGCGTGCTCGGCGAGGTGTCCGAGCTCGAGAGCGTCACGCTGATGCCGCCGATCGACGTGTCCACCGCGCACCACCTGATCGAGCACCTGCGCGAAAGCTTCGTGGAGAACCGCACGCCCCTCGGGCGCGGCTCGGTGGTCTACGCCACCTTCCACGACTCGACCGCCGGCACCACCTACCGGGTGGTGAAGTGCGTGCCGGAGGTCGGCGTGGTCTGCGCCGCGACCAAGATCCATGTCGAGATCCCCTCGGCGGGCGGGATCAAGGCCGACGAGCAGGTCGGCTACGAGGACGTCGGCGGCATGCAAAGCGAGATCAAGCTGATCCGCGAGCTGGTGCAGCTGCCGCTGCAGTTCCCGCAGGTATACCGGCAGCTCGGCATCGTGCCCCCGCGCGGCATCATCTTCTACGGCCCCCCGGGCAGCGGCAAGACGTATCTTGCGCGCGCCATCGCCAACGAGGTGCATGCCGGCTTCTACTACATCAACGGGCCGGACGTGGTCGGCACGCTCTACGGCGAGACCGAGTCCAACCTGCGCAAGATCTTCGCCGAGGCGGCGCACCACGCGCCCTCGATCGTGCTCATCGACGAGCTCGACGCCATTGCGCCGCACCGCGAAAAATCCGGCGCCCAGTCGGACGTGCGCATGGTGACGCAGCTGCTGTCGCTGCTCGACGGCCTGATGAAGGTCGACGGGCTGGTGGTCATCGGCACGACCAACCGCGTCGACGCGATCGATGTCGCGATGCGCCGGCCCGGGCGCTTCGACCGCGAGATCTTCCTCGGGCCGCCGGATGCGGCCGGGCGGCTGGACATCCTCAAGATCCACACGCGCGAGATGCCGCTCGCCGAGGCGGCGCTCGAGCACCTGCCGAAAGTCGCCGAGGTCACGCACGGCTTCGTCGGCGCCGACCTGATGGAGCTTTGCCGCGAGGCGGGCCTCAACTCGCTGCGGCGCAGCTCTTCCGCGCTGCTCGATCACCTTTCGGCGTTTCGCCTGCGCGAGGACATGCTGGAGGTCGAGCCGCGCGACTTCGACGACGCGCTCGCGAAGGTGCGGCCTTCGGCGATCCGCGAGGCCTTCGTCACCATTCCGGACGTCAGCTGGAGCGACGTGGGCGGCCTCGCCGAGGTCAAGGAGCAGCTCAAGAACAACGTCGAGCGGCCCCTCAAGAGCCCGGAAGTATTCCGCGCGGCGGGCATCGCCACGCCGAACGGCATCCTGCTCTACGGCCCGCCCGGAACCGGCAAGACGCTGATCGCCAAGGCGCTCGCCAAGGAATGCGGCGTGAACTTCCTGGCGATGGACGGTCCCGAGGTGTTCACCAAATGGCTCGGCGAGTCGGAGGAGGCGATCCGGCACATCTTCCGCGTCGCGCGCCAGCTTGCGCCGAGCATCGTGTTCTTCGACCAGCTCGACGCGCTCGCGCCGCTGCGCAGCGCCGACTCGGGCTCGCGTACTACCGAGCGCGTGGTGAACCAGCTGCTCGCCGAGCTCGACGGCATGGAGGTGTCGAAGGGCAACGTCATCGTCATTGCCGCGACCAACCGGATCGATCTCGTCGACCCGTCGGTGCTGCGCCTCGGGCGCCTCGGCGTGCACCTCTTCGTTCCCTTGCCGGGAACCGAAGAGCGGGCGAAAATATTCGCGGCGCACCTGCGCGGCGCGCGCTTCGGCGCCGACCGGGAGCGCCTCTACGCGCGCCTCGCGGCCGAGACCGAGGGGCTCTCGGGTGCGGACATCCAGGCGGTCTGCGTGCAGGCGAAGATGAACGCGCTCAAGCGCGCGGAATATGGCGCGCTGCCGCCACTCACGGAAGCGGATTTTTCGGCGGCGATCCGCAGGCTCGGCGCCGCCGCTGCAAGGAAGGCCGCATGAAAACTGCCCAGGAGGGGACCTCATGAGAAAGCTCGCGTTGCTGTTCAGCATTCCGCTATGCCTCGCTGCAAGCGCCGCGCAAGCGGCGTTTCCCGAAAAAGACATCAACTGGATCGTGCCCTACTCGCCCGGCGGCGGCTTCGACGCCTGGAGCCGTCAGATCGGCCTGCACATGCAGAAGCACCTGCCGAAGGGCGTGAACGTCGTGGTGCGCAACGTCACCGGCGCCGGCGGCCGCACCGGCAGCATCCAGCTCTACCGCGCCAAGCCCGACGGCTACACCGTCGGCCTGCTCGACGTCGCCGGGCTGGTGCCCTACCAGAAGGCGGTCGGGGCGGAAAAGGCGGGCTACGACATCGACAAATACGTCTGGATCGGCCGCGTGGCGAACGAGCCGTGGGTGCTGCTCACTCCGTCGAAGTCGCCGCTGAAGACGCTCGCCGACCTCAAGGCGCGCAAGGACCTGTCGTGGGGCATCGAAGGGCCCGGCTCGACGAAGTGGCTGTTCGCGATCATCGAGGCGCGCGAGCTCGGATTGCCGATGCGCTTCGTCTCGGGCTACGGCGGCACGGGCGAGATGATCCCGGCGTCGCTGCGCGGCGATTACGAGTTGTGGACCAACGCCGGCCCGGCGCACATCCCGTACGTGAAGAACGGCGAGCTGCGCGCCATCATCCAGTTCGGCGCGACGCGCATGAGCGCCTTCCCCGACGTGCCGACTGCGAGGGACCTGGGGCACGACGTGATTGCCGAGATCCTGCGGCTGCTCGCCGCGCCGCCCGGGACGCCGGCCGACGTGGCGAAGACGCTCGAGGCCGCTTTCCTCAAGGCGATGAACGAGCCGGAGTTCAAGGCCTGGGTCGTGAAGTCGCAGCAGGAGGCGAACCCCGGCGGCCAGAAGGACGCGGCTGCCGCGGCGGCGAATTTCAGCCGGCTCGTCGAGCGGCACATGAAGGACATCGCCGAAGTCCTGCGCAAGCAGTAGCTTCGTGCTGGACCCGCTGATCGTCGCGGCTGCGGCGCTCGCGCAGCCGCAGAACATCGCGTTGATAGTGCTCGGCAGCAGCATGGGGCTGCTCTTCGGCCTGCTGCCGGGGCTCACCTCGCTCGCCGCGATGGCGATCCTGCTGCCCTTCACCATAGGGCTGCCGCCGATCAGCGCGATGTACCTGTTCATCGGCATCATGGGCAGCGCGCCCTTCGGCGGCGCGGTCACCTCGATCCTGTTCAACATCCCAGGCGAGCCGACCAGCGCCGCCGCGTGCTTCGACGGCTACCCCATGACCCGGCGCGGCCAGGCCGCGAAGGCCCTGGGGCTCGCGGCGGCCGCGGCGATGTTCGGCGCGCTCTTCGGCCTGGTGGTGCTGATCGGCCTCATTCCGGTCGTGCGCGCAGTGGTGTTTGCCTTCGGCCCGCCGGAATTCTTCATGCTGGTGATGTTCGGCCTCGCGACCGTGGCGATCGCGGCGCCCGGCAACACCGTAAAGGGACTGGTGACCGCGGGCCTGGGCGTGCTGCTCTCGGTGATCGGCTACGACCCGATCACCGGGGTGCTGCGCTTCGGCTTCGGCAGCAGGAACTACCTGTGGGACGGCATCAACCTGCCGGCGTTCTTCGTCGGCGTATTCGCCGTGGGCGAGGTGATCGGCTACTACATCGCCGGCGGCACCATCGCGCAGGCCGGCACGAAGATGCAGGGCGTGCTGAAAGGCACGCTGGAGGGCGTGCGGGAGCTGTTCCGGCACGTGCGCGTGCTCATCCAGGGCTCCATCGTCGGCTCGATCGTCGGCGTGCTGCCCGGCGTGGGCGGCACGGTCTCGAACTTCCTGTCCTACACGCTGGCGATGCAGACCTCGAAGCACCCGGAGACTTTCGGCAAGGGAAACCCCGAAGGCGTGATCGCGGCGATGACCGCGACCAACGAGGATACGGGAGCGCTGCTTCCCACGGTGGCGTTCGGCATCCCGGGGAGCGCCGCGACCGCGCTGCTCCTCGGTGCGCTCACGCTTCACGGCTACAACCCGGGGCCGCTGTTCGTCACCGAGCACATGGACATCGTCTGGGCGCTGATCCTGGGGCTGCTGGTCGCGAACATCGTCGCCATCGTCGTCGGGCTCGCCGGGGCCAACCTGCTCGCGCGGCTCACTACCCTCGACGCCAAGTACCTGGTGCCCACGATCCTGGCGATATCGCTGCTCGGCGCCTATGCCGACCGGGAGAACCTCTGGGACGTGGCGCTCGCCATCGTCGCCGGCGTCTTCGCCTACGGCCTGTCGCGCTTCGGCTTCCCGATCGTCACGCTGGTCATCGGCTTCGTCATGGGCCGGCTCGCCGAGCGCGCCTTCGCGCAGTCGCTGCAGATGTCGCTCGACCCGCTGATCTTCTTCAAGCGCCCGGTGTCGGCTACGCTCTTCGCGCTGATCGTGCTGCTGTTCCTGCTTCCGCTGGCGCGGAAGCTGCGGGCCCGGTTGAAAGCGGCATGAACGGGCGCCTCGCGTTCAATCTGATGCTGCTCGCGGTAGCGGCGTACTTCGTCTGGTCGGCCACCGGCTACGAGCCAGGCGCGCGGCGCATTCCCATCCTGATCGGCGTGCTGGTGCTCGCGCTCCAGGCATGGGTGACCCTCAAGGAGCTCCTCAAGCCCGAAACCGTGCCCCAGGAAGAGGGTATTCCCCCCGGGGAGTGGCTCGGCGTCGTCGCCATGTCGGGGTGGATGGCGCTGTTTTTCGCGCTCTTCGCCGTGCTCGGCACGCTGGTTGCGACATTCGCCTTCATTTTCCTCTTCCTCGCCTCACGCAGGCGGCTCGCCTGGTGGGGCGCGGCCGCGCTCGCGGGCAGCCTCTCGGGCGGCATCTGGCTCGTGTTCGTGTACCTGATGCGCTTCGAGCTCTACCCAGGGCTCGTCTTCGGAGGTACGCTGCCCCCGCTTTGAGCGCGAAGAACCTGTTCGACGTCGCCGGCCGCGTGGTGATCGTCACCGGCGGCGGCCGCGGCATCGGGCGTGTGTACTGCAGGGCGTTCGCCGAGGCGGGCATGCGGGTCGTCATTGCCGACATCCATGGCGAGGACGCCGAGCGCGCGGCGGGGGAAATCCGCGCCGCGGGCGCTCAGGCGCTCGCGGTGCGCACGGACATCTCGCGCGCCGAGGACGCGCAGGCGATGGCAGCGGCCGCGGCGCGCGAATTCGGCGGCATCGACGCCCTCGTGAACAACGCCTCGATGATGAGCGCGCTGCCGCGGCGGCCGTGGAGCGAGATTCCGCTCGAGGAGTGGGACCGGGTCATGGCGGTCGACCTGCGCGGCCTCTTCCTGTGCTGCCGCGCGGTGCATCCGTACCTGCGCCGGCGCGGCAAGGGCAAGATCGTGAACGTTTCCTCGGGCCGCGTGCTCGAGGGCACGCCCAACCGCCTGCACTACACCACCGCCAAGGCGGGCGTCATCGGCTTCACGCGCGCGCTCGCGCGCGAGCTCGGCCCGGACAACATCAACGTGAACGTCGTGCTTCCCGGCCTCACGCTGAGCGATACACAGCTCGCCTCGTCGCAACCGGGCTACATCAACGACGACTACATCCGGCTGCGGGCGTTGCAGCGCGCGCAGTATCCCGAAGACCTCGTCGGCACCGTGCTCTACCTGCTTTCCGGCGCGAGCGACTTCGTCACCGGGCAGAGCTTCAACGTCGACGGCGGCAAGGTGATGCACTGATGCAGGTCGTGCCGCTTTCGCCCGCCTTGGGCGCCGAGATCCGCGGAGTCGATGTTTCGGTTTCCCTGGAAGAGCATGTTTTCAAGGAGATCCAGGACGCCTGGCACGCGCACCTGGTCATCGTGCTGCGCGGACAGACCCTCGACGAGGACGCGCAGGTGCGCTTCGCCGAGCGCTTCGGCGGGCTCTCGCCGATCCATACCGGCCACCACTCGGAGGGCAACAAGGCGGTGATGTACATCGGCAACCGCACGAAGGACGGCAAGATGGTGGGCGCGCTGCCGCTCGGCGAGATGCAGTTCCACAGCGACCAGTGCTACCAGGAGCGCCCGGCGATGGCGACCATGCTCTACTCGATCGAGATTCCTTCGGCGGGCGGCAACACGCTTTTCGCGAACGGCTACAAGGCCTACGAGGCGCTGCCTGCCGAAGTAAAGCAAGAACTGGCGGGGAAGAAGGCCGTCAATGTGTACGACTACGGCGGCGGCGTGCTCGAGCGCAAGGCGATGGTTTCCGCTGTCGAAGGCGTTTCGCACGCGCACCCGGTGGTGCGCACGCACCCGGCCACCGGCCGCAGGAGTCTCTACGTGAATCGCCTGATGACGCACCACATCGAGGGCCTGCCCGAGGAGGAGAGCGCGCGGCTTCTCGATCTGCTCTTCGATACGCTCGAGCGGCCGGAATTCGTCTACGAGCACCGCTGGCGCGTCGGCGACCTGCTTCTCTGGGACAACCGCTGCACCCTGCACGCGCGGCGCGACTTCGATCCGAACGAGCCGCGCTGGATGCGCCGCGTCACCATCCGCGGCGACAAGCCGAAATAAATGGGGTCAGATCAACATTTCCGCGCTCGGAACATTCTCGTTCCCGGCTTTCCGGAAATGTTGATCTGACCCCATTTATTCTTCCAGTCGCCTCTCGACCAGTCGCGCGAAGAAACTCGCTCCGTATGGCAAAGCCGCGTCGTTGAAGTCGTACGACGGGTTGTGCACCTCGCAGGCGCCCGCGCCGTCGCCGTTGCCGATGTTGATGTAGCAGCCGGGCACCTCGGCGAGCATGAAGGAAAAATCCTCGGACGCCATGACGAGCGCGGGGTCGCGGCGCACGCTGCCGGCGCCGACGATCTCGGTGCAGATGCCGGCGGCGAACTCCGCCTCCCGCGGATCGTTGATGAGCGGCGCGAAGATCATGCGGAAGTCGGTCCTGGTGCGCGCCCCGAATCCCGCGGCGACACCTTCGGCGATGCGCGCGAGGTTGCGGCCGATCATGTCCATCACTTCGTTCGAGAATGCCCTTGCCGTGCCCGAAAGGCGCGCGCTCTGCGGGATCACGTTGTAGGCGTCGCCGGCGTGGATCTGGGTGACCGACACCACCGCGGTTTCCACCGGGCGCAGGTTGCGCGAGACGATGCTCTGAGCCGCGGTGGCGATGTGCGCCGCCACGAGCACCGGGTCGACGCCCGACTCGGGGCGCGCGCCGTGCGCGCCGCGGCCCTCGACGTCGATGTCGAAGAACGCGCCGCCCGCCATCATCGGCCCCGAGCGCACCGCGAAGGTTCCGAGCGGCATCCCGGGCCGGTTGTGCATGCCGAACACCGCTTCGCAGGGAAAGCGCTTGAAGAGGCCGTCCTCGATCATGGCGCGTGCGCCGCCGATGCCTTCCTCGGCGGGCTGGAAGATGAAGTGCACCGTGCCGTCGAAATGCCGCGTCCGGGCGAGGTATTTCGCCGCGCCGAGGAGCATCGCGGTGTGGCCGTCGTGGCCGCAGGCGTGCATGCGGCCGTCGTGCGCGGACTTGTAGCTGAAGCTGTTCGCTTCCTGGATCGGCAGCGCATCCATGTCCGCGCGCAGCCCGACCGTACGCGTTGCATTTCCTGACTTGAGAATACCCACCACGCCGGTCCTGCCGATCCCCCGGTGCACTTCGACGCCGAAGGATTGCAGCTTGGCGGCGACGATTGCCGCGGTGCGCTCCTCCTCGAAGCCGAGCTCGGGATGCGCGTGGATGTCGCGCCGCCACGCGCGCATTTCGCCCTCGAGGCCCCTGATCTGCTCAGGGATGGACATCTTCGGTGAACCAGTCGTCGGGGAGCTCGGTGCCGATGCTCATCTCGCGCGCCTTGCGCAGCACCGCGGCGCCGGCGGCCGCGAACTGCAGCCCGCTGCCGACGTTGTTCGCGAAGCAGGTGATCTCCTTCGCGCCCTGGCGCGCCGCCGCGCTTCCCGAAAGCAGCTCGCCGAGATCGGGATAGCGCGTGCCGCGCCCGGGCTCCTTCCACCAGCCCTGCTCGTGTTCGTCCTTGACGTTGGGCGTGCCCGGCATGATGTTGTTGAACTGCTTTGCCTGCTGGCGGTTGTGCACGAACACCCGGTCGCAGCGGTCGAGCACCTCGCCGTCGATCTCCTGCGACTTGATGCAGCCGATGTGCATCCCGGGCTTGAGCCACTTCGGCTCGATGACGCGCACCATGGAGGAGGTGGCGGCGAGGATCACATCGGCGCCGGCAACGCAGGCCTCGACCGACTCCACAGGCTTGACGTCCTTGAACTCGGAGGCAAACGCGGCGCGGCTTTCCGCTCGCGGGCTGTAGACGCGCACTTCCGCGAAGCGGCGCACCGCGCGCGCCGCCATGAGCTGCGCGCCAGCCTGCCAGCCGGTGCCGATGAGCGCGAGCGTGGCTGCATCCTCGCGCGCGAGATGCTTCAGGGCAAGGCCGCTCGCCGCGCCGACGCGCATGCGCTGCATCACGCCGTCAGGAAACATGGCGAGCAGCGCGCCGGTGTGCGTGCTGAAGAGCAGCACCAGCCCCACCCAGCGGCCGCCCGCCGTCGGCGCCTTCACGCGGCGCGGCGTGCCCGCCACGATCGGGTGCGTGATGACGTCGGAGTTGATGCGCAGCGCCTGCATGCCCTGCGCCGGCCAGGTGCCGCCCATGTGCTTGAAGGCGTAGTAGGCGTCGCGCTGCGAGCTCGGCGCGATGTTGTCCACGCGCGGGGAGGCGAGCGCCCGGCCGTTCGCGTAGTCGCGGTACATGGGCTCGAGCGCCGCCATGCACTCTTCCATGGAGAGAAGACGCGCGACTTCGTCGTTCGTGAGGACGAGCATCCGATCGGGATCCGGTCGGGGTCAGAGCAAATGCTCTGACCCCTTTTCGGTGTCAGGCCACTTCGAACATGCCGGCGGCCCCCATGCCGCCGCCGATGCACATGGTGACGACGACGAGTTTCGCGCCGCGGCGCTTGCCCTCGATGAGCGCATGCGCGGCGAGCCGGGTGCCGCTCATGCCGTAGGGATGGCCCACCGCGATGGCGCCGCCGTTCACGTTGAGCCGCTCGTGCGCGATGTGCAGGCGCTCGCGGCAGTAGATCACCTGCACGGCGAAGGCTTCGTTGAGCTCCCACAGGTCGATGTCGTCCACCTTCTTGCCGGTCTGCTCGAGAAGCTTGGGCACGGCGAACACCGGGCCGATGCCCATCTCCTTCGGATCGCAGCCGGCGACGGCGAAGCCGCGGAAGATGCCGAGCGGCGTCAACCCTCTTCTCCTTGCTTCAGAATCACTCATCACTACGGTTGCCGCCGCGCCGTCGGAAAACTGGCTGGCGTTGCCTGCGGCGATGCAGCCGCCCTCGATCGCCGGCTTGATCTGCGACACGCCCTCGTAGGTGGTGTCGGGACGGATGCCCTCGTCGTCCGACACGGTGACTTCCCTCATCGTCTCCTGGCCGCTCGCCTTGTCCACCACCTTCATCTTGGTGGTGATCGGCACGATCTCGTCCTTGAACCTGCCTTCCTGGCGGGCCTTTGCCGCGAGTCTCTGGCTCTGCACGCCGTACTCGTCCTGCTTCTCGCGCGGGATCTCGTAGCGCCGCGCCACGTATTCGGCGGTCTGCAGCATCGGCCAGTACACCTCGGCCTTGTGGCGGTGCAGCCACTCGTCCTGGAAGTGGTGCTTGTTCATCTCGTTCTGCACCAGCGAGATCGACTCGACCCCGCCGGCGACGAAGAGGTCGCCTTCGCCGGTCATGACACGCTGGGCTGCGAGCGCGATGGTTTGCAGGCCGGAGGAGCAGAAGCGGTTCACCGTCATCCCTGGAACCGTGACCGGGCAGCCGGCGCGGATGGCGATCTGGCGCGCGATGTTCCAGCCGGTCGCGCCCTCGGGGTTGGCGCAGCCCATGATCACGTCGTCGACCTCGCCGGGCTCGACCCTGGCGCGCTCGAGCGCCGCGTGCACCACGTGGCCGCCCATCTTCGCGCCGTGCGTCATGTTGAGCGCGCCGCGCCAGCTCTTGCAAAGCGGCGTGCGCGCGGCGGAAACGATCACTGCGTCGGTGCTACTCATTGAACCTCCTGCCTTGTTTTGCCAATTGGACGAGCCGGGGCGCCGGCTTCCATTGCGCGCCCTGATACCCCTCGCGGAACTTCTGAATGGAATGCAACACCTTGTCGAGACCCACGGTGTCGGCGTAGAACATCGGCCCGCCGCGGTAGGGCGGAAAGCCGTAGCCGGTGAGATAGACGACGTCGATGTCCGAGGCGCGCAGCGCGATCCCTTCCTCGAGGATGTGCGCGCCCTCGTTCGCGAGCGCATACATGCAGCGCTCGATGATCTCCTCGTCGGAGATCTTGCGCGCGATGACGCCGATCTCGCGCCGGTGGCGCTCGATGATGCTCTCCACCTCGGGATCGGGAATCGGCTTGCGGCTGCCCGCCTCGTAGCGGTACCAGCCCTTGCCGGTTTTCTGCCCGAAGCGGCCGAGCTCGGCGATGCGGTCGGCAACCTTCGAGTAGACGAAGTCAGGGCGCTCCTTGGCGCGGCGCTTGCGGACCTCCCAGCCGATGTCGTTGCCCGCCATGTCGTACATGGTGAACGGACCCATCGCCATGCCCCAGGCCTGCAGCGCGCCGTCGACCTGCTGCGGGCTCGCGCCCTCGTCGAGCAGGAACAGGCTCTGCTGGACGTACTTCTCAAGCATGCGGTTGCCGATGAAGCCGTCGCACACCCCGGAAACCACCGGCACCTTCTTCAGGCGCTTGCCGAGCTTCAGGGTCGTGGCGAGGACGTCCTTGGCGGTGCGCCTCGCGCGCACCACCTCGAGCAGCCGCATCACGTTCGCCGGGGAGAAGAAGTGCGTGCCGATGACGTCCTGGGGCCGCGTGATGGCGGCCGCGATCCGGTCCACGTCGAGCGTAGAGGTGTTCGTGGCGAGGATCGCGCCCTGCTTGACGACGCCGTCGAGCTTCTGGAAGAGCTCCTGCTTCACGTCCATGCGCTCGAACACCGCCTCGATCACGATGTCGGCGTCGGCGATGTTGCCCAGGTTCAGCGTGCCGCGGATGAGCGCCATGCGCTTGTCCATTTCGGCCTGGGTAAGCCGGCCTTTGGCGAGCGTCGCGGCGTAGTTGTCCCTGATTTTCTTGAGTCCCTTGTCCAGCGCCTCCTGCGATGTTTCGATGACCATCACCGGGATGCCGGCGTTCGCGAAGCACATGGCAATGCCCCCGCCCATGGTGCCCGCGCCGACGATGGCGGCCTTGGCGATCTCGCGCACCGGCGTGTCTTCCTCGAGGTCCGGAATTTTCGAGGTCTGGCGCTCGGCGAAGAACACGTGGCGCAGCGCCTTGGACTCGGTGCCGCCGACGAGCTTGTCGAAGCGCTGGCGCTCGAGGTTGCGGCCCTCGTCGAAGGGCAGGGTGGCCGCGGCTTCGGCGCAGGCGACGATCTCGAGCGGCGCCGGATAGCCCTTCGACTCCTTCGCCACCTGGGCGCGTACCGGGTCGAAGAAGGCCTTGGGGTCGCCCTCCAGTCTTGCCTGCATGTCGCGGATGCGCCGCAGCGGCTTGCCGATACATGCTTTGGCGAACTTGACTGCCGCCTCGAGGAGCTCGCCATGCACGATCTCGTCGACCAGGCCGAGCTCCTTCGCCTTCTCGGCGGAAATGAAGGCACCCGTCGTCATCATGCGCACCGCTTCGGCCATCGGGATGATGCGCGGCAGGCGCTGCGTGCCGCCCGAGCCGGGAAGTATGCCGAGCTTGACCTCGGGAAGGCCGAACTGGGAATTCGGCGCGGCGATGCGGTAGTGGCAGGCGAGCGCGAGCTCGAGACCGCCGCCCAGAGCGAAACCGCCGATCGCGGCGACGAGCGGCTTGGGAAGCGCGTCCTGGAAATCGTTGACCTCGGGCAAATCCGGCTTCAGTCGCGGCGCGTTGAACTCGCGGATGTCGGCGCCGCCGGAAAAGGCCTTCGCCGACCCGATCAGGACCACCGCCCGCGCCGCGAAGTCCGCCTGCGCGCGCTGCAGGCCCTGCAGGATCGCCGCGCGCAGGGCGTTGCCCAGCCCGTTGACCGGCGGGTTGTTCAGAGTGATGACGGCTACGCCGTCGCGGACGGCGTATTGGGTTACGTCGCTCATCCAGGGAGTCTCCGGCGGGTGATGACGCTAGGATAAACTACCTTCACTACAGGAGGCACGCATGCAAGGCCTGATGATGGACATGCCGCTTCTCATAAGCGACCTGATCCGTCATGCCGACCGTCATCACGGCTCGACGGAGATCGTCTCGCGCAGCGTCGAAGGCGGGCTGCACCGCTACACCTACCGGCAGGCCCACGAGCGCGCCCGCAAGCTCGCCAAGGCGCTGAAAAGGCTGGGCCTCGAGCCCCAGGAGCGCGTCGCCACGCTCGCCTGGAACGGGTTCCGGCATTTCGAAATCTACTATGCGGCGGCGGGCTCGGGCGCGGTGATCCACACCATCAACCCGCGGCTGTTCCACGACCAGATCGTCTACATAGCGAACCACGCCGAGGACAGGCTGGTTTTCTTCGACCTGACGTTCGCTGCGCTGCTGGAAAAAATCGCGCCGGAGCTGAAATCGGTGCGGCATTTCGTCGCGATGACCGACCGCGCGCACATGCCGAAGCAGCGCATACCGAATCTCCTGTGCTACGAGGAGCTGCTGGAGGTCGAAGGCGCCGAATTCGAGTGGCCGAGCTTCGACGAGCGCACCGCCGCCTGCCTGTGCTACACCTCGGGCACGACGGGCAACCCCAAGGGCTCGCTCTACGCCCACCGCTCGACCATCCTGCATGCCTACGCCGCCGCCCTTCCCGACGCGCTCGACCTTTCGGCGCGCGACGTCGTGCTCCCGGTGGTGCCGATGTTCCACGTCAACGCCTGGGGCCTGCCTTATTCGTGCGCCCTCACCGGCGCGAAGCTGGTCTTTCCCGGCGCGCAGCTCGACGGCAAGAGCCTGCACGAGCTCTTCGAAAGCGAGCAGGTGACGATGAGCGCCGGCGTGCCGACAGTGTGGCTTGGCCTGCTCAACTACATGAAGGAGCAGAAGCTGCGGTTTTCGACGCTGAAGCGGGTGGTGGTCGGCGGCTCCGCCTGCCCGCCGGCGATGACCCGCGCCTTCCAGGACGACCACGGCGTGCAGGTGCTGCACGCCTGGGGCATGACCGAGATGAGCCCGCTCGGCGTGGTCTGCAGCTTCAAGGCGAAGCACCTCGAGATGGGCAAGGAGGAGCGCTACGCGCTGCAGAACAAGCAGGGCCGGGCGATCTACGGCGTCGATCTGCGCGTGGTCGGCGAGGACGGGAGCGAGCTTCCCTGGGATGGAAAGACCATCGGCGACCTGCAGGTGCGCGGGCCGTGGGTCATCCGGGGCTACTTCAAGGGCGAAGGCGGGGATCCCTTGCGCGACGGATGGTTTCCGACCGGCGACGTGGTGAACATCGACCCGGACGGCTATATCCAGATCACCGACCGTTCCAAGGACGTCATCAAGTCGGGCGGCGAGTGGATCAGCTCGATCGATCTCGAGAACATCGCCATCGCGCACCCCGCGGTCGCGGAAGCCGCGGTGATCGGCGTGCAGCATCCGAAGTGGGACGAGCGCCCGATCGTGGTGGCGGTTAAGCGCCCGGGGCACGAGGTGTCGCGCGAGGAGCTTCTCGGCTTCTACGAAGGAAAGATCGCCAAGTGGTGGATGCCCGACGACGTGGTGTTCGTGGCCGAGCTGCCGCACACCGCGACCGGCAAGCTCTCGAAGCTCACGCTGCGCGAGCAGCTGAAGGACTACCGTCTCAAGGCTGAACGCTAGCTTGCCTTCGATCAGAGACTTGAAGGAGAGGGTCGGCGAGGAAGTGGGCATCTCGCCGTGGGTCGAGATCACGCAGGAGCGCATCGACACCTTCGCCAAGGCGATCGAGGACTTCCAGTGGATCCATGTCGATCGCGAACGCGCGAAGAGCTCGCCGTTCGGCGGCACCATCGCGCACGGCTTTCTCTCGCTATCGCTGCTGTCACATCTTTCCGAGCAGACGTTCTCCTTTACCGACCGCAGGATGGGCGTGAACTACGGCTTGAACCGCGTGCGCTTCACCTCGCCGGTGCCGAGCGGCTCGCGCGTGCGCGCGCGCTTCACGCTGGCGAACTATGAGCCCATCGACGGCAACGGCGTGCAGGTGACCTGGAACGTCGTCATCGAGATCGACGGCAAGGACAAGCCCGCGCTCGTCGCCGAATGGCTCGGCCGCCATTACTACTAATCGGTACCGCTAATCAGGGACGGACCACGATTATTTTCGTCTCGCCGCAAGAAAATCGTGGTCCGTCCCTGATTTTCTAGACCGATGTGGGAAATCGCGGCCATCGTGGCGATCGCAGCTGCCGCGCTCCTGTGGGTGGACAGCCTGCGCGCGCGCGAGCGCGCGCTCGAGGCGGGAAGGCGCGCCTGCGCGCGCTACGAGCTGCTGTTTCTCGACGACACGGTGGCCTTCGCCCGGCTGCGGCTGCGGCGCGACGAGGAAGGGCAGCTAAAGATCGCGCGCACCTATACGTTCGAGTTCTCCGACACCGGGAACAACCGCCGCCACGGCTCGATCGTGATGCTCGGCGCGCAGCTTGTCGATCTGCAACTCGAGCCGTACCGCGTGCAATGAGCGGCAAATGGCTCGAAGGCCGGGTGATCGAGAACCGGCACTGGACCGAGGCGCTGTTCTCGCTGCGCGTCGCCGGCGTGGCGCTTGCGTTCGAGGCGGGCCAGTTCGTGCGCATCGCGCTGGACATCGGCGGCAGCCGCACCGCGCGACCGTTCTCGCTCGTCAACGCGCCCGACGACCCGGTGCTCGAGTTCTACGGCATCGTCGTGCCCGAAGGGCCGCTGTCGCCGCGCCTTGCGCGGCTCGTGCCCGGCGAGCGGCTCTTCGTCGCGCCCAACCCGGCCGGATTCCTGGTGCTTTCCGAAGTGCGTGACGCAGGGACGCTGTGGCTCATCGCGACCGGCACCGGCATCGCGCCCTTCCTTTCCATCCTGCGCACCGAGGCGCCGTGGCGGCGCTTTCGCAACGTGGTGCTGGTGCACGCGGTGCGCTTCGCACAAGAATTGACCTACCGGGAAAGCATCGATGCGCTGCGGCTAAGACGCGGCCTCAGGTACGTGAATTTCGTGAGCCGCGAGCCGGCCGCGGGCGCCCTCGCCGGGCGCATCCCCGGGGCGGTGCGCGACGGGCGGCTCGAGGCCGCGGCGGGACTGTCGCTTGCTTCGGATAGCTCTCAGGTCATGCTCTGCGGCAATCCTGAAATGCTGAAGGACACGACCGCGGCGCTCACCGAGCGGGGCATGCGCAAGCACCGGCGCCGCGCGCCCGGCCACATCACCCTGGAGAGCTTCTGGTGAGAAGTGTGCTGAAAGTCACGGCTGCGCTCGCCGCCGCCTGGATGCTTGCCGGGTGCTCGGCGTTGCGCGTCGCGTACGAGAACGCCGACACCTACCTGTATTGGCGCTCGGGCACCTACCTCGACCTCGACCGCGAGGAGTCCCAGGAACTCGCCGGGCGCATCGCCGCCTTCTTCGACTGGCACCGCGCAAAAGAGCTGCCGCAGTACGCGCGCATCGCCGACGAAGCGGCGCGGCGCCTGGGCGACGGACTCTCGCAGGAGGACCTGGTTTGGGGGTACGATTCTCTTATGGCGCATGCGCGGCGAAGCCTGCGCGTCGCCGCCGAGCGGATCGCACCGCTTCTCGATCGGCTGACGCCACAGCAGATGGCGCACCTCGAGAAGGGATTCGCCGAAGACAACCGCAAGTTCGCTAGGGAGAACCTGCGAGGCAGCGACGAAGAGCGCCGCAGGCGCCGCGCCAAACGGGTCGAAGAGCGGCTGGAGGATTGGGTGGGGAACCTGACGCATGCCCAGGTCGAGCGGGTGAGACAGTACTCCGAGCGCGCGCCGCTGTACGACGAGCTGCGCGATCGCGACCGCAAGCGCCTGCAGGCCGAGGTGCTCGAGATGATCCGGCTGCGCGAGGCGCAGAAGCGCCTTCCCGAACGCGTCGCGAACTGGGACCGCGGCCGCGACCCGGCGTATGCCGCCGCGTCCGCGGCGGGAAGGCAGGAGTACTTCGCTTTGCTCCTCGACCTCGACCGCACGCTTACCAGCGAGCAGCGCGTCAGGGCAATAGCGAACCTGGAGCGTTACGCCGAGGACTTCAAGGTGCTCGCGAGCAAGGCGCGCGCCGAGCACGCCAGCCAGTGAAAGAACCGGCCCCGCTGCGCGGCGTCGAATCCGACCTTGAGTCGCCGCCGGCGAGCTACGCTGGCCGCACGCGCTACACCCAGCTCGAATACGAGGCGCTGCTCGCCAACGCCTCGATCGGCATCGCGTTCACGCGCGAGCGGCGCTTCTTCCTCTGCAACCAGCGCTTTGCCGAGATGTTCGGCTACGCGAGCGAGGAGCTGATCGGCAAGCCGGGCGAGGTGGTCTATCCGAGCCCCGAAAGCTACGCCGCGCTCGGCCAGATCGCGGTGCCCCTCCTTTCGGCGGGCAGGCAGCTCGACCTCGAGTGGGAGGCGCGGCGCAAGGACGGATCGATCTTCCTTTGCCGCATGATCGCCAAGGCGCTCGACACCCAAAACCCGCAGCAGGGCACGGTGTGGATCGTCGAGGACATCACCGACAAGCGCCGCCACGCCGACGAGGTGGCGCGGCTGCTGCGCGAGCAGGAGGCGATTCTCGCGAGCGCGTCGGTGGGCATCGTGTTCGTCAAGGACCGGCGCATCGTGCGCTGCAACCGCCGCTACGAGGAGATGCACGGCTACGCATCCGGCGAGATGGACGGCAAGGTCACCGCTATTGTCTATCCCGACATTTCCGGACATGCAAAATCGGCGTCGGTGTACGAGGCGCTGGCACGCGGCCAGATCTCGCGCAGCGTCGAGCTGCGCAAGCGCAAGGACGGCAGCACCTTCTGGAGCCGCGCCGACGGCCGCGCGGTCGATCCGCAGGATCCGCACAAGGGCTCGGTGTGGATCGTCGAGGACATCACCGAGCAGCGCCGCGCCGAGGAGGAGCTGCAGCGAGTGCTCGCCGAGCAGCAGGCGCTGCTCGACAACGTCATGGTCGGCATCCAGTTCACGCGCGAACGGCGCACGGTGCGCAGCAACCGCCGCTTCGAGGAGATGTTCGGCTATGCCCCGGGGACGGCGGTCGGCGCGCCGAAGCGCGAGCTGTATTTCGCCGAGGAGGAATACGCGGCAGTCCTGCAGGCCTACGCCGAGATCGACGCCGGAAAGCTGCACACGCGCGAGCAATGGCTGCGGCGCCAGGACGGCTCGGGATTCTGGTGCCGCATCAACGGCCGCGCGGTGGCGCCGGGCGAGCCGGCGAAGGGCTACGTGTGGCTGCTCGAGGACATCACCGAGCGCCGGCGCGCCGACGAGGCGGTGCAGCGGCTCCTGCGCGAGCAGGCCGCCGCCGAAGAGCGCATCCAGCGGGCGCTCGGCGAGCAGGAATTGATCCTCGACAACGCAAGCGTCGGCATCGCCTTCGTCCGCGGCCGCGTCGTCCAGCGCTGCAACCGCTTCCTCGAAGACATGTTCGGCGCGGGGCCGGGGGAACTGGTGGGTGCAAGCTCCTCGGTGCTGTTCGCTTCGCACGCCGACTGGGAAGAGGCCGGGCGCCTCGCGCACCTCAGCACCGCGCCCGGCGAGACGCACGAAGCCGAGTGGCGCTTCAAGCGGCGCGACGGCTCGAGCTTCCGCTGCCGCACCCGCGGCCGGCGCATCGACGCCGGCGAGACCGAGCAGGAATGGATCTGGAGCTTCGAGGACGTCACCGCCGAGCGCGAGGCGGATCTGCGCGTGCAGCGCGCGCTCGCCGAGCAGGAGCTGATTCTCGACAACGCGACGGTGGGCATCGCGTTCCTGCGCGGCCGCGTCTTCCAGCGCTGCAATCCGCGCTTCGAGCAGATGTTCGGCTACGAGCCCGGCGAGCTCATCGGGCGCGGCAGCGAGGCGATCTACGCCGAGCGCGCGCAGTGGGAGGAGGACGCCGCCTGGTACGAGGAGATGAAGAGCGGCCAGGCGGTTTCGGTCGAGCGGCAATACCGCCGGCGCGACGGCAGCCTCATCTGGTGCAAGCTGGTCGGCAAGGCGATCGAGCCTGCGCATCCGGACGACGGATCGATCTGGATCTACGATGACGTGACGGCGGAGCATGCCGCGCGCGAGTCGCTGCAGGCCTCGCGCGATGCCCTGGAGCGCGCGGTGGCCGAGCGCACCGCCGAGCTCGAGGAGGCGAAGGGGCGCGCGCAGCACCTTGCCGATCACGACGCGCTCACCGGGCTGCCGAACCGCAGGCTCCTGGAAGACCGCCTGACGCAGGCGCTCGCGCTCAGCTACCGCAACCGCCAGCAGACCGCGGTGATGTTCGTCGATCTGGACCGGTTCAAGGCGATCAACGATCTCCTCGGCCACGCAGCGGGCGACGCGCTGCTCAAGGAAGTGGCGGCGCGCCTAGTGCAGCAGCTGCGCGTCGGCGACACCATCTGCCGCATCGGCGGCGACGAGTTCGTGGTGGTGCTGCCCGAGCTCAAGCGCGGGGCCGACGCGGCGCAGGTCGCGCAGAAGGTGCTCGAGCAGCTCTCGGCTCCGGTCGCGATCGAAGGCCACGAGCTCAGCGTGACGCCGTCGATCGGCATCGCGGTATTTCCGGACGACGGGCGCGACGCCGAAACGCTGATCCGCAATTCGGATGCGGCGATGTATCACGCGAAGGAGATGGGCCGCGCCAACTACCAGTTCTTCACCGCCGAGATGAACCAGGCGGCGTCCCGGCGCCACGCGCTCGAGACCGAGCTGCGGCGCGCGCTCGGCAAGGGCGAGCTGCGCGTGCATTACCAGCCGATCGTCGAGACGAAATCCGGGCGCGTCGCCGGCCACGAGGCGCTGGTGCGCTGGCAGCACCCCGAGCGCGGGCTGCTCGCCCCGGGCGAGTTCATCCAGCTCGCGGAGGAGACCGGGCTCATCCTCAAGCTCGGCGAATGGGTGCTGCACGAGGCTTGCCGCTGGGCGACCTTCATCGGCGTCGAGCGCGGCCTGCCGATCGCGGTGAACCTGTCGGCGCGCCAGTTCAACGACTCGAAGCTCTCGCAGATGGTGTCCGCGGCGCTGCGCGACACCGGCCTGCCGGCGCAGCTGCTCGAGCTCGAGATCACCGAGTCGACCGCCATGCAGGACACCGACGCGACGCTCGGCACGCTGAACCGCCTCAAGCGCCTCGGCGTGTCGATCGCCATCGACGACTTCGGCACCGGGTACTCGAGCCTGTCGTACCTGAAGCGCTTCCCGGTCGACAAGGTGAAGATCGACCGCTCGTTCACATCCGAGCTGCCGCTCGAAGCCGACCAATGCGCGATCGTGGAGGCCATCGTGGCGCTCGCGCATGCGCTCGAGATCGCGGTGGTCGGCGAAGGCGTCGAGAACGACGCCCAGCGCCGCTTTCTCGCCGGGTGCGGCTGCGACTACCTGCAGGGCTATCTCATCGGCAAGCCGGTCGACGCCGACACCGCGTCCAAGGAATACGTCTAGCCGGCTAGATCGAGCGCCCGCGCTTTTCCTTCAGCAGCTGCTCGATCCCCCGAACGTTCTCTTCCACGCCGGCGAGGTTCGGGTTGACCTCGAGCGCGCGCCGGAACCAGGCGAGCGCCTGTTCGTACTGCGCGAGCTTCGCGTGGATCTGCCCCAGTCCGGACAGCGCGCCGAAATGCGAGGGGTTGCGCTTCAGCACCTCGTCGCAGTCGGCGATCGAGCGCGGGTAGTCGCCGGCGAGGTAGTAGACCGTGGCGCGCTTGTTCCAGCCTTCGGCAAAGTCCGGCTTTCTGGCAATGACGCTCGAAAACGTGGTGATCGCCTCGCCGTACCGGCCGGTTTGCATTTGCTCGGTGCCCTGCGCCAGGAGCCGGTCGATCTCCGCGTCGCCCGAGCGGCTCCACAGCAGCCAAAGGCCCTGCTCGGCATACGCGCGCACGAATGGGCTGTCGTCGCGCAGCCGCCCGTGCAGCAGCGCGGCGTCGGACTGCGCGCCCCGGTTGGCGATCCAGACGATGCCCTCGGCTCGCGCTGCCGCATCCGGGCTTTGCAGCGCAGCGAGCGCCTGGCTGCGCGATTGCAGCGCCTGCGGGAATGCCGGAACGGCGGCCGCTGTTAGCGCCAGGGCAAGGAGTAGCATCCTCATTGGAGGAGTGAACACATGAAATTAGCGATTCGTCCGTTGATCTTAAGCCTGCTGCTCGCGCCCGACGCGGCTCTCGCCGCCGGCGGCGACAGCGCGCCCGCGGCCGCCGCCGATCCCGTCCTCGAGCGCGCCTCGGCCGCCACCGCCAGGCAGGATTGGTCCGCCGCCCAGGCGATTCTCAGGGACGCGGTGCAGCGATCCCCTGCCAACGCCGACTACCACAACATGTACGCGTACGCGATCCGCAAGGGCCCGAGCCCGGACATGGGCCTGGCGTTCAAGCACTACAACGAGGCCCTGCGCATCGATCCCAAGCACCGCGGCGCACACGAGTACCTGGGCGAGGCCTACCTCATGGTGAACAACCTGCCCAAGGCCAAGGAGCAGCTCGCCACGCTCGACAAGCTGTGCTTCTTCCCCTGCGGCGAGTACAGCGACCTGAAAAAGGCGATCGCCGAGTACGAAAAGAAGCAGCTCGCCCGCTAGCGGGCGAGCTGCGCAGGACAAAGCTCAGTGGGCCGGGCTCCACCAGCCGCCGATGTCCTTGTCGGTGGCCAAGGCCCAGATCGCGAGCGCGAGGACGACCGCGCCCGCGACCACGGCATTGACCATGGCGGCGTAGAGGCCGGTGAACCCGAGCACCCAGGGAGAGATGACGAGCCACGCGCCAAACACCGCGTTCGCCCATTCCTGCCAGGCGAATACCCGGAACATGGCATAGAGCGCGACGGCAGCGATGACAACGCCGAGAATCACCGCGTTCCACGTCGGCCGCGTTTCCGCCTGGAAGGCGAGCAGCCACGGCGAGGCGATCATCCACAACCCGATGACCAGGTTGACCGGGTCCTGCCAGTGCTTGATTTTCATCGACATGATGGTCCTCCGTTAGAAAATAGCCGGCGGACCTCGAGGACGCGGATACTGGCTGCCGGCCTCCAAGCCCCCGGCACCTTTCCGTCGCGTTAGACCCGACACACCTCTCCGCGGTTCCGCATCAGCGCTCGCGGGCGAGCCGCCGCGCGACCGCTGTCACCGCTTGTGCCATCGCCGCCGCGGCCCGCGTGAGCGGGGCGTCGGATCTCGCGTAAAGCCCTATCAACGGCGCCGGCAGCGGATCTTCGACCGGGATGGTCTGCAGACGGCGCGGCGAGAACAGCTCCGTGATCACGCGCGGGATGATGAGCGCGAGCGCGTCGGTCCTTGCGAGCAGAGCCAGCGCCGCCGCATAAGACTCGCACCGCACGATGCTCTCCGGCAGCGGCAACCCCGCGGCGTTGAAGGATTTTTCAAGCGTGGCGATTCCCCCGGGCGGATAGAACATCAGCCACGAGGCGCCTGCCAGCTCGCGCAGCGTCCTTGCGGAGCGAAACGGGTGGCCCCTGCGTCCGACGATCGCAAGCTGCGGGCGAAAAAGGGGCTTGAACCTGAGCGCGCCATCCAGCCGGCCGGCCGGGCTCTGACCGACGGAGAAGTCCAGCGTCTCGTCGCGCACCTGCGGCAGCAAGGCCGGGTTGACGCCTTCCACGATGCGCACGCTCGCCCCCGGATGCTGGCGCCGGAACTGCAGCATCGCATCGGGGACGATCAGCATGCAGGCAGCGGGGGCGATGCCGAACGCCACCGCGCCGTGCCGTCCGCCGCGCAGGAGCTGCAAGTCCTCCTCGGCCTTGCGCAGCTCGGCCTGGATTACGCGCGCACGGGCGAGAAACGCTTTCCCGGCCCGGGTCACTGCGGCACCGCGAGCGTTGCGCTGAAGGAGCTGCACGTGAAGCTCGTTCTCGAGCTGACGGATGCTCTTGGTGATCGCCGGCTGGGATACTCCGACCTGGCGCGCCGCCGAGCGCAGGCTCCCGCTGTCGACGACGGCCAGGAAGTCGCG
>DASZOS010000060.1:0-36411 GCA_035550695.1 Burkholderiales bacterium | reverse complement strand
GGCGCGCCGGGCGGCCAACTGGACGCGGCGGCTCTCCTCCGGGATGTGCAGGCGGACACCGCCGTCTACTGCTGCGGACCGGCGGGCTTGATGGATGCGGTGCGCCAGGCGACCCGGCACTGGCCCGAGGCGGCGGTTCGCTTCGAAGCGTTCTCGCCGCCGCAAGCGCAAGACCTGGTCCGGGCTCGGGAGTTCGAAGTGAAGCTGGCTCGCACGGGACTCACCATTCCGGTGCGGCGCGGACAAAGCGTGTTGCAGGCACTGCGCGAGCACAATGTCGAGGTGGAGTCGTCGTGCGAGGCGGGGGTGTGCCGCTCCTGCAAGACCGGTTTTCTCGACGGTTCCCCGGTGCATCGGGACCTCGTCCTGAGCGCTGAGGAACGCAAGAGCTCGATGCTCGTCTGCGTTTCGCGGTGCTCGTCAGAACGGCTGGTCCTGGACCTCTGACTTGCTAGCCCTGCTCGGCGCGCCGGAAGTGCCATAATTTCCACACTACCGGAGAAGGAGACGAAATGAATCGCCAAGCCATCCTGGCGGCCTGCGCAGCGCTGTTCGCTCTCGCCGTATCCAACGCCGCCATGGCGCAACAGACCTGGCCGGCAAAGCCCACCAGGATCGTTGTTCCATTTCCCCCGGGCGGCAGCACCGATGTGGTGGCCCGTCTGATCGCGCAACGCCTCGTGGAAAAGTTCAATCAGCCCTTCCTGGTAGAGAACCGGCCAGGTGCCGGCGGCAATATCGGCACCGAGGCCGTGGCCAAATCGGCCCCCGATGGCTACACGCTCGCGATGTCGACCTCGGGGCCGCTCGCGAACAACAAATTCCTCTATAAGAACATGGGATACGACCCGGAAAAGGACCTCGCTCCGGTCATTCTGATCGGAGAGATTCCTTTGGTCATTGCGGCGCATCCCTCCGTGCCGGCCAAGAATTTGAAGGAATTCGTTGACCTCGCGCGCAAGCAGCCCGGCAAGCTCAACGCCGGATCGCCGGGCAACGGCACCATCGGTCATCTTGCGCTCGAGCTGCTGAAGTCGGTGGCAAAGATCGACATGGTGCATGTTCCTTTCAAGGGCGACGCGCCGGCCATGATCGAGCTGCTCTCCGGCAACATCCAGGTGGTCGCGTCACCCGTCACCTCCTATATCAAGAACGTCCAGGCCGGCAAGCTGCGCGGCCTTGCGATGACATCGCGCACGCGCTTTGCGACGCTGCCCGATGTGCCGACCGCGCTCGAGCTCGGCATCGACGTCGAGGCCTCGGTCTGGTTCGCGCTGGTCGGGCCGACCGGCATGCCGCGCGTGATTGTCGATGGCCTCAACCGTGAAGTGAACGCCATCGTCGCGGCGCCCGAGACCCGCGCGAGGCTGACCGAGTTCGGCGCGCAGGCGGGCGGCGGTGCCCCCGAGCGCCTGGGCGGTCTGATGGCCTCGGAGGCGGCAAAGTGGAAGCGGATCATCCAGACCTCCGGCGCGAAGATGGACTGAATCGCGCGCCGGCGTCGTGGCAATAACCAGCGAACTCGTCCGCTCGGTGTCGGCGAAACTTTATGAGGATTCGCTGAAGAGGATTCCGCAGGACACCAAAGCGGCGTTGCGCCGTGCCGCAGAGGCGGAAACCGCCGAGCTCGGGCGCAAGTTCCTCGCCATCATGCTGAAGAGCGCCGACGCCGCAGAGGACGGCGGACAGCTCGTCTGCTCCGACGTCGGCGTGCCGGTCTACCTGGTCCGCATCGGCACGCGGGTCAGCTTCGAGGGCAGGATCCGCCAGGCCATCACCGACGGCTTTGCCGATCTTGTCGACAAGATACAGCCGCCCATCTTGAAGATGGTGACGGATCCGCTGACGCTGCGGCGCAGCTACAAGGGCAAGGGCATGCCCATCGTCACGTGGGAGCTGATCGACGACGCGGACTACGTGGAGATCATCTGTTCGCCGAAAGCGCTGGGCACCGGCCGCTGGGAGGCGGTGGAGACCTTCGTCAGCCCTTCTCTTGAAACCATCGAGAAGTACGTTCTCGACATGGTCATTCGAGCCGGCTCGCAGCCCTGCCTGCCCATGGTGATCGGCGTGGGCATCGGCGGGACCCTCGATTACGCCGCCAAGATGGCCAAGGAAGCGCTGCTGCGGCCGCTCGGTCAGACAAATCCGGAGCCCGTGCTCGCCGACATGGAAACGCGCCTGCTCGCGGCGGTGAACGCCACCGGCTTTGGCCCCATGGGCACCGGAGGCGACAGCACCGCCATGGCGGTGCACGTCGATTACTGCGCCGGCCACGGCTACACCCCGGTGGCGGTGTGCATCAACTGCTGGATCAATCGCCGCACCCGCGCGCGCATCTACGACAGCGGTGCGGTGCAGTGGGGAGAGTAGGGGCGTGGGCCGCCATCACCGCCTGAGCCTGCCGCTCGCGGAAGCCGGTGTCCGGGCGCTTGCGCTGGGCGACACGGTGAGCCTGGACGGAGAAGTCGTGGTCACCATCGGCCTGCCTACGCACGAGCGCATTGCCGAATTCCTGCGCGAGGGCAGGCCACTGCCCACGGACCTGCGCGGTGCGGCGTTTCTGCACCTGAGCTGCTTTAACCGGGACGGCGCTCACGGGCCGGAAGCGCTTTACCTCGGCACCACTACAAGCACGCGCTTCGACGCCTTCATGCCCTCGTTCATCCGCAGCTTCGGGCTGCGCCTCGTCGGCGGCAAGGGCGGGCTGAATGCCGAGTGCGTGCGCACCATGCAGGAAGTGGGCTGCGCGTACCTTTCCTTTCTCGGCGGCAGCACCGCATTGCTGTCGCGCGCTTTGCGCCGCGTGGTCGGGGTATATTGGACGGACCTCATTGCCCAGTTCCGGCTGATCCGGCTCGAAGTCGACGATCTCGGCCCCGCGGTGGTGGCGATCGACGCCAACGGCCACAGCCTGTACGACGATCTGCGCCGCGGGGCGGCTCGACGCTTGCCGGAAATCGTTGCCGAACTGAACGCCGCTCGCGCAATGCGTAAAGGACCCCCATGAGCCAAACCGTCGCCGAAAAACCCGTCACCGCCGCGGACCCTGCCTTGGAAAAGCGGGTAAACGCGCTGATGAAGGGCGCCATCGACATGCACTGCCACAGCGGCCCGTCCGTCATGCCGCGCACGCTCGACCACATCGAGGCGCTGGAGGAGGCGGCCTCGGCCGGCATGCGTGCGCTGCTGTTCAAGGATCACTACTACTCCGCGACGCCGATCACCGAGCTTCTGAAGGAGCGCTACCGGAAGCTGGGCGTGAAGATGTTCTCCGGCGTGCCGCTCAACGACACCTGCGGAGGCCTCAATCCCTACGCGGTTGACCACGGGCTGAAGCTGGGTGCGCGCTTCATATGGATGCCGACATTCTCCGCGGCGAACCATATCCGCCACAACCACCGCAAGAACATGCTCGCCACCAGGGTGCCGATGCTGCCGGCCACGATGCTTACCGTAGTGGACGAGCGCGGCCGCCTCAAGGACGAGGTGAAAATGATCCTCGACCAGATTGCCGAGTTCGATGCCGTGGTTTCGGCCGGACATCTGCATATCTCGGAGATCTGGCCACTGTTCGACGAGGCCAAGAAGCGCGGCGTCAAACGCCGCGTGGTGCAGCACCCGACGTACACCGTAGACGCTTCGCTTGCGGACATCCGCGAGCTCGCCGAGGGCGGGAGTTTCCTCGAGCATTCGCTATGCATGTTCATCGACGAGTCGCGCTTCAAGCACTGGACCGGCGAGGAGCTGAAGCAGATGATCACCGCCGGCACGATCGAGCAGACCATCCTTGGCTCCGACCTCGGGCAAATCCGCAATCCCACGCCGGTGACGGGCTTTCGCGCCGTCATCAGGCTGTGTATCGGACTGGGCTACGACGACGAGGAAATCCGCAAACTGGTCGGCGGCAATGCCGCGCGCCTGCTCGGCATCGAGTAAGGCCGCGAAGGCCGCCTGATGAGCGAATTCATCAGTATCGACGCGACAGGGCTGGATACCGCCACGGCCTACCGCCTGATCATTGGCTGCGTGACGCCCCGCCCGGTCGCCTGGGTCACCACCGTGAGCTCCGCGGGGTGTGTCAACGCGGCCCCTTTTTCTTCCTACAACTACGTGGCCCACAGCCCGCCCATGTTGGCCATCAACATCGGTACGCGGGATGGACGGCTCAAGGATACGGCGCGCAACATCGTCGACACCGGCGAATTCGTAGTCAACGTGCCTACCGAGGCCAGCATGGAGCTGATGCACGCCACCAGTGCCGAGTATCCGTCTGGCGTGAGCGAGGCGGAGGAACTGGGCATCGCGTTGCTCCCGGGCGTCAAAGGGCAGGTGCCGCGCATCGCCGTGTCGCCCATCCACATGGAGTGCCGTCTGGAGCGTGCCATTACACTGGGGCGCGGCCTCAATACGCTGTACATCGGCGAAGTGACCGCGTTTCACCTCTCGCCAGAGGTGTTCGACGGCCGGCGCGTCGACAGCGTGCGCATGCGTCCCATTGCGCGCTTGGGCGGGCCGTACTACACGGCGTTAGGCGAAATCTTTTGCCGGCCGGTGTTGCAAACGCCGCCGAAATAGGAGGTCTTCGATGAGAAAGCTTCTGCTCATCCTTCTTCTCGCCGCGGGCGCGGTGCAAGCGCAGTCCTATCCCACCAAGCCGGTGCGCTTCATCGTGCCCTATCCCCCGGGCGGCTCCACCGACCTCGCGGCGCGCACCGTCGCCGAGCGGCTTACGCGCAGCCTCGGGCAGCAGGTGGTGGTGGAAAACCGCGGCGGCGCTGCCGGCGCCATCGGCACCACGGAGGTGGCGCGCGCGGCGACCGACGGGCACACCATCCTCTTCGCCGCCGACACGGTCATCACGCTGCACCTCGTGGCGAAAGTGCAGTTCGACATGCAGCGCGACTTCCTGCCCATCACCATGGTGACCATCCAGCCGATCGCCGTCGCGGTGCATCCCTCGCTCGGCGTGAGCACCATCCGGGAGCTCATCGCCTACGGCAAGCGCAATCCCGGGAAGCTCTCCTTCGCGCATTCGGGCACCGGCACCGGCCAGCATTTCTCGGGTGAGCTGCTGAAGAAGATGGCCGGCATCGACATGGTGCACGTGCCTTACAAGGGCGGCGGCCCGGCGGTTCAGGATCTCGTCGGCGGACAGGTGCCGATGGCGGTGATGGGATCGACGCCTCTCATCCCGCACCACAAGGCGGGCCGCATCAAGATTCTCGCCTTCACGACCCGGGAGCGCTTCCCGGCGATGCCCGACATTCCTACGCTGCACGAGTCGGGGCTGAGCGGATTCGATACCAGCCAGTGGCTCGGCCTGCTGGCGCCGAAGGGCACTGCGCCCGAGGTGATCTCCAGGCTCCATGCCGAGACTGCGAAGGTACTGGCCATGCCCGACGTCAGGCAGCGGCTGGAGCAGGCGGCGCTGCAGGCGGTCGGCAATACGCCCAGCGAATTCAAGGCGCAGATCGACGCCGACATCGAGCGCTGGACCAAGCTCGCGCACGAAATCGGCATCAAGCCGCAATAGCGGGTCAAAGTGTAGTCGGACGGCGACAAAATTATCGTTGGGAGGACGACAGCTCCGGGTCTATCTGGGGTTTCCCCTTGCCGGATAAGATGACACCCGAAATGGCAATGCCCAAAGAAGAAGGCGCGCGCGGCTCGCTGAAAGTCCTGAGTATCAGGCCCCAACCTAGCCCGTCGCGTCGCGTATTGCTCGTCGAGGACCATCTCGACACGGTTCACTCGATGGCCATCATGCTGAAAAGCATGGGGCATGACGTGCAGTTCGCCATCAACGGTTTTGCGGCAATCGATATCGCGCGCAGCTTCCGCCCGGAGTTCATCCTCATCGACATCGGTTTGCCGGACTTCAAGGGCGACGAGATCGCGCGCCAGATCAAATGGGAGCCGGGTCTGGAGCACACCAGGATCATCGCGATCACCGGGCGCTCCGACGACGAGGTCAGGAAGCGCGCTATGGATGCCGGGTGCGAGGAGCTGTTCGTGAAGCCGTTGAGCCCCGTCGCGCTTGAAGAGCTGCTAGCGAACTAGCGACCGGCGCGGCCGGTAGGTCGACCGGGGGCGATTCCCACTGCAGGATGGGTGCAACTCTTACTACGGCGTCATCGCGCCATCGGGTAGAAGGGAGCGCATGGCGCTCAGCACCACGACGAAGTAGATCGCGGTGCCGCCACCATCGGCACGGTGCCGAGCGCGTTTTCGCTGTCCGCGACAAGCGCGTTGTCGCCCTCGTGTCCCGGTGGCGGCTGCTGTTGCAGCCAGAAGCCCGCATCGACGGAGCGTTCGGAGCCGCCCGCGGTCGAACCACAGGGTCGCGCGTACCACGTTTTGCTTGCCGCCTATGTTGCGCCCGCGGCGGCCGATGCCGTCATCGGCCGCTCGGCCCTCCGATCCGCCTCTCGCCCTCGCGCCCCTCCCGTTCTCTCTCCCCTGAGCCGCTAGTTGCAGCGCTTTCCGGGCGCGCCGCGCATGCGCGTCCGGCGACTTTCTTTGAGGAGAAGAACAATGAAACGATGGTTGATGCTCGCATTGACGCTGTTTCCCGCCGGCGCCGCATTCGCGTCGTGCGGTTCCGCATTCTGCATGGTGGACACGACGTGGAGCGCCCAAGGCGCATGGACCGAACCGGGCGTGCGCTTCGATCTGCGCTACGAGTACATCGATCAGGACCAGCCAAGGGCCGGGCGCCGCAAGGTCGGCGTGGGGGAGATCCGCCAGCACCATGACGAGGTGAGGACAGTCAACCGCAACTGGCTCGCCACGGTGGATTACGCCGTGAGCGAGAAGTGGGGCGTTTCGGCCACGCTGCCCATCGCCGACCGGCAACACGAGCATATTCACAACCACCATGGCGCGCAGCTTCGGGAAACGTGGAGCTTCACCGAAGTCGGCGACCTGCGCGTCCTGGCGCGCGGCCTCCTGCGCAGCGAGGACGCGGCGGCGCAGCGGCTGGACTTCTACGGCCCGACCCTCGGCCTGAAGCTTCCGACCGGCAAGCACGACGTCCGCAACGCTCAAGGCGCGCTTGCCGAGCGCACCCTGCAGCCGGGAACCGGGACGACCGATGTGCTGTTCGGCGGCTACTTGCGGCGCCTGCTCGGCACCGGCGCTTCGTGGTTCGTCGATGCTTCGCTGCAGAAGGCCCTGGATGAGCGCGAGCATTTCCGGCCCGGCGCACAGTTATCGGCCAACGTGGGCTATGGGCGCCAGGCGAGCGAAGACTTCGCGTGGATGGTACAGCTCAACCTGCTGCACAAGTATCGCGACCGGGGAGCCGAAGCCGAACCGGAGAGCAGCGGCGGAAATTTCGTGTTCGTCAGCCCGGGCATGAGCTGGGCGCTGACGCGCAGCCTCCAGGTCTACGGGTTCGTGCAGCTGCCGCTCTACCAGTCGGTGAACGGCGTGCAGCTCACCGCGGACTGGGCGGCGGTCGCGGGAATCAGCACGCGGTTTTAGCCGTATGCTAATAAGCTTCTCCCATGAGCCTGCTTGGCAAGGCGGCGGTGGCGATCTGGCAGGACGCACCGCCCGAGGTGCGCGCGGAGTACTTCGAGTGGCATAACCGCGAGCACATGCTCGAGCGCGTCGGGATCCCCGGATTTCTGCGCGGACGGCGCTATTGCGCGCTCAATGCTCAGCCGGAGTTTTTCACGCTCTACGAGGCCGAATCGCTCGGCGTGCTCACCGGTGCGCACTACACCGGGCGGCTCAACAACCCGACGCCATGGACGCGCCGCGTCGCGCCGCAGCTACGCAACAACGTGCGCTCGCTGTGCAGCGTGGCGTTGTCGCTGGGCACGGGCGTCGGAGGTCTCGTGATGACGTGGCGCTACGACGTTGCGCCGGGCAGGGAGACCGAACAGCGCAATCTCGTGGAAGCGAGGTTGCGCGCCGCGGCGCAGCGGCCAGGCATCGCAGGGGCGCACCTTTGCCTGGGCGATCTCGACGCGAGCTCGGTGCAGACGGCGGAAAAGAAAGCTCGCCCGACCCGGGCGCTTACGCCGGGCTGGGTGTTGATCGTGGAAGGCGCTGCCGATCGCGCAGCGCTGGAGGACGCCGCCGCCGCACTGCTGCCCGTCAAGGCGCTGGAGGAGGCCGGTGCGCTTGCGCCGGACACCGGCCTCTATAGGCTGCAATACCTGCCGGCCTGAGTGGTTATGGCGCTGGCGCGATGAAATTGTGGTCTGTCGCCCACGTACTGGCTTGCAGGGAACCGGTCGAGCCCGTGGAAGCCGAGTCCGTGGAAACCATCGAGTCCATGGGGACATAGTCGCTGGGAATGGCAAACGCCGCGGCCGCGAATCCCGCCAAGGCAAGTGCGATGACGCTGTGTTTCATGGTTGGCTCCTCTTGCGTCAATCTAGACGCAGCCAACCAACAAATCCCTAGAGAGGTTTATTCCCGTGATTTTGCGCAGCATTGAGGACCGGCGTACCGGTCCTCAATGTGCGGCGGCTGCTACTTGGTGCCGGTGGGGCCGCTCGCGGGCTCGGCGCCGGGGGCGCCCGAGGTTCCGCTGCTCGCGTCGGCGCCCGTGGGCCCGGTGCTGCTCGGGCCGCTGCTCCCGGTGCCGCTCGATCCGCTGGTCGTGCCGGTCGAGGTCTGCTCGCGCAGGCACTTCGTGCGCTCATCGCCGGTGAGCGTGTCGCACAGGGCGCTCGAGCTGCCGGCCGCGCCGCTCGTGCCGACGCTCGTCGAGCCGCTGGAGCTCGTCGTGTCGGAGGAGCGCGGCGCGGTGGTGCTCGAGCCGGCAGTGTCGGCGCTCGTGCCGGTCGAGGGCGAAGAAGCGCTATCGCTCGTGCCGGACTGCGTTTGCGCGAATGCGGCGCTCGAGAGTGCCAGCAGCGCGGCCGCCGTAGCGGCGCAAAGGGTCTTCAGTTCCATGGTGTTGCTCCTCTAGTTGACGATTGCGGGTGACTGCGCCCGGGCTTAAGCAAGCTGCGTGCCGTGCGCCGCAAGTCATCAGGTTGCGCAAGCTCGCGCTCGCGCCTTGACCACGCGTGCAGCAGCCCGAGCACCGCGGCTTCGTCCGACTCGAGCGAAAGGCGATCACGCGCGGCGCGCGGCGGATTGGGCGGCAGCGCTTTGAGCAACGTTCCATCCTTGTAGCACTCCAGGATGGCGGGGTGCACGTAGCACTTGCGGCCTTGCGTAGCGCAGACCGGCGGCCTTTGCCGAATCCGGGGGCAGCACCGGCAGCCGGCTGTAAAAGTTTCCGTTTCCGCGGAAATGGCTCGAACGCATGGCCCGAAGCTGCAATCCGCGTGCCAAGTTACCATTGCCGCCGATGAGCCCGCTCCGGTTCTTCGCCGCGGCGCTGCAGCGCCTGGTGGACCTGATGGACCCGCACGAGGGCCGCTATCGGATGCTGTTCGAGCACAGTCCGCTGCCGATGTGGGTCTCGGACCTGCAGACGCTGCGTTTTCTGAGCGTCAACGAAGCGGCGCTCAGCCTGTACGGCTATACGCGCGAGGAATTCCTGACGATGAGCGCGCAGCACGTGCGCCCGGCCGAGGACGGCGAGGCTTTCGGCGAGTTCCTGCGAAGCGAGTCGGGCGCCGTGGTGCGCGGCATGTTCCGCCACAGGAAGAAGACCGGCGAGGCGATCGACATCGAGGGCGTCGGCCACCTCGTCACCTGGCGCGGCCGCAGCGCCCGGCTGGTGCTCATCAACGACGTCACCGAGCGCAAGCGCACGCAGCAGGAGCTCGAGCGGCTCAACCGCGAGCTCGAGGACCGCGTGCGCAGCCGCACCGCGCAGCTCGAAGCCGCGAACAAGGAGCTCGAGGCCTTCAGCTACTCGGTATCGCACGACTTGCGGGCGCCGGTGCGCCACATCGACGGCTTCGTGAAGCTGCTCGAGCGCGAGCAGCCGCCCGCCAGCGACAAGGCCGCGCACTATCTGCGCACCATCGCCGCCTCGTCGCGGCGCATGGCGGCGCTGATCGACGACCTGCTCGCGCTTTCGAGCACCGCACGCGCGCCGCTCGAGATGAAGACGGTGCCGCTGCGCCAGCTGGTCGACGAGGTGATCGCCGACTTGCGCCCCGACGTCGCGCGCCGGCGCATCGAATGGCGCGTCGCACAGCTTCCGGCTGTGCGTGCAGACCCCTCGCTGCTGCGCGTGGTGCTGCAGAACCTTCTCGACAACGCGGTCAAGTACACGCGGCGACAGAGCGTCGCAGCGATCGAGATCGGCGCGCTGCGACTCGAGGATGGCGCCACCGCGATCTTCGTGCGCGACAACGGCGTGGGGTTCGACATGCGCTACGCCGACCGGCTTTTCGGCGTGTTCCAGAGGCTGCACCGCGCCGAGGAGTTCGAGGGCACGGGCATCGGGCTCGCGACCGCCCGCCGCGTCGTGCACCGCCATGGCGGGCGCATCTGGGGCGAGGGCGAGCCCGACCGCGGCGCCTGCTTCTATTTCACCATCCAGCCGGCAGGGGAAGGAGGATGAGCGCGCAGGCGTTGCAGGTGCTGGTGCTGGAGGACGAGCCGGCGGACGCCGAGCTCGAGCTCGCGGCGCTTGCCGAAGGCGGCTTTCGCTGCGCGCCGACCTTCGCCGACTGCCGCTCCGCCTTCGAGGCGGCCTTCGTCCCGGGCCGCTTCGACCTGGTGATCGCCGACTACCGGCTGCCCGACTACACCGGCCTCGAGGCGCTGGAGCACGTGCGTCGCCGGGACGCGCTCGTGCCCTTCGTCCTCGTCTCCGGCGCGCTCGGCGAGGAGCGCGCCGTGGAGGCGCTGCGTTCCGGGGTCACCGACTATGTCCTCAAGGACGGGCTCGCGCGCCTGGCGAGCGCGGTGCGCCGCGCGCTCGAGGAGCGCCGGGAGCACGAGCGCCACCTCGCCACGCGCCGGGCGCTCGAGCTCTCGCAGGAGCGCCTGCGCGCCTTGTCGCGCCGGCTGCTGGAGGTGCAGGAGGAGGAGCGCGGCCGCCTCGCCCGCGACCTGCACGACGACATCGGCCAGGCGCTGACCGCACTGAAGATTCAGCTCGAGTCGCTCGCGCGCTCGGCAGGCGCGAGCGCCGCGCGCATCCTGGAATGCGCCGACACCACCCGGCATGCGCTGGAGCGGGTACGCCAGCTCTCGCTCAGCCTGCGGCCCTCGCAGCTCGACGATCTGGGCCTCGCGGCGGCGCTGCGCTCGCATCTCGACCGCCAGGCGAGCATCGGCGGCCTCACGCCGAATTTCGACGCCGCCGAGGCGCCGCGCGGCTTGGCGCGGGAAATCGAGACCGCCTGCTTCCGGGTGGCGCAGGAAGCGATCAACAACGTGCTGCGCCACGCCGAGGCGCGCAACCTCTGGTTGCGCCTGTTTACCGCAGGCGGCCGCCTCGCGCTTTCGGTGCGCGACGACGGCCGTGGATTCGACCTCGAAGCCGCACGCCGGCGCGGCGCGGCGGGCGCCAGCCTCGGGCTCGTCGGCATGGAGGAGCGTGTGGCGCTCGCCGGCGGCACGCTCGAATTGCGATCCGCCCCCGGACAGGGCACGGTATTGCTGGCAACATTCCCCCTGCAGCCTGGCGAAAGAGGAAGCCCCCGTTGATCCGCGTCGTGCTTGCAGATGATCACGCGCTCGTGCGCGCCGGCATCCGCTCGCTCCTCGGCGCGATGACCGACGTCGAAGTCGTCGGCGAAGCCTCGAGCGGCGAGGAGGCATTGGAGATCGCCAGCCGCGAGCGGCCTGACGTCGTGCTGATGGATATCGCGATGAAGGGAATCACCGGCCTGGAAGCCGCGGCCCGCATGCGCGAGGAGCAGCCGGCGGTGCGCGTGGTCATCCTTTCCATGCATTCGGGAGAGGAATACGTGCTGCAGGCCCTGCGTGCCGGCGCGGTCGGCTATCTCCTGAAGGACGCCGCCACCGGTGAGCTCGAGCTCGCGCTGCGCACCGTGATCCGCGGTGAAAGCTGGCTGAGCCCCGCGGTGTCGCGCCAGGTGGTCGAAGGCTACGTGCAGCGCGTGGGCGGCGATGCGGCACTCGACGTGCTCACCGCGCGCCAGCGCGAGGTGCTGCGCCTGGTCGCCAGCGGCAAGAGCACGAAAGAAATCGCCTTTGTCCTGAACCTGTCGGTCAAGACGGTGGAAACGCACCGGGCGCAGATCATGGACCGGCTCGGCATCCGCGACGTGGCCGGCCTGGTGCGCTACGCGCTGCGCACCGGGCTCCTTCCGCCGGAGGGCTGAGGAGGGTTTTGCGCCCCTCAGGGATTCCCTAACGGGCCCTCAGGGAGCCCCTGATTTGCGCCGCGCCGGGCGGCCCGTACCCTGCGTCGATGAGCCTTCGCATCCTCCTGGTGGAGGACGATCCGAACGACGTCGAGCTGGTGCAGGCCTGCCTGGGCGAGACCTCGGCGAGCGGCGCCCAGATCGTGCACGCGGCGAGCCTCGCCGCGGGCTTGCGCGTCCTCGAGAACGGCTCGATCGACATCGTCGTGCTCGACCTGGACCTGCCCGACAGCTGGGGCTTCGACACGCTCGAAAAGCTCGCCGCCGTGGCCCGCGTTCCGCTGATCGTGGTGACGGGCAACCCGCACCCGGCGCTGGCAGCAGAGGCGTTCAAGCGCCGCGCCTACGAAGTGCTGAAGAAAAGCGAGCTCGACGCGCGCTCGCTGATGCGCATCGTGCGGCTCGCCAGCCTGCAAAGCCGCACCGAGGCCGCGCAGGCGCGCCTGCAGCGGCTGAAGACCATGTACGCGGCGCTCGGTTCCGCGAACGAGGCGATTCTGCGTGCCGAGTCCTCCGAGGAGATGCTCGACCGCGCCTGCCGCATCGCCGTGGAAAGCGGCGACTTCCTGCTTGGCACCGTGCTCATGCTCGATCGGCCGAGCGGGCTGCTGCACCGCGTGGCGGCGAGCGGCCCGATGGCGAAGTTCGCCGAGCAGGCTCCGGCGTCTATCGACGCCGCGCAGCCCGCCGGGCAGGGATTGATCGGCCTTGCCTGCCGCAGCCTGCGGCCGGCGATCAGCAACGACTACCGTGCCGATCCGCGCGCGCGCAAGCCGCTGCGCCGGTACGCCGTCGGCGCAGCCGCGGCGTTCCCGCTCGTCGTCGAAGGCGAGCTCGCCGGCGTTTTCGCCCTCCAGCATGCCGAGGCCGGGGCGTTCAACCTCGAGCTCACCGGCCTGCTGCAGCGCCTCGCCGACAACATCTCCTTCGCGCTCGAGAACCTGCTTCGCGAGGAGCGCTTCCGCACGGTGGTGAACTCGGCGAACGAGGCCATCCTGGTCTACGATCGCGCGCTCAACGTGGTGGCCGCCAATGCGGCGGCAGAGCGCATCCTCGGCCTGCCGCTCGCGCAGCTCCTGGGCAAGCCGGGCTTCTCGTCGCTCATTCCCTGCGTGCGCGAGGACGGCTCGCCGCTTGCGGCCGAAGAGCGCCCGACGCGCGTGACCGAGCGTACCGGGCAGGCTCTTACGGGGCACATCATGGGTATCGCGCGGCCCGACGGCTCGATCACATGGCTCTCGGTGAATACCGCGCTGCTGCGCCGCCCGGAGGAGCTGCACCACTACGGCGTGGTCTCCACGATCAGCGACATCACCGGGCGCCGCGCCGCGGAGCGCGCGCTGCGCGAAAGCGAGGCACGCTTCCGCGAGCTGACGGCGTCTTCTTCGGACTGGTACTGGGAGCTCGACGCGGCGCTGCGCACGACGTACGTGTCGGAGGGGTACGCCAAGCTCGCCGGCACCACGCGCGAGGAGGTGCTCGGCACGCGGCTCTGGGATCACGGCAACCTGACCGCGATCGGCTGCACGTGGAAAGAGCACCGCGAGAGGCTCGAGCGCCACGAGGCTTTCCGCGACTTCGAGTACACGCGGAGCCGCGAGGACGGGACGCTTTCCTATCTGACGATCAGCGGCCAGCCGGTGTTCGACGAGGCCGGCGCCTTCAACGGCTACCGCGGCACCGGCCGCGACATCACGGCCGGAAAGCGCACCGAGGAGGAGCTGCGCCGCTTCCGCGCGGCGCTCAACGCTTCGGCCGATTCGATCTTCCTGGTCGACGCCGACGCCATGGAAATCATCGACCTCAACGACGCCGCGGCGCGCTCGCTCGGCTACGCGCCCGGGGAGCTCGTCGGCCGCAACCCCGCGATGCTCTTCGAGCCCCGCGACGAGGCGCAGCTGCGCGCGGCCTACGAGAGGCTGACGCCGAGCGCTGACGACACGCAGCTCTTCCGCGCGCATCTGCGCCACAAGGAAGGCTCGCTCGTGCCCGTGGAGGGCACGCGGCGGCTGCTGCGCGCCGGCGGCCGCAGCTACGTCGTCGACATCGCGCGCGACATCGCCGAGCGCCTGAAGGCCGAGGAGCGGCTGCAGCAGAGCCTGGAGCGCTTCGAGATCGTGGCGCGCGCCACCAACGACGTGGTGTGGGACTGGAACCTCGCGACCGACGAGCTGTGGTGGAACGAGAACTTCCGCGCGGTGTTCGGCTACGAGCCCTTCGAAGTCGGCGCCTACATCGATTCCTGGACCGCACGCATCCATCCCGACGACGCGGACCGCGTGACGAGATCCGTGCGCGCGGCGATCGCGCGCGGCGACAAGAGCTGGAGCGGCGAATACCGCCTGCGGCGCAAGGACGGTTCCTATGCCGCGGTGTTCGACCGCGGCCTGGTCATCCACGACGCGGCGGGGCAGCCGGTGCGCATGATCGGCGCGCTGATGGACATCACCGAGCGCAAGAAAGCCGAGCGCAGGCTGGCGCAGCATGCGCGCCGCCAGGAAATCATCGCGCGTCTTGGCCAGTTCGCGCTCGGCGGCGCGGATCTCGGACAGGTCCTGGCCGAGGCGGAGCGCGCGCTGCGCGCCGGCGGCTGCGAGCTTGCGGCGATCATCGAGCGCGGCGGCCGCGGAGTCGAATCGCTCCCCGACGCGAAGTGGCAGCGGCTTCTGGATGCGCAGGGCGCGGTAACGGACGAGCGCAGGGTCTACGTGCCGATCCGCGCGGAGCAGGGGCCTTTCGGCCTGCTGATGATCGGCTCGCTGCGCGACGGGGGCTTCGACGCCGAGGACCTGCGCTTCGCCGAAGCGACGGCGCACGTGCTCTCGGCCGCGGTGCGGCGCCATCACACGCAGACGCGGCTTGCCTACATGGCGGAATTCGACGCGCTCACGGGCCTGCCCAATCGCAACCTGCTGCAGGACCGTCTCGCCCAGAGCCTCGCCCAGGCGCAGCGGCATGCGCGGCAGGGGGCGGTGCTGTTCATCGACCTCGATCGCTTCAAGCTCATCAACGACACGCTGGGCCACCACATCGGCGACGCCTTGATCGCCGAAGTGGGCCAGCGCCTGAAGGGATGCGTGCGCGGCGGCGACACCGTGGGCCGCGTGAGCGGCGACGAATTCGCGGTGGTGCTGGCCGAGCTCGCCCAGCCCGACGACGCCGCGCTCGTGGCGCAGAAGATCCTGGAGGCGCTCGCGCAGGCGTTCAGCCTGGGCGGCAACGACGCCTACGTGACGGCGAGCATCGGCATCTCGGTGTTCCCGGCCGACGGGACCGAGGCGGAGACGCTGCTCAAGAACGCCGACATGGCGATGTACCGGGCGAAGGAGCGCACGCGCAACGCCTACTGCTTCTTCACCGCCGAGATGAACCAGCGCTCGGTGGCGAAGCTGCAGCTCAACGCCGACCTGCGCCAGGCCATGGAGCGCGGCGAATTCGTGCTGCACTACCAGCCGAAGATCGACCTGCGCGACGGCCGTATGCACGGGGTGGAGGCGCTGCTGCGCTGGAATCACCCCGGCCGCGGCGTTGTGGCTCCGGCGCAATTCATCCCGGCGCTCGAGGAGTCGGGCCTGATCCTGCCCGTCGGCGAATGGGTGCTGCGCGAAGCCGCCGCACAGCTGCGCGCATGGCAACGCGACGGACTGGAGTCGGTGCCGGTCGCGGTGAACCTGTCGGCCAAGCAGTTCCGCCGCCGCGATCTGGACGCGCTCGTGCGCGCCGCGCTGTCCGCCTCCGGGGTGAGCGCCAGCCTGATCGAGCTCGAGATCACCGAGAGCTGCCTGATGGACGACCCGGAGGACGCGGTGCGCCTGCTCGTGGGCCTGCGCGCGGCCGGGCTCAGGATCTCGGTGGACGACTTCGGGACCGGCTATTCGAGCCTTTCCTACCTCACACGCCTGCCGCTCACCGCGCTCAAGATCGACCGCAGCTTCGTGCGCGAGGCGGGCTCGGGCGGCGAGGCGGCCTCGATCGTGCGCGCCATCATCGACATGGCGCACAACCTCAATTTCACCGTCATCGCGGATGGCGTCGAAACGCCGGCGCAGCTCGCTTTTCTGCGCCGCCACGGCTGCGACCTCGGCCAGGGCGATCTCTTCGACGCGCCGCTGAGCGCCGCGCAGCTCGCCGAGCGGCTACGCCGCGCCGCTTAGCCGCCGCTTTTTTCCAGCCGCCGGGCGAAAACGGTCATCTCCTTCTCCGCCTGCCGGTCGCCCTTGCGGCGCGCGGCGCCGATGCCCTGCCGGAAGGCCTCCAGCGCCTCGGCCGGGCGGTTCAGCTCCTGCAAGGTCTTGCCGAGCGCTTTCCAGGCCGCCGAATAGAGCGGATCGCGCGCAAGCGCGTCGCGGTAGTATTCCGCCGCGCGCTCGGGGTTGCCCGCCTTGGCGTGCTCGAGGCCCAATGAATAGCGCAGCAGCGCCCCGTCGCGCGGCGTCCCGAGCAGCTTTTCTAGGCTCGAAATCATTCGGCTAAGATACCCGCATGAAAACCGCGATCCAATCCAAGGGCGCGCCGCAGGCGATCGGCACCTACTCGCAGGCCGTCCGCGCGGGCGACACGGTGTATGTCTCCGGCCAGATCGGCCTCGATCCGCAAAGCATGCAGCTCGCCGAAGGCATCGAAGCCCAGACGCACCGCGTGTTTCGCAATCTCGCCGCGGTAGCCGACGCGGCCGGTCTTGGCCTCGAGCGTGCGGTGCGCATGACGGTGTATCTCACCGATCTCGCGCATTTCGCCAGGGTGAACGAGATCATGGCGCAGTACGTTCGCGAGCCCTATCCCGCGCGCGCGGCCGTCGGCGTTGCAGGGCTGCCTCGCGGGGCGCTGGTGGAGATCGACGCAATCCTGCACGCGGGGTGAGCGCGAGCAAGTTCCAGAAGCTCGGCCTGCGCTCGAGCTTCGATTTCGTGCTGCACCTGCCGCTGCGCTACGAGGACGAAACTGTCCTTACCGCCCCGCAGGAAGCGCCTCCGGGGAAAGCCGTGCTCGTCGAGGCGCGGGTCTTGCGCGCCGAGGTGGCGTACCGGCCGCGCCGCCAGCTGGTGGTGCACGCCGAGGGCCTGGTGCTGCGCTTCTTCAACTTCTATCCGAGCCAGCTGCGGCAGTTCCAGCGCGCCGCGGAGGAGGGGCTCTTGGTGCGGGCGTTCGGCGAAGTGCGCGCCGGCTGGTTCGGCGCCGAGATGGCGCATCCGCGCTACCGCATCGTAAGCGCCGGCGAGCCGCTGCCTCGCTCGCTCACGCCGATCTATCCCACGACCGCCGGGGTGGCGCAGACGCTGCTGCGCGCGCGGATCCTGGAAGAGCTGGACGCGGCCGATCTGCAGGACAGCCTGCCCGAGGCGCTGAGGCAGAAGTACGAGCTGGCGGGCTTCGCCGGCAGCGTGCAGCTGCTCCACAGGCCGCAGCCCGGCGCCGACATGCACGCCGCGTGGCAGCGCGTGAAGTTCGACGAGCTCCTCGCGCAGCAGCTCTCGATGCGCTTCGCCTACCGCCGGCGCCGGTCGCGGGCGGCGCCGGTTCTGAAAGTCAACGGCTCGCTGCTCAAGTCTTTTCTCGAGAAGCTGCCGTTCCGCCTGACCAAGGCGCAAACGCGCGCGATGAACGAGATTCTGCGCGACCTGCGCGAGCCTCACCCGATGCAGCGCCTGCTGCAGGGCGACGTCGGCAGCGGCAAGACGATCGTCGCGGCCATCGCCTGCCTCGCCGCAGTGGACTCGGGGGTGCAGGCGGCGGTAATGGCGCCAACCGAGATCCTGTCCGAGCAGCACTGGCGCAAGTTCAGCGAATGGCTCGAGCCGCTGGGCGTGCGCCTGGGCTACCTGCGCGGCGCAATGGGCAAGAAGGAGAAGAAGCGGATGCTGGAAGGGCGCGTGCTCATCGGCACGCATGCGCTGATCCAGGAGGACGTCGAGTTCTCGCGCCTGGGACTCGTGGTCGTCGACGAGCAGCACCGCTTCGGCGTCGAGCAGCGCCTCGCCCTGCGCAAGAAGGCGGCTGCCTCGACGCGGGGTCTCGCGCCGCCGGCGGCCGTGCCGCACCAGCTCATGATGAGCGCGACGCCGATCCCGCGCACGCTGTCGATGACCTATTTCGCCGACCTCGACGTCTCCACCATCGACGAGCTGCCGCCGGGGCGCCGCGCGGTCACGACCAAACTGGTTTCCGAGGGACGCAGGGCGGAGGTGCTGGCGCGCATCCGCGAGGCTTGCGCGGAAGGCCAGCAGGCCTACTGGGTCTGCCCCGTCATCGAGGAGTCGAAGGCGGGGCTCGCCACCGCGCTCAAGACGTACGGGGTATTGAAGAAAGAACTATCGGAATTGCGCGTCGCGCTGCTCCATGGGCGCATGCCGCCGGCGGAGAAGGCGGCGACCATGCACGCCTTCCAGGAAAATCGCATCCAGGTTCTCGTCGCCACGACGGTGATCGAGGTGGGCGTGGACGTGCCGAACGCCTCGCTCATGGTGGTCGAGAGCGCCGAGCGCTTCGGCCTGTCGCAGCTCCACCAGCTGCGCGGGCGCATCGGCCGGGGGGTGCGCGAGAGCGTCTGCATCCTGCTCTACGGCGAGCTGCAGGGCAATGCCCGGGAGCGGCTGAAGGTGATCTTCGAGAGCGCCGACGGCTTCGAGATCGCGCGCAAGGACCTGGAGCTGCGGGGGCCCGGCGAATTCCTCGGCGAGCGCCAGAGCGGAGCGCCGCTGCTGCGCTTCGCCGACCTCGAGCGCGACAAGGACCTGGTCGAGGCGGCGGTGCAGGCGGCCGCGGAGCTGATCGACAGCGATGCCACTGCTGCCCGGGCGCACGTGCAGCGCTGGCTGGGATCGAGGCAGGAGCTCACGCATGCGTAAGCTATCCTTGGACGTGGATCTCGCGGCCGTCATCCGGCGCCTGGACGCCTACGAGCGCCTCATCCGCCTCGACAAGCCGATCGGCACGCTGCTGCTCCTGTGGCCGACGCTGTGGGCCCTGTGGCTCGCTTCCGCGGGGGTGCCGCGGCTCGACCATCTCGTCATTTTCGTGCTCGGCACGCTGCTCATGCGCTCGGCGGGCTGCGCGATCAACGACTACGCGGACCGCGATTTCGATCCGCACGTCGAGCGCACGCGGCAGCGGCCGCTCGCGGCGGGCGAGATCCGACCCGGCGAGGCGCTCGCCGTGGGCGCGGCTCTCGCGGCCGCGGCGTTCGCCTTCGTGCTCTTCCTGAGCCCGCTGGCGATCGCGCTTTCATTCGTCGGTCTCGCCATCGCGGCTACCTATCCATTCAGCAAGCGCGTGCTCGCCCTGCCGCAGGCCTATCTCGGGATCGCCTTCGGCTTCGGCATCCCCATGGCGTACGCCGCCGTGCAGGAGCGCCTGCCCGCGCAATGCTGGTGGCTCCTCGCGGCCAACGTGTTCTATTCATTCGCCTACGACACCGAGTACGCCATGGTCGACCGCGACGACGACGCGAGGCTCGGCATCCGCACCTCGGCGCTCACCCTCGGGCGCTGGGATGTCGCCGCGGTGATGGCAAGTTATGCCGCGATGCTTTTGCTGCTGACAGCGCTCGGCCTGCTGACGAGGCTCGGCTGGCCCTTCTACTTCGGCCTCGCGGCGGCCGCCGCGATGATGGTCTACCATTGGTTCCTCATCCGCGGCCGCAGCCGCGACGGCTGCTTCAAGGCGTTCATGCACAACAACTGGGTCGGCGGCGCCATATTCGCCGGAATCGTGTTCAGCTTGCCGATCGGCTGGCCGGCGTGACGGGCGACGCCGGTCCCGCGGTTGCGCGCTTCGATTTCACGAGCGGGACGTTGCGCGGCAGCCACTTCACGCTCTACGGCAACTGCCTCGTCCACCGCGGCGACAGCCAGATGGAGACCGTGCCGCTCGCGGGGATCGCGGCGTTGCGCGTCGCCTACGAGCGCGACGCGCGCAAGCTGGGCTGGGGCGTCTTCTTGCTCATCGTCGCGCTGCTGGTGTTTGCGATCTCGGGCCCGCTCAATTCGCTCGCGGAAGGCGCGGCGGCGGAGATGGCGGCGGCCGGAGGCCAGGGCGTCGCGCGCGCGCTGCAGGCGGTGTTCGGTTTCTTCGCGGCGGCTGCGAGCCTGCTGCCGCTCGCCGCGCTCGCGTGCGCCATCGGCGGCATCGTGCTCGGGTGGCTCGGCTGGACGGGCAGGACGACGCTCGCGCTCGACTTCGCAGGTTCGGTGCGCCTGTATTCGGTACGCGGGCGCAACTCGGCGCTGCTCGATTTCTCCGAAGCCGTCTGCGAGCGGCTGATGGCGCTCAAGCGCTAGGAGAGCCGCGTGGGCTACGCCGATCTCAGGGAATTCCTCGCGCAGCTCGAGGCGAAGGACGAGCTCAAGCGCATCGCCGCCGAGGTATCGCCGCGGCTCGAGATGACCGAGATCTCGGACCGCGTGCTGCGCGCCGGCGGTCCGGCGCTGCTCTTCGAGCGGCCGGCGGGGCACGCCATTCCGGTGCTCACCAACCTGTTCGGCACGACGGCGCGCGTGGCCGCGGCGATGGGCGTCGGCGAAGTCTCCGCCCTGCGCGACATGGGGAAGATGCTCGCGTACCTGAAAGAGCCCGAGCCGCCCAGGGGTTTGCGCGATCTCTGGGACAAGTACCCGCTGTTCAAGCAGCTCCTCAACATGGCGCCGCGCACGCGCTCTTCGGCGCCGTGCCAGGAGACCGTCTGGGAGGGCAGTGACGTCGACCTGGCGCGCCTGCCGGTACAGACCTGCTGGCCGGGCGATGCCGGGCCGCTCATCACCTGGGGGCTCACCGTGACGCGCGGTCCCGCGAAGCCGCGGCAGAACCTGGGGATCTACCGCCAGCAGGTCATCGGCCCAAACCGCATCATCATGCGCTGGCTCGCGCATCGCGGCGGAGCGCTCGACTACCAGGATCACCTCGCCGCCTCGAAAGAGCCTTTCCCGGTCGCCGTCGCGCTCGGCGCGGACCCGGCCACCATGCTCGCCGCGGTGACGCCGCTGCCCGATACGCTGAGCGAATACCAGTTTGCGGGGCTGCTGCGCGGGGCGCGCACCGAGCTCGTGAAGTGCCTTGGCAGTGAGCTTCAGGTTCCCGCGGCAGCGGAAATGATTCTGGAAGGACGAATTGGTCCTGATGACGTCGCCGAAGAAGGACCGTTCGGAGACCACACCGGCTACTACAACGAAGTCGAGCGCTTCCCGGTGATGACGGTCGAACGCATCTCGATGCGTCCTTCCCCCATCTATCACTCGACCTACACCGGCAAGCCGCCCGACGAGCCGGCGGTGCTCGGCGTGGCGCTGAACGAGCTGTTCGTCCCGCTGCTCGCGAAGCAGTTTCCCGAGATCGTGGACTTCTACCTGCCGCCCGAGGGCTGCTCTTACCGGCTCGCGCTCGTGCGCATGAAAAAGCAGTATCCAGGGCATGCGAAGCGCGTGATGTTCGGCGTCTGGAGCGTGCTGCGCCAGTTCATGTACACCAAGTTCATCGTGGTATGCGACGAGGACATCGACGTGCGCGACTGGAAGGAAGTGATCTGGGCAGTGAGCACGCGCGTTGATCCAGCCAGGGATTCCGTAATAGTGGAAAACACGCCGATCGACTACCTCGACTTCGCCAGCCCGGTTTCCGGGCTGGGCTCCAAGATGGGCATCGACGCGACCCACAAATGGCCGGCCGAGACCGCCCGGTGCTGGGGCCGGCCGATCGTCATGGACGGCGAGGTCCGCCGCCGCGTGGACCGGCTCTGGTCGCAGCTGGGCCTGTAGCGCCCTCGTACACCCACGAGATCAGCGCATCCTGCGCGGCCTGCGCCTGCGGCGCGCGCGGGTGATTGACGATCATCACCACCACGTAGCGCCGCCCGCGTCGGTCGAGCACGTAGCCCGCGATCGAGCGCGCGTCGTGCAGCAGCCCGGTCTTGATGTGCGCCTGGCCGGCCGCGCGCGCGCCCAGCAGGCGCTTGCGCATCGTGCCGTCGGCCGCGGCGACCGGCAGCGAGGCGACGAACTCCGGCATCACCGCGCTGCGCCATGCCGCCTGCAGGAGCGCGGCGATCGTGGCCGCGCTCGCGCGCTCGCTGCGCGACAGGCCCGAGCCGTTCGCGATCACGAGCTCCGGGGCGCGGATTTTCTTCAGCTCGAGCCACTGGCGTATGGCGTGGCGCGCGCTTTCCGGGCGCGCCGGCGCACCGCCGAGCTCGGCCGCGAGCGTAAGGTAGAGCTGGCGCGCCATCACGTTGTTGGAGAACTTGTTGATGTCGCGCACGATCTCGGCGAGCGGCTCGGAGTCGTGCCGGTAGAGCAGCCGAGCGCCGGGCGACACGGTTCCTTCGCGCGCCTTTCCGCTCCACGAGCCGCCCACCTCGCGCCAGAGCTGGCGGATCATCGCTTCCGCGTAGTCCTGCGGCGTATGCAGGGCGACGTTGAGGTCGCGCTCTCCGCACGAGGCGGGATACGAGCCGGTAAACGCGGCGCGCGGCGGACGCGACTGGAAGCTCGCCTGGACAAGATCGCGGAACGCGCGGCCCTCGGGGCAGCTGCCCTCGACCATCCGCAGCGTATTGACGATCTCCAGGCCGGGCAGCGCCGGCTCGGCGAACAGGCGCACGCCGCCCGCTTCCGGTACGAAAGTGAAGCGCAGCGACTTGAAGTTGACGAGCAGCGCGTCCGGCGTGACGTTGTAGGGGCGGAAGGCGTCGTCGTCTATGCGCTCGTTCTCCGCGGGGGCAAACCAGCTGCGGTCGAGCACCACGTCGCCGCGAATCTCGCTCAAGCCCCGACCGCGCAGGTTGCGCAGCAGCATCCAGAAGCTCTCCTCGTTGAGCTTCGGATCCCCGTAGCCGCGCAGCACGAGATCGGCTCCGTCCACATATGCCTCGGTCTTCCAGCGGTAGGCGGGCCCGAGCAGCTCGAGCGCGGCGTAGGTCGTGATGACCTTCATGACAGAGGCCGGGTTGAGCGCCTCGCTTGCGTTCACGGCGAGGAGCGGCCGTCCCGCGGAAAGTTCCTGCACCACGGCGCCGACGCTCGATTGCGGAATGCCGGCCGCACGCAGGGCCTGCGCCACCTCCCTGGGAAGCTCGGCGGCCCCCGCAAAAGCGGAAGTGAGCGCTAACAGAGCGCCTAACGTCTTGAAAAGAGCGCGGACAGTCATTATCATTAGCACTCGCTTGGACTGAGTGCTAACAGCAACGAAGTCCACCCATTTCGGCTTGGAGCATTCCAAGCCATTGTAATGCATCGTGTTTCTCAACTTTGGAGCCTGTATGAAAATCCGTCCGCTGCATGACCGCGTGATCGTCAAGCGCATCGAGGAAGAGCGCAAGTCCGCGGGGGGCATCGTCATTCCCGACACCGCTGCCGAGAAGCCCGACCAGGGCGAGATCGTCGCCGTGGGCAAGGGCAAGAAAGACGACCAAGGCAAGCTGATCGCCCTCGACGTAAAGCCCGGCGACAAGGTGCTGTTCGGCAAGTATTCCGGCCAGACGGTAAAGGTCAAGGGCGAAGAGCTCCTCGTGATGCGCGAGGAAGACATCATGGGCGTCATCGAAGGCGCGTAAGTCGCTCACCAGCGACCTCATCGAATCGAATTAGGAGAAATCGCAATGCCAGCCAAAGAAGTACGTTTCCACGAAGGCGCGCGCGCCAAGATGGTTCACGGCCTGAACATCCTCGCCGACGCCGTCAAAGTGACGCTGGGGCCCAAGGGCCGCAACGTCGTGCTCGAGCGCTCGTTCGGCGCGCCGACCGTCACCAAGGACGGCGTGTCGGTCGCGAAAGAGATCGAGCTCAAGGACAAGTTCGAGAACATGGGCGCGCAGATGGTGAAGGAAGTCGCCTCCAAGACTTCCGACGTCGCCGGCGACGGCACCACCACCGCGACCGTGCTCGCCCAGGCGATCGTGCGCGAGGGCATGAAGTACGTCGCCTCGGGGATGAACCCGATGGACCTCAAGCGCGGCATCGACAAGGCGGTGATTTCCGTGGTCGAGGAGCTGAAGAAGATCTCCAAGCCCTGCTCGAGCTCCAAGGAGATCGCGCAGGTCGGCTCGATCTCGGCCAATAGCGACGCCGACATCGGCAAGATCATCGCCGACGCGATGGACAAGGTCGGCAAGGAAGGCGTGATCACGGTCGAGGACGGCAAGAGCCTCACCAACGAGCTCGACGTGGTCGAGGGCATGCAGTTCGACCGCGGCTACCTGTCGCCGTACTTCATCAACAACCCCGAGAAGCAGATCGCCGTGCTCGAGGATCCGTACATCCTGCTGCACGACAAGAAGATCTCGTCGATCCGCGAGCTGCTGCCGGTGCTCGAGCAGGTCGCGAAGGCCGGCAAGCCGCTGCTCATCATCGCCGAGGAAGTCGAAGGCGAGGCGCTCGCCACGCTGGTGGTGAACAACATCCGCGGCATCCTGAAGACGGTCGCCGTCAAGGCGCCGGGCTTCGGCGACCGCCGCAAGGCGATGCTGGAAGACATGGCCATCCTCACTGGCGGCACGGTGATCAGCGAAGAGCTCGGGCTCAAGCTCGAGAACGCCACGCTGAAAGACCTCGGCAAGGCGAAGAAGATCGAGAGCGGCAAGGAAAACACCACGATCATCGACGGCGCCGGCGAGAAGAAGCAGATCGAGGGCCGCGTCAAGCAGATCCGCGTGCAGATCGAAGAGGCGACCAGCGACTACGACCGCGAGAAGCTCCAGGAGCGCGTGGCGAAGCTCGCCGGCGGCGTGGCACTGATCAAGGTCGGCGCGGCGACCGAGGTCGAGATGAAGGAGAAAAAAGCCCGCGTCGAGGACGCGCTGCATGCCACCCGCGCCGCGGTGGAAGAAGGCGTCGTCCCGGGCGGCGGCGTGGCGTTCATCCGCGCGCGCCAGGCGCTCGAGGGCAAGCTGAAGGGCGAGAACCAGGACCAGGAAGCCGGCATCCGCATCGTGATGCGCGCCCTGGAAGAGCCGCTGCGCCAGATCGTCGCCAACTCCGGCGCCGAGCCCTCGGTGGTTTTCAACAAGATCCTCGAGAACAAGGGCAACTACGGCTTCAATGCCCAGACCGACGAGTACGGCGATCTCGTCAACATGGGCGTGATCGATCCCACCAAGGTCGCGCGCACCGCGCTGCAGAACGCATCCTCGGTCGCCGGCCTGATGCTTACCACCGACGCGATGGTGGCCGAGCTGGTCGAAGAGAAGAAAGGCGGTGGCCATGCCCACGGCATGCCCGACATGGGCGGCATGGGCGGCATGGACATGTAACGCTTCCGAAACGCAGTGCGAAAAAGGGCGCTTTCGGGCGCCCTTTTTTTTGTAGACTCGCTCCATGAGGATACTCGTCGCGGAGGACGACGCGGTCCTGGCCGACGGCGTCACGCACACGCTGCGCCAGTCGGGCCACGCGGTGGACTGGGTGAAGAACGGCGCGGAAGCCGACACCGCGCTGGCCGCCGGCGAGTTCGATCTGCTGATCCTGGATCTCGGCCTGCCGAAAAAATCGGGCCTCGACGTGCTGAAGCACCTGCGCGCGGGCGACTCGCGGCTGCCGGTGCTCATCCTCACCGCGCTCGACGGCGTGAGCGACCGCGTGCGCGGGCTCGATGCCGGCGCCGACGACTATCTCACCAAGCCGTTCGATCTCACGGAGCTCGAAGCGCGCGTGCGAGCGCTCGTTCGGCGGGGCATGGCGGGCGGCCCGACGCTCATGCGCCACGGCGCGCTCAAGTACGACCAGATCGGCCGCGTCGCGAGCCTGAACGGCGAGCCCCTCGAGCTCTCGGCGCGCGAGCTGAGCCTGCTGGAAGTGTTCCTGCAGCGCGCCGGACGCCTCGTATCGAAGGACCAGCTGGTGTCGCACCTTTGCGAGTGGGGCGAGGAGGTCTCGCCCAACGCGATCGAGGTCTACGTGCACCGCCTTCGCAAGAAGCTCGAGCCCGGCGGCGTGCGCATCGTCACCGTGCGCGGGCTGGGCTACAGCCTGGAGAAACCCGTATAATCCGCGCCGTTCCGCAGTCCCGCAGCGCGTAACGCACCCGGCAGGCCAAGTAGCTCAGTTGGTAGAGCAGAGGACTGAAAATCCTTGTGTCGGTGGTTCGATTCCGCCCTTGGCCACCACAAAGTCTTGGAAATAGCGATCGCTAACTACGCCGCTTCAGCCTCTAACTGAGGATCGTTTCAGAACGTAGTTCGGGGCCTCTCAATCACTTGCCCATCCGCAGCTTCAGATTTCGAAGCTTCATCGCGGTTTCTTCGTGGCGCGCGAAGAATCTCTTGGGCGATCCGCCCGAGATCAGGAAGCCGAGCCGGCAATCACCTCGAATGCGATTGGGACCCGCGAGGCTCTCGGGAGAGCACTAGCTATTTGGGACTAAACGGTCAGGCAAAGAGCCACACCGTCGCCGTTCGCGCAGTATATTGCCCTGAGGGTTACACAGAGCTCGCCTGGACTCACAATCAACCATGCAACCGCCAGCGAAACTTTCAGCGCGCGCCGGAGCTTCGGGACCTTATGGCGGTGATGCCTCGCGGGGCGGCCGCGAGCCGGATCTTGGCCAATTCGCGTCGCCGACGCAGCGCGCGAACCGGCGGAAGCTGTCGGTATTCCTCGGCGTGCTCTTGCTCGTTGGCGCGGCCAGCCTTGTCTACACGTTTGCCCGACCGGCGGAATACCGGGCGTCAGCGCGGGTCCAGATCAACCCGGGCTCGGTGCAGGTAGAGTCGATCCGGCCCACCGGCGGTTCGCAGGGCACCGACGCACCTCGGCCGTTTCTGACCGAACTGCAGGTGCTTACCAGCCGGCCGGTCGTCGAGGCGGCGGTCAAGCGCCTTGGCGAAAGGTTCGAGGGCAAGATCTCGATCCTCGGCTCCGATCCCGTGTCCAGCCTGCAGTCATCGCTGATGGCAAGCCCCACCGGCGGAACCGATGTGGTGGAACTGGCTGCAACCGGTGGCGATGCCGGGCTCGTCGCGGCGCTTGTCAACGAAGTGATCGCCACCTACAAGGAACAACTGGAGCAAGCCTATCGCGACACCTCCGGCGAAGCGCTCGCCCAGATCGATGACGAGCTGACCAAGCTCGCCGCGCGTGTCGCCGCAAGACGCAAGGCCGTTGACGATTTCAGCGCGAGGCACAACGTGGTGTCGCTGGAGCGCGAGGAGAACCAGGTGCTCGCGCGGGTTCGCGGCCTCGGCACGGCGCTCAACAATGCGAATGAAAAGCTGGCCGCCGCCGAAGGCAAGCTGCGTTCGCTCGAGGAGGCCGCCGCTCAGGGGAAGTCCGTCGTGCGCGCGCGAGACAACCCGACGCTGGCCAACCTGGAGCAACGCGCGTCACAGATCCGTGAAGAACTGCGCGAACTGGAACGCTCGTACACGCCCGAATACCTGGTGATGGACAGCAGGGTTCGGGCGCAGCGGGCCCGCCTCGCTGAGCTGGAACAGCAGCTCGCCAGCCAGCGCCAGTTGTCGCTGCAGTCCTCGCTCGCCGAGGCCCAGGAGGAAGTGGCCAGCGCGCGCGAAACCGCGAGCCGCATCCGCCAGCAGATCGCCGGCGATCGCGGAACAGTGCAGGCATTCAGCGCCCGTTTCAACGAATACAGGGCGCTACGCGAAGAACTGACGCAACTGGAGTCGTTGCATCGCGATACCGCGCAGCGCAAGGCCAAGCTCGAGGCCGGTGAGCGCGCCAGGCGCCCTGCCGTCAAGGTGGTCGAGGCGGCCAACATTCCACAGGAACCCTGGCGCCCGCTCTACATGCGCGACGCGGCTATCAGCATAACTGGCTCTTTCCTGCTGGCATTGCTCGCGATGTGGGTGGTGGAGATCTTCAACCGCCACGATCCGCGGCCGACGATTCTTGTGCCGCAGCCGATCGCTATTCCGATTCCGGGCCGCCACTACGGCGGCGGGCTGGGTGCGTCCTCCAGCGGACGACCCGTGCTGTCTGAGATGGTCGCGCCAGGTCTGCCGGCCGGCACGAGTGGCTTGCTGACGGTGGAACCCACAGTGCCGCGTGAACTTGCCGCAGGCGAAATTGGCGGGCTGCTGGCGGCGGCGACTACCGAGGCGCGGCTCGCCGCGTTGCTTCTACTCAGCGGACTGAGCCCGGAGGAGCTAGTGGCATTGGATTGGGACGACATCGATCCGACCAAGCGGGAGATTCACGTCAGTGGCGCATCGCCTCGCACTGTCGCGATACTCGAGCCGACGTTCGCCATCCTCGAGCGCCTGCCCCGGACTCCCGGCACGCGGCTGCTGGCTGCGCACGGCGCCGCCCAACCCACGCTGGATGACCTGACCTCGGATCTGCTGTGTGCCGCCTATGACGCCGGGATCGAGCGCCCCGCCGAAGTAACACCGGCAACACTTCGGCACACGTACATCGCGTTTCTGGCGCGCCAGGGCATCCGCCTCGCTGACCTCGTCAGGCTCGTCGGGCGGCTATCCGCGGAGCAGGTTGCGTTCTACAGTGACTACGCGCCAGCGGGAAAGCGGCTGACGCTCGACGAAATCAATGCGGTGGTCGACGGCACCGGGCTTGCGAGATCGGCTGAAAGTGGCACCACCAGCTGAGGGAGCGACGCAAGAATCGTAACTTCCAGCCTGTGACACCCCGCCGATCTCAAGGCGCGCCGGGCGCCAGCAGCCTGCGCACCGCATCGCGGATGCCGTCGAGCTGCTCGAGGGCCGCCCGGCGTCCCAGCTCCGCCATGCGCCTGCCGGCGGCGAAGTCGTAGCCCTCGCCCACCGGCGTAGGGATGCGGACGAAGAGATCCGCCTTTCCGGCCTGCGAGGCGGAATCCCACCAGCCCAGCATCCGCCAGGAAGCGCCGAGCGCCGCGCGCAGGCCGAACGGCTGGTCCAGGCGCCGCTCGAGCCGCTCGGCTTCCTCGGCGAGCTCGCGCGGTACCGGTCGCTGCGGCAGCACGATCGAGGCGATGCGCAAGCCGCAACGGCGGCGCGCCAGCAGGTCGAGGGGCACCCGCGTCACGAGGCCGCCGTCGACCAGGACCCGGTGTCCAAGGCGCACCGGAGGGAAGATGCCGGGGATCGCGATCGTCGCGCGCGCGGCCTCGGCCACGGGGCCGCGATCGAGGATGACGCGCTCGCCTGCCACCAGGTCCGCGGCGACGACGGCCGCCGGCAGCCCGAGCTCGGCGAAATGGATTGCGCCGAACATCTCTCTTGCGATCTCGCGCATGCGCTGCGTCGAAACCAGGGCCGAGCGCGGCACCACCTGCAGGCCGCGCGACCTCGCGAAGGCTGCGCCCAGCGTGCAAAGCGCGTCGGTCGTCTTCGAGGCCGCGCGCAGCTGCGCGAAGCCGAGCGCCACCACCCCGCCCATGCTCGAGCCGCAAAGGAAGTCGATCGGCACGCCGCAATCCTCGAGAACTTGCAGAGAACCCAGGTGCGCGAACCCGGCGGCCGCACCCACGCTCATCGCCACGCCCACTTCACGCCGGGTGATGAAGCGCGCGATGCGGTCGAGGCAAGGATGCGCGGTCCGATTCCAGGTTGCGCCGTGCATGCATTCGGCGAGCTCGCGCGAGCTCAGGGACTCGCTCCAGGCGCCCGCGCGCGCCGCGCTCGCGGGGAAGTCGAGCAGGATGCTTTTCGCGTCCGCGGCACCGGCGTCGAGCGGCTGCCCCCCGCCCGCCGGGCCAGCAATGCGCAGCGCCGCATCGCCGGCGAGCAGCGCGGGCCGCACCTCGCCAAAGCGATCGGCGTCGAGCGCCACGACGAGATACTGCTCGGCTGCGCCCTGATCCCGCCAGCGCTCGACGCGCGCGCGCAACGCCGGCGCATCGGCCTGGCGGGCATCGAAGAGCCGCGAACCGGGAGCGTAATGGCCGACGCCACGGAAAATCGCGCGCACGACAGGCGCGTCGACCGGAAATGCCCGATCGACGGCGAGGATCGCAGCCGTGGGCTTGACCCGCGACGCGAGCATTTGCGTGCGATGCCGCAGCCGCTCGATCAGCAGCGCTGAAATGCGCCGGTAAAGCGCCGGCTCCCGCTCGAGCAGGGCAGCGAGATCCGTGGCCGAGATCGCGAGCGTGGTGCTGTCGGTGTGCGCAACCACCGTCGCCGACACCGGGTTTCCCGACAGCACCGACATTTCGCCCACGCTGTGGCCGGCGGCGAGAATCGCCTGCGTGGCGCTGCGGCCCGGGCCTTCGCCCACCTCGACGCGCACCGCCCCGTCCAGCACCACATGCATCTCGCGCGGCGCGTCGCCGGCGCGCAGGATGACCTCGCCCTCCGAGTAGGTGCGGCGCTGCACGCGAACCGCGAGCTCGCGCAGCGCGTCTTCGGCCAGCTCCGCGAACAGCGGGATCGCTTGCAGCTCGCTCACGAGGCCCATCGCGTCGATTATGAAGCTGTTGAACTGCGTGCGTAAACGCACTTCCCGCGGCGAAGCCCTTCTCTAAGGTTGCGGCTGTAACACGTTGTCAACCCAACCCAAACTGAGGAGATGAACCATGAAACGCCTTATCGTCGCAGCTGCCATCGCGCTGTCTACCGCCCCCGCACTCGCCGAGCTCGGCGCGCCGTACGAGCAGAACGAGCTCGACCGCGCGCTCCCCGCGCTGTCCGAAAACGTCGCCGCCTACGAGCAGATCTCGAGCGAGCGCATGCCGTTCGAGCAGACCCAGTTCGACCGCGGCGACCTCGGCACGCGGGAGCCCGTGCGCGTGGCGCAGATCGGCAGCCTGTCCTACAAGTCGTCGGACGAAGGCGGCGAATCGGCCTGGGCCACCGACCACAACTTCATCGCCCCGGCGCAGTAATGCGCTTTCCCGAGGGCCGGGTGCCAAAAGCACCCGGCCCTGACGGAATGCACCATCATGCGCAAGATCGTCTCGGCGGCAATCCTCGGCGCCCTCGCATTCGGCTGGGCCGGTGGCTACCTCGCGGGCCACAGGGCGTCGATCGGCGCGCTCGAAGCCCCATCCAACGTTACGCTACGCTATGTGCCGCTCGAAGTGCACAACATCCCCACCGTCGAAGTCGATGCCGACATGACGTATCGCAAGCTGCTCGGCCACGGTCCCCGGTGGATGTGAGTATTGAATCCGGCCCGCGGCAGGCGTAGCATCGCCTCGTCTCTTCACTAGGAGATCGCCATGTGCGAAGAGTGGTGGGACGAGCGGCTGCTCAAGGAGCAAGCCGAGAAGCTGAAGCGCTCGAGCACGCCGCCTATGCCGGCGGCCAAGCCGCAGGAAGAGCGCAAACCGGAGCGCAAGCCCCAAAACCAGCCGGATCCGGTTCCGGTGTAAGAAACGAGCCCCGCGTCCGCGGGGCTCTTCTTTTCTACTCGTCGAGCGTGAAGCCGACCTTGACGGTCACCTGCCAGTGCTCGACCTTCTCGCCGACGATATGCCCGCGCGACTCGATCACCTCGAACCAGCGCATGCCGTGCACCGTCTTTGCCGCCTTGGCGATGGCGCGCCGTATAGCATCATCGCTCGATGCAGTGGAGGAGCCGGTGAGCTCGATGATCTTGTAGACGTGGTTGGGCATGGTTTTCCTTTCGCGTTGAGAAGCTGTAGTGAAAAGAGCTACACAAAAGTGCGCCGGCCGTGAATCCCTTATATTCCTCCCGTTCCAATGAACGACAAAGTACCACCCATCAAACCGCTTGGAATGGCCGACCCCTTTGCGCAGCTCATCCGGGAGGTGCGCGACTACGCGATCTTCCTGCTCGACACCCGGGGCCGCATTGTCAGCTGGAATGCCGGGGCCGAGCGCATCAAGGGATATGCCGCGGCCGAGATCATCGGCCAGCATTTCTCCGTGTTCTACCCCGAGGAGGCGAAGCAGCGGCGCGTTCCGGACCAGGAGCTCGAGATCGCCGCGGCGCAGGGCCGCTTCGAGGACGAGGGCTGGCGCGGCCGCAAGGACGGCGGGCGCTTCTGGGCGAACGTCATCATCACGCCGCTGCGCGACGACCAGGGCGAGCTGCGCGGATTCGCGAAGATCACGCGCGACCTCACCGAGCGGCGCCGCGAGGAGGAGAAGCTGCGCCGCACCGAGGAGCGCTTCCGGCTGCTGGTCGACGGCGTGAAGGACTACGCCATCTTCATGCTCGACCCGGCGGGCCGCGTAATGAGCTGGAACGCGGGCGCCGAGCGCATCAACGGCTACGGGGCGGGCGAAATCATCGGCAGGCACTTCTCGGTGTTCTACCCGCGCGAGGCGATCGACAAGAGGTGGCCCGAGCAGGAGCTTGCCATGGCGCGCGAGCAGGGGCGCTTCGAGGACGAGGGCATGCGCGTGCGCAAGGACGGCAGCACCTTCTGGGCGAACGTGACCGTCACGCCCCTGTACGACCAGGCGGGCGGGCTTTTCGGCTATGCGAAGGTCACCCGCGATCTCACCGACCGCAAGCGCGTCGAAGCCCTGGAGAAAGCCGAGCGCCAGACCACCGAGTTCCTGGCGATGCTGGCGCACGAGCTGCGCAACCCGCTCGCGCCGATCAGCAACGCGCTCGACCTCCTTGCCCGGAAGCCGACCGCCGACCCGACCGAGCAGTGGGCGCGCGGCGTGCTGCAACGCCAGACCGGACAGATGGCGCGCCTCGTCGACGATCTGCTCGACGTCAGCCGGATCACGCGCGGCGCCATCGCGCTCGACAGGAAGCCGCTCGATGCGCGCGACCTGATGCGCGCGGCGTTCGACGCCTCGACCACCTGGATGCAGGCGCGCCGGCATGCCGCGGAGCTGCACGTGCCCGAGGAGCCGATCATGCTCTTCGCCGACGAAACCCGGCTGAGCCAGGTCGTGCAGAATCTCCTGCACAACGCCGCGCAGTACACCCCGGAGCGCGGCCGGATCGAGATCGAGCTGCGAAAGGAAGCGGGACAGGCGCTCATCCGCGTGAAAGACAGCGGCGTCGGCATGACGCCCGAGCTGCTCGCTTCGGCGTTCGAGCTTTTCCGGCAGGGGCAGCGGGGCCTCGACCGGCCCCAGGGCGGGCTAGGCGTGGGCTTGAGCCTGGTGCAGCGTCTCGTCCAAATGCACGGCGGCAGCGTGGAGGCGCGCAGCGCCGGCCGCGACCGGGGAAGCGAATTCATCGTGCGCCTGCCGCTCGCCGAAGCGGCCGCCGGCAAGGCGAGCGCCGCCCGGGAGCCTGCGTCTTCGCCGGTGATCGCGCGCAAGGTGCTCGTCGTCGACGACAACCGCGACGCAGCCAACACGCTCAAGCTGCTGCTGGAGAGCGACGGCCACGATGTGCGTATCGCGACCGACGGGGTGTCCGGGCTGGAGGCTGCGCGCCAGTATCAGCCGGACTGCGTGCTGCTCGATATCGGCCTGCCGCGGCTGAACGGCTACGAGCTGGCGGCGACGCTGCGCGCCGACCCGCAGTTGCAGCATGTCGTCATCGTCGCGATCACGGGCTACGGCCAGGCGCACGACCGCGCGCGCACCGCGGCGGTCGGCTTCGATCACCATCTCGTGAAGCCGGTGCAGTTCAGCGCGCTGCAGGAGATTTTCCGGACCGGGGCCTGAGTCAGGCGCGGCTGGCGACAAGCACCACGTTGGAGCCGCCGAAGCCGAAGGAATTGGACATCACCGCGCGGGGCGGGGCGATGCGCTCGGCCTTCAGCGCCACGTGGCGCAGCTCGAAGGCCGGATCGGGCTGCTCGAGGAAGGCAGTGGGAGGCACAAGACCCTCTTCAAGCGCGAGCAGTGCCGCCGCGAACTCGAGCGCCCCGGCAGCGCCGAGCAGATGGCCGTGGAGGGACTTGGTCGAGCTCACGCGCACCTCGGCGGCCGCCGCGCCGAACACCGCATTGATGGCCTGCGCTTCGATCACGTCGCCCACCGCGGTCGCCGTGGCGTGCGCGTTGACATAGCCGATGTCGGCCGGGGCGAGCCCCGATTCGTCCAGCGCCTCGCGCATCGCGCGCATCTGGCCGCCGCGGTCTGGCCGCGACATGTGGACCGCGTCGCAGCTGTTGCCGTAGCCGGTGAGAAAGCCGTGGATGCGGGCGCCGCGCGCGCGGGCATGCGCTTCATCCTCGAGCACCAGCGCAGCGCCGCCCTCGCCGAGCACCAGGCCCAGGCGGCGCTTGTCGAACGGCTTGCAGCTTGCGGCCGGATCTTCGGGGTCCGCCGGCGCGAGCGTGCGCAGCGCCTGCCACGCGAGCAGCGAGGCCGGCGTGAGCAGGGCCTCGGAACCCCCGGCGACGATCGCGTCGGCCCGCCCCGCGGCGATGGTGCGCATCGCCTCGCCGAGCGCCATGGCGGAAGAAGAACACGCCGTGGAGAAATTGGCGAACGGGCCGCCCAGGGCGTGGCGCACCGCGACGTTGGAGCCGGCCGCGTTGTTCATCGCCATCACCACCGTGAGCGGGCGCGTGCGCCACTCGCCGGCGCCGTAGACATGCTTGTAGCTCGCCTCGAGCGTGTGCGCGCCCCCCATGCCGGTGCCCCAGTACACGCCGATCCGCGTGCGGTCCGCCGAAGCGAGATCGAGCCCGCTGGAGGCGAGCGCTTCGGCTGCCGCGGCGAGCGCGAACTGCGACACGCGGTCGATATTGGCGGCCTCCGCCGCCGTGAGTGCCGGCGCAGGGTTCCAGTCGACGAGGGCGCCCACCTGCACTCCGGAGCCCTGGGCGATCTCCTGCGGCAGGCGCCGGATACCCGAGCGCGCCTCGGCGAGTGCCTGGTGGAACTCCTGCAGGCTGGCTCCGAGCGGCGAAACGACGCCCGCCCCGGTGATCGCGACGCGGCGCACCCCCATCGCCGCGTCTCAGGCCCTGCCGGCGGCGGCGAGGGACACGACGACGTGGCGCTCGAGGTCCGCGAGCGTCTTGATCGCCTTGAGATTCTCGTCCGACACGCTGACGCCGAATTCTTCCTCGATCTTGAACATGAACTCGATGAAGCTGAGCGAATCTATGCCGAGCGTATCGAGCGGCGCCTTGGGATCGAGCCCGTCGGGATCGATCGAGAACTCTTTCGCGGCGAGGTCCTTGATTCGGGCGAGGGTGTCCATGGAGGGGGATGATTATAGAAGGCCGCGCCCCGGGGGCTGATCCGGAGCGGACCCGGAACAATCGAAAAACTCCTATAATCTGCAACTTACGTACGCTGCCGCATGTCGCTCTTTGCTCTCGGACTGAACCACAATACCGCGCCGCTCGCGGTGCGGGAGCGCGTGGTATTCCATGTCGAGCGCATCCGCGAGGCGCTTGGCGAGATCAAGCGCCACCTTGCTTCCGAAGCGGCGATCCTCTCGACGTGCAACCGCACCGAGCTCTACCTCGCCGCGGAAAAACCGGCGGCGGTCGCGCAGTGGCTCGCCCAGTACCACCGCCTCGAGCCCTCCGAGCTGCAGCGCTACCTGTACACGCTGCCGCGCGAGCAGGCGGTGCGCCACGCGTTCCGCGTGGCCTCGGGCCTCGACTCCATGGTGCTCGGCGAGCCGCAGATCCTCGGCCAGATGAAGGAGGCGGCGCGCACCGCCGAATCCGCCGGCACCCTCGGCACGGTGCTGCACAAGCTCTTCCAGCGCACCTTTGCGGTGGCGAAGGAGGTGCGCTCCACCACGAGCGTCGGCGCGGCGAGCGTGTCGATGGCCGCCGCCGCGGTGAAGCTCGCGGCGAGGATCTTCCCGAGCCTCAAGGACCAGAAGGTGCTCTTCATCGGCGCGGGCGAAATGATCGAGCTTTGCGCCACGCATTTCGCCGCGCAGGGGCCGACGCGCCTCACCGTGGCCAACCGCACGCTCGAGCGCGCCGAGAAGCTCGCGCACCGCTTCAACGGCCATGCCATAGAGCTGAAGGCCCTGGCCGATCAGCTGCACGAGTACGACATCGTCGTCTCGAGCACCGCCTCGTCGCTGCCGATCCTCGGCAAGGGCCTGGTGGAGCGCGCGCTGCGCGCCCGACGCCGCCGGCCGATGTTCCTGGTCGACCTCGCGGTACCGCGCGACATCGAGCCCGAGGTCGCGGAGCTGGAGGACATATTCCTCTACACGCTCGACGACCTGTCGCAGCTGGTGGCCGGCAATCTCGATGCACGGCGCTCGGCTGTGCAGCAGGCGGAAGCCATCATCGAGACGCAGGTGGGACAGTTCATGCACTGGATGGACGGCCGCGCCGGCGTTCCGCTCATCGTCCGCCTGCGCGAGCAGGCGGAGCAGTCGCGTCGCCAGGAGCTGGA
>DASZOS010000059.1:0-50378 GCA_035550695.1 Burkholderiales bacterium | reverse complement strand
AGCGAAGATTTTCCCGTGCCGTTGCGCCCGATGAGCCCGATGCGCTCGCCGCTCTCCAGCGAGAACGACGCCCGGTCGAGCAGCGGCAGCTCGCCGTAGGCGAGCTGGGCGTCTTGCAGGGTGAGAAGCGGCATGGCGGGGGCTAATATTGTTTCATGGCAAGAAAGCCGCCGCCGAAGAAAGCGCCGGATCCGGGCAGGCTCGACCGCCTGGTGGCCGAGGCGCGGCGGGCGCAGGCGGAGCGCGCGCGCTCCCACCGCGAGCAGGCGCTCAAGATCCTGCCGTGGGTCTGCGGGCGTTGCGCGCGCGAGTTCGGCCGCGAGCGGCTGCGCGAGCTCACCGTGCACCACAAGGACGGCAACCACGAGAACAACCCGCCCGACGGGTCGAACTGGGAGCTGCTCTGCGTCTACTGCCACGAGAACGAGCACGCCCGCGTCGAGGATTCGAAATCTGGGTCGGAGCCCGAAAGCGGTAAGCCGGCGGCGACGCATCGACCTTTGGAAAAGCTGGGGGAGCTGCTGAAGAAGAAGGGCAGTACTGGATAAACGTACACGCTTGGCCTATAGTCGCTTCCCGTGGCGGCGATCGAGGCCTTCGAGCGGTTGAACGCGCGGCAGCGCGAGGCGGCGCAGTTTCCCGACCGGCCGCTGCTCATCATCGCCGGCGCGGGCACCGGAAAGACCAATACGCTCGCGCACCGCGTGGCGCACCTGCTGCTCGAGGGGAAAAGCGCCGAGCGGCTGCTGCTCCTTACCTTCACCAGGCGCGCGGCGCTCGAGATGACGCGCCGGGCGAGCCGCATCGTGGGCGAGGTGCTGCGCGAGGTGCGGCTGCCCTGGTCGGGGACCTTCCACTCGATCGCGAACCGCCTCATCCGCCGGCACTGCAGGCGCGTCGGCCTGGACGAGAGCTTCAGCGTGCTCGACCGCGGCGACGCCGCCGATCTCATGGACCTGGTGCGCCACGAGCGCGGGCTTTCCAGGTCCGAAAAGCGCTTTCCGCGGAAAGATACCTGCCTCGCCATCTACTCGCATCGCGTGAACACGCAGCGAGCGCTCGACGAGACGCTCGCGACGCTGTATCCGTGGTGCGCCGAATGGGAGGGGGAGCTCACCGGGCTTTTTCGCGCCTACGTCGAGCGCAAGCTCGCCAACCAGGCGCTCGACTACGACGATCTGCTCCTTTACTGGCACGCGATGATGTCGGACGAGCGCCTCGCCGCCGAGATCGCCGGGCAGTTCGACCACGTGCTCGTCGACGAGTACCAGGACACCAACGCGATCCAGGCCGGGATCCTGAAAGGGCTGCGGCCCGCCGGCGCGCCGGTGACGGTGGTGGGCGACGACGCGCAGGCGATCTATTCGTTCCGCGCCGCCTCGGTCGAGAACATCCTCGGCTTCGAAGCGCTGTTCGGCGCGTCCGTCGTGGTGCTCGAGGAGAACTACCGCTCGACGCAGGCGGTGCTCGACGCAGCGAACGCGCTTGCCGGAAAGAAGCTGCGCTCGCGCAAGAGCGCCGGCCCGAAGCCGCGCTACGTCACGGTGGCCGACGACCAGGCGCAGGCCGACTACGTGGTCGCGCGCGTGCTCGAAGCGCGCGAGCGCGGCGTGCTGCTGCGCCGCCAGGCGGTGCTCTTCAGGAGCTCGCACCACTCCGATCTGCTCGAGCTCGAGCTCGTGCGCCGCAACATCCCCTACGCGAAGTACGGCGGGCTCAAGTTCCTCGAGGCCGCGCACGTGAAGGACATGCTGGCGGTGCTGCGCTGGGCCGACAATCCGAAGAACCGCGTCGCGGCGTTCCGCGCTTTGCAGCTCCTCGAGGGGGTCGGTCCGGCAACCGCCGAGCGCATCTACACGCGCTTCGAGGCCGAGGGCCACGCCTGGAGTGCGCTCGAAAGCGGCGCGCCGGAGCTCGACGCGCTGCTGCGCTTCCTTGCGAGCGCGCCCTGGGCGGGACAGCTGCAGCGCGTGCGCGCGTGGTTCGCGCCGATCCTCGAGCACAAGTACGACAGCGCGCAGGTGCGCGCCGGCGACCTGGAGCAGCTGGAACGAATTGCCGGGAGCTTCGACAACCGGGAGAAATTTCTCACCGAGATGGCGCTCGACCCGCCGGCGGCGACCGGCGATCTTTCCGGCGCGCCGTATCTCGACGAAGACTACCTGGTGCTCTCCACCATCCACTCGGCGAAGGGCCAGGAGTGGGACGCGGTGCACTTGCTGAATGTCGCCGACGGCAACTTCCCTTCCGAGTTCTCCACCGGGCGGCCCGAGCTGGTCGAGGAGGAGCGGCGGCTGCTTTACGTCGCGATGACCCGCGCGAAGCGCGACCTGCACCTCATCGCGCCGCTCAAGTACTACGTGACCCAGCAGTCGCGCATGGGCGACCGGCACGTCTACGGCGCGAAGAGCCGCTTCCTCACTTCGGCGGTGATGGAGTGCCTCGAGCAGGTCGCCTACGGCGGGCCGCACGAAGCCGAAAGCCTTTCCTCCTGCAAGGCGCAGGTCGACGTCGCGGGCAAGCTGCGCGCGCTCTGGTCGCCGTAAATACACGAAATCCGTGTTACACTTTGTTCGTGTAAATCGGCCAAGGGTGCGCGATGAAGAACATCACCATCACGCTCGATGAAGAGACCGCGGCCTGGGCGCGCGTGTATGCCGCGCAGAGGAATATGAGCCTGTCGCGCTACGTCGGCGAAGTGCTGCGCGAGCGCATGCGCCATTCACGGGCCTACGAAGACGCCATGAAGCGGTTCCTCGCCCAAAAGCCGGTGAAGCTGAAGCGTCCAACGGATCGGTATCTCACCCGCGAGCAGGCCAATGATCGCGCTGGTCTTCGTAGACGCTAACGTCCTGCTCTACGCGCGCGATGCCGGCGAGCCCGTGAAGCAGCCGCGCGCCAAGGCGTGGCTCGAATACCTGTGGCGCGAGGCTTCGGGTCGGACCAGCATGCAGGTGCTATCCGAGTATTACGTCAACCTGAAGCGCAAAGGGAGCGACGTGGCTGCCGAGGAGGCGTGGGAAGACACGCGGATGTACCTCGCCTGGCATCCGCGCGAGGTCGACGAGGAGGTCTTTCTGCGTGCGCGCGACATAGAGCAACGGTTCCGTCTCTCGTGGTGGGACAGCCTAGTCGTGGCGGCCGCCCAACTGCAAGATTGCGGGATCCTCTTGACCGAGGACCTGCAGGACGGCGCGATCCTGGGAACGCTCACCGTGCGCAGCCCTTTCACGCTTGCGATCGGCGAACCGGCCGGGTCGTACGCGGCGCGGCCATCGCGCTTGCGCCACCGGCTGCGCGGCCGGCCGCCACGTCCCGCAATACCGGTACCGTGAAATTCGCGAGCCCGTCCGGCGCGAGCTTCTCGCGCTGCCGGAAATGGCGCTACCTGCTATGGCGGCGCTGGGCCGAGGGGCCGGTCGCGAATTTCCTGATGCTCAACCCGAGCACCGCGGACGAGGTGCAGCTCGATCCGTCGTGCACCCGCGCGCGCAACTACGCGGCGCAATGGCGCTACGGCGCGCTCGTCGTCACCAATCTCTTCGGCTGGCGCGCGACCGATCCGGGCGACATGAAAGCGGCGCGCGACCCGGTCGGCCGCGGCAACGACGCGGCGCTCCTGGAAGCGGCGCGCAGCGCCGATCTCGTGGTCTGCGCCTGGGGCAACCACGGGCAGCATCTCGGCCGTTCCAGAGAAGTACTTTCCAAACTGAAGGACGTGAAGCTGCACGTGCTGCGGCTGAACGGCAGCGGCGAGCCGGCGCATCCGCTTTACCTGCCGGGCGCGCTCGCGCCCGCGCCCTGGAAGCGTGCACTATAGTCGGGGGGCAAAACGCCACCGATCCGCTCATGACGCCAATCGCGAAATTCTGGGACGACGCCATCGTCCCGGCGCTCGTCGACTACATCCGCATTCCCGCGAAGTCGCCGCACTTCGACAAGGACTGGGCGAGCCACGGCCATATCGACGCCGCGGTGAAGCTCGCCGCCGGCTGGTGCCGCAGGCACGCGTTGATGGGCATGAAGCTCGAGGTCGTGAAGCTCAAAGGGCGCACGCCGGTACTGTTCGTCGAGGTCGACGGGAAAGCGCAAGGCAATATCCTTGTCTACGGCCATCTCGACAAGCAGCCGGAGATGACCGGCTGGCGCGATGGGCTCGGGCCATGGTCGCCGGTGCTGCAAGACGGAAAGCTCTACGGCCGTGGCGGCGCGGACGACGGCTACGCGGTCTTCGCCGCGCTCGCCGCGCTGCGCGCACTGCAGGAAGAAGGGCGTGCGCACGCGCGCGTCGCGATCCTGATCGAATGCTGCGAGGAAAGCGGCAGCTACGATCTGCCCGCGTACCTCGAAGCGCTGGCGGCGCGCATCGGCGCGCCGGACCTGGTCATCGGGCTCGATTCGGGCTGTGGCAATTACGAGCAGCTCTGGGGCACGAGCTCGCTGCGCGGGCTGGTGAACGGCGTGCTCAGGGTCGAGGTGCTCACCGAGGGCGTGCATTCGGGCGATGCGAGCGGCGTGGTGGCCTCGAGCTTTCGCGTCGCGCGCCAGCTCCTCGAGCGCATCGAGGACAGCGAGACCGGCATCGTCAAGCACTCGGCATTTCACGCGCAGGTGCCCGACGAGCGCGCCGGACAGGCGAGGCGCGCCGCCGAGGTGCTCGGCGCCGGCGTGTGGCGCAAGTTTCCCCTCGTGAAGGGCATGCAGCCGGTGACGATCGACCTTGCGGACCTGGTGCTGAACCGCACCTGGCGACCGATGCTCGCGGTCACCGGCGCCGACGGGCTGCCGCTGCCGGCGGCCGCGGGCAACGTGCTGCGGCCGCAGACCTCGCTCGTGCTTTCGCTTCGGTTGCCGCCGACGGTGAAGGCCGAGAGCGCGGCGCGGCAGCTCCAGGCGATCCTCGAGGCCGACCCTCCCTACGGGGCGCGCGTGAGGTTCGAGTACGGCCAGGCGGCGAGCGGCTGGCACGCGCCGCGGACCGCGGCGTGGCTCGAGGCGGCGATAGAGACCGCCTCGGTCAAGCATTTCGGCAAGGGCGCGATGTGGATGGGCGAGGGAGGAACCATTCCCTTCATGGCGATGCTCGGAGCGAAGTTTCCTCAGGCGCAATTCCTGATCACCGGGGTGCTCGGGCCGCAGTCGAACGCCCATGGCCCGAACGAGTTCCTGCACCTCGACTACGCGAAGCGGCTCACTTCCTGCGTGGCGGACGTGGTCGCGGCGCACGCCGCGCAGTAACGGGTCTAGGGGTTGAGGCTGGCGGGGTCGAGGTACTTCTGGCGGTAGGTCTCGAAGTCCACGCGATCCTGCGCCTCGAGCTCGCGCTGCTTCGCGGCCGAGGCGCGCGCCATCAAGGCGAACTCCTCCTCGACCTTCGGCGGCAGCGGCAGGTTGAGAAGCGATCCGCGGTGCAGGAGCGATTCGGCGAGCACGAAGCGCACGTAGGCGCCGTCGTGGTTGCGCTGCATCGCGTGCAGCACGCGCGCTGAAGGCACCGTTTCGGGATCGTTCAGCGCGCCGAGCGCAGCGGCGACGGCGCTGCGGTAGGCGGCACCGCCGAGCAGCCCGTCGAGGCGCTCGGCGAGCGGCGTGCACTCGGCGAGGAGCTGCGCGCCCCATTGTCTCATCTGGACTTCACGGTGGTTGCGCACGATGCGCAGGCCGGGCTCGCGCCCGCGCGTGGCGACGCGCTCGTTGTTGCGCGCCATCACGGCGATCTCGGCCGGCGTGTCGGGCGGGCTGTCGGTGAGCAGGCAGTGCAGCAGAAAGACGTCGAGGAAGCGGCACACCGGCGCGCTGATGCCGATCGGGCTGAAGGGATCGAGGTCCATCAGGCGCACTTCCACGTACTCGACGCCGCGGCTGCGCAACGCGTGCAGCGGCCGTTCGTTGGGATGGATGGTCCGCTTCGGCCGGATCTTGCTGTAGAACTCGTTCTCGATCTGCAGCAGCGAGGTCGCGAGCTGCTTGTACTCGCCCTTTTCATCGCGCAGGCCGATCTTCTCGTAGGGCGGGTAGGGCTTCACCAGCGCGTCGTGGAGCGACGCGGCGTACTCGGCGAGGCTGTTGTAGCTCACCGCGAGCGAGGACTGCGCGTCGCTCTGGTAGCCCAGGCGCCCCATGCGCAGCGACGTGGCGTGCGGCAGGTACTTCGTGCCGGCGCGCAGGCTCTGCAGTCCATGCCGCGGATTGCCGGCGACGAAGCTCTCGCACACCGCGGGCGAGGCGCCGAAAAGATAGAACAGCAGCCAGCCGGTGCGCCGGAAATTGCGCAGCAGCGCGAAATAGTCGTCGTTCGAAAGCCCGGGCAGCGACCAGTTGTAATGGATGCCCGAGATGGTCTGCATGCGCCTGCCGTAGCGGTAGCCGAGGCCCATGCGATACACCGTCTTCGCGCGGCCGACGTTCGCGCTGCCGTAGCGGCCCAGCGGGATCTCGTCGTCGGGCGGCAGGCCGCAGGGCATGCTCGCGCACCACAGGATCTCGTCGGCAGTTCCGGCTATCGCGCGGTAGACGACCTGGTGGATATGCGTGAGCTCTTCGAGCATCGCGTCGACGCTCGTGCGCGCGCCGGTGATCAGTTCCAGCTGACTCTCGCTGAAATCGGTCGTGATGTGCGGGTGCGTGAGCGGCGAGCCGAGCGCGGCCGGGTGCGGGGTGGCCGCGAGCTTGCCGTCGGGCCGGGTGCGCAGGCTCTCCTTCTCGATGCCGCGACGCATCCCCTTCAGCGTCGCCACCGTCAGCGCTTTCATCCGCGAATCAAGCGCAGCGATCGCGTTCACGCTGTCGCCTCGACCCGACAGGGGGATAGTCGAACCGTGTGTCATTTCCAGTCTTGCCGCTTGTCCCGATCGCCGCTACAGTTCGTCGTAGGAACTCTGAAGGGAGGTAGTGGTGAGGGGGATAAGCCTGCTCGTCGTGATCGTGGCTCTGTTGTCCTGGGCCATCGGCAACCTCGCCTATGCCCAGAACGATAGCGCGCGGATGCGTTTCGTGGACGAGGAGGTTCGCGTGCCCTCTCGCAGCGGCGACTACACCATCGCCACCCGGATCCTGCGCCCCGACGGCGCGGGTCCCTTCGGCGCCATCGTACTCAATCACGGGGCTCCCGTGTCGCCGGAAGAGCGACGCATCGAGTCGTCGGATCTGCTGCTCAATACCGCCGCCGTCTTCGCGCAGCGCGGCTATGTCGTCGTGATGCCCCTGCGCCGCGGCTTCGGTGCCACCGGCGGCGAGTTCGCCGAGGACGCCGGCTCCTGCCGCAACCCCGACTACCGCCGGGGCGAGGCTGCGGCCGCCGACGACGTGATGGCCGCGTATGACTACGCGCGCGCGCTGCCCTACGTCGACGGCTCGCGCATGATCCTTGCCGGCCAGTCCGCCGGCGGAGTGACCTCCATCTTTACCGCCGGCGCGCGCGCGCCGCAGGGACTCGTCGCGGTGCTCGCCTTTGCCGCCGGGCGCGGCGGCAACCCGGGCCGCAACCCCGGCGTGCCGTGCGCCGTCGAGCCGCTCGCCAAGGTGTTCGGGGAGCTCGGCAGGGAAGTCAAGGTGCCGGTGCTGTTCCATTACGCGCAGAACGATCTGTACTTCAACCCCGCCACCTCCAGGCTGTGGTTCGAGCGCTTTGCCGCCGGCGGCGCCCGCGCGGAGTACGTGCTGCAGCCGCCTTTCGGCAAAGACGGCCACTATATCTTCAGCGCCGATTCCGGCGCGGATATCTGGCTGCCCGTCGTCGAGCGCTTCTTCTCCAAGTACGGCGTGCCCTTCGAGCCGATGCATCCGCGCCAGGCGGCGAAGCCGATGCTCGCAGGCGCCACCAATTGAGCGTCGGCTAAGCCGCGCTTAACGCAGCCACCAGGTCGCCCAGAAGCCCAGCGTAGCCAGCCTCGTTTATCTCCGAGACCCTGGGGAGGTAGACGACGTTGAGCGTCGCTCTGCCAAGCTCGTAGCCCGCTACGGGCAGCGGCGCGATGGCCGTTCTTCCCCGGTTGTACGTATCGCTGTCGAAAAGCGCCAGAGCGGCGCCCAGCCGCAGTCGGCTCGTGGCATGCCACAAGCCGCCCGCGCCGGCGATGAGGGCCGTATCGCGTCCCGAGTCGCGGTAAGCGCCCACGTCGAAAATCCACTCCAGGCGTTCGCTGTGCGCGATCCGGTAGCGCAGCCCGAGGCCCGGGTTTACCCCGTTATCGACCTTGAGCTCGCGGGCGCGGGCGCGATCGAAATGGTGGGACAGGCCGTAGAGGTTGACACCGACATCGGCGAGCGCCGGCGCGGGAAACACGAGGAGCGCGAGCAGCGCCGCCTTCTTCATGGCGCCATTCTGGCAAAAAAAACCGGGGTCGAGCCCCGGTCTTGTCAGATGCTCGCCGGTCGAGCGGGCCCTAGCCAGAGGAGGAGGAGGAGGCTTCGGATTTGCTCGACCGGCGAGACAAGCTATGCGCTACGCGAGCCCGGCGTTTGAAACGTTCTCGCCACCGCCGACTTGACGCGCGACCCGAATTCGATAAGCGCGCCGATGCGAAGTTCCCAGCGTTCCGCGGCTTCCATCTCGTGCACGTAGCGCGGGCGCAGCTCCTGGGGGAGCGAGGCCAATGCCCTCTTCCAGAAAGGGGTGACGAGACGGTTACGCATGACGGACCACCTTTGCATTCAGCGCGGCAAGGCCGCGTTCAACAACCGATTTCAGGGCGCGCGCCGCCGAGCCAATACCTGCGGCGATGAAGCGGGCGCGCTCTTCGCGTGCGCGCCTTTCGAGCGCGTACAATTCCGCAGCCAGCGGCATGCGGTTGGGAGACGTATGCATGAAGATTTCCTTTTCCATGCATGCAAGATAAGGCCGCTCGCCGCCAGGGACAAACGATCAATACTCACGTGATTCTTAAGAAAAACTCATGCTTGATGCCTGACTTCACGTGATCTACCGCCTGCCGTCGCTGAATGCGCTGCGCGTCTTTGAGGCAGCGGCGCGCCACCTGTCGTTCAAGGAGGCCGCGAACGAGCTCTCCATTACCCAGGCGGCGGTGAGCCATCAGATCAAGAGCCTGGAGGAGTACCTCGGCGTAGAGCTTTTCCGCCGGGCGGGACGCGGCGTGCAGCTCACCGACGCGGCGCGCGCCTGCCTGCCTCGGCTGCGCGAGGGCTTCGATTCGCTCGCCTCGGCGATGGAACTGCTGCGCGAGCGCGGCGGGAAGTCCGACCTGCTCATCACCGCGCCGCCGGTGTTCACCGCGCGCTGGCTGATGCCGCGGCTCGCGGACTTCTCCAAGCACAACCCGAAGGTCGAGCTGCGCGTGTTCGCCTCGAGCAAGATGGTCGATGCCGGCGCGCTCGATTCGCCGACCCTCATCGGCAACTTCGACCTGCGAAGCGACACCTCGGGAGTGGAAATCCACCTCGGCAGCGGCCATTACCCGGGGTACCGGGCGGATCACCTCTTCGCCGTCTCGATGACGGTGGTCGCGGCGCCGGAGCTCGTGCACGGCGATCATCCGCTCAAGGAGCCGGCCGATCTCGCGCAGCACGTGCTGCTGCACGACGACGCGATGGAGCTCGTCAACGGCGGCAATGCCTGGCAGCGCTGGCTCGAGGCCGCGGGCGCCGCCGATCGCGTCGACGCGAGCCGCGGGCCGCATTTCTCGACCAACATCCTTTCGCTCGAGGCGGCTTCGCAGAAGCTCGGCGTCGCGCTCGCGCTGCGCCCGCTGGTCGATCTCGACATCGCTTCGGGCAGGCTCTGCGCGCCGTTCAAGGTCGAAACCAAGCCGCCGTCGGCCTATTACCTCGTATGCCCCGAGGTTATCGCCGATCGGCCCGCGGTCGCCGCGTTCCGCGCGTGGCTGCTCAAGCAGGTGAAGCAGGCATAAGCGCGTATAATCCGCGCTGCAGTTGCTCCTCACGAAGGCCAATCCACCCGCAGTTCAACGGCGCTCCAGGAGCGCGAGGTCTGTCATGGCAAAGGAAGAAATGCTGGAAATGGACGGGACCGTCCAGGAAGTGCTGCCGAACACCCAGTTCCGGGTCGAGCTGGAGAACGGCGCCAGCGTGCTCGCCTACGCCGGCGGCCGCGTGCGCCAGAATCGTATCCGCATCCTCGCCGGCGACCGCGTGCGCCTCGAGATCTCGCCCTACGACGTGAGCCGCGGGCGCATCAACTTCCGCCACAAGGACGAGCGCGCCCCCGCGTTCAACCCGCAGCGGCGCCGTCCGGTCTACAAGAAGCGCTAAGCGCCTGATTCGGGCGCGTTTCTTGCGGCGGGCTTGAACCTGGCGCGCTTCGGCGCCATCTAAGGCCCGATGAGATCGCGCGATCTTTCAAGCTGGATGTGGGGCGAGGCGCTTTCGCTCCTCGAGCAGGCCGACCGCCTGCACCGTCAGTTCTTCCGCGTCGCCGGATCCGAATCGACGCATGCCTGGGAGCCGCCCGCCGACGTCGTCGAGTCGGCCGACGCGCTGCAGGTGCATATCGCGCTGCCCGGCGTTGCCGCCGACTCGATCACGGTGGCGATCGAGCCCGGCGGCGTCGTGGTGTCGGCGCTGCGTCCGTTTCCGTGCCGCGAGGTCGAAGCGCATATCCACCGCATCGAGATCCCGTACGGCCGCTTCGAGCGGCGCATCATGCTGCCGCTCGAGGATCCCTACATACCCATCGTCCTCGTCGACAGGCAGTGGGTCGACGGCGTGCTGACGTTGACGTTCCGCAAGAAGGAAGGCGCATGAGCCAGAAGGTTCTTTCGAACGACCATGAAGCACGCCAGGCGGTTGCGGTGCCGGCGGCGCCGGCGCCCAAGCCGCTCAAGCCGCTGCCCGAGGACGCGCTCATCCTGATCCCCATGCGCAACACGGTGCTCTTCCCGGGCGTGATTTCGCCGATCACGGTGGGCCGCGCCGCCTCGGTCGCCGCCGCGCAGGAAGCGGTGCGCAGCGAGCGCAGGGTCGGTTTCCTCCTGCAGAAGGACCCGAAGAAAGACGACGTCGGTCCGGATGATCTCCACTGGGTCGGCACCGCCGGCCAGGTGGTGCGCTACATCACCGGCGCCGAAGGCGCGCACCACCTCGTGGTACAGGGCGCCTCGCGCTTCCGGGTGCTCGAGTTCCTCCAGGGCTGGCCGTTCCTGGTCGCTCGCGTCTCGGCGGTGCAGCCCGACGAGCGCACCAATCCCGAGATCGAAGCGCGCTTCCTGCAGTTGAAGGAGCAGGCGGTCGAAGCGGTCCAGCTGCTGCCCTACGCGCCCGAGGAGCTCGCGGTGGTGATCCAGCAGGTCACTGCGCCGGGGCTGCTCGCCGACATCGTCGCGAACCTCCTCGACGTGAAGAACGAGGACAAGCAGGATCTCCTCGAGACTTTCGACCTGCGGCGGCGCCTCGACAAGGTGCTGGAGCTTCTCTCCGAGCGCGTCGGCGTGCTGCGCATCTCCAAGGAGATCGGCGAGAAGACCAAGAAGCAGTTCGACGAAAGGCAGCGCGAGCACGTGCTGCGCGAGCAGATGCGCCAGATCCAGAAGGAGCTGGGCGAGGGCGACGAGACCGCCGCCGAGATCGAGGAGCTGAAGAAGGCGATCGACGAGGCCGGCATGCCCGAGGATACGCACAAGCACGCGCTGAAGGAGCTCAAGCGCCTGGAGCGCATGGGCGAGGGCAGCGCCGAGGGCTCGATGCTGCGCACTTACCTGGAATGGCTCTCCGAGCTGCCCTGGAAAGACTCCGAGCAGAAGGAGATCAACATCGCCGAGGCGAGGCGGGTGCTCGACGAGGATCACTTCGGTCTCGACAAGATCAAGCGCCGCATCCTGGAACACCTGGCGGTGCGCAAGCTCAATCCGGCTGGCAAGAGCCCCATCCTGTGCTTCGTCGGCCCGCCCGGCGTCGGCAAGACCTCGCTCGGGCAGTCGATCGCGCGCGCCACGGGACGCAAGTTCCAGCGCATCGCGCTCGGCGGCGTGCACGACGAAGCCGAGATCCGCGGCCACCGGCGCACGTACATCGGCGCGCTGCCGGGCAACGTGATCCAGGCGATCCGCCGCGCCGAGTCGAAGAACGCGGTGCTGATGTTCGACGAGATCGATAAGGTCGGGCAGGGCGGCTTCCACGGCGACCCGGCCTCGGCGCTGCTCGAGGTGCTCGACCCCGAGCAGAACTCGAAATTCCGCGACAACTACCTCGGCGTGGACTTCGATCTGTCGAAGATGATGTTCATCACCACGGCGAACATGCTCGACACCATCCCGGGACCGCTGCGCGACCGCATGGAGATCATCCACCTCCCCGGCTACACCGAGGAGGAGAAGACGGAGATCGCCAAGCGCTACCTGATCAAGCGACAGCTCGAGGCCAACGGGTTGAATGCGGAACAGGTCTCGCTCGCCGACGAGACGCTCAAGTCCATCATCCGCGAGTACACGCGCGAGGCGGGCGTGCGCAACCTCGAGCGCGAGATCGGCGCGGTGCTGCGATCCGCGGCGATGAAATTCGCCGAAGGCTTTTCAGGGAAGCTGCAAGTCAAGCCCGACGACCTGCAGCCTATCCTCGGCGCGCGCCGGTTCGAGAACGAGGTCGCCGAGCGCACCGCGGTGCCGGGCGTGGCGACCGGGCTTGCCTGGACCTCGGTCGGCGGCGACATCCTGTTCATCGAGGCTTCCAAGGTGCCCGGCAGCGGCAAGCTCATCCTCACCGGCCAGCTCGGCGACGTGATGAAGGAATCCGCGCAGGCTGCCTTGACGCTTGCAAGAAACTTCCTGGGCGACGCTTTCGAAAAAAGCGACATTCACATCCACGTCCCTGCCGGCGCGACGCCCAAGGACGGGCCGAGCGCGGGGGTGGCCATATTCCTCGCGCTGGTGTCGTTGCTCACCGGCGTTCCGGTGCGCGCCGACGTCGCGATGACGGGCGAGATCTCGCTGCGCGGGCTGGTGCTGCCGATCGGCGGGGTGAAGGAAAAGACGCTTGCGGCGCTGCGCGCCGGCATCAAGACCGTGATGCTGCCGAAGAGAAACGAAAAGGACCTCGAGGACGTGCCTGCGGAGGCGCGCGAGAAGCTCGAGTTCGTGTTCCTGGAGCGCGTCGAGGAAGCGGTGAAGACCGCCATCGGCGAGCTGCCGGGCGCCGCCGGCCAGAAAGCGGCTTAGGACTCCAGCTTTTTCTTCGCCTGCATCCGGTCAAGCAGCCGGATGACCGCGCGTTTTCTCGCCTCCCGGGGGGAGAGCAGCCACTTGCCTGCCTGCGAGACGTGGATCCAGAGAGGGGGATTGCGGAAGCTGGATTCTTCCTTCAGCGCCTTGCCCATGAGCCGCACCAGCGTACTTGAAGTGCCGGGAAAAATCATGTGGCGCTGCAGAAACATTCCGGTACCGTAGAATTGAAATTCATGCAAAAACCGCTCAAGTCCTTGCTGCAACTCGCAGTTTTCGCCTTGCTGGCGGGCTGCGCGGCGAACCCGATCACCGGGCGCAGCCAGTTCGTGGTGGTTCCGGAGCGCATGGCGATCGGCGAATCTGCCGCCGCCTACAGCGCCATGATGGGCGATCTCGGCAAGAAGAAGAAAATCGAGAACGAGAGCGAGCGCACGAAGAAGGTGCGCGAGATCACCGACCGGCTGATCGCGCAGGCGGTGCGCTTTCGCCCCGACACCGCGAACTGGAACTGGGAAGTGCAGGTGATCAACGATCCGAAGACGGTCAATGCCTTCTGCATGGCGGGCGGCAAGATGGCGATCTACAGCGGCATGTGGGAGCAGGTGAAGGCGACCGACGACGAGATCGCCCAGGTGATGGGCCACGAGATCGGCCACGCGCTCGCCAATCACACGCAGGAGCGCATGTCGATCGCCATGACCTCGCAGGTCGCCGCGCAGGTCGCCGCGATCGCGATCGCCTCGCGCGAAACGCAGCAGATCGCGCTCACCGGCACGCAGATGGCGGCGCTGCTCGCGGTGCAGCTTCCGAACAGCCGCGAGAGCGAGTCGGAGGCCGACCAGATCGGCATCGAGCTCGCCGCGCGCGCGGGCTACGATCCGAAAGCCGCGGTCACGCTGTGGGAAAAGATGGCGAAGCTCGGCGGCAAGACGCCGGAATTTCTGTCGACGCATCCTGCGCCCGAGAACCGCGCCGCGCGCCTGAAGGATCTCGGTGCGCGCGTGCAGCCGCTCTATCTCGCCGCGAGGTCCGGCGCGCCGCGCGAGGCGCCGGGATTTCTCAATGCGAAAGAAGCATCGAACGAGCGCGTGGTGACGAAGGCCGGCGAGATCACGCGCGAGGAGTACGCCGCGCGCCATGCCACCGAGACGCTGACATTCCTCTCGGAGCCCTTCGAGCGCTTCAAGAGCGGAGCCGCGGTGTTCGACTGCCGGGTGCAGTGCGGCTTCGGCTACGCGCGCAAGAAAGGCGAGTGGAAGGCTCTGCACGACAAGGGTGCCTGGCGCGATCTCGCCGTGGCGGTGATGCAGGTGGGCTACCTGAGCGATCTTTCCTACTTCATGCTCGGCGAGGCCGCGCGCGGCCTGGGCCTCACCGAGGCGGCCGGCGCGTATTACAGGCGCGCGCTCGAGGCCGGCAAGCAATACGGCTGCGGCAGCGGCGGCTTCAGCTGCGAGGGCTTCGAGGTCCAGAAACGGGCCGCGGCCGCGCTTACCGTTTTTCCTACCCCCAAATAAGCATTTTCCGGTAGCCCGAATCAGGGGTGTTCCGATCCCCGCCCTCGCGGTGCGCGCGTATGGTGAAGCGATGGAAAAATTCAACGTCGAGCTGCAAGACACGGTGAGCGCCCTCTTCCGGCGCTACCCCGAACTGCATGGCTTCACGGTCCAGGACTTCGAGGGCCGGCTGATTCTCGCGCACGTGGGCGTCGATCCCTTCGTCGGCGAGGGGGGCTCGGAGCGCGTGCGCGGCGAGGTCGCCGAGAAGCTGCTCGAGTTCCTCGACGAGCGCCCCGAGGCGCTCGAGCTGCTGCGCGACCGGACGTTCGCACGGGTGCTTCACTAGGGAGGAGCCATGCGTAATCGCACATTGTCGGTCCTTGCACTTGCAGCCGCGCTGCTGCTCGCAGCGGGCGCGGCACGCGCGCAGCCCACGCTGGAGAAGCCCGTAATGCTCGTCGCAGTTCCGGCGATGCAGGGCCTGTACCGCGAGACCACGGTGCTCGCGGTGCCGGTGGCCGACACGCACATCGGCTTCATCTTCAACCGGGCGAGCGCATACAAGCTCGGCGGGCTGTTCCCGGGCCACGAGCCCTCGGCCAAGGTGATCGACCCGGTGTATTTCGGCGGGCCGGAAATGAGCGAGGCGATCTTTGCGGTGGTGCGCGGCGACCCGGGGGCGAAGGCGCTGCACCTTTTCGGCGACCTGTTCGTGGTGAGCAGCGCCCCAGCGGTCGATCGCATCATCGAGCAGACGCCGAACGACGCGCGCTACTTCGCGGGCTTCGTGGGCTGGCGGCCTGGCGAGCTCGCCAAGGAGATGGAGGCAGGATACTGGTACACGGCGGAGCCGGACGCGAGCCTGTTTTTCCGGCCCGACACCAGCGGTCTGTGGAAGGAGCTGCTCGAGCGTGTCGGCGGCAACGAGGCGCCGCGTGCGCAAGGCATGCGCACCGCGAGCCTGAGCCTCATTCGCTGAGCTAGTCCCGGAGCGGCACCCGCGCGAGGTCCGCGATCCATGCGGCGGCGTTGCCGTCGGAGGGCGCGCGCCAATCTCCGCGCGGCGATAGCGAGCCGCCCGAGCCCACTTTCGGAGAGTTCGGAACTGCGCTGCGCTTGAACTGGCTGGTCTCGAAAAAGCGTTTGAGGAACACGCCGAGCCACTTGCGGATCACTGCGAGGCGGTACTTGTCGCGCCAGGCGTGCCATGCGAGGAACGCGACCTTGCTCGGCGCGTAGCCGAAGCGCAGCGTGTAGTAGAGGTTGAAGTCCTGCAGTTCGTAGGGCCCCACCGTGGCCTCGCTCGCCTGCTTGCCGGGGATGAGCTCGGGGCTGATGTCGGTGTCGAGAACGCGGCGCAGCGCGCGCTTCACGTCGGCGCTGAACCCGCCCGATTGCGCCACCCAGCCGATGAGGAACTGGATCAGGGTTTTCGGCACGCTCGCGTTCACGTTGTAGTGCGACATGTGGTCGCCGACGCCGTAGGTGGCCCAGCCGAGCGCGAGCTCGGAGAGATCCCCGGTGCCCACGACCATGCCGCGGTGCTGGTTCGCAAGCCGGAAGAGGTGGCTGGTGCGCTCGCCGGCCTGCACGTTCTCGAAGGCGATGTCGTAGAGCTTCCGCCCCTTGGCGTACGGGTGGCCGATGTCCTTCAGCATTTGCATGCACGAGGGACGGACGTCGATTTCCTCGGCGCTCGCCCCGATCGCGCGCATGAGCTGCCAGGCCTGGCTGCGCGTACGGCTCGAGGTCGCAAACCCCGGCATGGTGTAGGCGAGGATGTTCGCCCTCGGAAGCCTCAGCTCGTCGACGGCGCGCGCGCAGACGAGGAGCGCCTGCGTCGAGTCGAGCCCGCCGGAGACGCCGATCACCAGCTTCCTCGCGCCGGTCGCGCGCATGCGCGTGGCGAGGCCCTGGACCTGGATGCGGTAGACCTCCTCGCAGCGCGCATCGAGCGTCGCCGGGTCGCCGGGCACGTAGGGCCGCGGGTCGACCTTGCGATCCAGCGTTACTCTGCCTTTGGGAACGGGAAGCGAGAAATCGATGGTGCGGAACGCACGGACGTCGGCGCGGTGGCGCATCGCCGCATCGCCAAAGGTGTTCTGCCGCATGCGGTCGGCGAGCAGCCGGCCGAGGTCGACGTCGGCGATGGTGAGCTGCGGCACGTCGGCGAAGCGCCGCGACTCGGCGGCGAGCGTGCCGTTCTCGTAGATCACGGCGTGGCCGTCCCAGGCGAGATCGGTCGTGGATTCGCCGAGGCCGGCGGCGCTGTAGAGGTACGCCGCGAGGCAGCGCGCCGACTGGTTGGAGACGAGCTGGTGGCGGTAGCCCTCCTTGCCGACGACGATGTTGGAAGCGGAGAGATTGGCGATCACGGTGGCGCCGGCGAGCGCCGCGAACGACGACGGCGGCGCCGGTACCCACAGGTCCTCGCAGATTTCGACATGCAGGACGAATTCCGGGAGCTCGGCGAGCCGGAACAGCTGGCCGCTGCCGAAGCTGGTTTCCTGCCCGGCGAAGCAGATCGTCCCGCACTGCGCGACATCGCCCGGCGTGAACTGCCGCGCCTCGTAGAACTCGCGGTAATTGGGAAGATAGGTCTTCGGAACGATGCCGACCAGCCGCCCGCGGCACACCAGCGCCGCGCAGTTGTAGAGCAGCCCGTTCGCCGCCACCGGCAGCCCGACCAGGGCGGCGAGCGGCAGGTTGCGCGTGCGCCTGAGAAGCTGCGCGAGCGCGTCCTCGGAATGCTGGAGCAGCGCCTGCTGGTGGAAGAGATCCTCGCAGGTGTAGGCGGTGAGCCCGAGCTCCGGAAATACCGCGAGCAGCGCCTTCTCGCGCGCCGCCTGCTGCATCAGCGCCACGATGCCTTCGAGGTTCGATTGCGGATCGCCGATGCGCACCAGCGGCGTCGCGACGGCGACGCGCGCGAAGCCGTGGCGGTAGAGGTTGAAGAAGTCCTTCACGGCGCGATTCTACAGCACCCTGTCTATGGTATATTAGGCCATATGTTGTTCGAGAGGGTGGTGCTCGAAGACGGCCTGCTCGAGATCGAGCTGCGCGCGGATCTGGGTTATCGCCTGCGCTATGGCGACCTGGTCGAATACGTGAACCAGCGCCGGCGCGTGCGCGGGCGCAGCTTCGCCTACGAGTTCCGCTCGGTCGAGCAGCTGCGCTACGACTTCGAGCAGGACGTGAAGCGTGCCAAGGGTTCTTGAGATCCGCGTCGGTCCGGCGGGCGACGCGCTGGACCGCTTCGAGGCCGCCTGGAACCGCGCGGCCGAGGGGCGCGCGCCGAGGACGCTGCATCTGCTCACGCTGGAGAACCTGCCGCTGCTGCTGAAGAGCCTGTCGCCGGCGCGCTTCGAGCTGCTGCGGGCGCTGCGCGAGGCGGGGTCGCTGTCGATCTACCAGCTTGCGAAGCGCCTCGGGCGCGACTACAAGAACGTGCACACCGATGTTACGCAGCTTGTGGCCCTTGGTCTGATCACAAAGGTGGATAAGGGCATCGCCGTGCCGTGGGATTTGTTGCGCGCCGAGCTGGTCCTATGAGGATATGAATCTCGACCATTACTGGATGCCGTTCACCGACAACCGGCGCTTCAAGGGACGGCCGCGCCTCGTCGCTTCGGCGAAGGGCATGTACTACACCACGGTCGAGGGCAAGCAGGTGCTCGACGGTCTGGCCACGCTGTGGTGCGTGAACGCCGGCCACGGCCACCCGCGCATCGTCGAGGCGATCCGCCGGCAGGCCGGTGAGCTCGATTTCGGCTCGTCCTTCGGGCTCGGTCATCCGCTGCCTTTCACGCTCGCCGAGCGCATCGCTGCGCTCGCGCCGCCGGGGATGGAGCAGGTGTTCTTCACCAATTCCGGTTCCGAGGCAATCGACACGGCGATGAAGATCGCGGTTGCCTACCATCGCCTCCGCGGCGAGGGCACGCGCACGCGCTTCATCGGGCGCGAGCGCTCCTACCACGGGGTGAACATCGGCGGCACTTCGCTCAGCGGCGTCTCGGCGAACCGCAAGGCGTATAGCGGCATCCTCATGCCGGGCATCGACCATTTGCGGCATACCTACGACCCTTCGCGGCGCTTCGTGCGCGGCTGCGCCGAGGCGGGCGCCGAGCTCGCCGACGAGCTCGAGGAGCGCATCATTCCGCTGCACGACGCCTCGAACATCGCCGCGGTGGTGGTCGACCCGGTGGCGGCCTCGGGCGGCGTGCTGGTGCCGCCGAAGAGCTACCTCGCGCGCCTGCGCGAAATCTGCAGCCGCCACGGCATCCTGCTGGTCTTCGACGAGGTGATCACGGGCTGGGGGCGCCTCGGCGCGCCCTTCGCCGCCCAGCATTTCGGCGTCGCGCCCGACCTCATTACGTTCGCGAAGGGCATCACCTCGGGCGCGGTGCCCCTCGGCGGGGTGCTCGTGCGCAAGGCGATCTACGACACGTTCATGAACGCGCAGGGCGCCGGCATGGAGTTCTTCCACGGCTACACCTACTCGGGCCATCCGCTCGCCTGCGCCGCGGGCCTCGCGGCGCTCGAGGTCTACGCCGAGCAGAAGCTCTTCGACATCCCGCTCGCCGCCGACTTCGAGGATGGGGTGCATGCGCTCAAGGGCCTGCCGCACGTGGTCGATTGCCGCAACCTCGGCTTCATCGGCGCGGTCGAGCTCGAGCCGCGTCCGGGCGCGCCGAGCGCGCGGGGCTACGAGGCGTTCGAGAAATGCTGGGACCGGGGCGTGTTCGTGCGCCCGATCGGCGACGCGCTCGCCTTCTGCCCGGCGCTCGTCGCCGAGAAAAAGCACCTCGAGCAGATGTTCGGCACGCTCGCCGAGGTGCTGAAGACCGTGTCCTAGAGCCAGCCCGCCTTGCGGAAGCGGAAAAAGAGCACGAGGTCGATGAGCGTCATCATCGTGATGGCCAAGGGATAGCCGAAGCTCCACGAGAGCTCCGGGATGTGCTGGAAGTTCATGCCGTAGACGCCGGCGATCATGGTGGGCACGGCGACGAGCGCGGCGTAGGCGGCGAGCCGCTTGGTCACCTCGCCCTGCCCCATGTTCACCATGGCGAGCGCCACCTGGATCGCGGTGTTGACCGTCTCGCGCGCCGCATCGATCGACTGGTTGATGCGCACCAGATGGTCGTAGACGTCGCGGAAGTACTCGCCCAGGCCGGCGCAGACGTGCGGCACGCGCCCGCCGAAGAGCTTGCCGGCATGCTCGAGGAGCGGCGCCGCGGCGTGTTTCAGCGTGGTGAGCTTCTGCTTGACGTAGTACAGCGCCTCGATGTTCTCGCGCGGCGAGCGTCCCGAGAAGAGCTGCTCCTCGACGCGCTCGAGCTCCATCTCGACGGTATCGATCATGGGGAAATAGCGGTCGACCACCGCGTCCATGAGCGCGTAGAGCACGTAGCCGGCGCCGTTTCTCAGCAGCCCGGGCTCGCGCTCGGCGCGGGCGCGCACGTCGGCGAAGCCGCGCTCGGAATGCTGGCGCACCGAAAGCACGTAGTTCAGGCCGACGAAGATCGCCATCTCGCCCATGCGCATCTCCTCGCCCACGGGCTCGACGACGTGCAGCACCACGAAGAGCGAATCTCCGTACTCCTCGATCTTCGGGCGCTGGTGGCCGTGGCGCGCGTCCTCCACCGCGAGCGGGTGCAGGCCGAACTGCTCGCGCATCTCCTCGAGCTCGGCTTCCGTCGGGTCCTTCAGCGCCACCCACACGAAGCATCCCGGCCGCTCGAGATAGCTGTGGATCTCGTGGAAGCTCAGGTCGGCGAGCCTTCGGCCATCCTGGTAGGCGACGCAGTTGACGAGCATCAGGAAAAGGGGTCAGAGCAATTTTTCTTAAGAACGATGGTACTCCGATAAAATCAGTGCTTCGAAAAATTGCTCTGACCCCTTTTCCTGGGGACATTTATGCCTGAAATCAGCAAGCGTGCTGCAAGCCTCGGGACCGAGAACGCCTTCGTGGTGCTCGCGGAGGTGAACGCCCTGGTGCGCCAGGGACGCGACATCATCAGCTTCTGCATCGGCCAGCCGGATTTCCCGGCGCCGGAGCACGTGCAGGAGGCGGCGATCCGGGCGATCCGCAGCGGCAAGCACGGCTACACGCCCTCGGCGGGCATCGACGAGCTGCGCGAGGCGGCAGCGCGCTACCTCGGCGCGACGCGCGGCGCCCTGCCGATCCGGCCGCAGGACGTGGTGGTGGGCGCGGGCGCGAAGCCCTTCATCGCCTACGCCATTCTCTCGTGCACCGACTACGGCGCGGGCGACGAGGTCATCTATCCGAACCCCGGGTTTCCGATCTACGAGTCGCAGATCCTCGCTCACGGCGCGCGGCCGGTGCCGCTGCATCTGCACGAAGATCGCAACTTCGCCTTCGATCCCGCCGAGCTCGAAACGCTCATCACGCCCAGAACGAAGCTCCTGATCCTCAATTACCCGCACAACCCTACCGGCGGCTGTCTTTCGAAAACCGAATTACAGGAAATCGCAAGAATCCTGGCAAAGCATGCGCAGGTCTGGGTCTACGCGGACGAAATCTATTCGCGGCTGGTATTCGGGGCGGATTTCTTCTCGATCGCGCAGGTCCCTGGCATGTACGAGCGCACCATCATCTCCGACGGGGCCTCGAAGACCTGGGCGATGACCGGCTGGCGCATCGGCTTCACCTCCAACCCGGCGCTCGCGCCGGTCTTCACGCGCTGGATCACCAATACGGACTCCTGCGCCTCGCAGGTGAGCCAGTGGGCGGCGGTGGAGGCGATCAACGGGCCGCAGAGCGCTGCCGAGGCGATGAAAAAAAGCTTCCTCGAAAGAAGAAATCTGATTGTGCGGCTTCTGAACGAGGTTCCCGGCGTGAAGTGCCAGGTGCCGGGCGGGGCGTTCTACGTCTGGCCGAACGTCACCGAGGCCTGCCGCATGATCCGGGCCGCGGACTCGGAGGAGTTCCGCAAGCGCCTGCTCAACGAGGCGGGGGTCGCGCTGCTCGCCGACATCCACTTCGGCATGCGCGTGCCAGGCGAGGGCCAGCACGTGCGCTTCTCCTATGCCGCGTCCAGGGAGGCGATCGAGAAGGGCGTGGCCCGCATGGCGGAGTTCATCCGGAAGAACACCAAGAAGGCCGCATGAGCCGCAGTTCATGACCCGCAGTCCATGGCTATCTGGAAGCCGTCGGCCACCGTCGCGGCCGTGATGGAACGTGACGGCCGGTTCCTTTTCGTCGAAGAGCGCGTCGACGGGCGCCTGATGCTCAATCAGCCCGCCGGGCACCTGGACCCGGGCGAATCGCTGATCGCGGCCTGCCGGCGCGAGGTCATGGAGGAAACCGCGCACCGCTTCGAGCCGACCGCGCTCGTCGGCATCTACCGCTGGCACTATGCCGCGAAGGACGTGACCTTCCTGCGCTTCTGCTTCACCGGGAAGATCGAGGGAACCACAAACCGTGCGCTCGACACGGAGATCGTGCGCCTGCACTGGCTTACGCCCGCCGAGCTCGAGGCGCGCAAAGCCGACCATCGCTCGCCGCTGGTGCAGAAATGCGTCGCCGACTTCCTCGCCGGGCGCAGCTTTTCTCTGGATATTCTTTCGCGCGACTTCGCATGAAAGTCGTCGTCGGCATGTCGGGAGGCGTCGACTCCTCGGTTGCCGCCCTGCTTCTCAAGCGCGAGGGCCACGACGTAGTGGGCCTTTTCATGAAGAACTGGGAGGACGAAGACGACGACGAGTACTGCTCGACGCGCCAGGACCTCGTCGACGCGGCGGCCGCCGCGGACATTATGGGCATCGATCTCGAGGCGGTGAACTTCTCCGCCGAGTACAAGGACCGGGTGTTCGCCGAGTTCCAGCGCGAATACGCGGCCGGGCGCACCCCCAATCCCGACGTGCTGTGCAACGCCGAGATCAAGTTCAGGGCCTTCCTCGACCACGCGATGCGGCTTGGCGCCGCCAAGATAGCGACCGGCCACTACGCGCTCGTCGATTCTTCTGAAGATGGTTTTCACCTTCTGAAGGGGGAAGACGCGGGTAAAGACCAAAGCTATTTCCTGCACCGGCTCAACCAGGAGCAGCTCTGCCGTGTGATGTTTCCCGTCGGCCGCCTGCAGAAGTCCGAGGTCCGGCGCATCGCGCGCGAAGCGGGGCTGCCGAACCACGCGAAGAAGGACTCGACCGGCATCTGCTTCATCGGCGAGCGGCCGTTCCGGGAGTTCCTGAACCGCTATCTGCCGCGCGCGCCCGGGCCGATCAGGACGCCCGAGGGGAAGACCCTCGGGGAGCACATCGGGCTCGCCTTTTACACCATCGGCCAGCGCAAGGGTATCGGTGTAGGCGGAACGAGCGGCGGCGCCGGCGAGCCGTGGTACGTGGCGGAAAAGCGCCTGGAATCAAACGAACTCGTCGTGGTGCAGGGCCACGATCACCCGCTGCTGCTCAAGAAAACGCTCGAGGCCGGGGATGCCAGCTGGGTTTCGGGTCATCCGCCACCCGGCACGTCGTATTCGGCGAAGACGCGCTACCGCCAGGCCGACGCTGCTTGCGTTCTAAAGCTGCTCGACGGCGAGATCAAGGTCGATTTCGCGGCCCCGCAATGGGCCGTCACCCCGGGTCAGTCTGTCGTGCTCTACGACGGCGAAGTCTGCCTGGGCGGCGGCGTAATAATCCACTGAAATAGCGACAGACCCCTTTCAGCTGAAATGGGGTCTGTCCCTATTTCGCTATGTCGGGAGCTGGGGGACGGTCTCGGCGAACGCCGAGCGCTCGATGAGCTTCTGGTAGTGGCGGGCGAGCTCCGGGTATTCGGCGAGCCAGTCGATCTCGCCGGGCTTTCTGAAGTCGAGCCAGCCGCTGCAGCAGCCGAGCGCGATGTCGGCGAGCGAATAGCGGTCGCCGTGGCACCAGCTGCGGCCGTTGAGCTCAGCGGCGAGCTGCGCCATCCCGCGCTGCATGCGCGCGAGCTGCTTCGCCTTGACTGCGCTGCTCTGCTCCTTATTGTCGCGCAGCGTCTCGTTGCGCAGGAGAATCCCCGCGTCGACCACGCCGTCGGCGAGCGCCTCCCAGCGGCGCACCTGCACGCGCTCGCGGTTGTCGTCCGGGATCAGGCGGCTGATTGGCGAGACGTTGTCGAGGAACTCGACGATGACGCGCGAGTCGTAAAGCGCCGTGCCGTCGTCGAGGACCAGCGTCGGGATCTTGCCGAGCGGGTTGTGCCGGTTGACCGGGTTGTCGATCGGCTGGACGTCCACCATCTCCATCTCGCAGTCGATCCGCTTTTCGGCGAGCACGACGCGAACTTTGCGCGTGTACGGGCTGGCGAGCGAGGCGAGGAGCTTCATGGCGGGCGCGAATTATACCTTCCGCATGCAGGCGCGCATCCGGCGTTTGAGCGCCGGCAGCACCTCGGTCGCGAACCACGGGTTCTTTTTCAGCCACAGCTTGTTGCGCCAGCTCGGGTGCGGCAGCACGAAGAATTCGGGCAGATATTCCCGGAACGCGCGCACCGTTTCGCCAACGGTGCGCTTTCTTCTTTCCTCCAGGTAAAAGGCCTGCGCGTAGGTGCCGACGAGCAGCGTGAGCCGAATGCCGGGGAGCGCGGCGCGGAACCGCGGCTGCCACTCGGGCGCGCACTTGCGGCACGGTGGCAAGTCCACGCCCTCGACGGTGCCGGGATAGCACAAGCCGGTCGGCACGATGGCGATGCGCGAGGTGTCGTAGAACTCTGCGCGCTCCATGGCGAGCCACTCGCGCAGCACGTCGCCCGACGGATCGTTCCAGGGGATGCCGGTCTCGTGCACGCGGCGGCCAGGCGCCTGCCCGACGATGAGCAGCCGCGCGCCGCGCCCGACGAGGAACACCGGCCTGGGTTTGTACGGCAGCGCCTCGGCGCAAAGCGTGCAGGCGCGCGCCTCGGCGCTCACCCGGGAAAGCGAAATCGGCATGCCCTTATAATAAAGCCCGATGCCCTCTCCGCTCGCCGCGCTCTCTCCGCTCGACGGGCGATATTCCAGGACCGCGGATCCGCTGCGCCACTACTTCAGCGAGCAAGCGCTGATCCGCTATCGCGTGCGCATCGAGCTCGCCTGGCTCGAGGCGCTCGGCGCCGAGCGCGCGATCCGCGAGCTGAAGCCGTTTTCGCGCAAGACCGCTTCGGCGTTCGCAAGACTGGTCGAGGCGTTTTCCGAGCGCGACGCCGAGCGCATCAAGCAGATCGAGGCCGAGACCAACCACGACGTCAAGGCGATCGAGTACTGGCTCAAGGCGAAGCTCGCGAAGCACCCACAGGCGCAGCGCTCGCTCGAGTTCGTGCACTTCGCCTGCACCTCGGAGGACGTGAACAACCTCGCGTATGCGCTGATGCTGCGCGAGTCGCGCGACGAGGTCATGCTGCCGCGCCTGGGCGAGATCGTCGCCGTACTCAAGGCGCTCGCCCGCCGTCACGCGGGCCTGCCGATGCTGTCGCGAACCCACGGCCAGGCGGCCACGCCGACCACGCTCGGCAAGGAGATGGCGAATTTCGCCTACCGCCTGGAGCGCACCCGCAAACGGCTCGCCGCGGTGCCGGTGCTGGGCAAGATCAACGGCGCCGTGGGCAACTATAACGCGCACGCGGTGGCGTATCCCGGCGTCGCGTGGGAGCGCTTCTGCCGCCGCTACGTCGAGCGCCTGAGGCTCGAGTTCAATCCCTACACCACGCAGATCGAGCCGCACGACTGGATCGCCGAGCTGCTCGACGCCTACGCGCGCGCGAACAGCGTGCTTCTCGATCTGGACCGCGACCTGTGGGGCTACATCTCGCTCGGCTACTTCCGCCAGAAGCTGAGGGCGGGCGAAGTCGGCTCCTCGACCATGCCGCACAAGGTGAACCCGATAGACTTCGAGAACTCGGAGGGCAACGTGGGAGTGGCGAACGCGCTTCTGCGCCACCTCGCCGAGAAGCTGCCGGTGTCGCGCTGGCAGCGCGACCTCTCGGATTCGACCGCGCTGCGCAACGTCGGCGCCGCGCTTGGGCACAGCCTGCTCGCGTACGCCGCGTGCCTGCGCGGGCTCGCGAAGCTCGAGGTCGACCGCAGCCGCCTGGCCGCCGACCTCGAGGCGAACTGGGAAGTGCTCTCCGAGGCGGTGCAGCAGGTGATGCGCCGCCACGGCGTGCCCGAGGCCTACGAGAAGCTCAAGGCGATCAGCCGCGGCCGCCGGCTCGATCGCGCGCAGCTCGCCGCGTTCGTGCGCCAGCTGCCGATCCCCGCCGAGGCGAAGAAAAGGCTTCTCGCCCTCACGCCAGAAAAGTACACCGGGCTCGCCGCGGACCTCGCACGCCGCGTCTAGGAAGTCGAGATGATTCACGCCGCGACGATCTTCCTGTCCTCTTTTTTGCTTTTTTTGGTGCAGCCGCTCATCGCGCGGCTGATCCTGCCCTGGTTCGGCGGCAGCGCCGCGGTGTGGACCACCTGCATGCTGTTCTTCCAGGCGCTGCTACTCGCGGGGTACGCGTACTCGCACTTCGTGATCAAGAAGTTTCCGGGGACGCGCACCGAGGCGCTCGTGCATACGCTGCTCCTCGCCGCCGCGGTGGCGATGCTGCCGATTGCGCCTTCCGAGGCGTGGAAGCCGCAAGCGGAAGACGAGCCCACCGCCCACATCCTCCTGCTCCTCACCGCGTCCGTCGGCCTGCCGTACTTCCTCGTGGCGTCGACGAGCCCGCTGCTGCAGGCCTGGTTCTCGCGCGCGCGCCCGGGCGAGGACCCGTACCGGCTGTTTGCCGTGTCCAACCTCGCTTCGCTCATCGCGCTGGTCGGCTACCCGTTCCTCATCGAGCCTTTCCTCGCCGCGCGCCAGCAGGTGAGCCTGTGGTCGTGGGGTTTCGCCGCCTTTGCCCTGCTTTGCGCCGTCGTGGCGTGGCGTACGCCGCGCCGCGGTCTGGTTGCCGAAGACGCGCGAACGGCCGCACCGGTGGGACGCCGGCAGGTCATGTTGTGGCTGTTGCTGTCGACGACCGGCTCGGTGCTCCTGCTTGCCGTGACCAATCACCTCACCCAGAACGTCGCCTCGGTGCCGCTGCTGTGGCTCGCGCCGCTTACGCTGTACCTCGCGAGCTTCATCCTGACCTTCGAGGGCCGCGGCTGGTACCGGCCCGAGCGCTTCTGGCCGTTCGTGCTGGTCTGGCTCGTGGGCATGGCCTGGCTGCTCGTCGACTCGGACTTCCATTTCGACCTGGCGCTGCAGCTCGGCATGTTCCTGCCGGGCCTGTTCCTCGGGTGCCTGTTCTGCCACGGCGAGCTTTACCGCGCGCGCCCGTCGCCGCGGCACCTGACCGCCTACTACCTGATCGTGTCGGCCGGCGGCGCGCTCGGGGGCTTGCTCGTCGCAGTAGTCGCGCCGCTCGCGTTCGACGCCTACTACGAGCTCGGCATCGGCATGGTGGTGCTCGCGCTTCTTGCGGCGCTGCGCTTCGCGAGGCTCGGGCTCGTGCCGCGTATCGCGAGCCTCGCGGTGCTGCTCGGCGTGGCGGGCAGCGCCACCTACGACGGCCTGCGCTACCACGACGACGTGCTCGCATCCGAGCGCGGCTTCTACGGCGTGCTGCGGGTCAAGGAATACGGCTCGCCCGGCGAGGTGGGCCATCTGCGCCGCCTGGTGCACGGAGCGATCATGCACGGCGAGCAGTACCTGCACGGCGAGCAGCGTAGGCTGCTCACCACCTATTACACCGAGAGCGCGGGAATCGGCGCGGCGATCAACTCGCGCGGCGGCGGCCCGCTGCGCGTCGGCGTGATCGGCCTGGGGACCGGCACGATCGCCGCTTACGGCAAGCCGCGCGACCTTTACCGCTTCTACGAAATCGACCCGCGCGTCGTCGAGATCGCCCGGCGCGATTTCACCTACCTCGCTGACAGCAAGGCGAAGATCGAGATCGCTCTCGGGGATGCGCGCCTGACCCTTGAGCGCGAGCCGCCGCAGGGCTTCGACGTTCTCGCGGTGGACGCGTTCTCGAGCGACGCCATCCCGGTGCATCTCATCACCAAGGAGGCGCTTGCCGTGTACCTGAGCCACATGAAACCGGACGGCATCGTCGCTTTCCACGTTTCCAACCGCTTTCTCAACCTGATTCCGGTCGTGGCGCGCCTCGCCAGGGAGCAGGGCGCGCAGGCAGCGCTGGTGACCGACGATCCGGACGAAGATGACGACCAGCGCTCCAAGAGTGACTGGGTGCTGGTGTCGCGGGATCCCGCGGCGCTGAAGAAGCAGGCGATCGTCGAGCGCGGCGCGCAGCCGGCCGAGGACCGGCCCGACTGGCGCACCTGGACCGACGACTACTCCAACCTGATCCAGATCCTGAAATAAGGGTAAGAAAAAGGGGTCAGGACCCTTTTCCTGCGGTTCCAGGCCAGCAGGCGGAAAGGGTCCCGACCCCTTTTTCTCTAGACGACGGCGCCCTCGTGCTCGTCGCGCCGGTCCTTGCGCGGGGGCTTGATGAACTGCGCGCGCGTCACCTTCATCCACATGAGCAGCGGAGCGGCGACCAGCACCGACGAATAGATGCCGAAGAGGATACCAATGGTGAGGGCGAGCGCGAAGTAGTGCAGCGCGGCGCCGCCGAACAAGAGCATGGTGGTCGCCATGATCTGGGTACAGCCGTGGGTGATGATGGTGCGCGAGATGACGCCGGTAATGGCGGAGTCGATCACCTGCTCGGTGTCGGCCTTGCGCAGCTTGCGGAAGTTCTCCCGCACCCGGTCGAACACCACGACCGACTCGTTCACCGAGTAGCCGAGGATGGCGAGCACCGCAGCGAGCACCGGCAGCGAAAATTCCCACTGGAAGAAGGCGAAGAAGCCCAGGATGATGACCACGTCGTGCAGGTTGGCGATGATCGCGGCAAGTCCGAACTTCCACTCGAAACGCAGGGCGAGATAGATCACGATTCCGACTGCCGTGACGAGCAGCGCGAGCGCGCCGTACTCGGCGAGCTCTGCGCCGACCTGCGGCCCGACGAACTCCACGCGGCGCACGTCCGCGCTGGGGTCGTCCGCGCGCAGCAGCTCGTGCACTTTCTGCGAGAGCGCGGAGGTCGACTGGTCTTTTTCAACCGGCATGCGGATCAGCACGTCGCGCGAGGAGCCGAAGTTCTGCACCTCCGCCTTGAATCCCGCATGCTCCAGCGTCTCGCGGATCTTCTGCACCTCGGCGGGCTGCTTGTAGGCCACCTCGATCAGCGTGCCGCCCGTGAACTCGATGGAGAAGTTGAGCCCCTTGCTGGCGAGGAAGAACACCGCGGCGACGAAGGTCAGGAGCGAGATCACGTTGAAGACCAACGCGTGCCGCATGAAGGGGATGGTCCGCCGGATCTTGAAGAATTCCATGCGTTATTTCCAGGCCGTGTTGCCGATGGCGAGCTTCTGCACGCGCCGCCGGTGGCCGTAGACGAGGTTGACCATGCCGCGCGAGACGGTCACGGCGGAGAACATCGAGGTCATGATGCCGAGGCAGTGCACTACTGCGAAGCCGCGTACCGGCCCGGAGCCGAAGATGAGCAGCGCGAGCCCCGCGATGAGCGTAGTGATGTTGGAATCGAGGATCGTGCCCCACGCGCGCTCGTAGCCCGCGGCGATCGCCGCCTGCGGCGTGGCCCCGCCGCGTAGCTCCTCGCGGATCCTTTCGTTGATCAGGACGTTCGAGTCGATGGCCATGCCGAGGGTGAGCGCGATGGCCGCGATGCCGGGAAGCGTGAGCGTCGCCTGCAGGAGCGACAGCAGCGCGATGAGCAGCAGAACGTTCACGCCGAGCGCCACCGAGGAAACGATGCCGAACAGCGAGTAGTACACCGACATGAAGGCCACGATGGCGAGAAAGCCCCACAGCGTGGCGTGGAAGCCCTTCTCGATGTTGTCGCGCCCAAGGCTCGGGCCGATGGTGCGCTCCTCGATGATCTCCATCGGCGCGGCTAGCGCGCCGGCGCGGATGAGCAGCGCCAGGTTGTTGGTCTCGGCAGGCGAGAACGCGCCGGTAATCTGGAAGCGGCTGCCGAACTCGCCCTGGATCGTCGCCACCGAGATCGCTTCTCCCTTGCCCTTCTCGAACAGGATGATGGCCATCAGGTGCTTGAGGTTCTCGCGCGTGGTCTGGCGCATCGCGCGCCCGCCCGCCTGGTCGAGCTCCACCGCGACCGCCGGCCGGTTGTCCTGGTCGAAGGTGGCCTGCGCGCCGACGAACTGGTCGCCGGTCACGATGATCTCCTTCTTCACCGGCACCTGGCCCACGCTGCCGTCCCTGCGCCGCTCGGGGAACACATCGACGCCGAAGGTGGTGCCGCTGCGCATCGCCTGCTCGTCGACGAGCCGCACCTCGAGCGTGGCGGTGCGGCCGAGGATCTCCTTGGCGCGCGCGATGTCCTGCACGCCCGGCAGCTGGACGACAATGCGGTCGGCGCCCTGCTGCTGGATGACCGGCTCAGCGACGCCGAGCTCGTTCACCCGCTTGTGCAGCGTGCCGATGTTTTGCTGCACTGCGGACTCCTGTACCCGCTTCTGCACCTCGGGCTTCATCGTGCCCACGAGCAGCAGCGCCTGGCCGTCGTCGCGTTCGGCGATGGTCAGGTCCGGGATGTTGGCGATCAGCGTGCCGCGCGCCGCCTCGCGCGTCGCGGCGTCGCGGAAGCGCACCCGCACGGTCTGGCCTTCGCGCGCCACGCCGCCATGGCGGATGCCTTTTTCGCGCAGCTGGTTGCGCACGTCTGCGGCCAGGTTATCCATGCGCTTGACGATGGCCGCAGGCATGTCGATCTGCAGCAGGAAATGCACGCCGCCGCGCAGGTCGAGTCCGAGATACATCGGCAGGGCGCGGATCGCGGTGAGCCAGTTCGGCGACGCCGGCAGGAGGTTGAGCGCCACCACGTACGCCGGGTTTGCGGGATCGGGGTTGAGCGCGCGGTCGATGATGTCCTTCGCCTTGAGCTGCGTGTCGGTGTCGCGCAAGCGCACGCGCACGCCGGTCGCATCAAGCTGCGCGCCGGTGTAGTCGATGGACGCCTTGCGCAGCACCTCCTCGACCTGGCGCATGAGCCCGGTGTCCACGCTCACGGTGCTGCGCCCGCTCGAGACCTGCACCGCCGGCGACTCGCCGAAGAAGTTCGGCATGGTGTAGACGAACGCGGCGGCGATCACGAAGCCGATCAGCACGTACTTCCAGAGTGGGAAGCGATTCACTTACTGGAGCGACTTGAGCGTGCCCTTGGGAAGCAGCACCTGGACTGCGCCCTTCTGCACGTTGATCTCGGTGTCGGGGGCGATTTCAAGGCTGATGTAGGTGTCGCTGATGCGCGTTATCCGTCCCAGCACCCCGCCCGCCGCGATCACCTCGTCGCCCTTCTGCAGCGCCTCGATCATCGCCTTCGTCTCCTTGGCGCGCTTCATCTGCGGGCGGATCATCAGGAAGTAAAGCAGCACGAACATCAGGATGATCGGCAGGAAGCCGATGAAGCCGCCGTCGCCGCCGGCGGCACCCTGGGCGTAGGCAGAAGAGATGATCAATCGAGACTCCGGGAATGAAAAAACGAGAAATTATAACCGCTTGCGGTCGGCGAGCAGCCGCCGGGCGGTCGCGGCGAGCGTGCCGCTTTCGATGGCACCGCGCAACTCGCGCATCAGGTCCTGGTAGTAGTGCAGGTTGTGCAGCGTGTTGAGCCTGGCGCCGAGGATCTCGTTCACCTTCTGCAGGTGGTAGAGGTAGGCGCGCGTGAAATGGCGGCAGGCGTAGCAGCCGCACTGCTCGTCGAGGGGCGCGGTGTCGTCGCGGTAGCGCGCGTTGCGAATCTTGACGTCGCCGAAGCGCGTGTACAGCCACCCGTTGCGTGCGTTGCGCGTGGGCAGGACGCAGTCGAACATGTCGATGCCGGCGGCCACTGCGCCGATGATGTCTTCCGGGGTTCCCATGCCCATCAGGTAGCGCGGCCGGTCTCCGGGCATGCGTCGCACGACATGGGCAACGATGCGGCAGCGGTCCTCGGCCGGTTCTCCCACCGACAGCCCGCCGATCGCGTAGCCGTCAAACCCGATGCTTTTCAATTCCTCCAGGGATTCGTCGCGCAGTCGCTCGTACATGCCCCCCTGGATGATCCCGAAGAGCGAGTTTTCACTCTGAAAACGGGCCTTGGAGCGCCGCGCCCAGCGCATCGACAGCCGCATCGAATTCGCCGCCTGCTTCTCGCTCGAGGGGTAAGCGGTGCACTCGTCGAACACCATGGCGATGTCGGAGTTGAGCGCGATCTGGATGCGCATCGATTCCTCCGGCGTGAGCAGCATGCGGTCGCCGTTGATAGGCGAGGCGAACTGCACGCCTTCCTCGGAGATCTTGCGCAGAGCCCCGAGGCTGAAGACCTGGAAGCCGCCCGAGTCGGTGAGGATCGGCCGGTTCCATCCCATGAAGCCGTGCAGGCCGGCGTGCCTGCCGATCACCTCGACGCCCGGCCGCAGCCAGAGATGAAACGTATTGCCGAGCACGATTTGAACGCCGACGCCGGCGAGCTCCTCTGGCGACATGGCCTTGACCGAGCCGTAGGTCCCCACCGGCATGAACGCGGGCGTGTCGACGCGCCCATGCGCGAGCGCGAGCTCGCCGCGCCGCGCGGCGTCGTCGCGATGCGTGACGGTGAAGCTCATGTCTCGATCAGCATCGCGTCGCCGTAGGAGAAGAAGCGATAGCCGCTGAGGATGGCGTGCCGGTAGGCCTCGAAGATGCGCTCTTTGCCGGCGAAGGCGCACACCAGCATGAGAAGCGTCGAGCGCGGGAGGTGGAAATTGGTCAGCAGCCGCCGGACCACCTTGAACTCGAAGCCCGGAGTGATGAAAAGATCCGTGTCGCCTTCGAGTGCCCCGGTGCGCGCCGCGCTCTCCAGCGCGCGCAGCGAGGTGCTGCCGACCGCGAGCACCCGTCGTCCTTTCAACGCCTCCATGGCCTGTGGGGAAATGCGGTAACGCTCCCTGTGCATGCGGTGCGCCTCGATTTCCTTCACGCGCACCGGCTGGAACGTGCCCGCGCCCACGTGCAGCGTGATCCTCGCGATGCGCGCACCGCGCGCTTCGATCGTCCGCAGCGTCGCCGCGTCGAAGTGCAGCCCTGCGGTCGGAGCGGCGACCGCGCCGGGCGCGGTTGCATAAACCGTCTGATAGCGTTCGGCGTCTTCGGCCGCCGGCTGGTGGGTGATATAGGGCGGCAGCGGCACCTCGCCGAAGCGCTCGAGCACCGCGTCGACGTCCTGCGCGAACCGCACACGGTAGAGGTCGTCGGCGCGGCCTACGACCTTCACCACCACGCCGCTTCCGACGACGAGCTCGGCGCCCGGGCCGGGCGCATGGCTTGCGCGGATCAGCGCGAGTGCCTCGCGGCTGCCCAGGATGCGCTCGACGAAGACCTCGATGTGTCCGCCGCTGCGCTTGCGGCCCGGCAGGCGCGCCTTGATAACCCGCGTATCGTTCAGGACCAGCGCGTCGCGCACGTCAACCAAGTCTGCAAGATCCGCGAAAGCGAGATCCTCGATCGAGCCGTCCGCCTGCAGGTGCAGTAGTCGGCTGGCCGTGCGCTGCGGTGCGGGGTGCTGGGCGATGAGCGCGGCGGGCAGCTCATAGTCGAACTCGGAGACGAGCATCCGTGCGAATTATAATTTTTACCTTGGGCCGGAATGGCGGAACCGGTAGACGCAGCGGACTCAAAATCCGCCGGTGGCGACACCATGAGAGTTCGAGTCTCTCTTCCGGCACCATGTCACGGGCGCTGAAAAAATGCGTCAGGACGGCAGGCGGGCGGCGCGAAAACTAGCCGATTCGCTAGACACTTAGCGGTGCGGGGCGTACGCTTTTCCCCGTAGTTTTGCCTTTTTTGTCCGGGGAGGGGAGATGATGGCCAAGGCGCAGGTAAGGGTCCTGCCTTCGGCGCGAAACACGGTCATGGTGGTCGACGATCAGTCGACCGGGCGCGCCATCCTCGAGCAGGTCGTGCGCAGCCTCGACGAGCGCGTCGCGGTGGAGGGCTTTGCGCGCCCCGTCGACGCGGTGGTGTGGGCGACGCGGCACGTCTCCGACCTGGTGCTGGTCGACTACATGATGCCGGACATGGACGGCATCGAGTTCGTCAAGCGCCTGCGCGCGCTGCCCGGCTACGAGCACGTGCCGATCGTCATGGTGACGGTGCATGACGATCGCAAGGTGCGCTACGCCGCCCTGGACGCCGGCATCACCGACTTTCTCACCAAGCCCGTGGACGCGCGCGAGTGCCTGGCGCGCTGTCGCAACCTGCTCACGCTTCGCCGCCAGCAGCTCGCTCTGGAGGACCGCAGGCGACTGCTCGAGCACATGGTCGAGGACGCAACGCGCGAAGTGCGCGAGCGCGAGAAGGAGACGCTGCTGCGCCTGGCGCGCGCCGGCGAGTTCCGCGACGAGGAAACTGGCTACCACCTAATTCGCATGTCTCGCTACTCGAGGCTCATAGCTAGCGCCATCGGGCTGGAGCGCGACGAGGCCGAGACGATCGAGCTCGCCGCGCCGCTGCACGACATCGGCAAGATCGGCATTCCGGACCAGATCCTGCTCAAGCCAGCGAAGCTCGACGACGGCGAATGGCAAATCATGCGCCGCCACCCGGTCATCGGGCACGAAATCCTCAAGGGCAGCGCCTCGAAGTACGTGCGCATGGGCGCGCTTATTGCGCTCGGGCACCACGAGAAGTACGACGGCTCCGGCTACCCGAACGGTCTGGTGGGCGACCACATCCCGCTGTGCGCGCGCATCGTCGCAGTGGCGGACGTCTACGACGCGCTCACCTCCATACGGCCCTACAAGCCCGCCTGGCAAAGCGAGAAGGCGTTCGACTACCTGGCGTCGCAGCGCGCCCGGCATTTCGATCCGAGGCTGATCGAAGCCTTCGGCGCCCTGCAGAAGGAGATTCTCGAGATCCAGAACGAGTGGCGCGACCCCGCCGCGGAGACGGGAACAGGCTGATGGGCGAGGCCGCGAGCACTCCGGCGGTATCGAGCGCGCTCGGACGGTTGCGCGCGCGGCTCGCCGCGCGTCCGGACACCGAGCACGAGCAGGGCATCCTGCGGCTGATCATCAGCTCGCTGGTATTTCTGTACCTGCTGCCCGACGCGCTCACGAAGGACGACGTGCTGCCGCTGTACGTGATGGGAATTCACCTTGTCCTGGCGCTCATTATCTTTGCGCGCATCGCCTACTCAACCGAGATCTCGCCGGCGCGGCGCGTGTTCGCGCAATTCGCCGATGTCGGCGCCATCACCTGGTACATGGCGGTATTCGGAGAATCGGCGGCGCCGCTGTTCCTGCTCTACATCTGGGTGACGCTCGGCAGCGGTTTCCGCTTTGGGCCGCGCTACCTGGTATCCGAGCTCGCCATGAGCGTGGTCGGCCTGGGGCTCGTGCTCTACCTGAACGACTTCTGGCGCCAGCATACGGCGCTCGGCGTGGGGCTGCTCATCGGGATGTTCGCGGTGAACATGTACGTGCTCACACTGGTGCGGCGCATGTTCGAAGCGGTGGCGCGCGCCGAGGCGGCCAACCTGGCGAAGCGCCGGTTCATCTCGATGGTGAGCCACGAGCTGCGCACGCCGCTGAACGCGATCATCGGCATGGCAGACCTGCTGCGCGATACGCCGCTCAGCCGCGAGCAGGCCGACATGCTGCAGACGCTGCGCGGCTCCTCGCGCGTGATGCTTGGGTTGGTCGAGGACGTGCTCGACTTCTCGAAGATCGAGGCGGGCAAAGTCACACTCGAGAAGACGGATTTCGACCTGCACGCGCTCGTCAACAGCACCTGCCGCATCGTGTCGGCGCAGGCGGCCGCCAAGGGGGTGGAGTTCGTCGTCTCCATCATGCCCGAAGTGCCGCCCGCGGTGCGCGGCGACCCGCATCACCTGCGCCAGGTGCTCATCAATTTGGCCGGCAACGCGGTGAAGTTCACCGAGAAAGGCAGCGTTACGGTGCACGTGTCGGTGCAGGCCGAAACCGACGTCATGGTGCGGCTCAAGTTTTCCATCCGCGATACCGGAATCGGCATCGCGCCCGAGGCGCAGGCCCGCATCTTCGACAGCTTCACGCAGGCCGACGACTCCACGACGCGGCGCTTCGGCGGTACCGGGCTCGGTACCACGATCGCCAAGCAGCTGGTCGGCTTGATGGGCGGGCGCATCGGGGTAGAGAGCGCAATCGGCCTCGGCAGCACCTTCTGGGTCGAAGTGGATCTGGAGACGCAGCCCGAGCGCCCGGACGCGGGCGTCGGGGAAATCGCCGGCGCCAGGATCCTGCTCGTGGGCTTTCCCGCGTCGGATCGGGCGGCGCTCGAGGAGGCGCTGACCGGTTGGGGCGCGACGCCGATTGCGGTTGAGAATGTAGAGGAGGGCGCGGCGCGTCTAGTCGCCGAGATCAGCCTCGCCAAGCCGTATCACAGCGCGCTGCTGTACGCCTCGGGCGAGGACCTGGAGCTCGCGCGGCGCTTCCGCCGCGCCGTACCCGATCCGGCGCCCCCGTCGGTGCTCGCTGTGCCGAGCGACGCCGACGTGCGGCGCTTCCAGGTGCTTTCCTCGGGATTCACCTCGGTGCTCGAGTTGCCCTTCGATAAGCGGCGCCTCTTCAACGTCCTGCATTCCGTGTCGGCGGGAGAGGAAGTGCGCGAAGGCGTCGTGCGGCTTCAGGACTACGCGCGGCGCGTGGCGTCGACCACCAAGCTGCGCATCCTCGTCGCCGACGACAACCCCACCAACCGGGAGGTGGTCGGCAGGATCCTCGAGCGCAGCGGCCATGCCGTAACGCTGGTGAACGACGGCGAACAGGCCCTCGATGCGATCGAGCGCGACGCGCACGATCTTGTCATCCTGGACCGCAACATGCCGGGGATGGGCGGGATGGAGGCTTTGCAGGCGCTGCGCCTTATGACCCGGGGCCGCGAGCGCCTGCCCGTGATCATGCTGTCGGCCGACGTCATGCCGGAGGCCAAGCGCGAAGCGCTCGAGGCGGGCGCGGACGCCTACCTGCCCAAACCGATCGAGGCATTGCGGCTGCTGGACGAGATCCAAACGCTCGCTGGCGGGAAGGCCGAGACGGCGCGCAAAGCCGAGCCGCTTGCGCTGTTGCACCGCCCGCCGGCGCCCACGGCGCCGGAGGTCGTGAACGCCGAGACGCTCGGACATCTGGAGGAACTCGGCTCGTCGATCGCTTTCGTCGAGAAGCTGATCCGCGTTTTCCTGAGCGACAACAGCGGGATTCTCGCGCGGATGGAACAAGTCCTCGCCGGCCGCAACTACCACGAGTTCCGCTCGCTGGTGCACGCGATGAAAGGTTCGTCGGCGAGCATGGGTACCGATCGACTGACCCGCCTGTGCAGTAGCCTGGGCAGCCTCTCCGACGCCGAGCTGCGCCTGCAGGCTCCAGCGCTGCAGCGCACGCTCGCCGAGGAGCTCGGCGCCGCGCGCGCGCAGCTCGAGCGCTATTTGCAGGAAAGGCGCAAGTCGGTCGGCTAGCCATATTCTCGGTAGGTGAACGTCCACCAGGTTGCGGGGTCCAGCGAAGTCGCGCAGGTGCGCCTGCGCGCGATGGACGGCTACGAGCTCGGGGCCGCGCTATACGTTCCTCATACCGGGCAGCCGCCACGGCGCGTGGCAGTGCTTCACTGCGGAGCCGGAATACCAGCGGCGCGTTACAGGCGTTTCGCGCGCTTTCTGGCAGAAGCGGGCATTCCGGTACTGACCTACGATTACCGAGGCATCGGGCACTCGCGCCCGGACAGGCTACGGGGTTTCCGCGCTGCGATCGAGGATTGGGCGGAATACGACTGCGGCGGAGCGATCGCGTGGCTGCGCGAGCGCTATCCGAACGCGCAGATCCTCGGGATAGCGCACTCGATCGGGGCGCTGATCATCGGGGGTGCGCACAACTCTTCGCAGCAGGCGCGCCTGGTGCTGATCGGTGGCCACACCGGATACTACGGCGACTACCTTACGAAGTACCGGCTGCCCATGACCGCGGTGTGGCACGGCCTGATGCCGCTGCTGACCCGAATGGCGGGTTACTTTCCCGCGCGGCGGCTTAGGCTAGGCGAGGACCTGCCAGCGAAGGTTGCGCTGCAGTGGGCCGGGCGCCGCTCCCCGGAGCTGCGGCCCACCGGGACAGAACCCGGTTATGAGCGTGTGCAAATGCTCCTCGACCGTTGCGCCTGCCTGCAACGGCCGGCGCTTCTTGTCTCGATCAGCGACGATGCTTTTGCCACCGCCGCCGGCACGAAACGTCTTCTATCCTACTACCCCCGCCTGTTCCCGCTCGAGCACCTGGTTTTCACTCCTGCCGACGCGGGTGTGGCACGCCTCGGCCATTTCGGCTTCTTCGGCCGCAAGGCTGGTGCGGCGCTTTGGCCGCGCCTGCTCATACGACTCGAGCAGAACGTTTCCTGAGCCAAGGCTCAGGCGACCAGCGCCTCGCTTAATGGCGAAGCAACCTCGGTCGCCGGCGAATGCCAAGACTCCATGCGGCGCGTTTGCGCGCGCACCAGCCGGTTCATCATCTTCAGGTCGCGCTCGCCGAGGCGCAGGGCGGCGTCGACCCAAAGATCAACGATACCGTCGAGCTCCTCGCGCGTGATCGGGTGAATGAACTGGCGCGCACGGAACACGGCCTGCATGCCGTTGCGCCGCTTAGCATTCTTGGCGATCCAGTTGCGCACCGCGGTCTCGCCCTGACCGTCGGTTGCAAGGACATCGACGATTCCGAGCTTGTGCATCTCGGTCGCCGGCAGCACCTTGCCCGACAGAATCAATTCCTCGGCGGCGCGAATGCCGATGCGCCGGGCAAGCAGGCTGCACGCACCCATGCCGGGAAACAGGTTGAATAGGATCTCGGGCAGGCCCATTTGCGCGCTTTCCTCAGCAACGATCACGTCCGAAGCGAGCGCGCACTCGAAGCCGCCGCCGAGGGCGTCGCCTTGCACCAGCGCGATCTTGGTGAGCGTCGGGCTGAAAAACGCCTGGGTGCGCGGGTAGATGTTGTCGATGCACAGCTTGGCATAGTGCGCGAGCGCGCCGCGGTCGCGCGCCTTGATGAGCATGGCGAATAGAGCGAGGTCGCCCCCGACGTTGAATACGCCCGGTATCCGCGACGCAGTCACGTAGTAGTGCACCGGATAGGTCATGCCTTCCACTTCGAGCTGGCAGCGATTGGCCACCAGCTCGTTGTCATGCTCGAGGATATCGTTCAGAAGCCCGAGGCTGTAGCACGGCGTACCGTCCTTCGGATTGAAATAGCCCCACAGCGTTCCCGTGGCCGGCTCGAATTCGGTCTGGTACTGGGAATTCGCCTTGCCATACGGTATGCACAGGCCCATCGCGTCGCACAGGTTGCTCATCGTCTTTTCCTTCCCCAAAGATCGCCCCCCGGGTCGGGGGCTAATCATGGCCCGGGGCTTGGGTTGGGAGCGGCGGCCCCGGTGCCTCCCGCGGTAATTAGAACGAGCCGTGACAAATGTGGCAATCGGGGAGTCCCTGAGGCGGCAACTCGATTCCGGGGCTCTTCGTCTTGTTGCGGCACTGCCACATGGGTTAAATTCGCCGCCACGGGGCTCTATGTACGCGATCGTCTACAAGACGGATGGCTTTCCAATCTGCCGCCAGGTACCGGGGATAAGCCCGGATCCGGTGGTGACGTGGAACACCGAGGCTGCGGCGCAGGCCTTCATCTCATCCAAGGGCGGCGATGCGGATTTTCAGCCGCTTCAACTCACCGACGAGGCCATGGACAGGATCGCGAAGGCGATCGGCTGCCCGGTCGAGTCGATGACCTTCGAGCCTTATCCGTCCTGACGTTCTAGAACTCGAGATTGTCGATCAGCCGCGTCGCATCGAGGCGCGCGGCGGCGAGCACGACGAGCGCATTATCGCCGGGTCCGGGTTTCGCAAGATCCGAACGTCTGCGCACTTCCACGTAATCCGGCTTCCAGCCGGCCGCCGTGAGCTCCTTTGTCGCGTTGTCGCAGTCGAGCGCACCTGCAGCTACGCGCGAGAGGATGCGGAAAAGACGTGGCGCCTCCGCGCGCTGTGCCGCGGAGAGGTAACCGTTGCGCGAGCTCATCGCGAGTCCGTCGGCTTCGCGCACCGTTTCTCCGGCGAGAATTTCAACCGACAGATTAAGCTGGCGCACCATGCCGCGCACTACCATGAGCTGCTGGTAGTCTTTCTTGCCGAACACCGCCGCGGTCGGCTGCAGGGCATTGAAGAGCTTGAGAACCACGGTGGCGACGCCGTGGAAGAAGCCCGGCCTGAACTTGCCTTCCAGCTCCCCGGCGAGCGGCCCGGGATTTACGATGAACGTTTGCGGCTCCGGATAGAGCACCCCCTCATCCGGCGCGAACAGCAGCTCGACGCCTTCCTGCTCCAGCAGTGCGCAGTCGCGCTCGAAAGTGCGCGGATAGCGGTCGAAATCCTCGCTCGGATGGAACTGCAAGCGGTTAACGAAGATGCTGGCCGCCAAGGCGCCGCCACGGCTGCGCGCCAGACGCACGAGCGAGAGATGGCCTTCGTGCAGGTTGCCCATGGTGGGCACGAAAGCGAGCGGACCTGCAGCTCGCGCAGCCGCACGCAGCTCGGCAACATTGCGCAAGATCTTCATCCTAGGCTGAAGAACTCGCGCCTGGTTTTCATCGCGCGCACGCGCGAGACGAGGAGCTCGAAGTCGGCGTCGCGCTCCACGAAATTCAGATTTTCGGAGTTCACGATGAATAAAGGCGATGCGGAATAGTGGTAGAAAAAGCGCGCGTAGCTCTCTGCGATCAGGGCGAGGTACTCGTCGCTGATACCGCGCTCGAACCCCATCGCGCGCCGCTTCACGCGCTCGACCAGCACCGCGGGCTGGGCCTGCAGGTAGATTACCAGGTCGGGGGCAGGCGCCTGCGGCCGCAGCGCGTCGTAGATCTTCTGGTAGAGCGCGAACTCGTCGCCCGAGAGCGTGATGTGCGCGAACAGCAGGTCCTTGTCGAGCAGGAAATCGGACACCGTCGGGCGGGCGAACATGTCGGGCTGCTTCAGCGGCTCTATCATGCGCGCGCGCTGGAACAGGAAAAAGAGCTGCGTCGGCAGCGCGTAGCGGGACATGTCCTGGTAGAAGCGCGATAGGAACGGGTTTTCCTCGGGCTGCTCGAGCACCTGGTCGGCCGAAAGGCGCGCGGCAAGGCGCTTGGCGAGGCTCGTCTTACCCGCGCCGATTGGCCCCTCGACGACGAGGTAGCGGAACTTGTCCACGCTATGCGCCGATCCTTCGGACCGCCTGAGAGGCGCAGCGCTCCAAGAGAGCGCTTGCCTTGCCGTGGCCGGGGATCGCTGCCTCTGGAACGATCTCGAGGAGCGGCACTAGCACGAATGCGCGCTCATGCATGCGCGGGTGCGGCACCGTGAGGCCGGGCGCGGCGATGCGCTCGTCGCCAAAGAGCAGCAGGTCGAGGTCAAGCGTGCGCGGCGCATTGGCGAAGCTGCGGCTGCGCGCGTGGCGAGCCTCGATCGCCTGAAGCTCGGCAAGCAGCGTCATTGCTGGCAGCCGCGTCTCGATCTCCGCCACGGCATTCACGAAATCGGGCTGGTCGGCGTGACCCACGGGCGCAGAGCGGTAGAGCGATGACCTTGCCCGCAGGTGCGTGTCCGGCAGTTGATCGAGATCGCGGAGCGCTTGCTCCAACTGGCGGCGCGGATCGCCGAGGTTGGCGCCGAGCCCGATGTATGCCACGGTCACGCGGCTTCGGGCGCGAGCCGCTTCTTGCGCCGGCGCCGCCGGCGTTTACGCGGCCCGGTCTCGGGCAGGAGCATCGCCTTGCGCGATTCCGGGTCCGCGCTCTGGAAGGCGCGCCACCACGCTTCCAGTTCGGCCGGCACTTCACCGCTCGCGGCGCGCAAGGCGAGGAAATCGTACGCCATGCGAAAACGCGGCGCTTCGAGCAGGTGGTAGGCGCGCGTTCCGGAGCGCTGTTCGAAGCGCGGCTGCATTGCCCAGACCTCGCGCATCGTGGCTGTCAGCTTGCGCGTAATCGCGAGCTTCGCGCACTGCGTGTCAAGCACCTCGTCCATCGCCGTCTCAAGCGCGGGGACCGCGCGCTCGCCCCGGCCGAGCCGCAGCTTCCACGCGGCGAGCACTTCGTGCCATAGCAGCGCGGCGAAGAGAAACGCCGGTGACACCGGGCGCTCGGCTAGGACGCGCTCGTCGGTCTGCGCGAGGGCCAAGGTCACGAAACGCTCGCCGAGCGGCTGCTCGAGGATCACGTCGAGCAACGGCAACAGGCCCTTGTGCAGGCCGACCTCGCGCAACTGGCGCAGGCAGGCGCTTGCGTGCCCCGAGAGGAGGAGCTTAAGCATTTCGTCGAACAGGCGCGCCGGCGGGACGCGCTCGATGAGCGGCGCAAGTTCGCGGATAGGGGCGCGCGTCGCCGCATCCAGCGTGAGGCCGAGCGTCGCGGCGAGCCGCACGGCGCGCAGCATGCGCACCGGATCCTCGCGATAGCGGGTTACCGGCTCTCCGATAACCCGCAGCGTCCTTTTGCGCAAATCGGCGAGCCCACCGTGGAAATCGACGACCTCTTCGGTGACCGGATCGAAGTACAGCGCATTGACGGTGAAATCGCGCCGGCGTGCGTCTTCCTCCTGAGTGCCGAACACGTTGTCCCGCAGCACCCTTCCATGCTCGTCCTTCTCAGCGGTCTCGGTGTCCGCGGCCCGGAATGTCGAGACTTCCAGGGTTTCGGATCCCATCAGCACGTGCACAAGGCGAAAGCGCCGGCCGATGATGAGCGCGCGCCGAAAGAGCGGCTTCACCTGCTCCGGGCGCGCGTCGGTGGCAATGTCGAAGTCCTTCGGGGCGATGCCGAGGAGAAGGTCGCGCACCGCGCCGCCTACCACGTACCCGGAGTGGCCCGCTTCGCGCAGCGCCGCGCACACTTTGGCGGCGGCGGGGCTGATGGCGTCCCGCGAAAGTCCATGCCTCTCCCGCGGTACCCGCACAATGGTTTCGGACGCCAGTCCGAACACCCGCCGGATGAGCCTCTTGATCATGAAGGCGCGGATTCTACCCGCGCACGGAAATCACTTCCCAATGGCGCCGGCGTGCCTCGAGCTGCAGTTGCTCGTCCGGATCGACGGCGACCGGTCGGGTCACGAGTTCAAGAAGGGGCAGATCATTATGCGAGTCGCTGTAGAAGGAGCTCTCGGCGAACTCGCCGAGGCTGCGCCGCTGCGTGGAAAGCCAATCCTCGAGCCGGCGCACCTTGCCTTCGCGGAAGCACGGTGTCCCGGCCACGCGGCCGGTGAATCTGCCGCCGCGCGACTCAGGCTCGGTGGCGATGAGATGCGAGACGCCGAACTCTCGCGCGATCGGCGCCGTGACGAAGCTGTTGGTCGCGGTAATGATTGCGCAGAGGTCGCCGCGCTCCAGATGGAGGTGCACCAGCGCGCGCGCCGCCGGCGTCACCATCGGCAGGATGCGCTCGCGCATGAATTCCCTGTGCCAGCGCGCGAGGTCCCCCGGAGCGTGCTCCGCAAGCGGCCGCAGGGCGAAGCCGAGGTATTCGTGGATATCGAGCGTTCCGGCAGTGTACTGCTCGAAGTAGGCGCGGTTCTGCGCTTCGTAGGCTTCGCGGTCCAGTACCCCGCGATCGACGAGGAACTGGCCCCATTCGTAATCGCTGTCGCCGGCGAGCAGAGTATTGTCGAGGTCGAACAGGGCGAGGCGCATTGAAGCGCCCCAGTGTAACCGAGGGCTCGGCCTGCGCCAGGTGCGAGTGCGTCGGCGGCGTCAGAAGCGGCGCTGCAGGCCGAACCGCCAGTCGTTGAGGCGCAGAAGGCCGGTGGATTCGCGCGAGGTCGCTTCTGCGCTCACCGCCCAATCCGGCGCGAACCGGTAGTGGCCGAAAAGCGAGAACTGCCGCTGGTCGTACTCGAACTCGCGCGCTGCGCCGAGCGACATGCTCAGGCTCGCGCGCCCGCCGAAGCTGTACGACCAGTTCATACGCTGGCTCGATGCGAAGCCGATCGCGTCCTTCCACCGATGGACGAAGCCGAAACGGTCGAAATCCGGTGCAAGCCAGCCGCGCGCGAACCCCGGATCCAGGCCAGGTTCGCCGCGCTCGGGCAGGCGCAGCCCCGACTGGGCGAACGCCGAAGCCGCCAAAGTGAGCGCGATCGGAAAAACGCAGCGACCAATGGTCCGGGATAGCATTGCGCAACCTCCGGTATAAGCCTCCAATCTACTGTCCGAGTCTTCGTTTGTCGAGGCAGAAAGCCACGCCGTTTGGGCCAGCGGACCGCCTGTTGCCTTTTAGCCGTCGTTTTTTTTCGACAGCACGTCGCGTACTAGCGGCAGCGTGACCTGGCGCTGCTCCGCGAGAGCGTGGCGATCGAGCGTGTCCAGAACACGGTTCAGGCTGCCGACATCGCGCGGCAGGTGATGAAGGAGGTAGCGCACGACGTCTTCTGTGAGTCGCAGCCCGCGGCGTGCGGCTTCGTTGTGCAGATGCTTGACTTTATCCGCGTCGCCGAGAGGTCTCAGCTGGTAGACGAGGCCCCAGCCCAGCCGCGTGCGCAAGTCCTCGCGCAACGAAAGAGCGGCCGGCGGTGCATTGCCGGCCGCGAGCACTGGAGCATTGCCTTCGCGAGCCGCGTTGATCGCATTGAAGAGCGCTTGCTGGGCTCCTGCGTCGAGCCTCTCGACATCGTCTGCGATCACCAGCGCGGGATTCAACCCGGCCGCCCCGCGCAGCAAGTGCGTGCGTCCGCTGCCTGGCTCGCCCCAAAGGTAGACGATCGCCTCCGGCAAGCGTCCGGTGGCGAGCGCGCGCACGTGCTCCAGCGCTTCGGCGTTGATGCCGGCGACGTAGTTGTCCAGGCCCGGTTGCGTGGCAGGCGAAATGTCGAGCGGCAGCTGGCGCATCGATCAAAGCGGCTGAAGCAGGTAGAATCTTTCACTCTAGCATGTCAAAGCCCGTCTCCTACCGCGACGCTGGCGTCGATATCGACGAGGGCGACGCGCTGGTCGAGGCGATCAAGCCGCTCGCCCGGCGCACGCTGCGTCCTGAGGTCCTCGCCGGCATCGGCGGCTTCGGCGCCCTGTGCGAGATCCCAAAGAAGTACCGCCAGCCGGTGCTCGTTTCCAGCACCGACGGCGTGGGCACCAAACTGAAGCTCGCCTTCGCGTTCGGCCGCCACGATACGGTGGGCATCGATCTTGTCGCGATGAGCGTGAACGACGTGCTAGTGCAGGGCGCCGAGCCGCTTTTCTTCCTCGACTATTTCGCCTGCGGCAAGCTCGACAGTCGCGTCGCCGCTGAAGTGGTGAAGGGCATTGCCCGCGGCTGCGAGCTCGCTGGCTGCGCACTCATCGGCGGCGAGACCGCGGAAATGCCCGGGATGTATCCGGAAAACGAGTATGACCTCGCCGGTTTCTGCGTCGGCGTGGTCGAGAAGGAACGCATCATCGACGGCCGTTCGGTCGCGCCCGGGGACGCGATTCTCGGCCTGGCTTCGAGCGGGCCGCACTCCAACGGCTATTCACTGATCCGCAAGATCCTCGAGCGCGGAGCGCCGCCTTTCGACCTGCTCGAACCTACGCGCATCTACGTCAAGCCCGTACTAGAGCTCCTGGGAACCGTGCCGGTGAAGGCGCTCGCCCACATCACGGGCGGCGGCATAACAGGCAACGTGCCGCGCGCGTTGCCGCGCAACGCCGTCGCCAAGATTCGCGAGGACGCGTGGCCGCGGCCGCCGGTTTTCCAGTGGCTGCAGCAGGCGGGCAACGTGGCGGAGGACGAGATGTTCCGCGTATTCAATTGCGGCATCGGCATGGCGCTCATCGTCGCGCCGGCCGATGCGCAGCGCGCGGCCGCGGCGCTGCGCGCGTCGGGCGAGACGGTATACGAGATCGGCACCGTCGAGCACTGCGCTGGCGAGCCGCAGGCCGTGATCGTCTAGGCGCCGGCAGATCCCCGGCGCGCGAGGTAGATTCCGAGCAACACGATCAGCCCGCCGGTCACCTGCAGGGCAGCAAGCGGCTCCGCGAGCAGCCCCCACGCGAACAGCGCCGCCATCACCGGCTGGAAAAGAAGGCTCACCGACGAGAACGCCGCCGGGAGGTGCGCAAGCGCATAGGCAATGAGCCCCTGTCCCGCGGCATGGGAGAGGAGCGCGAGCCCGAGCAGAATCCACCATCCCGAGTCGCTCGCCGGCAGCATGCGCTCTCCGGTGGCGAGCGCTACCGGGAGAAGAAGCGCCGCCGTCACTGTGCTCGTCACCGCCATCAAATGCAGCGTGGTCTCTCCGCGGTCTCGCAGTCCTTTCACCGCGAGGATGTAGGCGGCGTAGAAGATCGCGGTCACCACGCCGAGCGCATCTCCCGCCAGTCCGGTCGGCGAGAATTCCAGGCTGGAATGCACGAGGAGCGTCATACCCGTCAGCGCAGCGCCCAACCCGGTGAGAAAAGCCCGCGTAGGACGCTGGCGCAAGAAAATCCAGGCGGCGAGCGTCACGAAAATCGAGGCGAGGTTGGCGAGCAGCGTGGAATTCGCGACTGACGTGAACTTGATCGAGGTGTGCCAGAAGCCCAGATCGCCCGCGAAGGCGAATCCCGCCCCCAAAAGTAGCGGCCACTTGCCGGAATAACGCCTCGCGCGAGCGGCGGGTTTCGCCCAATAAAGGGCCCACAAGGCGGGCACCGCAAGCGCCACGCGCCAGAACGCCGTCGCCGTCGGGCCGGTTTCGGATACGCGCACGAAAATGGGCGAAAGCGCGATGAAGGTGGCGCCGGCCAGCAGCGCGCCAAGCGCGGGGTTCATGGCCCGCGCATGGTAAGGCCTTTTACTTCAGGTCATTCCAGCGCTTGAGCGCCGCGTCGTAGCGGCGGTGCGCCATCTCGAGCTCTTGCTCGAGCAATTGCTGGCGCCCGGCGTACCGCTCGGTCGGCCGTGTGCCGCCGGAGGCGGTGCCTTGGCGCTCCCCGTCCTGCGGCTCGATACCCCGGTCGCGGCGCGCTTCGGCGTCCTTCAGGGCCTGATAAGCGGCGCGCGCCTCCTCGTAGGCCTTGTCGAGCTCGCTGCGGCGGTCCTGCGCCACCGCAGCGAACGCGACGAGGATCGAAAAAACAAGCACTAAGGCTTTCATGAGTCGCTTCCGGTAAAATTTTTTTGACATGCCGTCACCGCGCTTCGTTCACCTCAGGCTGCACAGCGAGTACTCGGTGAGCGATGGTATCGTCCGGTTGGATCAGGCTATCGAGCGCGCAGCTGCCGACGGCATGCCGGCGCTGGCGCTGACCGACGCGGCCAATCTTTTCGGCATGGTGAAGTTCTACAAGGCCGCGCGGACCGCGGGGGTGAAGCCGGTCATCGGCGCGGACTGCTGGCTGCAAAACGTAGCCGACCGGGACAAGCCGACCCGCGTGCTGCTTCTGTGCGCATCACGAGCAGGTTACCTCCGCCTTTGCGACCTTCTGTCGCGCGCCTGGCTGCGCAATCACTACCGCGGCCGCGGCGAAATCGCGAAAGGCTGGCTGGCGGAGATCGGCAGCGAGGGCTTGCTCGCGCTGTCGGGCGGCGGCTTCGGCGACGTGGGTCAGGCGCTGCTCGCCGACAACCTGGAGCTGGCCGAGCGGTTGGCGCGCGAGTGGGCGGGGCTGTTTCCGGGACGCTACTACGTCGAGCTGCACCGCGCGGGGTTCGCGAACGGCGAGGCCCTCGTCGCGCGCTCCGTCGCGCTTGCGACCCGCATCGGCCTGCCGGTGGTTGCGGCGCATCCGGTGCAATTTCTCGATCCCGGCGACTTCAAGGCGCATGAGGCGCGCGTGTGCATTGCGCAAGGCCACGTGCTCGGCGATCAGCGCAGACCGAAGCTGTTCACTGCCGAGCAATACTTCAAGCGCCAGGAAGAGATGGAGCGCCTGTTCGCCGATATTCCTCAGGCACTGGAGAACGCGGTCGAGGTCGCGCGCCGCTGCAACCTCGAAATCGAGCTCGGCAAGAGCCGCCTGCCGGCGTTTCCGACGCCTCCGGCGGTCACGATCGACGACTATCTGAAGGCCCAGGCGCAGGCCGGCCTATCCCGAAGGATAGGCAAACTCCAGCTCAGAGACGAGGAAATCCCGCGTTACCGCGAGCGCCTGGAATTCGAGATCCGCACCATCATCCAGATGGGTTTTGCCGGTTACTTCCTCATCGTCGCCGACTTCATCAACTGGGCGAAATCGAACGGCGTGCCGGTGGGTCCCGGGCGCGGCTCGGGTGCCGGCTCGCTGGTTGCATATTCGCTCGGCATTACGGACCTCGATCCGCTGCGCTACGACCTGCTCTTCGAGCGCTTCCTCAATCCCGAGCGCGTATCGATGCCAGACTTCGACATCGACTTCTGCCAGGACGGGCGCGACCGGGTCATCGATTACGTGCGCCAGAAATACGGTGTCGATAGCGTCTCGCAGATCGCCACTTTCGGCACGATGGCGGCGCGCGCCGTGGTACGCGACTGCGGGCGCGTGCTTGACCTGGGCTACAACTTCTGCGACCAGATCGCGAAGCTCATCCCGGTACAGCCAGGCAAGACGATCACGCTCCATATGGCGCGCGGGATGGAGCCGATGCTCGCCGAGCGCGAGCAGAAGGAGACCGAGGTTCGGGAGCTTCTCGCGCTGGGTGAAAAACTTGAGGGCTTGGTGCGCAACGTCGGCATGCATGCGGGGGGCGTGCTCATTGCCCCCGGCCGGCTGACGGATTTCTGCGCTCTTTACGCCGCCGAGGGCACGGACCACGTGATTTCCCAGCTCGACAAGGACGATGTCGAGGCGGTGGGTTTGGTGAAGTTCGATTTTCTCGGACTCACGACGCTAACCGTCCTGGACTGGGCCGAGCGCTACGTGCGTCGCCTGGGCGACAAGGCATTTGCCCTGGAAAAGATCTCTCTGAACGACGCAGAGGCCTACAAGATTCTCTCCGCCGGCAACACCACCGCGGTGTTCCAGCTGGAATCGCGCGGCATGCGCGATCTCATCAAGCGCGCGCGGCCCGACCGCTTCGAGGACGTGATCGCTCTGGTCGCGCTGTACCGGCCGGGTCCCATGGACCTGATCCCGGAGTACATCGAGCGCAAGCACGGTAAGCGCGTGGAATACCTAGATCCACGACTCGTGCCTATCCTCGGGCCGACCTACGGCATCATGGTGTACCAGGAACAGGTGATGCAGATCGCGCAGGTCATCGGCGGCTATTCGCTCGGCGGCGCGGACCTTCTGCGGCGCGCGATGGGCAAGAAAAAGCCCGAGGAAATGGCGCAGCAGCGCGAGATTTTCATCGCCGGTGCCGAAAAGAACGGCCTGCCGCGCTTCAAGGCGACGCAGCTATTCGACCTGATGGAAAAGTTCGCCGGCTACGGCTTCAACAAGTCGCACGCTGCCGCATATGCGCTGCTCGCCTACCAGACGGCGTACATGAAAGCCCACCACGCCGCCGCCTTCATCGCCGCGAACCTTTCGGCGGTGATGGACGACACCGACAAGGTGCGCCAGTTCTACGAGGACGGCCTCGCGAACGGGATCGCGATCCTGCCGCCGGACGTGAACCAGTCCGAATACCGGTTCGTGCCCGTGGACCGCGAGACCATCCGTTACGGCCTGGGCGCCGTGCGCGGGACCGGGGAGTCGGCCATCAATACGATTCTTGCCGCGCGCGGCAAAAATCCGTTCCGCGACCTCTTCGATTTCTGCAGCCGCGTTGACAAGCGGATCGTCAACCGCCGGGTCGTGGAGGCTTTGGTGCGCGCCGGCGCCTTCGACACGATCGATTCCCATCGGGCAAGGCTGATCGCTTCCGTGGGCCGCGCGCTGGAAGCGGCCGAGCAGGCCGAGCGCGGGGCGTCGCAGGAAAGTCTCTTCGCCGACGCTGAAGTCCCGCGCGGGGGCGCCCACGTGTGCGTCGATGCCCCTGCCTGGGACATGAAGCAGAAGCTGATGGAGGAGAAAGTCGCCCTCGGCTTCTATCTTTCCGCTCACCTGTTCTCCGTCTATGAGCGCGAGCTCGCGAAGTTCCCGCGTATACCGCTCGCCAAGCTGAGCCCGGGCGAGCGCGTATGGATGGCCGGCATCGTGGTCTCGGCGCGCTCGCAGATGACGCGTCGCGGCCGCATGATGGTGGTGATGCTCGACGACGGTACCGCGCAGGTTGAAATATCGGTGTTCAACGAACTGTTCGAGAAGCACCGCGAAAAGCTCAAGGAGGACTCGCTGCTGGTGGTGGCGGGAAAGGTGCAGAACGACGAGTTTTCGGGCGGCCTGCGGGTGGCGGCCGACGAGCTGCTCGATCTGGAGGCGCTGCGGGGACGCTACGCCGCAAGGCTGCGCATCGCCCTGAACGGGCAGGCGGACGCGAAGCGGCTGCAGCAGGCGCTCGCGCCTTACCGGGCGAGCGGCAGCGGTGCCTGCCAGGTGGTCGTCTCCTATTCCAACTCCAAAGCGGCCTGCGAACTCGCGCTCGGCGATGCGTGGCGCGTACGTCCCGATACCCAGCTCATCGCCGAGCTCGGCGCCTGGCTCGCGCCGGAAAACGTCGAAGTCGTGTACGGCAGCTAGCCGTTCCAGCGCACATCGCACGCCTTGCGACTAAGAAGGCTGCGTTGATGGCGCAGCCACGCGTTGGCCATCTTTCCCTGCGGGTCAAGGCGGCGCTGCTCGGCGAGGAAGCGCCCGAGCTGCGGATAGCAGTGCTC
>DASZOS010000058.1:0-33565 GCA_035550695.1 Burkholderiales bacterium | reverse complement strand
GGCTCGCGATCATCGCAGTGCCGGTGAGGAGGGAGGGCCATAGCCGCGTGAAGCCGTCGGTGTACTTGAGGCCCACGGCCCAGGCGACTTCCATGAGTCCGGCGAGGGTAAGCCAGATCCAAGCCATTGCGCTTCCTATATGAAGATCGAGCGCCCGCCGTCGACCGCGAGAATCTGCCCGGTGACGTAAGGCGCGCAGGCGAGGAAGTGAACTGCCTGCGCGATGTCCTCCGGCGAGCCGGTGCGCCCGAGCGGCGTGGTGGCGAGAATGCGAGCGCGCTCGGCTTCGGCGAACTGGCCGTCGTCGGGCCAGGCGATCGCGCCGGGCGCGACGCCGTTCACCCGCACCCGCGGCGCGAGCTCGAGCGCGAGCGAGCGGGTGAGCGCGGCGAGGCCGGCTTTGGCGATGGTGTAGACGGCATAGCCCCTCAGGGGCCGGTCGGCATGGATGTCGATGATATTGACGATGGAGCCTGCGTTGGCCGCGAGCTCGGGCACGGCTTCCTGGCAGATGAAAAGCGGCGCGCGCAGGTTGGAGCCGATCAGCTCCTCCCAGTGCGAAGACTCGATTGCGCCGACGTCGACCGCGAAGAAGCTGGAAGCGTTGTTGACGAGGATGTCGAGCCTGCCGAATTCCTGTCGTGCCGCAGTTACGAGGGCGCGCGGCGCGATGGGCGCGAGGAGCTCCGCCTTTACGGTAGCGGCGCTCCTGGCGCGCAGCGCGTTGAGCTCGGCGGCAAGTTTCGCCGCCTCGGCCTGCGAGTCGCGGTAGTGCAGCAGCACGCTTGCGCCCGCGGCGTGCAGCCGCCGCGCGATCGCCGCGCCGACGCGCCGTGCGCCGCCGGTAATGAGCGCTGCCTTCCCGGCGAGGGTTTCGTCCATGGGCGCCTGCGATTCTAGGGTAAATTCGCCGCGTGCTCTCCCGCCTGAAAGTGGAGCTCGAGCGCGGCGGCGGCTGGATATCGTTCGCGCGCTACATGGAGATCGTGCTGCACGAGCCGGGCCTCGGCTATTACGCGGGCGCCGCGCAGAAGCTCGGCCCGCAGGGCGATTTCGTCACCGCGCCGGAGCTCGGCTCGCTTTTCGGACGCACGCTCGCGCGGCAGCTCGCCGATCTGGGGGTTCGCGAGGTCCTCGAGCTCGGCGCCGGCAGCGGGGCGCTCGCCGACGTGCTGCTCGCACAATGCGATTGCCAATACTCGATTCTCGAAACCAGCGGCAACCTCAAAGCGAGGCAACAGGCCCGGTTGGGTGGGCGCGCGCGATGGCTCGAGCGCCTGCCCGAGCGCATCGACGGCGTGGTGCTCGCCAACGAAGTGGTCGACGCGATGCCGGTGCACGCCGTGGCCTGGCGTGCCGAGGGCATCATGGAGCGCGGCGTGTCGCTCGCCGGCGGCAGGCTCGGCTGGAGCGAGCGGCCAGCCGGCGGAGAACTTTTGAAAGGTGCAAATGCGCTTCCGGTGCAACCCCCTTATGAAAGCGAAATTGGTCTTGTCGCGCAGGCTTGGATGCGCGAACTCGCCAAGAGGCTCGGGGAAGGCGTCATCTTCGTCATCGACTACGGCTTTCCGCAGCACGAGTACTACCACCCGCAACGCAGCATGGGCACGCTGATGTGCCATTACCGCCACCAGGCGCACGGCGATCCCTTCGCGCACCCCGGGCAAGAGGACCTCACCGCGCACATCGACTTCACCGCGCTCGCGCAAGCCGCCGCGGACGCCGGCCTGGACGTGCTTGGCTATGCGACCCAGGCGCAGTTCCTGGTGAACTGCGGCCTTACCGAGGTGCTCGCGCAGGCGAACGTCGACAACGCGCTGCATTACGCGCCGCTCGCCGCCGAGGCGCAGAAGCTCCTCTCGCCGAGCGAGATGGGCGAGCTCTTCAAGGTGCTGGCGGTGGGCCGCGGCGTGGCACGGCCGTTGCTGGGCTTTTCGCGCGGCGACCGGGTCGCAACCCTTTAAGTAGACTGCACGGTATGCGCGTAGTCGTCTTGTTGCTTTTCACTTTTCACTCCTCGGTGTTTGCCGACGAGGTGGAAGAGGCCCGCAAGCGCTGGGAGACGAGCCCGCACGGCCCGCTGCTCGAGCGCATACTGCCGCCGACGTTCGAGCGCTCGCAGCTGCCCGAGCCGCGCTCGCAGGGCGCGCGGCTCACGCTGCGCTACTGCGTGCAGTGCCACAACCTCGCCAACCCGGCGATGCACCACGCCGAGAAGTGGCCGGGCATCGTCGAGCGCATGGTGCTGCGCATGGAAGGGCGCGGCAACCTCGGTGAGCTGATGAGCGAGATGATGGCCGGGGTCAAGGCGCCGAGCGAAGAGGAGACGCGCGCCATCGTCGCCTACCTGCGCAGGCACGCGCAGAAGCCGCTCGATCCGGCGCTCTACCCGGAGCTGAACCAGCCTTCGGGAGAAGCGTTCCGCCTCGCGTGCAACCAGTGCCACACGCTGCCCGACCCGAAGCGCCACACGGCGACCGAATGGCGCCTGGTCGTCGCCCGCATGCAGGAAAACATGGAATGGATGAACCGCGTGGTCGGCTCGAAGCCCCTGCCGAGCGAGCCGCAGCTGCGCGTCGAGGAGATCAACGCCTTCCTCGCCAAATACGCCCGCAGATAGCTAGAGCAGCGCGGTCGCGAGCTGCGGAAAGGCGATCACCAGCAGCAGCACCGCGAACATCACCGCGGCAAAGGGCGCGGCGCCGGCAAAGATGTCGCGCAGCTCGATGCGGCTCTCCGCTCCGAGCGTCGCGCGGATCACGAACACCGCGATGCCGAAGGGCGGGGTGAGCAGGCCGATCTCCACCGCGAGCAGCGTGACGATGCCGAACCAGATGAGATCGGTGCCGAAGCCCACGAGCGCCGGCAGGGCGAGCGGGATGGTGATCAGCATGATGGAGCTCGAATCGAGGATCGTGCCGAGCAGCAGCACCACCACCACGAACATCGCCAGCAGCCCGGGAAACCCCAGCCCCGAATCGACGATCAGCACGCGCAGCAGCTCGGTGACGCCCGAGACGGCGAGCATGCGCGCGTAGAGCTGCGCAGAGATGATCAGGAAACAGATCGCCGCGGTGATGTGCGCGGTCTCCACCAGCACCGTCCAGAGCACCCGCAGGTCGAGCTTGCGCTTCAGAGCCGCGAGCACGAGCGCTCCCGCCGCGCCCACCGCTCCGCCTTCGGTGGCGGTGAACAGACCCCCGTACAGGCCGCCCAGCACAAGCACGATGAGCAGCACCACGGGAACCATGCGCGCAGCCATCTGCCCCCAGCTCATAAGCGCCCGTTCGCTGCCGCGCCCGACGCGGCCGCCGATGAAGCCCGGCCAAAAGCGCCCCATGGCAAGGATCGCCACGATGTAGGCCGAGGTGAGCACCAGGCCGGGGAGGATGCCGGCGATGAACAGATCGCCGATCGACTTCTCGGTCAGCACCCCGTAGAGGATGAGGAGCAGGCTGGGCGGAATCAGCATGCCGAGCACCGACGATCCGGCGACTACGCCCACGGCGAAGCGCGGGTTGTAGCCGTGGCGCAGCATCTCGGGCACCGCGACCTGCGTAAACACCGCGGCCGAGGCGATCGAGATGCCGGTGATCGCCGCGAACACCGCGTTCGCGGCAACGGTGGCGATGCCGAGGCCGCCCTTCACTTTCCGGAACAGCTGTTCGGCGACGTCGAACGTGTCCTTGCCGATGTCGGCGACCGAAACCACCAGCCCCATGAGCACGAACAGCGGCACCACGCCGAACACGTAATCCGAGATCGCGTCGTTCGCGGCGAGCGCGAGCAGGTTCGCCGCCACGCCCGGGTCGCCGCGGATGATCCACACGCCGAGGAAGGAAAGCAGCATGAGCGCGAGGCCGACGTACATGCCCGCCCAGATGAGCACGAGCATCGCCGCCACCGACGCGAGGCCGATGACCGCGGGCTCCATTACCGCGCGCGGCCCAATGCGGCCCGCAGCGAATTCCAGGCGTTCAGCAGGAACTGGACGGACATCACCGCGCAGGCGCCGATGATGATGAGCTTGAGCGGTCCGGTGGGGATCTGCACCACGCCGGTCGAGCCGTAGAACTCGCTCGCCTGGAACGCCTGAAGCGCGAGCGGCCAGGTCGTCGCGAGGATCAGCGCGAACAGTGACGCGCCCGCGAGGTCATAGGCCGCCTGCAGAGCGGCGGCAGCACGCGGCGTGCGGCTGCGCAGCGGCGCGAGCAGGATCTCGGAGCGCGTCAGCCCGCCGGCGCGCAGCGTTTGCGGCAGCTGCAGGAAGACGATGCCGACGATGGAGAACTGCACCATCTCGGGCACGCCCAGGATGGGAACGTCGAACGCCGCCCGGCCGAGCACGTCGGCGAGAATCAGAAGCATGAGCGCGAGGATCCACCCCGTCCCGACTGCGGCAAGCCAGGCGGTCAGGCGGGCTACGGCGACTACTCCTTGTCGAAGTCGCGCGTGAAGCGGAAACCGCCCGAGCGCACCGTGCCCATGTAGGCCGAGAGCACTTTCTTCGCCGGCCCTGCTCCGGTCTGCTTCGCCCAGTCGAGGGTCGGGTTTGGGATCTGCCTGGCGAGCTTCGCGCGCTCGGCGGCATCGACCTTCACTACCTTGCCGCCGCCTTTTTCCCAGGCGGCGTACGCGGCCTGGATGCGTGCCGTCTGCTCCTGCAGGTAGAGCCCCTTGTAGGCGTTGGAGGCCTTGCGGAAGGCAGCCTTGATCTCTTCCGGGAAGCGGTCCCAGCGCGCGCGATTCACCGCCACCGCGCCGGCGTACATCGAGCCGAAATCGAGCTCGGTGAAGTACGGCGCGGCCTCGAACAGCTTCGCCGGCACCGCGGCGGTCATGAACACGAAGGCGCCGTCATAGACGCCGCTCTTGATGTCGTTGTAGAAGCTGTTCAAGCTCCCCTGCACGCCGACCGCGCCGGTGTTCTTGATCCAGTTCAGGTTCGGTCCGGCGCCGCCGATCTTGCGTCCCTTGAAATCCTCGACCTTGCCAAGCGGCATCTTCGCCGCGATGCCGTAGCTGTCGAGCGTGAAGCCGGCGAGGTAGACGACGTTGTGCTTTTTCCACTCCCCGGAGAGCTCGGGCAGGGTCTGCACGTAATCGATCGCCTGCACCACGCGCTCGGCCTGCGTCGGGCCGAAGGGCACGAAGTAGGTGACGTTGTTGAGCGGCATCTTCGAGGAGTGGAACACCGTGGCGACGATGCCGAGGTCGGAAATGCCCTGCTGCATCGTCTCGAGCTCGCTGCCCATCTTGGTGAGCGTGCCGCCGTAGGCCTCGTTCCACTGCACCTTGTAGCGCCCGGTCTTCGCGAGCTCGGCGTTCACGGTCGGAATGAAGGTCTCGTGCAGGTGCTTCACCCACAGAAAGATCGGCGGATGGCCCGCCGCGACGGTGAGACGAATCGTTTCCTGCGCGGCAGCGGGTGCGGCAAGCGCGAAAAACGCGGAAAATGCGGCGACCAGGGATCGTGCGGACATGGAACCTCCTTGCCTGCATGAGAGCCATCTTTCACGGGGGCTGTCAATTATGGCGCGCAGATTTGTTGATCTTTCCATTTATCTCGAGAACGACGTCGTCTCCGACCCCGCGCCCTTCGGGCCGAAGATCACTTACGTCGACCACGACGTCTCCGCGCCGCAGATGCTGCAATTCTTCCCGGGGCTGAAGAAGGAGGATCTTCCCGACGGCGCCGCGTGGGCGGTGGAGAAGGTCGAGCTCATCACGCACAACGGCACGCACCTCGATGCGCCCTACCACTTTCATCCGACGATGAACAAGGGAGAGCGGGCCATCACCATCGACGAGGTGCCGCTCGAGTGGTGCTTCCAGCCCGGCGTGAAGCTCGACTTCCGCCATCTTCCGGACGGCTATGTCGCCACGGCGGCGGACGTAGAGAAGGAATTGAAACGGATAAACCATGACCTGGAGCCGCTGGAGATCGTGGTGGTAAACACGCGCGCCGGCTCGCGCTACGGCTACGACGACTATGTGAACGCCGGCTGCGGCATCGGCCGCGAGGCCACCCTGTACCTCCTCGAGCGCGGCGTACGCCTGACGGGGACCGACGCCTGGAGCTGGGACGCGCCTTTCGTCTACACCGCCGAGAAATACAAGGCAACGCGCGACGCGGCGCTCATCTGGGAGGGGCACAAGGCCGGTCGTGAGCTCGGCTACTGCCACCTCGAGAAGCTGCACAACCTCGAGGCGCTGCCGGCCGAGGGCTTCACCATCTCCTGCTTCCCGCACAAGATCCGCGGCGCCTCGGCGGGCTGGACCCGCGCGGTGGCGATCTTCGAAGCCTAGCTCGCCGCCGGTACCGCCATGCCGCGCACCACCGCCGGCCGGGCGCCGACGGTGTCGTACCAGCGCTTCACGCCCGGGAACTGCGCGAGGTCGACCCGGTGCCACTCGTGGCGCGCCACCCAGGGGTAGACCGCGATGTCGGCGATCGAATACTCATCCGCAAAATATTCGTGGTTGGCAAGGTGCCCGCCCATCACCGCGTAAAGGCGCTTCGCCTCCCTGCCGTAGCGCTCGCTGGCGTACGGGATCTCGTCCTTCCTGGCGCGCATGAAATGATGCGCCTGGCCGAACATCGGGCCCACCCCGCCCATCTGGAACATCAGCCATTGCAGGACGTCATATTTCGTTCTTTCCGGGAAGAACTTTCCGGTCTTGTCCGCGAGGTAGATGAGGATCGCGCCGGATTCCATCATGGCGTAGGGCTTGCCGCCGGGCCCCTCGGGATCGACGATCGACGGAATCTTGCCGTTCGGGTTGATCTTCAGGTACTCGGGCGTGAACTGCTCGGCGTTCGTGCCGATGTTGATCCTGTGCACGCGGTAGGGAAGGCCGCATTCCTCCAGCATGATCGAAACCTTGCGTCCGTTCGGCGTGCTCCACGTATAGAGTTCGATCATGTTGAAGTGGCTGCTGACGCTCCTTATCGGTCTCGTGATTCTATCGGCCGTAGCGCCATGGCTCGCGCGCTATGGGCTGGGACGGCTGCCGGGCGACTTTCGCATCCCGCTGCGCGGGCGGGTCTACTACGTGCCGCTCGGGACGACCGTGCTGCTTTCCTTCCTCGTCTGGGCGATCGGCAGGCTCATCTGAACACCGTCAGGATGTTCAGGTTCATCATCTCGAGGAACACGTCGAAGAAATAGAAGTTCAAGGCGGCGAGGACGAGCACCGTGGCGAGCATCAGCCGCTTGGCCATGACCCAGCTGCGCACCTTGGGCTCCTCCTCCACCTTGCGCGCCTCCAGCTCCTCGATGTAGCGGCGGAACTGCTCCCTGGTGCCGGTTTCCTCGCGGGTGCGCACGTTCATGCCGCGACCGAGGTGGATGAGGTCGCGGATCAGGCGCAGCGCCACCTGCGGCTGCGCAAGCAGGAAGTCGACGAAATCCTGGCGCCGCAGCACGGCGAGCTCGGCCTGCTCCAGCGTCACCACCGAGGCCGAGCGCGGGTTGTCGTCGAGCATCATCTCGCCGAAGTACTCTCCCGGGCCCTTGGTCGCGAGGACGATCTCGCCGCCCTTGTGGTCGTCGAGGTAGACCTTTACCCGGCCCGCGCCGATGACGAACAGCGAGTCCGGAACATCGCCTTCATTGATGATGAGGCTGCCCTTGGGAAGGGCGCGGCTGTCGGCTCTTGCCGCCAGCGCGCGCAGCGCTTCTTCGGGAACGCCGGCGAACAGCGGTATTTTTCTTAGATCGAGCGCCACAGCCCCCCGGCCGCCATCATGGCGAGATAGTAGCAGCGATCGCGCGGCTGCGCGCCTCGTCGACGAGCCGCGGGATGTCGGCGGCGGTGGGCGCGGCGGCGGCGATGGCGCCGGCGTCCACCGCGCTCGCCGCGGCGAGCGCGCGCTCGAGCCCGCCGGTGTCCAGGCCGGGCGCCGCGAGGCGCGCCACCGCGCAGAGTTGCGCGAAGCGCTCGGGCCGCCGGAACGCATCGGTGCGCTTGAGCAGCTCGAGGAGCGCCGCCGGCGTGGCGAGCGGCGCGGCGCGCAGCGCCACCCGGCTGCGGCAGGCAAGCAGCGCCAGCTCGCGCACGTCGTTCGGCGCCTTGAGCCGCACGCACACCGCCTCGACCTCGCCCTCGGCATGCGGCCAGGCGATCACCGCGAAACGCACCGGGACCGTGGCGTTCGCCTTTGCCGCAGCCGAGACGACGTGCGGCACGGGCTTCACGCCGTCGAAGAGCTTGTCGGCGAGCCCGCAGGCTTCCAGGACTTCGAACATGAGCTCGGGCTGCCGCTCGGCGAGGCCGCGCGCGAACTCCTGCCAGACGCGCTCGGGCACGAGGTAGTCGGCCTCGCCGGAGCGAACCATCTCGCGCATCAGCTCGAGCGTCTCGTCGGCGACGCGAAAGCCGAAGCGCGCGGCGAAGCGCGCGACTCGCAGGATGCGCACCGGGTCCTCCGCGAACGCCTCGCTTACATGGCGCAGCACGCCGGCCTCGAGATCGCGCTTTCCCCCGAACGGATCGATGAGCTCGCCGTCGGGCGCCTTGGCCATGGCGTTGATGGTGAGATCGCGCCGCCGCAGGTCATCCTCCAGGGCGACGTCGGGCGCGGCGTATACGGTGAAGCCCTTGTAGCCGCGGCCGCTCTTCCTTTCGGTGCGCGCCAGCGCGTATTCCTCGTGGGTTTGCGGATGCAGAAACACGGGGAAATCCTTGCCGACCGGGGTGAACCCCTGGCGCACCATCTCTTCGGGCGTCGCGCCGATGACGACGTAATCCCGGTCCTGCACGCGAAGGCCGAGCAGCTCGTCGCGCACCGCGCCGCCGACGACGTAAGCCTTCACTCGTACATTTCGAACTGCGGGATGGACTCGGGCTCGCGAGCGGCCGCGGCGATCCATTCCTGCATCGCCGGCAGCCCGAGCAGCACATCCATGTAAGCCTGGGCGCGGCCCGACAGTTGGACGGCGTAGGTGCGAAAGCGCAGCGCCACCGGCGCATACATGGCGTCCGCGGCGCTGAACGGCCCGAAAAGGAACGGCTTCGTCGCCTGCGACCAGATTTCGTCGATGCGTTGAATTTCGCGCAGAACCTCCGGCGTGCGTCCCTTGCCGGGATAGCGCCTGCGCACGTTCATGCTCATGTGATTGCGCAGGTTCGGAAAGCCCGAATGCATCTCCGCGCAAATCGACCTCGCGCGCGCGCGCTGCGCGGCATCGGCCGGCCAGAGCCGGCCGTGCTTTTCCGCGAGGTATTCGAGGATGGCAGCCGAGTCCCACACCGTCGTGCCGTCGTCGATGAGGACGGGGACCTTGCCCGCGGGAGAGAACCGCAGGATCGCTTCCTGCGACTGCGGGCCGTACAAGGCAATGCGCCTTTCCTCGAAAGGCAGGCCGAGAACCTTGAGCGCGATCCAGGGCCGCAGCGACCACGAAGAGTAGTTCTTGTTGCCGATGACGAGGATCACGCGGCCATTCTAGCGAGCCTCAGTCGCTCCTGGCGCCGGCGCGGACCCAGCGCTCGAGCAGCGCGCGCTCCCCGGCGGTGAGCCGGGTGAGGTTCCCGGGCGGCATGACGCGGGTCAGCACGCTTTGCCGATGGATCTGCATCGCCTGCGCCCGGATGCGCTCGGCGGTGTCGAGCTTCACGCCCTTCGGCGCCTCGGCGATGCCCGGGTAGCTTGGCCGCTCCGCATGACAAGCCACGCAGCGGGCATCGATGATGCGCTTGACTTCGGAGAACTCGGGTCTGCGTTCGTCGCTTGCCTGCCGCGGCGCAATTACGGCCGCCGGCAGCGCTATCGCGAGGGCCGCGCCGATCCAGGTCCACACGCTCGTGCCGCCGCGCGCGATGAGCCCCGCGTACACCAGCAGTCCGGCCGCGGTGAGCGCGATGAGCGCGAGCGAGGCCCACCGGCCGCCGAAGACGCTCGCATGGTGATTCGAAATCATGGCGAAGAGCACCGGCAGCGCCAGGTAGCCGTTGTGGACGCTGCGCTGGCGCGCGCGCGCCGCCTCGATCGGGTCCGGCGCGCGGCCTTCTTTCAGCGCCTGGGCGGCGCGCCGCGCAACCGGCACGTGGACGTGCGCCACGTTGCCCGCCATGATGGTTCCGAGGAGCGCCCCATAATGAATGAAGGCGCCGCGGCCGCTGTAGACGAGCGTGAGGCCCCAAGCGGTCAGCGCGAGCAGGCAGAGCAGCAGCACGCTCAGCACCGGCTCGGTCTTTACCAAACGACATGCCGCCTCATAGATGCCAAGGCCGGCGACGAGCAGAGCGAGGCTCGCAACGATCGCGCCCCATTTCGGAAGTGCCATGACCCGCGGATCGACGAGGTAAAGCTCCGCCTGGAGGTAGTACATCGCCCCGAGCAGCGCGAAGCCCGTGAGCCAGGCGAGGTACGCCGGCCACATGATCCACGGCCTGCCCTCGGGCTGCTTGTCTAGGGAAAGCAGGTAGAACGCCGCGCCGAGCCAGACGATCGCAGCCGCGACATGCGCCCAGCGCAACAGCAGGTTCAGCCAGTCGAGAGCGTACGCAACCAAATCAGGGACGGACCACGTTTTTCGTCGCCGGCTGAGTGTACACTCGCCGCGCACCCGCCTATGAACCAGGAGTTCGACGACCTGAATCCCGCGCCGCGCCTGCTCATGGGGCCGGGGCCGATCAACGCCGACCCGCGCGTGCTGCGCGCGATGGGCGCGCCGCTGCTGGGCCAGTTCGATCCGCAGTTCCGCGACTACATGAAGCAGGTCTCGGAGCTCTACCGCGGCGTTTTCCAGACGCAGAACCGCCGGACGCTGCTTGTCGACGGCACCGCGCGCGCGGCGATCGAGGCGGCGCTCGCCTCGCTCGTCGAGCCCGGCGATCGCGTGCTGGTGCCGATCTTCGGCCGCTTCGGCCACCTCAAGGTCGAGATCGCCAAGCGCTACGGCGCCGCAGTCATTCCAATTGAAGTTGAATGGGGAACCGTTTTTCCGGTGGAACAGCTGGAAACGGCAATCCAGAAGCACAAACCGAAGCTCGTCGCCATCTCGCATGGCGACACCTCGACGACGATGGCCCAGCCGCTGCAGGAGCTAGGCAAGCTCTGCCGCGCGCACGGCGCGCTGCTCTACGTCGATGCCACCGCTACGCTCGGCGGCATGGATCTTCCGGTGGACGCGTGGCAGCTCGATGTCGTGAGTGCCGGGCTGCAGAAATGCCTCGCCGGACCTTCGGGCAGCGCGCCGCTCACGCTGAACGAGCGAGCCGAGAAGGTCATCCTCAGGAGAAGGCATACCGAGGCCGGGTTGCGCACCAAGGACGAGCTGCAGGGCGAAGGGCCGGTGATCCGGTCGAACTACTTCGACCTGGCGATGATCATGGACTACTGGTCCGAGAAGGCGCTCAATCACCACACCGAGGCGACCACCATGCTATACGCGGCGCGCGAATGCGCCCGCATCCTCCTTCAGGAAGGGCTGAAGAGCGCGTTCGCGCGCCACGCGGCTGCCTCGCGCGCGCTCGGCGCGGGCCTGAACGCCATGGGCCTCGAGCTCTTCGGCGACCAGGCGCACAAGATGGCGAACGTCACCGGCGTCCACGTCCCCGACGGCATGGACGGCGAGAAGGTGCGCCGCGCGCTGCTCAAGGACTTCGCGATCGAGATCGGCACCTCTTTCGGGCCGCTGCACGGCCGTATCTGGCGCATCGGCACCATGGGCTACAACGCGCGCGCCGACGCCGTGCTCGCGACGCTCGGCGCGCTCGACGCGGTGCTCGCGGCCGAGGGACTGCGCCTGCCGCGCGGCGCCGGCGTCGATGCCGCGCTCGCCGCTTACCGCGCGGGCTGACGATGCCGGTACCGCAGTCGCTTCTGGTCGCCGTCGGCGGCAACGCGACGCATCCGGACAACATCCGCGGCACGGCCGAGGAGCAGGAGCAAGTCGCGGAGCGGGCGGCGCAGGCCTTGCTTCCGCTTATCCGGTCGAACAACCGCATCGTCATCACCCATGGCAACGGCCCCGTCGTCGGCAAGATCCTGATGCGCATGATGCTCACACGCGAGCAGATTCCGCCTATGCGACTGGACATATGCGTGGCACACAGCCAGGGCGGCATCGGCTACATCCTGATCCAGGCGCTGGAAAACGCGATGCGGCGCGCCGGCATCGAGCGGCAGGCGGCTTGCGTCGTGACCCAAGTCGAGGTCGACGCGCGCGATCCCGCCTTCGATGCGCCGAGCAAGCCGATCGGCCCGTTCTTCTCCGAGCGTGAAGCGCGCGAATACGAAGCAAAAGGCTGGCGCATGATGGAAGACGCCGGTCGCGGCTGGCGGCACTACGTCGCCTCCCCCGAGCCGCGCGCCGTCCTGAACCTGCACGTTATGCGGGCGCTGCTCGACTCGGGAACGGTACTGATCGCGGGAGGCGGCGGCGGCATTCCGGTGGTGCGCGACGCAAAGGGCGACTGGCAGGGCGTCCAGGCGGTGGTCGACAAGGACCTCACTTCGGCGCTGCTCGCGAAATCGCTCCTCATACCGGATCTGCTCCTCCTCACGGCGGTGGAGCGCGTGGCAATCGACTTCAACACGCCGCGCCAGCGCTACCTCGACAAGGTGACGCTCGCCGAGCTCAGGCTTCATCAGCAGGCCGGGCAATTCGCCAAGGGCAGCATGGGACCGAAGGTCGAGGCGGCGATCCGCCACCTCGAAGCCGGCGGACGGCGCGCCATCATCGGCCATCTCGAGAAGGCGTTGCCCGCGCTACGCGGCGAAAGCGGGACCCATGTCGTTCAAGGCTGAGGTCGCCGGGAGGTTCGCGCGGCAAGCGCTCGCCGCCGGCGAGGGCGAGGTGTGCGCGGCATTCCGGCGCAGCTTCTATCTGCGCTGCGCGGGCGGGCGCTATGCGTGCATCGGCGATGCGTCTCTCGGCCACGGGCCGTTGAATGCCCTCGTCAGCGAATTGAAGATGCCGGCCATCGGCAGCCGCTTGAGCGTCGACGCCGCCCAGGCCCGGTTGTGGACGCCGCCGCCGCACCAGCCCGGGTATCCGAAGCTCGATGAGCTGCGCAAGGCGGCGCGCGACCGCGTGCCCACCGAAGGCCTCGGCTCGCTGATCCTAGGTACGCATAACGCGCTCGCCGGCCATGCGCAGCCCGCGCTCGAAGCGCTGGAGCACTGGCTCGTCGGCAACGCGCTCGGCAACGAAGCCGAAGCGCTCATTGGCCTCGGACCGGGGCTCACGCCTTCGGGAGACGATTATCTCGGCGGCATGCTGGTGGCGCTGCGTCTCGTCGGACGCGGCGTGCAGGCCGACGGCATGTGGCGCTGGCTGCAGCCGCGCCTCAATGGGCGTACGAGCGCGATCAGCGCCGCGCACCTCGCCGCGGCGGCCGCGGGAGAGGCGCACGAGGCGCTCCATGACGTGCTGAACGGCGATTTGAATCTGGAGAAGCTGAACGGCGTCGGCCACTGCTCGGGCTGGGATGCGCTCGCCGGCGCGGCTGCCGTGCTGCAGGCCTACTGAGGCGCCTCGATCTTCGCCGCGCGCGCGAGCTGGCTCCAGCGCATGAGGTCCGCCTTAGGCGACGAGCGCTGCCGCGAGCTCCGCGGCGTGCGCGTTGGACGCGGCGACGATCACGCCGGCCTCGCGCAGGATCGCCACCTGCCGCGACCAGACTTGCGGATCCTGCTCGGTCCCGGTGACCGAGGCAACCACCGCTTTCTTCGAAAGATCGTTCTTCAGAAGAATTCCGGCCGGGTTTGGATGCGCGCCGTAGCCGAGCACGACGTCCAGGAGAACGAGGTCGACCGCCGGATCGGCGAGAGCGCGTTTCAAGTGGTCGTTGCGCATCTCGGGCTCGATCATCGGATGCGGCCGGCCGCGGGTGAATTCGTCGCCGCCGAGGTCCACGAATGCGTGCCCGGCGAGGCCCTTTGCGCGGAAGATGAGCTCGGCCTCGGCGCACAGCGTGCCGCCGCAGTACAGGCCGCGAACCCGTCCGCCGCGGATTCTTTTCACGGGCGCGGAGCCGAGCGGCTGGATCTTCCGGTTCATCGCGCGCTCCGCGGCCTCGCTCAAGGTCAGCGCGATGCCCGGCGCCTGCAATCCGAGAAAGCACACCACGCAGGGCTTCGCGCAGCGCTCGACGCGCTCGAGCACGCGTTTCGCCACGTCGGGCGACGGCGGCTTGGAGACGAGCACGATCTTCGTGGTCGCGGCGTCGCGCTCGAGCGCCTCCAGCGCCGCAGCCGTGCCGAGCGCGCCGACGCGCTCGCCGAGGTCGCGCCCGCCGACGCCGATGCCGTGCGAAACCCCGCCGCCGAGACGCGCGATCAGCGATGAAACCTCCTGCAGCCCGGTTCCGGAAGCGGAGACAATGCCGATGTCGCCGCGCGGCACCGCGTTGGCAAAGGCGATCGGCGTGCCCGCAATGAGCGCGGTGCCGCAGTCCGGCCCCATCATTAGCAGGCCCTTTTCGCTCGCAAGGCGCTTGAGCGCCGCCTCGTCCTCGAGCGGTACGTTGTCCGAGAACACGAGCACGTGCAGCCCGCGCTCGAGCGCCTTGCGCGCCTCGTAGGCGGCGAACTCGCCCGGCACGGAGATGAGTGCGAGGTTCGCGTCCGGCAGCAGCTCGAGCGCGCCGGCCAGGCTGCGCGCGCACGGCAGCACCCCGGTTTGTTCCGTTGTTGTCTGGAGGAGAAACTGCAAAGCCGATTCGACGGCTTCCTCGGCCTTCGCGCCGCGCACGGCGATAACGAGATCGTTCGGGCTCGCCTGCTCGCCTTCGGGGCCGAGAAGCCCTGCGTCGCGCAGCAGCGCCTTGTTGGCTGGCGTGCCGATGAGCAGCGCCGCCGCTTCGACGCCGGCGAGAGCCTCGAGCCTGCGCGACACGCGCATCAGCGCCACCGAGTCGAGGTAGCGCCCCCGCTCGACGCGGTTAAGAAGCGGCGAAAGCAAGGAGCGCTTTCTCGAAGCAGGCGAACGGCGCGCGGGCAACGCCGGCCCCGACCTGACCGACCCCGGCGCGCCGGTGCGCGATTCCCGTGTTGATGACGGGCGCGATGCCGGTTTCGACCACGCGGCGCAGGTCGATGCCCGTCGGCGTCCCGGAGAACTCGAGCGCCGGTATGCCCCATGCGCGATTGCGACCCGCGCAGATCTCGGCCATGGCGCGCGTGGTGCGAACCGCCTCGGCGAAGCCGCCCGCGCCGACGAAGCCCGCCACCGCCGGCGCCGCGGCCATCGCGAAGGCGCCCAGGCCTACGGCCTCGAGGATGGCCGAATCGCCCATGTCGGGGTTCGCATCGGCGGCGCTGAAGCCGGGGAAATAAAGGCCCTGCGGCATCTCCACCGGCGCCGTGAACCAGGCGTCGCCGAGCGCGGCGACGCGGATGCCGAACTCGGTGCCGTTGCGCGACATCGCGGTGACGATGGTCGAATCCGCGGCGCCGCGCGCCGGATCGAGGATCGATTTGCCCATCGCCATGCCCACGTTGAGGAAGAACTGGTCGTTGCCGGCCATGAACTCGAAGGCCCGGGCGAGGGCCCGCGGCTCGCCCGCGCGGGCAAGGTGGGGGGAAAGCGCGCGCAGCAGCAGCGAGGAACAGGCGACGTTGCGCTGGTGCATTTCGTCGCCCATCGCGAGCCCGCGCGCGATCAACGGGTTGAGATCCACCCCGTTAGAAATTCTCAAGGCATTTGCCAACAAGGGCCCGAATTCGTCGCGCAGCCATGCGAGGCGCGCGAGCACCTCGGCGTCGTTGCCGCCGAAGCGCATCACCTTTCCAAGGCCCTCGTTCAGCGCGCAGAAGGCGCGGTTGCCGAACGCCCGGTTCTCGACCACGAGAAGCGGCATGCTGCGCGTGGTGATGCCGGTCATCGGGCCGACGGCGCCGAAATGATGGTTGGGGGCGAACTCCACGCCGCCCGACGCGGCGAGGCGCTCTGCGGCCTCGAGCTCGGCCGCCCAGCCCTCGAACACGATCGCGCCGCACACCGCCCCTTTGAGCGGGCCGCACATGTCCTTCCAGGCGATCGGCGGACCCGCGTGCAGCACCAGGCGCCGCGCATCGAGCGGCGCGATGAGCTCGCCCGCACGCCGCACCTCGGCGAGCACCGGCTGCGCCGCGACCATCTTCTCGACGACCGCCCGGTTCGCCGCCTCGATGCGCCTGCCGTCGAGCCGGCTCAGGGCAGAAAGCAGCTCGGGCTTGCCGGCCGCCGGGGGCGTCCAGTCGACCTGGACGACCGCCGCGCCGTTGCCGGCGAGCTCGTGCGCGAACCTGGCGAGCCCGACGTTGACCACGCGGACCGGGCCCGCGAGCAGCGCCGCGATCATGTGCTCAGCGCCGCGCGCGATAGCGCAGCTGGGGATAGCGCTCGCGCGGCCTGGAGGGCGCGAGGTAGGTGGGCGCGATCGCTTCGAGGGGCTGCGGCTCGATGCCGAACGGGAAGCTGCCGCTGCAGACGCTCGGCGCCTGCATGGAGCGGTAGTTGTCGCGCGTCATGAGCCGACCCGGCATGCGCTCGAGGATCGCCGCCTGCCAGTACGACAGGCGATCGGGCAAGCCGATGACGAGGCGCCGGTGGCCGGTGAGCTGGCACACGTATTCGACCAGCTCCTTGAGGCGGTATTGGCGCGGACCGCAGAGCTCGTAGGCCTTGCCGTGCGTGGCGGGATCGTCGAGCGCGCGCAGCATGGCGCGCGCCACGTCGCCCACATAGACCGGCTGGAAGCGCGCGTCGGGGCAAGGCACGGCGAACACCGGCGCGAGGCGTGCGAAAAGCGCGAAGTTGTTGAGGAAGCGATCCTCGGGACCGAACACGACCGAGGGCCTGAACACCGTGACGTCGAGGTCGTCGGCCGCGAGCAGCGCCTGCTCGCCGATCGCCTTCGAGCGCAGATACTCCGAAGGCGCGTCGGGCGACACGCCGAGCGCGCTCACGTGGAGCACGCGCTTCACGCCGTTTGCGCGGCAGGCTGCGACGATCGCCTGCGGCAGCTCGACGTGGATGCGTGCGAAGCCGGGGCCGTAGTCGTTGGGTCCGCGCTCGTCGCGGCGTCCGTGCCGGCTGTAGAGGACGCCGACGAGGTTGATCACCGCCTGGTGTCCCGCGACCAGCCGCTCGAGCACGCCGGGCGCGAGCACGTCGGCGTCCACGACGCTGACCGTGGGCAGGAGGATGAGGTGCTTGGCGCGCTCGCGACGCCGCGAAGGAACCGTGACGTCGATCGATTCGGCCGAAAGCGCCGCGCAGACATGGCGGCCGATGAAGCCCGAGCCGCCAACCACGAGGACGTTCTCGAACCTCATCGCCGTCTCAGGGGAGCTCTTCCTCCTCGACCGGCTCGCCCGCGCCGCGCGCCGGGACGGTGCCGAGCAGCGTCTTCAGCGGCGTCAGCTTGTGGTTGACGAGGGCCGAGTAAAACACTGCGTTCGCCATGACCTTCTTCACGTAGTCGCGCGTCTCGCCGAACGGGATCGTCTCCGCGTAGATCGCGCCCTCCAGGGGCTTGGCATCGCGCCAGCGGCGCGCGCGCGCCGGGCCTGCGTTGTAGGCCGCGGAAGCAAGCACCGGGTGGCCGAGCTGATCGAGCACCATCTTGAGGTAGCTCGTGCCCAGCCCGACGTTGGTTTGCACATGGGTCACGTCCTTCGGCCGGTAGTTGCGCAGCCCGATCTTGGAAGCGACGTATCGGGCGGTGCGCGGCATGATCTGCATCAGCCCCGCGGCGCCGGCGCTCGAGCGCGCATCGGCGATGAACCGGCTCTCCTGGCGCACCAGGCCGAGCACCCACGCCTCGTCCAGTCCATGGGTGCGCGCGTAGTCGCGGAACACGTCGGGATAGCGCACCGGATAGCGCAGGTTGAAGTTGTGCGAGCGCTGCGTCTTGTCGGCCGTATGGATGGCGCGGTCGTACACCTCGGCGCGCCGCGCGAGCTCGGCGGCGGCGATGAGCTGCGCGTCGTCGAAGTAGCGGATGGTGTAAAGCCATTCGCGCACGCCTTCGGTGCGCATGCCGAGGCGGATGAGCTCCAGCGCCCGCGCAAGCCCCGGGTTGCGCTTCGCCTTCTCGATGTCCTCTTCGCTCGGCACGTGGGTCGCTTCCGGCACGGTGGCGACATAGCCGAGCTCCTCGTCGGCGAGCAGGCCGTAGAAGTCGGTCTGGCCGGCGATGCGCAGGAAGTACGCCCGGCTGCCGGTCTCCTGGCCTTGCTCGGCGAGCGCCCGGCCGTACCAGTAGATCCACGCCGGCTCGCGCCGCGTCTCGAGCGACATGCGGTCGATCGCGTCGGCCACCACGGTCCAGCTCGAGCGCCGCAGCGCGGCGCGTGCTTTCCAGGCGAGCTGCTCGTCGTCGAGGCGCGTGTCGCCGGCGCGCGCATACCACTTGAGCGCATTGTGGTGATGCACACGGGCCGCTTCGAAGCCGATGCGGCCCCACAGGTAGCGCACATCCGCTTCCGGCAAGCGCGCGCCGAGCGGGCCTTCGAGCGCGGCGGCGGCCGCCTCGGGCTCGTTGCGCGCATGGCGAATGGCGGCGAGCACCACCACCTCGCGCGTCGCGCGCCGCTCCATGTTCTTCGGCAGCCGGACGAGCAGGCGCTTCGGATGCCGCGCCGCTTCCGCAAGCGCGCGCTCATCCGGCGCTTCGGCCTTCGCGAGGTAGCCGAGCGCCTCTTTCGCCGAGGTGATCTGCCCGTTCGCGAACAGCGCGCGTACGCGCTGCCAGACATCGTCGGTCGAAATGCGGCCGCGCTCCCACAGCAGCGTCGCAGCCTGGTCGCAGCTCTTCGGCAGGTCGCGCGGCTCCAGCCACATCGCCTGCGCCTCGGCAGCCGCGGTTTCGTCGTTGCGCGCCAGCCGGGAAAGCCATGCATAGCAGCGGATCTCGAGGTCCTCGCGCGGATAGTTCGCGAGCTCGGCTTCGAATTCCTGCCAGTCGCGGCGCTTGCCGAGAACCTTGATCCAGTCGCCGCGCAGCCGCTCGGCGACGTAGGTGTCGGCGTGCGCGGCGAGAAACGCGCTCACGTCAGCCGTCTGGGCGTCCTCGAGGCGTAGGGCGGTGCGCCAATACTCGACCCAGGGCTCAAGCACATGGCCGTTGAGCTTCTTCGCGTGGCGCGAGAACTTGATCGCGTCGCCGGCGCGGTAGGCGTCGAACGCGGCGAGCAGCGAGTCGTCTGCGCCATATGCCGCATGGGCCGCCGGCGCGGCAACCAGCGCCAGGACTGCACTAAAATAGCGGAAATGCTTGAAAATCATGGAGAATCGCAGGATAGCACGGCTCGCGACCCGCAGGCGTTGAAGGCATGGCGCAAATTGCAGCGCGAACGATTGATTGCAGAACGCATGGCGCTCGCGCCGCAAACGCTGGATGCATGGCGGCGGCGTATCGACGGTTTTCTCGAGCGTTCCTTTCCCGGGCTCGCGGGCAAGCGCGTCGCGTTCTGCTGGCCGATCAAGCATGAATACGATGCCCGGCATTTCGCTAGAACGTTGCGCACACGCGGCGCGTTGACCGCGCTCCCCGTTGTCGTGGCCCCCAAATCTCCGCTCATTTTCCGCGAATGGCATCCCGGCGTCGACCTCGCCAAGGGCGCGCTCGATATTCCGTACCCGGTCAACTCGCCAGACATTCTTCCGGAGGCCGTGCTGCTGCCGATGAACGGATGGGATTCAATGGGTTACCGCCTGGGCTACGGCGCGGGCTTTTTCGACCGCACGCTCGCCGGCCTGGCGCGCCGGCCGGTGGTGATCGGCATCGCGTACGAGCAGGCGCGCCTGGAGACGATCCATCCGCAGCCCTGGGATATCCCGGTCGACTACCTTGTCACCGAGCGCGGCGTCTACCGCCGCGACCCCGAGGGGCTCGCCTTCCTCGGCGCGCCGCAGGCGGGCGATGATCCCAGCCCGCTCGCCTCGCCGGTGTGCTACGCGGGGGAAGTCAAGCGCGATTGAAATCGCACGAGGCCTGCAAGAGATCCCTGGGACAGGGCTCGACTCCGGGGACGAGCGTGTCCGGCGGCCGGCGTCGCAATCGCGCGCTCCCGCTGCGCGCCATCGACTGCGCGTACGTCACATTTTTCTGCATGGCTTCCAGGTAGAGGTTGGGTCCGCCGAAGTGGCGTGCCGCATAGGCATAGGCACCGGCCAACTGCCGGTCGAGCCGCATTGCGGCAGTTTCGTAGAAGCCGGGCGTCTTGCGTACCAGGTCTTCGCCGGAAGCGAAGGCGGGTAGCGGCGCTCGCGTGCCGTGCCGCTCGGCCGCAAGCCGGCCAAGCACCAATTCCGGATACAGTCGGTCTCGGCATTTTTCCAGGTAACAGCGGTCTGACATCTGCGCGATGATGTCCGCGGTGCCGAGCATCTGGCCCAGGCACCGCTTCAATGCCGAGGAGACGCGGATCTTCTCCGCGGGCCGCTCGTAGCCCGTGTAGTGCACGAGCGCCGACGCCACCTGCGCCAGCGGTCCCAGTCCCAGCTCATCAGCGTAGCTGCGCAAGAATGCGGCGCTTCTGGAAACATGCGTCGTGGTGTACTCAGCGCCATGCCGTGCGTGGTGGTCCGTTCGCTTGCGAAGGTAACCACAGTCATGGAACAAGGCGGCAACTACGCCGACGATGAAGAGTTCGCTCGTGAGAGGCGCTTCCGTATCACGCCTGGCGCGCTGATACCCATCCATCAACCGCGCCATCGCCAACGTGACTTCGAGCACGTGCTGCAGATCGTGGTAGCCGGTATCGCAAGGAAAATACCGAGGGTGCCGGCCGCTGTACAGGCGGCCGGTATCGAGAAAGGCGCGCTCGAGCTTATCGGCGCCTGCGCTGCGAAAAAGCGTCTGAAAGATGCGAAGCACCTCGGCGGCGACCTCATCGGCATCAGTCGTCTGCACCGTAGCAGTGACATCCTGATCGTTTCGCCGCAGCTTCCCCCTGTCGTCGCGCATCGCTGCCCCCTTGTGCGGCAGCATAACCAAAGTTCCGCGTATTTCGGACGCGAGCAACAGCCGCGTCGTTTCCCCTCCCGGCTGGCTTCGCCTGCAAAGCGCGCTTTAAAGGACTTATCGTGACGGGCGAGGAGAACTGTAAAGCTGCTCGACAGCACAGAGCGACATTGCCTGCGCATGCGCTCGCCTCATCGCGCATAATGGCGGCCCGTAGGGCAGGGAGAACGACAATGGACAAGGAAATATGTGGGCGGACCGTAAGGTATGCCGCCGAGATTGTCGAAGGCTACCAGCAGCTCGCCAGGCATCTAGGCGTCACCAGGACGGAGGTGAAGGAATGGGCTGCCGAAACCCGCATGCCGGGGCCGGTGGCTTTCCTCTTGGTGCTCGACCTCATCGCCGCGGAAACGAGGAAGCTCTCCGATGAGGCGATGGCCATGGCGCTTGCAAAAGCAGCAATTGCCAAGGTGCGGCGCACAAGCAAAGCCTAGGCACTCGCTTCGTTCGCCCTGTCGCTGATCGTGCCCGCGGCTTGAGGCGACCAGTCCGGCCTAGACTCGAGCCCTCTGTGCGCTCAGGCCTTCCTGCACCTCTTTCGCGATCACGTCATACAGCGGCCGCATGATGGAATTCAGGCCGTCGACAATTTTCAGGACGCGCATCATCGAGGGCACCCGGGTGCCGCGGTGCTCGATCGCCCCGCCGATCTTCGTGACCTCGACGCCGAGCCGGGCAAAGTGCTTCGCGAGCCGCGGCTCGGTGAGCACGAAGAGCGTCTCGATCCCGTGAAGGCGGGCGAGCTCGATAGTCCCCAGGTAAAGGCCGACGAGGATGTAGGGAAACCGCGGCCGTACCGGCGTTCCGAAGGTTTCGTCGTTCATCGGAACCAGCGTCTTGGCCTCGCCTCGTCGCAGCCGATACTGGGCGATGACGGCGAGGCGCGACACCTCGGCGATGGTGCTTCGCGCCAGCGATTGCGGGTCAGCGACAGAACGATCGATGGTCTCGGCGCAGATCCTCTCGAAGGGCAGCGGACGCTGCGGATCATCGCCACGCGCCAGCACCACGCGGGTGCAGCCGACGTAATTGTCGTTCTTGACCGAGCGGATGAGGCAATGCAGCGAATGCGCGTCGTAGTCGTCGATTTCCAGCCCGCTGGGGCTTGTCGGCTCGTATTTCAGCTCTTCGCAATACACCTGATGGCGGATGCGGTAAGCATGCTTCCGCAAATCGTCGGTGAGCGCCGGCACGATCTCGAAGTAGCGCTTGAAGCTCCCCCCGAGATCCCGTATGTCAAACGGAAACATGCTTCCCCTTGCAGCCCATCATAGGCCAGCGCAGGGCGCTCATAAAGGGCCGACAGCGCAGGCGGGAAGCCCCCGAGGCGTACACTGCTGCCCGGCCGCCCGTCGAGGCCGGAAGGGGGCTCTTGTTTCGCCGCCGCTTGAATTGGAAGTAGTCATCGAGATCCCGCGCGGCAGCTTTCTAAAGCGCGGATCGCTTGGCCGCATCGACTTCGTCTCGCCGCTGCCCTGCCCGTTCAACTACGGGTCGGCGCCGCTCTACATAGGACTGGAAGGCGATCTTCTCGACGCGGTAGTGCTGGGCCCGCGGCTGCCTCGCGGAACGCGAATCAGAGCCAAAGCCTGGGGCGCAATCTCGCTCACCGACCGCGGCATGACCGACGACAAGCTCATTTGCAGCCCTGCAGAACCGAGCAGCGCGGAACGCAAGAGGCTGCTTCGCTTCTTTCGCTTCTACGCGCGCTGCAAAGGGCTGCTGAACCTGTGGCGGCGGCGGCCGGGGCGCAACGCCTGCGAGGGGTGGATCGAGGCGTCCGAGGCGCTTGCGCGCGCGCGACCGCGCGACGCGGGCTGGCGCGGCCCGCCGCTTCCGTTCTGAGCGATCTCCCGCCAGTCTCAGCGCGCGGTCTCCTCGCATGCTTCGACGCCGAGCTCGGCGCCGCACCTTTGCGGCAATGCTTGGCCAGCGCGAGCGTCGCGGCAATAGCTATTTGGAGCTAATGGCGAGCAGCGCCCGGCTTGCGACCCGCCCTCCTTCGACGCTGTGGTAGGCGGTGAAGGGATCGAACCTCCGACCTCGGCCGTGTAATAGCCGCGCTCTGCCACTGAGCTACCCGCCTGCGCATCAATCGATACGCGCCTTCCCGTTCGGCCGCTCCACGAGAACCGTAATGTAGGCAAGACACGCGACGAGCGTCGCGGCCATTCCGGCCTGCAGGATCGTGCCCACCTGGAAGCCTGCCAGCCAGTATTCGCCCACGAGGCGCCCCGCCACCGCAGCAGCGATGGCGGCGACGCCAAGCAGCCCCGCGAGCCTCGCGATCCAGATGAGCAAGGTGCGCATGTCGTCCCTCTTCAAAGCGTTAGCTCCAAAAGACTATGTTGCGACTCTGCACGGACCCACGATACAGTTTTTTCGCTTCCAGATGGGTCTGAAGCGAGCACGGCGGAAAGCACGAACCCGAACAGAGCGAAAAAAGCAGGGGCGCTCTTCCAGGCCACGGACCCGGCACTCGCTTCAGCGTAATCCGGGCATCAACGAGCAGCGCAGCGTCTTGGTCCGAGGGGTTGTTTGAACGCCAGTCCACTGGCCGTAAGCGTCGCAGAGCAGGCGGGAGTCCTCCCGCAGCGCTACGTATCGCTGCGCCTCTTCAACGGCCACATCCACCGGCTCGCGCTTCTCGCGCTCATCGAGGCGGCGACTGTCGGGCTGGCGGTCTACTTCGCGATCCTGGTTCGTTTCCATGGATTCACGGCCACGTTCGCCGCCTTCGAGGCCACCGCGGGACAGATCTGGCCGAGGGCCTTGCTGGTCGCCGGGATCTTCCTGCTGAGCCTGGCCGCGCTGGGCCTGTACGAGCTGCATCATCGCGCCGGGTTCAACGGCGTGCTCGTACGACTGGCGCTCGCCATAATGCTCGCCGAGGTCGCGCTCGCATTGATTTTCTACGTCGCGCCGCAGCTGTTCGTAGGCCGGGGCGTCACCTTCCTCATCGGCGGATTCGCCTTCATCGGGCTCGCCCTCACGCGCTTCGTTTTTCTTCGCCTGGTCGACGAAGAGTTCTTCAAGCGCCGCGTGCTGGTGTGGGGCGCAGGCGCCCGCGCCACATCCATCGGCAAGCGCTTGCGCAGGCGCAGCGATCAAAGGGGATTCCGCATCGTCGGCTATCTGCGCGCACCCGGGGACAGCGAGGAAGGCCCCGCCGGCAACACGGTCCGCGCGCCGGGCGAGCTGGTGCGGCACACGCTCCAGCAGCGGGTCGAAGAAATCGTCGTGGCGATGGACGATCAGCGCGCCGGTTTCCCTGCCGCGGAGCTTCTCGAATGCCGCCTGCGCGGCATCTACGTCACCGACCTCGTGACCTTCCTGGAACGGGAAAGCGGGCGGGTCAGCGTGGAGGTGATGCGCCCGAGCTGGCTCATTTTCTCGAACGGATTCCGTTGCGACGTCCTGCGGCTCACGACCAAGCGGATCTTCGATGTCATGGTCAGTCTCGGCATCCTGCTCGTCACGCTGCCCGTCTCGTTATTGACCATGCTCGCCATCAAGCTCGAGGACGGCGGCCCGGTCTTCTACCGTCAGATCCGCACCGGCCAGAACGGCAGGCTCTTTCCCATACTCAAGTTCCGCAGCATGCGCGTGGACGCGGAAAAGGATGGCCGGCCGGTATGGGCGAGCGCCAACGACGCGCGCGTCACGCGCGTGGGCGGCGTGCTGCGCAGGCTGCGCATCGACGAGCTGCCCCAGGTGCTCAACGTCCTGGTCGGCCACATGAGCTTCGTCGGCCCGCGCCCCGAGCGACCCGCCTTCGTCGAGGAGCTGGCGCGGGAACTTCCGTACTATCGAGAGCGGCACTTCGTCAAGCCCGGCATTACCGGATGGGCGCAAGTCCGCTACTCCTACGGGTCCTCTCACAAGGACGCGCAGCACAAGCTGGAATACGACCTGTACTACGTGAAGCACCACAGCTTTGCCTTCGATCTGATGGTGCTTCTACAAACCGTTGAAATCGTTCTCTTCCGCATCGGCGCCCGCTGATCGTCCGCGCGCCGCTGGCGCGGTGCTCTGACGGTGCTCGAGCTCTCGTTCGGCCAACCCGGCGCCGCGAGCTACGGCTTCGCCGCGCTCGCATTCGCGCTCTTTGCCATGCAGCTCGCGCTCGGATGGCGCGGCGGCGCGAAAGCCGTGATGCTGCTCGGCGCGGTGGGCGCGAGCGGGCTGTGGGCGCTAAGCGGCCTTGGCTATGCGCTCACGGCTTCGCCGATTCTCTGGCGTGCGCAAGCCGTGACCGATGGCTTGCGGATCGCCGGCTGGCTGCTGTTCGCGATCGCGTTGCTCGCGAGCCCGCGCAGGCTGCGTTGGGAGCTGCTCGCCCTGGTATTGCTGCCGGCGGCAGCGTGGCTGTTGCCCCAGGCGCCGCCATCCGACGCGGTTGCGGAGCCCGCGCAGGCGCGTTTGCCTTTCGGCTTTCTCCTCGCCGTTGCCGTGGCCGGACTCGTGCTGACCGAACAGCTCTTTCGGCGTGCCGGGGAACAAGCCCGCTGGTCCATCAAGCCGCTGTGCCTCGGGTTGGGCGCGAGCTTCGTTTTCGACCTTTACGTCTATGCCGATGCGCTGCTCGTCGGCCGGCTGGACGGGCATCTCTGGGCGGCGCGCGGCCTCGCGCAAGCCCTGGTCATCCCGTTCATCGCCGTCGCCACCGTCCGAAACAAGGATTGGACCATCGATATCGCGCTTTCGCGCGGCGTCGTGTTTCACTCCACGGCATTGCTCGCCTGCGGGGTCTACCTGCTCGGTGTCTCCGCCGCCGGCTACTACGTGCGCTTCTTCGGCGGCAGCTGGGGCAAGACCTTCCAGGTCGGGTTCGTCTTCGTGGGGTTGCTGTTGCTCGGCTGGATGTTCTCGTCCGGGACGCTGCGCTCGCGTTTGCGCGTCTTCATCAACAAGCATTTCTTTCCCTACCGCTACGACTACCGCGAGGAATGGCTGCGGTTCACCAGCCTGCTCTCGAAGTCCGAGCCGGGCGCGAGCAGCGCACAGCGCTCGATCGAGGCCCTCGCCAACCTCGTCGAGAGTCCGGCGGGCGCGTTGTGGCTGCAGGACGACAGTGGCGTGTTCGTCCAGACGGCAAGCTGGAATCTGCCGCCATCCGAGGCCCGGGAAAGCGCCGATGCGTCCCTGCCACGGTTCCTGTCGAAGACCGGCTGGGTCATCAGCATGCAGGAATACCGCGATCAGCCCTCGCGCTATGCGGGGCTCGAGCTTCCCGGATGGCTGCGCGAGCTGGCGAGCGCGTGGGTCATCGTGCCGATCATCGCGCAGGAGAGCTTGATCGGCTTCGTCGTGCTCGCGAAGCCTCGTGCCGAGGTCGAGCTCAACTGGGAGGTGCTCGACCTGCTGAAGACGGCCGCACGACAGGTCGGCAGCTTCCTCGCCCAGATCCGCGCCTCCGAGGCGCTCATCGAAGCGCGCAAATTCGACGCCTTCAACAAGATGTCGGCCTTCGTGGTCCACGACCTGAAGAATCTCGTAGCGCAGCTCTCGCTGCTGCTCAAGAACGCCGAGCGCCACCGGCAAAATCCGCGCTTCCAGGAAGACATGCTGTCCACGGTGCGCCACGTCAGCGAGCGCGTGGGCAAGCTGATGGTCCAATTGAGCGCGGGCAGCGGCGCGGAAGAAGGCTTGCGGCCTATCGATCTGGGCAAGCTCGTGGAGCGGGTAGTGGCACAGACGGCAGCCGATCGCGCCGACATCGCCGTCGAGACCTCGGAGCGGATCTTCGTCGTGGGCCGGCAGCAGCGCTTCGAGCGTGTCATCGGCCACCTCGTGCAGAACGCCATCGACGCCACCCGGACAGCCGGCAGCGTCCGGATCGGCGTCTCCGCGGAACAGGGCCGCGCGCTGCTGGAGGTGGCCGACACCGGCTGCGGAATGACCGAAGAGTTCGTGCGCGAGCGGCTGTTTCGACCGTTCGAGACCACCAAGCCCAAGGGAATGGGCATCGGGGCGTTCGAGACCGCGCAGGTGGTCAGGGAGATGGGCGGCACCATCCAGACGGACAGCCGGCAGGGGTCGGGCACTCGAATCAGGGTTTTCCTCCCCCTGCATCCCGATCACGCGGCGCGCGGCGAGCAAACGAGGGAAGCCGCGTGAGCCAACCCCACATGAACGGAAACCGGGCGCCTCTGCTGATCATCGAAGACGACCCGGCGCTGCAGACGCAGATGATGTGGAGCTTCGATCAATACGAGCCGGTCCCGGCAAACGACCGCGACAGCGCCCTGGTGCAGCTGCGGCGGCACCGGCCGGCCGTGGTGACGATGGACCTCGGCTTGCCGCCGCGTCCGGACGATCCCTCGGAGGGATTTCGGCTGCTGCACGAAGTCCTTTCGGCGGCGCCCGACACCAAGGTGATCGTGCTCACCGGGCAGGACGACCACGCCAACGCGCTGAAGGCGATTGCGCTGGGCGCCTACGACTTCTACTCGAAGCCCTTCCAGCCCGAGCTGCTGGCGCTGATGATCGAGCGGGCCTACCGGCTGCACGAGCTGCAGGCCGAGAACAAGCGCCTGCAGGCCGTGCAACGCAGCGGCCCGTTGAGCGAGCTCCTCACGCGAGATCCGCAGATGCTGAAGGTTTGCGCGACGGTCGAGAAAGTGGCCGGCACCAACGCGACGGTCATGCTGCTCGGGGAATCGGGAACCGGCAAGGAGCTGCTGGCGCGCGCGGTGCATGCCCTGTCCGCGCGCAAGGACGCGCGCTTCGTCGCGATCAACTGCGCCGCCATTCCCGAGAACCTGCTGGAGAGCGAGCTCTTCGGCTACGAGAAAGGCGCGTTCACCGGCGCCGCCAAGCAGACGCCCGGGAAGATCGAAGTCGCGCACAAGGGCACGATCTTCCTCGACGAGATCGGCGACCTGCCCTCGGCGCTGCAGGCGAAGATCCTGCGCTTTCTGCAGGACCGCATCATCGAGCGCCTCGGCGGAAGGCAGGAAATCCCGGTGGACGTACGCGTCGTATGCGCCACGCACCAGGACCTGCCGGGAATGATCCGGGACGGCCGCTTCCGCGAAGACCTCTATTACCGCCTCGCGGAAATCGTCGTCACCATCCCGCCGCTGCGCGAGCGCAGGGGGGACCAGGCGCTGCTCGCGCACGCTTTCGTGCGCCAGTACGCCGAAGAGCAGAAGCGCGGCACCATGACGCTGCTGCCCGACGCGCTTGCCGCCATCGAGACGCATCCCTGGCCAGGCAACGTGCGCGAGCTGCAGAACTGCACCAAACGGGCGGTCATCATGGCCGACGGCAACACGCTGCGCGCCGCGGACTTCGGCCTCGCGCCGGCGAGCGACGGCGAGGAAGTCCGTACGCTGAAAGACATCCGCGACGAGGCGGAAAGGAACGCCGTGATCCGGGTCCTCTCCCGGGTCAACGGCAACATGAGCCGGGCGGCCGAGCTGCTCGGTATCAGCCGCCCGACGCTCTACGACCTGCTCAACCGGTTCGGACTCAAGGAAACATCGCGATGAAACCGACGCTTTCGATTCTTCTCCTGGCGCTCGCCCTGTCGCTCGCCGCTTGCCAATCCGATGACCCGGCGGCGCTGATCGCCTCCGCCAAGAGCTACATCGCAAAACGCGACTTCAATGCCTCGATCATCCAGCTCAAGAATGCGCTGCAGAAGGAGCCGAACAACTCCGAGGCTCGCTACCTGCTCGGCTTCGCATCGCTGGAGAACGGCGATCTCGTGACCGCCGAGGTCGAGCTCGACAAGGCGGTCCAGCTCGGCATGACGTCGGACGACCTGCAGATCGCTCGCGCGCGCACCCTGCTCGGCAAGGGCGAGCCCGGGAAGGTGCTCGCGCAATTCGCGACGACGGCGCTGTCCGCGCCGAAGCCACGGGCAGAGCTGCGCGCGCTGATCGGCACGGCAGAGCTGCTGGGCAACCGGCGCGGCGAGGCGCAGACGGCGTTCAAGGAGGCGCTCGCCCTGGATCCCGCCAACCTTTCGGCGAATCTCGGCATGGCGAGGCTCACCGCCGAGCAGCAGGACCTGGCCGGGGCGCTGAGCCGGGTCGAGGCAGCGCTCGCGGCCTCGCCTGCCAGCTTCCAGGCGCTGATGCTCAAGGCGAACCTGCTTGCTGCCCAGGGGCAAGGCGAGCCCGCGGTAAAGGCCTATCGCGCGGCAATAGAAGCGGCGCCGAGCCAGGCGGAGCCGCGCCTCGGCCTCATCAGCCACCTCGTGCGCCAACGCTCGCTGGAAGCCGCCGCCACGGAAGTGGAAGCGCTGCAGAAAGCGGCGCCGCGCGATCCGCGACTTTCGTACGCAAGGGCTCTCGTACTCGTAGAGCAGCGCAAGTTCGCCGAAGCGAAGGAGGCGATCCAGCAGGTGCTCAAAGTGGCGCCCGAGCATGTTCCGAGCCTCACGCTTGCGGGAATGGCGGCGCTTGAAACCGGCGCCTACGCCGAAGCCGAAGCGCATCTGCGCAAGGCCGTATTCAAGGCGCCCGAAGCGCCCGGCGCGAAGCGCCTGCTTGCCGCGACGCATCTGCGCATGGGCCAGACCGAGGTGGCCATGCGCGAGCTGCGCGAGCTTCTCGCCAAGGGAGGCGAGGATCCCAATGTCCTCGCGCTCGCCGGCGAGGCCGCGCTTGCGACGGGCGACGTGGCGGGCGCTGCCCGCCACTACGAGCGCGCCAAGGCGCTGCTGCCCGATAACGTACGGGTGCAGACACGACTGGCGCGGATCCGGTTTATCGCTGGAGACGCGAGCAAAGGATTCGCAGAGCTGGAGGCGGCCTCGGCCAGCCACCCCGACGACTACCAAGCGGACCTTGCGCTCGTCACCACGCATCTTCGCCTGCGTCAGGCGGACGAGGCGCTCGAGGCGCTGCAGACGCTCGAGAAGAAGCAGCCCAGGAATCCTCTGACCCACAACCTGCGCGGCCTGGCCCTGCTCCTGAAGCGCGACACCGCCAAGGCGCGCGCAAGCTTCGAGCGGGCCCTGGAGCTCAACCCGGCCTACATGCCCGCGGTGAGCGCCCTTGCTCGCCTGGATGTGCAGGACAAGAAGACCGATGCGGCGAAGAAGCGCTACGAGGCGGCGCTCAAGAAGGAGCCCAACAACGAGCAGGCGCTCCTCGGGCTCGCGGTAATGCTGCGCACGACCGGCGCGGACGCCAAGGAAATCGAAAAGCTGATGAAACAGTCCGTGCTCGCCAATCCCCAGTCGCCGACCGCGCGGGTGGCGTTGGTCAACCATTACCTCAGGGCGCGCGACCCGAAGGCTGCCCTCGTGGCAGCGCAGGATGCCGCCGCCGCGCTGCCGAACAGCCCCCAGATGGCCCAGGTGCTGGGGACGACGCAAGTCGCCGCCGGCGAAAACCGGCAGGGCATCGCCACGCTGACGCGGCTTTCGGAGATGCTGCCGAAATCGCCGCAGCCGCACTTGCTGCTCGCGGCCGCGCACCAGGCCGCCAAGCAGCCCGACGACGCCATCAAGTCGCTGCGAGCGGCCCTGGAGCTGCAACCGGACCTGGCGAGCGCCCAGCGCGACATCGCCGCTATCTACGTGTCCACCGGACGTGCGGAGCAGGCGGTGCGCGAGGCACGCTCGGTGCAGGCCGAAAAACCGAAGCAGCCCTTCGGCTACGTGCTCGAAGGTGAAATCTACGTGGCGCAGAAGAACTGGGAAGCTGCCGAGCGAACCTATCGCGAAGCGATCAAGAAGTTCGATCTTCCCATCCTCATCGCGCGCGGCCACGCCGTCCTCACGGCTTCCGGAAAACCGGCGGAGGCCGACAAGCTCGCCGGGCAGTGGATCCGGGCGCACCCCAAGGACGCCTCGGTGCTCACCTATCTTGCCGACCGCGACGTTGCCGCCAAGCGCTTCGAAAGCGCGGCGAATCGTTACGACAGCGCACTCGAGCGGGCACCCGACAGTCCGCTACTGCTCAACAATGTTGCATGGACCAGGCATGAATTGAAGCGGCCCGGGGCGCTCGAGTACGCGGAGCGGGCGTACGAGCTGGCGCCGGAGAACCCGGCCATCATGGACACCCTCGGTGCGATCCTGGCGGCGGGCGACGATCTCGAGCGCGGACTCGAGCTGCTCGGGCGCGCGGCCGAGCTCGCGCCGCAGGCCTACCCGATCCGGCTCAACTTCGCCAAGGCGCTGCTCAAGGCCAACCGCAAGAGCGCGGCGCGCAAGGAGCTGGAGACGCTGGCCAAGCTGGACAGCCGGCTTCCGGCGCAACAGGAAGCGGCCAAGCTGCTTTCCGGCCTGTAGGGGCAGCGAAAATGACCACTGTCGCAATTGTCGGGCTCGGGTACGTCGGCTTGCCTCTCGCGGTCGAATTCGGCAGGAAATACCGCACGATCGGCTTCGATCTGTCCGGGGAAAAGGTCGCCGCATACAGCAAAGGCGTCGATCCCACCGGAGAAGTGAGCCCGGAGGATCTCAAAGCCGCGAGAATGCTGGAGGTCACGACCAACCCGCGTTCCCTGCGGGAAGCGGACTTCATCATCGTTGCGGTACCTACGCCAGTGGACGACGCCCACAACCCCGACTTCGGCCCCTTGATCGGCGCCAGCACGTCCGTGGGCCAGAACCTGACGCGCGGCACGACTGTCGTGTTCGAATCGACGGTCTACCCCGGCGCGACCGAAGAAGTCTGCGTCCCGGTGATCGAAAAGCATTCCGGGAAGAAATGGAAGCACGACTTCTTCATCGGCTACTCGCCGGAGCGCATCAACCCCGGCGACAAGCAGCACACGCTCGGGAAAATCGTCAAGGTGGTCTCCGGCGACACCCCGGCGACCTTGAACCGGGTGGCCGAGATCTACGGCAGCGTGGTGAGCGCCGGCGTGCACCGCGCCAGCTCCATCAAGGTCGCCGAAGCCGCCAAGGTGATCGAAAACACGCAGCGCGACCTCAACATCGCGCTGGTAAATGAGCTCGCGATCATTTTCCACCAGCTCGGCATCGATACCGCCGAGGTGCTCGAAGCGGCGGGCACGAAATGGAATTTCCTTCCGTTTCGCCCCGGGCTGGTGGGCGGGCACTGCATCGGGGTGGATCCATACTACCTGACGTACAAGGCCGAGACGGTCGGCTACCACCCGCAGGTCATTCTCTCCGGGCGCAAGATCAACGACGGCATGGGCAAGTACATCGCGGAGCAGACGATCAAGCGCATGAGCCTGCGCGGCTTCGCGGTGAACAAGGAAAACATCATCGTGCTCGGATTGACCTTCAAGGAAAACGTGCCCGACACGCGAAACTCGCGCGTCGTCGACGTCGTGCGCGAGCTGCAGTCATTCGGCGCGCACGTCCTCGTGCACGATCCCATCGCCGACGCGAAGGAGGCCGAGCACGAGTACGGCATCCGCCTCACCCCCTGGGAAGAGCTGCCACGCGCCGCAGCCATGGTCGCGGCGGTCGCGCACGACGAATTCCGCAATCGCCCGATGGAGAGAATTCTCGAAAAACTGAGCCCCAACGGCGTCTACGTCGACGTGAAGAACCAGGCCGACGCCGAGGCGCTGCGCGCGCGCGGGCTGGACGTATGGCGCCTGTAGGAAATCCATGCAGCCGATGACACGCATAGCGCAGCGCCTCGCCGGAAGGAAGCTCACCTGGGTAGTGACGGGAAGCGCCGGCTTCATCGGCTCGCACCTGGTGGAGACGCTGCTTCGCCTCGGGCAGCGGGTAACGGGCCTGGACAACTTCTCCACCGGCAAGCCCGAAAACCTGGCCGAAGTGGAGGCGGCGGTCGGGCCGGCGGCATGGCGGCGCCACCGCTTCATCGAAGGCGACATCGCCGATGCCGAGACTTGCCGGTCGGCCTGCAGCGACGCCGACGTAGTGCTCCACGAGGCGGCGCTCGGCTCGGTGCCGCGCTCGATCGCCGACCCGCTCGCAACCCACAAGGCGAACGTCACCGGCTTCGTCAACATGCTCGTCGCCGCGCGCGATGCGAAGGCGCGCTTCGTCTATGCTTCCTCGAGCGCCGCCTACGGCGACCACCCGCGGCTGCCGAAATCCGAAGGCGCCATCGGCGGCGCCCTGTCTCCCTACGCCGTAAGCAAGCACGCGAACGAGTTGTACGCGGGGGTGTTCGCGCGCTGCTACGGCATGGAGACAATCGGCATGCGCTACTTCAACGTGTTCGGCCCGCGGCAGGACCCGGAAGGCGCCTACGCGGCGGTGATCCCGCGCTGGGCGCGCGCCATGCTCGTAGGCGAGCCCGTCGAGATCAACGGCGACGGCGAAACCACACGCGACTTCTGCTACGTGGCGAACGCAGTGCAGGCAAACCTGCTTGCCGCTCTCACGGAGGAGCCGCGGGCGCTGAATCGCGTATACAACGTTGCAGTGGGCGAAAGCACGTCGCTCAACCGCCTGTTCGAGATCCTGCGCGGCCTGCTCGCCGAGCAGCGCGGCGAGCTGAGCGCGGTGCGGCCGGTGCACCGGCCGTTCCGGGAAGGCGATGTGCGACATTCCCTGGCGGACATCGCTCTGGCGCGCGAGCTGCTGGGCTATGCGCCCACCCACAGCCTGACCAGCGGACTTCGCGAGGCGCTGTCGTGGTACATCCACCGGTTCTCGCCCGTCGTCGCGGGCTGA
>DASZOS010000057.1:0-10295 GCA_035550695.1 Burkholderiales bacterium | reverse complement strand
CTGCGCGAACACCGAGCCGATGTGGCCGGCGAGGTAGAGCATCGCGTCCACGACGTGCACGCCGCGCCCGGTCATGCCGCCCGCCGGCACCTCCTCGCGGTCGTGGCGCCAGTGCTCGGCGCCGAAGCGATACGCGCTCGGGCCGCAGAAATTGCCCTCGATGTGCAGGAGCTTGCCGAGCCGGCCGTCCTCGAGCATGCGCTTCGTCTCGGCGAGCGCCGGCTGGAAGCGCCAGTTGTAGCCGACGGCAAGGGTCACTTTGTTCTTTTCGCAGGATGCCACTGCCCGGGCGGCGCTTGCGGCATCCACGCCGAGCGGCTTCTCGACGAAAACATGCTTCCCCGCGGCCGCGGCGGCGACGATCTGCTCGCAGTGCGTGGAGTGCGGCGTCGCGAGCACCACCGCGTCGATGTCTCGATTTCTCAGCAGAGACGCGTAGCTGTCCGCGAGCTCGATGCCCTGCTGCCGGCAGAAGTCGGCTGCCTTCGCCGGCGTGCGAGTCACGCCGGCGACGAAGCGGATGGCCTCGCTCTTGCCCTGCACGCTGGCGACGAGGTTGCGTCCCCAGAGGCCGATGCCGACGATGGCTGCGCGGATCATCCAGGCGCCTTTATATGCCTACGAGCAAGCCGCCGACAACCACGCCCAGAGCGGCGATCGCCCGGCGCGCGAGGCGGACGTCGAGCCGGTGCGCGAGCCGCACACCCGCCCAGATGCCGGCGAGCTGTACCGGCACGATGAGCGCGAGGAGCGAAGCTGCGATCGCGCCGTCGCGCCCGTAGGCCGCCGCGCCGGAAACGCTGGCGGCGAGCTGCAGCACCTGGCTCGCGCCGACGGTGGCGAGGAAGGGAAAGGCCGCCGCGGTCATGAGCGGCACGGACACGAGCGGGCCGCCCGCGCCGGTAAGGCCGGCGGCGAGGCCCGAGACGAGGCCGATGGCGAAAAGCAGCGCGGTTCTGCCGCGCGCGGGGCCTGCCGTGAGGCGCGGGGCCGGCGCGAAATACGCGTAGGCGCAGCCCGCCGCCATGACCACGCCGAGGAGCTTCACCAGCGCGGCGGCCGGCAGATAGGCGTTCAGCGTGCCGCCCGCGAATGCGAACACCAGCGCCCCTGCGGCGAGCGGCGCGGCGATGCGCCAGTCGATGCTGCCGCGGCGCGCGAAGAGAAATGCGGCGAGAGCGCCGTTCGCGGCGTTTGCGGCGAGCACGGTGCCCATCGCCTCGCGCACCGGCACGCCGGCGAGGAGCCAGAGGGCGGGGATGAGCAGCACGCCGCCGATCCCGGTGGCGCCGACCGCGAGGCCGACGCAGAGCGCTGCGGCGCAAACCGCGAGCGCCGATAGAGGATCCATCCGCCTCTACAGTCCCAGATAGGCCTGGCGCACACGGTCGTTGCGCAGCAGCTCGTCGCCCGTTCCGCTCATCACCATCCGCCCGTTCTCGAGGACGTAGGCGCGCTGCGAGATCTTGAGCGACACGGCGACGTTCTGCTCCACGAGCAGGATGGTGAGCCCGCGCCGGTGCAGGACATGGATGGTGTGCAGCACCTCCTGCACCACCACCGGCGCGAGGCCGAGCGAGGGCTCGTCGAACATGATGAGCTCGGGCGCCCCCATCAGGCAGCGGCCGATGGAGAGCATCTGCTGCTCGCCGCCCGACATGGTGCCGGCGACCTGGCTGCGCCGCTCGGCAAGGCGCGGGAAAAGCGTGAAGACGTCCTCGAGCGCTCGTTTGGCGCCGGCGCGCGCGCGCGGCAGCATGGCGCCCATCTCCAGGTTCTCGAGCACCGTGAGGCTGGGGAACACCTGGCGGCCTTCGGCCACCTGGCCGATGCCGAGGTTGCAGATCCGGTGCGATTCCAGTCCCTGGATCGGTTTTCCCTTGAAGGCGATGCTCCCGGCGCGCGGGGCCTCGATGCCGGCGATGGTGCGGATGAGCGAGGACTTGCCGGCGCCGTTCGCGCCGATGATCGCGACGATGTCTCCTTGCGGCACCTCGAGCGACACGCCGGAGAGCGCCTGCGCGTCGCCGTAGTACAAATCCAGGTTCTCGACCGTCAGCAAATCGTGGTCCGTCCCTGATTCTTCATACTTCTGTTTCTTCCCCGAGGTAGCACTCGAGCACCGCGGGGTCGCGCACGATTTCGCCGGGCTTGCCGCGCGCGATGACCTCCCCGTGATGCAGCACGCCGATATGCTCCGCGAGCGCCATGACGGCGCGCATGACGTGCTCGATGAGCAGGATGGTCAGCCCCTCGCTGCGGTTGAGGCCGCGGAAGACCTCGATCATCTGGTCGCACTCGGTCGGGCGCAGCCCGGCCATGGCTTCGTCGAGGAGCAGCAGCTTCGGGCGCGTCGCCAGCGCGCGCGCCACTTCCAGGCGCTTGCGGTCGGGCAGCGTGAGCGAGGACGCCGGCAGGTCGCGCTTCGGGCCGAGATGCAGCTTCTCGAGGATGTCGAGCGAGATGCGGCGCGCGGCGCCGGCCGAGCGCTCGCGCAGCAGGCCGCCGACCACGACGTTGTCGAGCACCGAAAGCCCGGCGAAGGGCTTCACGATCTGGAAAGTGCGGCCGATGCCGGCTACGCACACCTGGTCGGGCCGCAGGCCATTGATCGGTTTCCCATCGAAGAAAATCAATCCAGAGTCAGGCGCATATACCCCGGCGATCATGTTGAAGATCGTGGTCTTGCCGGCGCCGTTGGGGCCGATGAGCGCGTTGACGCTGCCTTGCAGCACCTCGAAGGACGCGTCGTGGACCGCCCGCAGGCCGCGGAAGGATTTGGAGACGCCGCGCACTTCGAGGAGCGCCATCAGCGGTCCAGTCGCAGCTTGCGCGAAAGCCCCGGCCAGATGCCGTGCGGCAGGAACACCACCACGGCGAGCAGCACGATGCCGTAGAACACCTGCTTGATGCCGGGCAGCTCCCAGCCGAGCGCCGCGAGGAGCTCCGTGATCCCGTCGGAAAGCAGCGTCAGCACCGCGGCGCCGAGGATCGGGCCGAAGAGGGTGCCGATGCCGCCGATGATCGGGCCGAGGATGATCTCGATCGAGCGGCTGATGTTGAAGATCTGCTCGGGGAAGAGGTTGTTGTAGTAGAAGGCGAAGAACACGCCGGCGACGGCGGTCATCGCCGAGCTCAGCGCGACGGCGAGCATCTTCCAGCGGAAGGTGTTGATGCCGAGCGCCTGCGCGGCCTCCTCGTTCTCGCGGATCGCCAGCCAGTAGTAGCCCGCCTTCGACTTCAGGAGAAGGGCACACAGCGCGAAGGCGCCGGCGGCCAGGAACAGCATCGCGTAGTAGTACATGAGCGGCGGGCCGCGGAAGCTGGCGAGGTCCCAGACGTCGCGCTGGGCGACTTTCAGGAACATGCCGCCCGGGCCTCCGGTCCAGTCGAGGTGGTCGAAGCCGATGCGCGTGAACTCGGCGAAGGCGATGGTGAGCAGCGCGAAGTACACCCCGGAGATGCCGAAGCGGAAGGCGAGAAAGCCGATGAGCAGGCCGAGCGCCACGCAGAGCGCGATCGCCACCCACAGGCCCGCCCAGGGGCCGATGCCGTAATGGAAGAAAAGCGCCCCGGCGGCGTAGGCGCCGACCCCGACGTACAGCGAATGCCCGAGCGAAAGCTGCCCGGCGAATCCCATCATCACGTTCCACGCCTGGCCGGTGTAGGCGAAGTACAGGATCAGCGTCGCGATGGAAAGCGCGTAGCCGCGAGCGAAGGCGGGCAGCGCGAGCAGGAGCGCGGCGAGGACGGCGAGGGAAAGGGACGCGCGGCTCATCGCTTCGGGCGGATCAAGCGCGCCTCCCGAGCAGGCCCTGAGGCCGGAACAGCAGCACCAGGATGAGAAGCCCGAAGCTGATCATGCTCTTCGCCGAGGGCTGGATGAACAGGCCCGCCAGCGCCTCCGACAAGCCGATCAGCACGCCGCCGAGCAGCGCGCCGCCCATCGAGCCCAGGCCGCCGACGATGACGATCACGAAGGCGAGCAGCGTGTACGCCGGGCCGAGAACCGGCGTGACGTCCACCAGCAGGATCATCATGCAGCCCGCGACCGCGACGCACGCCGAGCCCAGGCCGAAGGTGAGCGCGTAATAGCGCTTGACGTCCAGCCCGACCACCCTGGCGCCGAGGTAGTTGTCGGCGCAGGCGCGGATCGCCTTGCCGGTGAGGCTGAAGCGGAAGAACGCGAAGAGCGCCGCGCTCGCGGCGAGCGCCATGCCGGCGGCATACAGGCGCGCCTTGTCGAACAGGATCGGCCCGATCGCGAAGGACTCGAGCTGGTAGTCGACCTGCACGTTGCGCGCGTCCGGGCCGAAGCTCACCAGCAGGGCGTTCACCATGATGATCGCCACCGCGACCAGAAGGATGAACTGCGAGTGCTCCGGGCGCGTGATGAACGGGTTGATGAGACCCGCCTGCATCAGGTAGCCGAGCACGAAGAACGCGGCCGCCACCGGCAGGACGGCGATGAAAGGGTCGATCTGCCAGGCGGCGAAGAGCGTGACCGTCGCATACATCGCGATGGTCATCATCTCGCCGTGGGCGAAGTTCACCACCCGCACCACGCCGAAGATCACCGACAGCCCGAGCGCCATCAGCCCGTACACCAGCCCGGTGAGCAGGCCGGCGATGGAGACGTTGACGACGAGGTCCCAGGTCATTGAATAAAGGGGGTCAGATCAACATTTCGAAAACGTCGGCCGGCCGGAGCGGCGCCGAAATGTTGATCTGACCCCCTTTATTCGGGATGGGGTCAGGACCCTTTTCAGCTTAGGCCTTCTTGTAGCCCGGCACCGGGAACACCGGCTTCGCTTCCGCGGCGTTCGCCGGCAGCACCACCACGGGCCGCATGTTGAGGTTCTGGATGCACGCCGAGGCGAGGCCCTCGACCTGGCCCTTGGCGTTGAACTTGATCGGCCCGCCGAGCATCATGCGGCTCTTGATGTCGGTCTTGTGAATCGCGTCGTTGAGCGCCTTCGGCTCGGTGGTTTTCGCCCGCTTGAAGGCGTCGGCGGCGATGAGCAGCGCCTCGAAGGTGTAGCCGACGTTGAGCGCGTGGTACATCAGCTTGTCCTTCGGGTTCTGCTTGTCGAACTGCCTCTCGACCATGCGCGTGATCTCGGCCTTCGGGTGGTACCACGGCACGTTCGAGATGGCGTACTCGGAAAGCTTGCCGAGCGTCTTGTAGTACTGCTCCTCGTACATGCCCGGGTTGCCGGGGCCGATGATGGCCATCGGCTGCCAGCGCTGCTTCACCATCTCGCGGCGCAGGATGATGGCGTCGTTCAGGCGGCAGACGTTGAGCAGGAAATCGGCATTGGTCGCTTTCGCCTTGGACACCTCGACGGTGAGGTCCTTGGCGGCCGGGTCGTAAGCGATGGTCTCGACGATCTTGAAGGGCAGCTGGGTGAGCTTGGGCAGGATGCCGCCGATGCCCTTCGCCATCGACTGGCCGAAGGTGTCGTTCACGTGCATGAACACCGCGCTGCGCGGCGCGGTGTTGGTCGCCTGGAACAGATCGCCGATCAGCGCCAGGCCGTTTCTCAGCAGGTCCACCGCGGTGGGAAAGTTGCGCACCGTGAACTTGTAGCCCTGCTCGGTGATCTGCGGCGCGGCGGCGATGTTGACGATGAACGGGATGCCGCGCTGCTCGGACACCTGCGCGATGGCCGAGGCCGCCCCGGAATCGAACGGGCCGACCAATACGTGGGCGCCTTCCTGGATGAGGCGCTCGGCGCGCGTGCGCGCGGTGTCGACGTTGGTCTCGGTGTCGGCGTTCATCAGCTCGATGTCGACGCCGAGCATTTGCTTCAGCACCGCGGGCGCGAGGTCGGCGCCCTTCTGGCAAGACTGGCCGATGAAGCCCTGCACGCCCGAGCGCGGCAGCAGCACGCCGACCTTCAGCTTCTGCGCTTGCGCGCGCACGATGCCGAACGGGGCGACGGCGCTGGCGAGGCCCGCGCCGGCGAGCGCGGTGTTGAAACGGCGACGGCTAAAGTGGCTGCTCATGCGTTCCCCCTATGAAAAACGTGGTCTGTTTATAGAGCATTACAATTCGACGGTCAACGAATAGCAAAGGCTTTGGTGACCGCAGGCAAGCCCGTCCGTGCCGTTCGGCTCGGCCGAGTGGATCTCGAGATTTCGCGCCGGGACGACGGCTCGGTGCTGATGCGCACGCCCGCGCTCGGCCCTTATCCCGCCCGGCTCACCGACCGGCTCGAATACTGGGCCGCGCGCGCGCCGCAACGCATTCTTTTCGCGCAGCGCGACGCGAGCGGCGGCTGGCGCAGCGTCACGTATGCCGCGGCCCTCGAGAGCGCGCGCGCCGTCGGCGCCTACCTCCTGGAGAAAGGACTTTCGGCCGAGCGCCCGCTGGCGGTGCTCTCCGGCAACGACATCGAGCACGCGCTGCTCGAGCTCGGCGCGATGTACGTCGGCGTGCCGTACGCGCCGGTCTCGCCGGCCTACTCGCTGCTGTCGAGCGACTTCGCCAAGCTGCGCTTCATCCTCGATCTGCTGACCCCGGGACTCGTTTTTGCAAACGGCCCGCAGTACCGGCGCGCCCTGGACGCCGTTCATGTGGCGAATCGACTGGAAAGGTTCGAAGACGCCTTATGCGTAGCGGTGGGAAAAGGCGTCGGCGAAGCGCATGCGCAAGTCGGGCCCGAGACCATCGCCAAGTTCCTGTTCACCTCGGGCTCGACCGGCATGCCGAAGGCGGTGATCAACACGCAGCGCATGTGGTGCTCGAACCAGGCGATGGTCGCATCCCAGCTCGCGTTCCTCCAGGACGAGCCGCCGGTGCTGGTCGACTGGGCGCCCTGGCATCACACCGCCGCGGGCAACCACGACTTCGGCCTCGCCATCTATCACGGCGGCTCCTACTACATCGACGAAGGCAAGCCGATGCCGGGGGCGATAGAGACCACCGTGCGCAACCTGCGCGAGATCGCGCCCACCTGGTATTTCAACGTGCCGAAAGGCTTCGAGGCGCTTCTGCCGTACCTGCGCTCGGATGAGCGCCTGAGGAAGAACTTCTTTTCCCGGCTGAAGATCCTTTGGTTCGCCGGCGCGGCGATATCGCAGCACGTGTTCGACGAGATCAAGCGCCTCGCGTTCGAGACCTGCGGCGAGGAGATCCTGTTTCTCACCGGCCTGGGCTCGACCGAGACCGCGCCGTACGCGATGGGCCGCATGTGGGAGACCGAGGACGCCACCAACACCGGATTGCCCGCGCCCGGGATGGAATGGAAGCTGGTGCCGCTCGCGGGAAAGCTCGAGGCGCGGCTGAAGGGACCGAACATCACGCCCGGGTACTGGCGCCAGCCCGAGCTCACGGCGGCCGCGTTCGACGACGAGGGATACTATCGGCTCGGGGATGCGTTCGTCTTCGCCGACCCGCAGGATCCGTCGAAGGGCCTTCTGTTCCGCGGCCGGATCGCCGAGGATTTCAAGCTCGCCACCGGGACCTGGGTGCACGTCGGGCCGCTGCGCGCGCGCTTCATCGAGCATTTCGCTCCCCTGGTGCGCGACGTGGTGTTTGCCGGCGAGGGCAGGAACGAACTGGCCGCCTTGATTTTTCCCGCCGGCAACCTTGATTTGAATGAGGTGAGAGAGCGTCTTGGATCATTTCATCAAGGAAGTACCGGCAGCTCGAACCGCATCGCACGGGCCATCGTCCTCGAGGAGCCGCCCTCGCTCGACGCCGGCGAAATGACCGACAAGGGCTCCATCAACCAGCGCTGCGTCCTCGAAAGGAGGAGGCAGCTGCTCGAGGAGCTGTACCGCGATCCACCTTCCGAAAGGGTCCTATGGATCTGAAAAACCTGGTCGCCATCGACATCCACACGCATGCGTGGAAGTCGGCTCTGCGCGTCGACGACGCGCCCACCGATAAGCAGGAGGCGATGGGGCGCTACTTCCGCTACCAGCCGCAGCATCAGACCGTGCCCGAGATGGCCGAGCTCTACCGCAGCCTGAAGATGGCTTTCGTGGTCTTCACCGTCGACGGCGAGAAGAGCGCGAGCCGGCAGGTGAGCAACGAGGAGATCGCCGAGCTCGCGCACAAGAACGCCGACGTGGCGATCCCGTTCGCGAGCGTCAACCCGCACCGCGGCGCGGACGGCGTGCGCGCGGCGAAAAGGCTGATTGCCGAATACAAGGTCAAGGGCTTCAAGTTCCATCCGTCGGTGCAGGAGTTCCATCCCAACGACCGGATGGCCTATCCCCTCTACGAGGTGATCGCCGAGGCGAAGCTGCCGGCGCTATTTCACACCGGGCAGACCGGAGTCGGCGCCGGCACCCGCGGCGGCGGCGGGGTGCGCCTGAAATACGCCAACCCGATGCTGCTCGACGACGTGGCGGCGGATTTTCCCGACATGCCGATCGTCCTTGCCCATCCGTCGTTTCCCTGGCAGGAGGAGGCGCTGTCGGTGGCGACGCACAAGCCGCAGGTGTACATCGATCTTTCCGGCTGGTCGCCGAAGTACTTCCCGCCGATCCTGGTGCAGTACGCCAACACGCTGCTCAAGGACAAGATCCTTTTCGGCTCGGACTACCCCCTCATCACCCCCGAGCGCTGGATCGCGGAATTCGAGAAGCTCGACATCAAGCCGGAAGTGCGGCCGCTCATCATGAAGGAAAACGCCGCGAAGCTCCTGAAGCTCGGATGACTCATTGCGCCGCCTCCTCGGTTCCTTCCATGCGGGAGAAACGCACCGGGAGAACCTCCCTGGCTGCGATCCGGCCGTCCTTGCCTTTTTCGACCAGCAGGAGCTTTTGCGATTCCTGCAGGCCCGCCGGCAGGACCATCCTGCCGCCGGGCTTCAACTGCTGAAGCAGCTCCGGGGGCATCAGCTCCGGCGCCGCGGTGGCGACGATCTTGTCGTACGGCGCGTGCTCGGGCCAGCCGTAATAGCCGTTGCCGGTCCGCAGACTGACGTTGCGCAGGCCCAGGCGTGCGAGCCGTGTCTTCGCCTGCGTTGCGAGCTTCTCGATGATCTCGACGCTGTAGACGTGACGCACCAGCGCCGAGAGCACGGCCGCCTGGTAGCCGAGCCCCGTGCCGACCTCGAGGACCGTGTCCTCGGCGCGCGGGTCGAGGAGGTCGGTCATGAGCGCAACGATGAAGGGCTGCGATATCGTCTTGTTGCAGCCGATCGGCAGCGGCGTGTCGGCGTAGGCGTACTCCCGGATCTCGGCCGGCACGAATTCGTGGCGCGGAACCCGGCCGATCGCCTCCATCACGCGCGGGCCAAGCGCGGCCTTGCCGATCTCGGCGCAGGCGAAGACGGTGTGGGCGGCGATGTCGGCAACCATCTGCCGGCGCAACTTGTCGAAATGCTCGTCCGCGTTGGTTTCCATGCTCATACTCTAAGCTGCATGCCGGTCATTCAGGAAATCCGCGAAGGCCGCGTCCCGGTCAAGGTCTATACAGCAGAAATCGAGCCCGCCGCGCGCTCGCAGCTCGTCAACATCTCGCGCCTGCCGGTGGTGCACCACCATGTCGCGGCGATGCCCGACGTGCATCTGGGCATAGGCGCCACCGTGGGCTCGGTCATCCCCACGCTGCGCGCGATCATTCCCGCGGCGGTCGGCGTGGACATCGGCTGCGGCATGATCGCGGCGCGGCTCTCGCTCACCGCGAACCACGTCGACGAAGCTTCCCTCAGGAAGCTCTACAACCAGATCAGCCGCGACGTCCCGGCGGGCTTCGCCCAGCACGACGAGCGCCGTGCGCGCGCCCACGCCGCGAGGCCTTTCAAGAAGGGCCTTTCGAGTATCCTCCAGAAACATCCCGGCATCCAGAAGCGCATCGGCAAGAGCTCGCGCTGGGAGCTGCAGCTCGGCACGCTGGGCGGCGGCAACCACTTCATCGAGCTGTGCCTCGACGAAGCGCAGCGCGCATGGGTGCTGCTGCACTCGGGCAGCCGCGGCATCGGCAACGCGCTCGGTTCTTACTTCATGGAATTGGCCAGACGAGACGCGGAGCGCAACCAGCTGCAGTTGCCGGACCGCGATCTGGCTTACTTTCCCGAGGGCGCGCGGCACTTCGACGACTACGTCGAAGCCGTCGGCTGGGCCCAGCACTACGCGCGCGCCAACCGCGCCGAGATGATGGATCTCGTGATCGAGGCGCTGCGCCGCCATCTGCCGCCGTTCGAGCTGACCGGCGAGGCCGTGAACTGCCATCACAACTACGTCGAGCGCGAAGCGCATTTCGGCGAGCGGGTCTGGCTCACGCGCAAGGGGGCGATCCGCGCGCGCGCCGGCGAGCTCGGCATCATCCCGGGCAG
>DASZOS010000056.1:0-10633 GCA_035550695.1 Burkholderiales bacterium | reverse complement strand
CTGGTCGTAGTTCTTCGCCTCGCCCCCGTACTTCTTCGCCAGAATGTGCGTCATCGCCGCCGTCAGCGTCGTCTTGCCGTGATCCACGTGACCGATCGTGCCCACGTTCACGTGCGGTTTGGTACGCTCGAATTTGCCTTTAGCCATTTTCCCGCTGCCTCTGAGTTTCGCCGGTCATCTGGTGCCCATGACGCGGATTGAACGCGTGACCTCTCCCTTACCAAGGGAGTGCTCTACCACTGAGCTACATGGGCTGTATTCCGTGCTGGAGCGGGTGAAGGGAATCGAACCCTCGTCATAAGCTTGGAAGGCTTCTGCTCTACCATTGAGCTACACCCGCCTTCAATCGATCCTCTGCTGTTCACTTCACCCTGCGTGCCGCCGAGCCTGGTGCCTGGTGGAGGGGGTTGGATTCGAACCAACGTAGGCGCAAGGCCAACAGATTTACAGTCTGCCCCCTTTAGCCGCTCGGGCACCCCTCCGGCGGAACCCGAAATTATGAGTTTCCTCCGACGCTTGGTCAAGAATTACCTACTGAATTCTAGGTCCCGTACCGGGCGCCCGGGGCGAGCGACTTGAGCGCCGCGAGCGCGCTGTAGCAGGCAAGCCAGGAGGTTTTCGGATTCTCGGGCGCCGGGACGTTCTCGAGCGTTACGGTGATGCGGCCCGAGCGCCCCGACACCCGGATCGTGTGGGTGTTGAATTCCAGCGACGGGTCGGCGACGACCTTGAGCCGCGTACGCCGGGCGCCGATGCCGGCAAGCGACAGGATCGCGGCGATATTCACGTTTTGCGGAAAGTGGGGTACGCCCTCGAGCGCGCTTCCCTCGAAAAGGGTGAGCGGGCTCGTCAGCCCGTCGAGCCGCAAGCCCCGGCGCTCCACGTAGGCGATTCCCTTCCAGGCGGCGGGCGGCTTGGCTACCTGGATCGACACTTCGTCCACCCCGGCCAGGCAGGCGGTCTTCAGGGCATCCAGGCCGCCGATCCCTCCGGAAGGGACGTAAAAGAGCGCGTTGGAGCGGGTCGCCGCGCGCTCGGCCGACTCCCGGAGCGCGTCGTCGACGAGCGCGCCGGCCGAGAGCACGACCACGCCGACGCCCGCCTCGAGAAGCGAAACGAGGTGCTGCCGCACCGCCTCGTGCGAAGCTGCTTCGATGACCACTTGCGGCCGTTTCGCCTGCAGGGCGGCCAGGTCCTCCACGTACGCGACGGCGAACTCGCGCGCCAGCTCGGGGCCGCGCGGCGCACCGCCGGGCCGGCCCATGAGGCCGACCACCTCGAAGCTGCCGAGCTCGCCGCTTCGTATCTGTTCCAGTACGAGGCGGGAGATGGTGCCCGCGCCGATCAGGCCAATACGCATCGCGATCCTGGGAGAGGCGGCGATTTTGCCATAGCGGTATGATTTGCGCGGAAAGGAGCCAATACCCTTGCGCATCGCCATCCTCGAGGACGATCCCGATCAGCTGGCCCTCCTGCGGCGCTGGATCACGGACGATGGCCACGACGTGCACGGCTACCTGAGCGGCCGCGAGGCCATGAAGCAGGCCGGGCGGGAAAGCTTCGACCTGTTCATGCTCGACTGGCAGGTGCCGGACGTTGCCGGCACCGAAGTGCTGATGTGGCTGCGCGCCAACGTGTCCAAGAGCGTGCCGATTCTTTTCGTCACGGTGCGCGATTCGGAGACCGACATCGTTTTCGCGCTGGAGCACGGCGCCGACGACTACATGGTGAAGCCGGTCCGACGCCAGGAGCTCGTCGCGCGCCTGCATGCGCTGTTGCGGCGCGCCTATCCGAACGAGGAACAGAAGCTGCTCTCCTTTCCGCCCTTCGAGATCGACACCCAGAGGAACGAGGTGCGCAAGGACGGTGCGAGGATCGATCTCACGCCCAAGGAGTTCGAGCTCACCGTGACGCTGTTCCGCAACATCGGGCGGCTGATGTCCCGCGGCCATCTGCAGGAAACCGTCTGGGGCCGCACCGGCGACCTCGCGACGCGGACGGTCGACACCCACGTGAGCCAGGTACGCAAGAAACTCGACCTGCGACCCGAGACCGGCTATCGCGTGGTGCCGATCTACAACTACGGCTATCGGCTCGAGAGGATTCCGCCGCCCGCCTGAGTCACTCGAGCGCCTTTAGACGCGCCTCGGCGTACTCGCGCACTTCCCTGTTGAGCGGTCCCGCGCCCAGCGCACGGCGAAAGGCCTCCGCGGCCTGCGCCCTGCGGCCGAGCGCCTCCAGCGAAATCCCGAGTCCGGCCCAGGTGCTGCCTAATTCCGGCGCGCTTTGCGCCGCCTGGCGGTAGGCCTCGACGGCCTCGGCGTGACGCTCTAGCCTCTGCAGCAGCGCGCCGCGCAGCCCCTGGAAGTCCGCAGTCTGCGCCGCCAAGCCAGCCTGATCGATGACTTCCAGCGCCGCGAGGTAATCGCGCTGCTCGGCATAGATGCGCGCGAGGGCGAGCGCGAACGTCGGCTGCGCTGGATTCGCTTCCAGCGCCTCGCGCAGCACGCGCTGCGCGGCACTCATGCGCCGCTGCTCGAGCAGCAAGGCGACATAAGTCTGTCTCGCCGCCTGGTGCGCGGGGTCCGCCTGCAGCGCGCCCACGAGCTGCGCTTCGGCTTCGCTTACCCGCCCCTGGTTCAGCAACGCCGCAGCCCGGCGAAATTGCGACTCGGCCGGATCGTTCGCGCGGCCGCGCTCGCGCTTGTCCACGCTCGCCTTGGCCGCCTCCGGCGGCGGCGCAGCCTTGATTTCCGGGACAGCGGCATGCTTCGCGGCCGGCCCTGGGACCGACGTCGCAGCCGGCCTGGACACCGGCGTCGCGGCCGGCTGCGGTTTTCGCTCGGCAATCGGGGGCTCGATCGCGCGCGCAAGCTTGAAGATCTCGGTCTGCGCGGGCTGCGGCTTGGGCTCCGGCGCCGCGACCGCGGGCGCAGTCGCGGGCTGGGGAGCGGCAGGCGATGGGACGGCGGGGGCTGCGGCGGCCCTGCGTGCCTGCGCTTGCGTCTGGAAAGCCTTCTCGGTGACGAGCGGCGCTCTCGGCTGCAGCTGGTAGGCGACCCAGCCGACCCACGCGACCGTGGCGAGCACCAGCAGCGCGAGGATGCGCCAGAACCATTCGTGGTGCTCCGGTGCGGAGCCGACGACCTTCACCTGCTGCGGCGGCGGCGCGGCTTCCGCGCCGGCCATTGCATTGCGGCGGTCCAGCTCCTGCAGCATCTTGTTGATCACGCTCACGGCGGCTCAGTTCCCGACGCGGCCAAAGCTGAGTCTCCACCACCATTTCCGCAGCGGAACGGAGGCCGGCGTATCGACCGCGGCGGCGCGCACGTCGCGCCGCTCTATCGTCCAGCGGCCTTCGCCGTAGGCGAGGAGCATGGCTTTGTGCATGAGGATATTGACCAGGCGCGGCAGGCCGGCGCTCGTGCGGTGCAAGACGCGCAGCGCCCCCGCAGAAAGCGGCGAGCGCCCTTTGAAGCCCGCGACCGCGAGCCGGTGCGCGACGTAGGCGCCGACCTCGCTTTCCTCCAGGCCACGCATGCGATGCTGGAAGGTGATGCGCTGCAGAAGCTGGCGGATCGACGGCGAGGCGAGCTTGCGGTCGAGCTCGGGCTGGCCGAAGAGCACCACCTGCATGAGCTTGCGCTTCTCGGTCTCTAGGTTGGTGAGCAGGCGCAGCGCTTCGAGCGTCTCGAGCGACATCGCCTGGCTTTCGTCGATGCACAACACCAGCCGCTTGCGGCTGCGCGCGAGGTCGAGAAGCGCGCGCATGATGGCTTTCAGCAACTGGTGCTGGTCGAGGTTCGGGCTTACCAGGATCCCGAGCTCCTCGGCAAGCGCGAAGTACAGCGTCCGCGGCTCGAAGCTCGGGTTCGGCACGTAGGCGGAAAGCCAGCTCGCGTCCAGCGTGCCGAGGAACTTGCGGCAGAGCAGCGTCTTGCCGGTGCCCACTTCGCCCGTGATCTTGATGAAGCCCTCGCCGTTGGAAACCGCGACCACGAGCGTGTTGAAGGCTTCCTGGATCGCGCGGCAGGCGAAGAAGTACGTGGTGTCGGGCGTGATGCCGAACGGCGCTTCCGACAGGCCGAAATGGCGCAGGTAGTTCATTGCAGCACTTCCATGCGCCGGCGCGTTTCACGCACGTCGCGCTCCCAGTCGCGATCCGACTCGATGAGCGTCGGCTTGAGGAGGATCACCAGCTCCTTCTTGCGAAGCGAGCGGTCGGTGTTGCGCAGGAGATTGCCCACCCCTCCTTCGGGCACGCCTGGAATGCCCGAGCGTGCGTCGCGGATGTCGACGCTCATCAGGCCGCCGATCGCGACGATGTTGCCGTCGGTTACGCGCACCACGGTGTCGGTCTCGCTGACGGTGCTCTTGGCGAGCGGCAGGCGGATCTCGGCGATCTGGCCGCCGAGGTTGACCACGCGCGTGCTCTCGGTCACCTCGCTCACCGACGGGTGGATGTGCAGGATGATGTTGTTCCCCTGGTCGATCTGCGGGGTGACGTCGAGGACGATGCCCGAGAAGAACGGCTGCACCGTGACCGAGGGCGATGTCGTAGTCGCGTTTCCGCTGGTCGTCGCCGTGGTGCTCACGTTGGTGACGAAGAACTCGTCGGTGCCGACCTTCAGAACCGCCTTGCTGTTGTTGATGGTGGCGATGCGCGGGCTCGAGAGCACCTGCACGTTGCCCTGCGACTCGAGGAAGCTCAGCAGCAGCGCGAAGTTCGAGGTCTGCAGCGCGAGGCCGAACACCGCCCCGCTCGCCGTGGCTGCCGCGCTTACCGTGCGCCCCGCGCTATCGACGGCGAGGCCGGGAATCGACATCTGCTGCGGGCGGGCGCCGAGCGTCGTCCCCGGGGAAACCTGCCCGACGGTGAGGTTCGGGCCGGTACTGCGGAACGCCGCCCAGTTGATGCCCGCCTGGTAGGCGTCCGAGAGCGTCACCTCGACGATCTTCGCTTCGAGCATGACCTGGCGCTCGACCGAGATGCGCGTGGCGCGCAGGTACTCCTCGACCGCGCGCAGCTCCGCGGGAAGCGCTCGCACCACCACCACGCCGGAGTGCGGGGTGACGACGATCGAGCGGCCCTCCCCGGTGCCGACGATGGCGAGAAGCGCGGTGCGCAGGTCGGCCCAGAAATCCGACTGCTGCTGGGTAGTGACGCGGCTCGATTCCAGCGAGCGCGAAGCGGGCGGCGCACCGGTCGTCGTCGGCGCGCCGGCGAGGGTCGCAGGCGCGGCGGCGACGTCGGTGACGGCGCCCGACTGCACGCGCACGTCGCTGAACCCGCGCCGCTGGCCCGGCAGGTAGTTCACCTGGAAGATGCGGCTCTGCAGTCCCGCCGGCTGAACGAAGATGCGGGTGCCCTCGACCTTGTAGTCGTAGCCGTAGAGCTCGCGGATGGAATCGAGCGCCTCGCGGATGGTGACGTCCTTCAGGTTGAGCGAGAGCGTGCCCGACACGCCTGAATGCAGCAGCATGCTGTAGCGCGTGCCCGAGACGATCGACATGAACACCTGCGCCGCCGGCGCATTGCTCACCGAAAGATCGAAGCGGGGATCGAGCGCCTCGTCCCGCAGGTCCGGCATTTCCATGCGCAGCGGCGGCAGCAGCGCCTCCTTTACCGCCGCCGAGGGCGCCGGTTGCTTGCGCGCGCCCGGGTCGACCTCCGCCAGGATGCCGGGGTCGACGCCCACCGGCCGCGGCGGCGCCGAACATGCGGCGAGCGCCGCCACAAACGCGAAGAGGGTAGTTTTTCTCATGGGACCACCTTGGCAGGTCGCCGAGGGACCGGTTTCTTCTCCACTATCGGGTTGAGCTTCAGCGTTTCGCGCCCGTTGGCGCGCTGCAGGACGACCTGCGACTCCGAGATCGCGACGAGCCTCGCGTCGCCGACGCGCTCGCCGAGCTGCACCACGCGCCCGTCGATCACCGCGACGCGGCGTGCGCGCGAGATCAGCACGCTTTGCAGCCGCGCGGCGGCTTTCTCTGCACCTCCCGCACCTTCCGCCGGCGATGGTCCGGGTGTGGCAGGCGGGCGCATCGGGTCGGCGAGCGCCTGCGCGAGCGCCGCCTGGCTCGCCGAAGAGCCCGCAGCCAGCGCGGCAAGTGTGCACAGCGCGACAATCAGACGTTGAGCCATGCGCGATCCAGGCTGAGCGTGTACACGGTGAGCTTCATCGCTACCTTGGGGTAGTCGGCCGCGTCGAGCTCGAGCGAAGCCCAGTAGAGCTGGGTCGGCAGCTGCTCGAGATCGCGCACATAGGCGAGCAGGTCGAGGTACGACCCCGTAAGGCTGAGCTCGAGCCCGTGGCGGTAGATGAGCCGCTCGCTCGGCTGCGGCTTGGCTGCGGCCGGGGGCTTCGCCGCGGCGGGCGGTTTGACGCCCGGCGCGGGCTTCGCCGCGGCGGCGCGCGATTCGGCAATCGTCGTGGGCGCGAGGGTCTTCATCTCCACCAGCGACACGCCGCGGCTTCGCGCGAGCAGGCCGCCGATTACGGTGCGCATTTGCGACGGGGCGGTGAATCGGCGTTCCTCGGCCGCGACGCGCGCCTCGAGCTCGGAGAGCTCATGGTTGAGCTTGGCGAGCCGTTCACGCTCGGCGCGGTCGGGATCGTGCGCGCGCGAGGCGATGAGCGCGGTGACCTGCGCCTCGAAGGCCTTCATCTCGGCCTGCTTCTGCTGCATCGTCGTGCTCATGCGCCGGTGCCTGATGAGCTCGGGCTCGATCATCAAGGTGTAGGCAAGCGCGAGCAGCGCGACCAGGAGCGCCGCGCTGATCATCCCGCGCTCGCGCAGCGTGAGCGCGTCGAAGCGTTGCGCGTAGCGCTGCCACAGGGCCTTCACGAAGCGTCCTTGCGCAGCGGAATGCTGAGCGAGAACTCGACGTAGCGCCCAGGCCCGGCGGCCTTCTTTGCAGGCTCGGATTTCGCGGTCAGCCGAAGCTCGTTTACGGTGCGGCCGGCGAAGGGCTCCTCCTTATTGAGCTGCCCGATGTAAGCGGGCACGAGCGCGCTGTCGAGCACGCGGCCCTTCAGCACCAGTCCTTCCGACTTGCCGCCGATCTCTATCCCGGTGAGCCATACCCCGTTCATCGTCTGGCGTGCGAGCGCGGCGAGGTAAGGGGAGAAGCCTTCGACATTCCCGCCGCCACCGCCCGAGCGCATGGAGGCGAGCAGCTCGCGCCGCGTGCGCAGGCGCTCCTCCACGCGCGCGAGCTCCTCGGCGAGCGCGGTGCTGCGCCCCTGCGCCGAAAACTCGCTGGAGAAGCGGACCAGCTGCTCACGCAGCGTGGCGAGGCGCCGGTCGGTTTCGGCGAGCGTCGCCTGCAGCGCGCGGTTTTGCCGCGCGTAGAGCGACTGCAGGCCCACTGACAACGCGAAAAGCGAAGCGAGCGCTAACACCAGCGTCGCCGCGGAGAAATGCTTCTTCTGCTGGCGAAAGCGCGGATCGAAGAGATTGATCTGCTGCGTCACGGCGATCCGTCGCGCAGCGCCGCGCCGAAGTGATGGAACAGCCGCCATTGGGTCTGCTCGTCGGGCGGCGCGTCGCCGAAGGCGAGGACGTCGCGCAGGTCAATTTCCTGGACCGGCATCTCGAAGCGCGCGCGCAACGTCTCGGGGAGGTCGGTGCCGCGGCCGGTCGGCGCGAGAAGAATCTTGCCCACCGCCACGCGGCGGAACTGGCGATCGAAATGGTCGAGGGTGCGCTGCACCTCGAGCGCGACGCGCTCGAGCGGCTTGCTGTCCTCGCCTTGTTGCCCGACGAGCTGCTCGACGCCCATGTCGAGGCGGCGTGCGAGGTAGAGCTCGCCGCGGTGCGTGATCGTGAGCAGCCCCCAGTCGCGCCCGAAGTAAAGCAGCAGGACCCCGCGCTCGCTATCCTCGTACAGGGCGGCGATGTTGCGCTGGGCCGTGTCCGGGATGTCGATTACGGAAAGCGGAATGCGCGCCTGGTCGAACTGCTGCACGCGCGAGCGGATCACTTCATTGCGCGCGAGCACGGCGAGCACATATTCGCTGCGCGAGGCGCCAGCATCCGCTGCCCCGGGCGGAATATCGAGCACATCGAGGGTGGCCTCGTCGATCTTGTAGTCGACCATGTCCTTTACTTTCCAGCGCAGCGCGCTCTTCAGCTCGGCGCGCGGCACGTTGGGCGCCTCGACGAGCAGCAAGTCGTACTCGCCGGCGCGCAGCATGGTGCTGCACTGGTAATGCGAGAGCTTGAATTCGCGGGTCAGCTGCTCGAGCGTGCCCGTGCCCGAGCCGAGGTCGCGCGCGCCGTAAGCGGACACCAGCGCCCGCACCCCGGCCTCGCGCCGCGCGTGCGCAAACTGAAGCGAGGCGTCGTCGAACGACACTGCGAGCCAGCCCGGCGTCCTGCCCCCCTTCAGCCAATCGAGCATGCGCGGCCGACCTTTTTCAAGTCATCACTTGAGGTTATAATGTTAACCTATTGTTGTCAATAGGCTTTTTTCTCTCGTCAGTTACCGCCCACGGTCACGCGCAGCTGGCGCTCCACATAGGTGGCCGGCGGCGGGGTGCTGGCGGTCGGACAGACGGGGTCATTGCACGCCGTGGCGACGATGCTGAAAGTGGCCAACGGCGCATCCGCCTCCTCGTGGGTACTTGAGGTGCAGGCGAGCGTGACGCGGAAGTCGGCAAGGTTGGCGCCGTACGCGAGCGATTTGCCGTCGATGCCGCCGCAGCCGCCGAAGCCGCTGCGCAGCACGTGGTACATGCCCCATTCGAGACCGCCGCGCGCGGCGTAGTAGGCGCGCACCCCCTGCATGTCGAGCGCGGCGCCGACCTGTTGCGTGGTCGAGATCATCACCAGGGCGGCGCCGAACACCGCGAGCACGGCAAGCAGCGCCACCACGACCGCCATCGCAAATCCGCGCGGCCTACGGCACATTGTTGACCTGCGCTTCGAAGTAGAGCGTGACGGTTTCGTTGGCCCGGGTGATGGCGAGCCGCACGGCGACCAGGCCGCGCCCGAGCATGGGCAGCGCCGCGTAGTCGATCTGGCAGGCCGAGACATGGTCCGCGAGCAGCGCCTCGGTGGCCCCTGCGGGGGGCGTTGTGGGCGGCAGGCCGCCGCGCAGCTCGATGGCGTAGTTCGACCAGCGGCGCAGCGTGCCGGTACCCTCGCCGGCCGCGCTGCCCACGCCCGAGCAGGCGTAGGTCACCGGGCCGGAGACCACGAAGAAGCGCCTGCCCGGCGATTCGAGCGGAAAGCGCGTCGCCGCCGCGAGCGTGATGCGCTGCTCGTCGGCAAGGGCGCCCGCGCCGAAGGCGGCGATGCGCGCGATGTTGGGATTGGCGGCGCCCACGTCGTAAGCGTTGGCGCCGGCGATGCCGATATTGTGGATCACCACGTAATCGTTCGGCTGCACCAGCTGGTCGCCGAACGCCGGCAGCAGCCCCAGCGTATCGAAGACCGAATCCGGCGCGCTGAAATCGAGCGGATCCTCGGCGGTGGCGACGGGATTGTCGTCGTCGTTCAGCGCGCGGTAGCGGCCGCCGTTGCGGGTCATGAGGATCTCAAGAAACCGGCTGGTGCCGTCCACGCGCGCGCTGTTGGGCAGCGCGAGCCGGATGTCGCGCGTCATGCGCCGCAATGCCGTATCGGCGACATCCGCAATCCCGGCGCGCCGCTGTGTTGCGAAGTAGGACTCGAAGGCCGGCGGCACGAAGACCGCCGCGACGGCCGCGATGACGCCGAGCACGACGATCGTCACCACCAGCTCGAGGAGGCTGAAGCCCCTCATGGCCCTGCGTATTTCAGCCGGTAGCCGTCGAGGGTCACGCCGAACCCTTGCGGCCCGGCGACGACGACGGTAATGCGCTTTGCTTCGTTCACCATGGGCAGTACGCCGCCGGTGTCGTTGAGCGAGACCACGGTGATCGACACGCCGGTGACGTTGTAGGCCTCGAGGCCGGCGACCGGGTTGCCCTGGATGTCGCGAATGCCTCCCGCGGTGCCGTAACCCGCGTAGTCGTCGACGTCGTCGAAGTCGGCGCGCGCTCCCGTCCCGGGGAGCGGGTCGTACGAAGCGAGCAGGATCTCGTCGAGCAGCGCCTCGGCCACCGCAAGCGCCTGCTTCTGCACCTGCGGGTCGGCGCTGGAGCGCGTGCTCGTCTGAAAGATGATGAGCACGCCGGCGAGCGCGGCCGAGACCACCACGATCAGCACGATGACCTCGATCAGCGAAAAGCCGGCCCTACGATCGGACATAGCCGGTGTCGTGCTCGATGGTGAATTGCAGGTTGCCCTCGCCGGTGACGGTGACGACCAGGGGCGCGGCAGTGAGCGCGCCTGCCGCGTCGCGCGTGCGGCCGAGGGCGTCGAACTGGAAGTCCGGCGCGGCGGCGCTTACCGCGACTCCGGCGGGGATGTCGACCTTGAAGGGCACTTCGCCGGTGGGCGAAGCGACGCCGTCGCCGCCGCTGCAGATGCCGGCAACGCTGTAGCAAAGGCGCGCTTGCGTCGCCCCGATGCGCACGAACACCGGGCGGCGCTGCGCGATCGCCACCTTGCGCGCGTACTGCACCTGGGCAAGGAGCTGGTCGAAGACGCCGCGCGTCGTCGCGAACCCGCTCGACATGCGCGCGATCGCCACCGCCGAGAG
>DASZOS010000055.1:0-65168 GCA_035550695.1 Burkholderiales bacterium | reverse complement strand
GACCAGCTCTCCTCGTTCGCATCGGAAGTCACCCGCGTTGCCCGGGAAGTCGGCACCGAGGGCCGGCTCGGCGGCCAGGCCGAGGTGCGCGGCGTGTCGGGCGTGTGGAAGGATCTCACCGACAACGTGAACTTCATGGCCGGCAACCTGACTTCGCAGGTGCGCGGCATCGCGAAGGTGGTGACCGCGGTGGCGAACGGCGACCTAAGGCAGAAGCTGACGGTGGAGGCGAAGGGCGAGATAGCGGCGCTTGCCGAGACCATCAACTCCATGACCGATACGCTCGCGACGTTCGCCGACCAGGTGACCACCGTGGCGCGCGAGGTCGGCGTGGAAGGCAAGCTCGGCGGCCAGGCTAAGGTCCCGGGCGCGGCCGGGATCTGGAAGGGCCTCACGGAAAACGTCAACGAGCTGGCGGCAAACCTGACCACCCAGGTGCGCGCGATCGCCGAGGTGGCCACCGCGGTGACGCAGGGCGACCTGACGCGCTCGATCACCGTCGAGACGCAGGGCGAGGTGGCGGCGCTGAAGGACACCATCAACGAGATGATCCGCAACCTCAAGGACACGACCCAGAAGAACACCGAGCAGGACTGGCTGAAGACCAACCTGGCGAAGTTCTCGCGCATGCTGCAGGGCCAGCGCAACCTGCACACGGTGGGCCAGATGATTCTCTCGGAGCTCGCGCCGGTGGTCGGCGCGCACCAGGCCGAGTTCTACGTCCTCACCAAGCCTGAGAACGACAGCCCGAAGCTGAAGCTGCTCGCGAGCTACGCCTCCAAGGGCATGCGGGCGCACGGCAAGGAAATCGACATCGGCGAGGGCCTGGTCGGGCAGTGCGCCATCGAGAGGCGCAAGCTCCTTCTCACCAACGTGCCCGCGGACGCCTTCCGCATCGCCAGCGGGCTCTCGGAAACGAGCGCGCTCGACGTGCTGGTCCTGCCGGTGGTGTTCGAAGGCGAAGTGCGGGGCGTGATGGAGCTCGCGTCGCTCGAGCGTTTCAATCCCTCGCACCAGGCGTTCCTCGACCAGCTGACCGAGTCGATCGGCATCGTCATCAACACCATCGAGGCGAACACCCGGACCGAGGACCTGCTGAAGCAGTCGCAGTCCCTCGCGGAGGAATTGCAGCAGACCAACCAGGAGCTGGAGGAGAAAGCCCGGCAGCTCGCGCACCAGAACCAGGAGGTCGAGCGCAAGAACCAGGAGGTCGAGCAGGCGCGCCAGGCGCTGGAAGAAAAGGCGAAGCAGCTCGCGCTCACGTCGAAGTACAAGTCGGAGTTCCTAGCGAACATGTCGCACGAGCTGCGCACGCCGCTCAACAGCCTGCTGCTGCTCTCGGATCAGCTCAGCAAGAACGCCGAAGCCAACCTCACCCCGCGGCAGGTCGAGTCGGCAAGGACCATCCATGCCTCGGGGAACGACCTGCTCGCGCTGATCAACGACATCCTCGATCTGTCGAAGATCGAGTCCGGCACGGTCATGGTCGACGTCAGCGAGCTGCGGCTTCTCGACCTGCAACGCTATGTCGAGCGCACGTTCCGCCACGTGGCCGAATCCAAGCAGGTCGGCTTCGACGTGCGCCTCGATGCGACGGCTCCGAAGTCGATATTCACCGACATCAAGCGCATGCAGCAGATCATCAAGAACCTGCTGTCGAACGCCTTCAAGTTCACCCACCAGGGCAGCGTCTCGTTCTCGGTCGGGTCGGTGGCCTCGGGATGGTCGGCGGAGAACGAGGAGCTGAACCGCGCAGGCCAGGTCATCGCCTTTTCGGTGACCGACACCGGTATCGGCATCTCGCAGGACAAGCAGCAGATCATCTTCGAGGCGTTCCAGCAGGCCGACGGCTCGACCTCGCGCAGGTACGGGGGCACGGGTCTGGGACTTGCCATCAGCCGCGAGCTCTCGAAGCTGCTCGGCGGCGAAATCCGGCTCGCGAGCACGCCAGGAGCGGGCAGCACCTTCACGCTCTACCTGCCGCTTTCCTACGCGCAGCGCAGCCTGCGGCGGCCGCCGCTGGTCGAGGCGCCGGCGCCGGAAGCCCTGGCGCCCTCGCCCGCGGTCGAACCGATCTACACCGAGCAGGAGGTGCAGCCGCAAGCGAACGAGGCGGGCGACGACCGCGCCGAGGTGAAGCCCGGCGACAACATCCTGCTGATCGTCGAGAACGACCTGAGCTTCGCCAGGGTGCTTCTCGACGCCGCCCGGGAAAAGGGCTTCAAGGGCCTGGTGAGCGGCAGCGCGGCCGCGGCGCTCTCGATGATCAAGGAGCACTCGCCCCGTATCATCACCCTCGACATCTTCCTGCCCGACATGCAGGGATGGCGGATCCTCGATCGGCTCAAGGCCGACCTGTCGACGCGCCATATTCCCGTCTGCGTTGTGTCGACCGACGATTCGCGCGACCGCGCGCTCAACTGCGGCGCCATCGGCTTCATCGCCAAGCCGGTCGCCTCGCGCGACGTGATCGACCGGGCGATCGAGCAGCTGAAGGGCTACATCTCGCGTCCGCGCCGCAGGCTCGCGCTGCTGATGGAGCGGGGCGCCGAGCGCTCCAGCCTCATCGAACGGCTCGATCCGCAGGAAGTGGAGGTCGCCGCCTGCGAGCACGGCGCCGAGGTCTGCGCGCTGCTGCGCGCGGAGCTGGTCGACTGCCTGGTGGTTCGGGCGGGCAGCGCAGAGCTGCAGCCCGGCGACCTGGTGGACATCCTCGAGCAGCAGGCGGTGACGCGTCAGCTGCCGGTGGTGATCTACGGGTCGCGGACGGGCTCGGACGCGCTCGCGCGCTGGAGACGCGGCGACGGACTCTTCGCACTGCGCGAGGTGCGCTCGCCCGAGCGCCTGCTCGACACCATCTATTTCTTCCTGCACCGCAACGTCCTGACGCTACCCCAGCACGAGCGCCAGGCGGTGCAGGATCTGCACAACTCGAGCCGCGTGCTGGAAGGCAAGAAAGCGCTCATCGTCGACGACGACATGCGCAACATCTTCGCGCTGTCGACCGTGCTGCACGACCAGGGCATGCAGATGATCTCGGCGAGCAACGGGCGCGAGGCGATCCGCCTGGTGAAGGGCGATCCGGCCATCGACATCGTGCTCATGGACATCATGATGCCGGAGATGGACGGCCTGACGACCATGCAGGAGATCCGCAGGCTCCCCGAGCGTAAGGACCTGCCCATCATCGCGGTCACCGCGAAGGCGATGAAGGGCGACCGCGAGAAATGCATCGAGGCGGGCGCCTGGGACTACCTGTCCAAGCCGGTAGACACCGTGCACCTGCTCGCGGTGCTGCGCGGATGGCTGCACCGGTGAGAAAAATGGTGACTGTCACCATTCTTCCTGGCTGATGGACGACAAGGTCAACATCCTCGTCGTCGACGACCTGCCGGACAAGCGGCTGGCGTTCCAGGTGGTGCTCGAGGAGCTCGGGCAGAACCTGGTGATGGCGAGCTCGGGAGCCGAAGCGCTGCGCGAGCTGCTCGCGCGCGAGTTCGCCGTGATTCTGCTCGACGTCAACATGCCGGACATCGACGGCATCGAGACCGCGGAGCTCATCCGCCAGCACCGCAAGACCAGGCACACGCCGATCATCTTCGTTACCGCCTATGCCGACGAGATGCAGACCGCGCGCGGCTATGCCCTCGGCGCGGTGGACTACATCCTGTCTCCGGTGGTGCCCGAGATCCTGCGCAGCAAGGTGCGGGTATTCGTCGAGCTATATCGCGCGCAGCGCCAGGCGCGGGCGCTCGCCAAGGCCGAAGCCGACCGGGCGGCCGCCGAGGAGGCGACGCGGCGCTCCGAGTTCCTGGCTTTCGCCAGCCGGGAGCTCGGAGCGTCGCTCGACCTCGAGGAGGGCATGCAGCGCCTGCTCGAGATGGTGGTTCCCCGGCTCGCCGACGAGGCGGTGCTCTCCATCCGCATGGACGACGGCGACGTGAACCTTTGCCGCGGCGCGGGCGTGGCGGGCGTGCGCGCGATGGACTTGCTGCAGGAGCTGCCGGCGCCGGTCGTGCGCGCGATGGACGAGGCGCGCGCCAGTGGCTACGACCTGGACGTGAGCGTGGCTCCCGGTGCGGCGCGCGTGCTTCCCCTCAAGGCGGGCGAGCGCGTTCTCGGCGTCCTGCTCCTGCTGCATGCGCGCGAAGGGATGGCTGGCAGCTCGCCCGATCAGGCGACGCTGGACGAGCTCTGCAGCCGCGCGGCGATCGCCTTCGACAACGCGCGCCTGTACTGGAGCCTGAAGCGCGAGATGGCGCGCACCAAGGAAGCGGAGGAAAAGCTGCAGCAGGCGAACCGGCGCAAGGACGAGTTCCTCGCCATGCTGTCCCACGAGCTGCGCAATCCGCTCGCGCCGATCCGCAACGCCGCGGAAGTGATGCGGCGCATCGCGCCTGCCGATCCGGGCATCGCCTGGGCGCGCGAGGTGGTCGAGCGCCAGGTCACCCATCTCGCGCAGCTGGTCGACGATCTGCTCGACGTCTCGCGCATCACGCAGGGCAAGATCACGCTGAAGAAGGAGCCGGTCGAGCTCGGCAGGGTCATCCAGCACAGCGTCGAGACGGTCCGCGCGCTGCTCGACTCCAAAAAGCACAGCCTGGTGCTCAACCTGCCGAGCACCGCCATCTGGGTGCATGGCGACTTCGCGCGCCTCGCTCAGGTCGTCGGCAACCTGCTCAACAACGGCGCCAAGTACACCGCCGAGGGCGGCGTGATCGAGCTCAGCGCTACTGCCGATCGCGGCGAGGCGCTCATCACCGTGCGCGACAACGGCATCGGCATCGACGGCGCGCTGCTGCCGCACGTGTTCGAGCTTTTCACGCAGGGCGAGCGTTCGCTCGACCGCAGCCAGGGCGGTCTGGGCGTCGGCCTGACGGTGGTGCGGCGGCTGGTGGAGCTCCACCAGGGCCGCGTCGAAGTGCACAGCGACGGCATCGGCAAGGGGGCGCTGTTCAGGGTCGTGCTGCCCTGCATCAGCGAAGTGCGGCAGGCGCAGCCCGATGCGCAGAAGCCGGAGCCGGTCGCGGCCGGCGGAAAGCGCGTGCTGGTGGTGGACGACAATATCGACGCCGCCGAGAGCATTGCGGTGTACCTGCGGCTGGAAGGCCACGAGGTGCGCACCGTGGTCGATGGAGCGCAGGCGGTTGCCATCTCGCAGGTGTTCGCGCCGCAAGTGGCGGTGGTCGACATCGGACTTCCGGGAATGAACGGCTACGAAGTGGCGCGCCGGCTGCGGCACCAGGACGCCGCGCCTCCGGCGCTGCTCATCGCGCTGACTGGATACGGTCAGAAGGAAGACCGCGTGCGCTCGCAGGAAGCCGGCTTTCATCATCACTTCGTGAAGCCGGCGGATCCGCGGATCATCCAGTCCGCCATCATCGGCTGGGCAGCGCAGTCCGCCGCGGTGCATACCTCCGTGCGCTAGCTCGGTCCGTCCTCCGGAGCGTGCTACGCTCGGCGCTCGCGTCGATCCAATGGAAGAAGAACAGACATCGGACCGTGTGTTCTACGCGCGCACCTTCGCGCTGCTCACGCTGTTCGTGCTCGGCTACCTGCTGTATTCGATCCTGCAGCCGTTCTTCGCGCCGATCGCCTGGGCGCTGTTCATCGCTTTCCTGATCTACCCGCTGCATGCCTGGCTCGCCGCGAAGCTCGCAGGCCGCGAAAGCGTGTCGGCTGCGTTGCTTACCGTCCTGACGGTGGTTGTGCTGCTCGGGCCGCTGGGGGCCCTGGGGGCCGCCTTTGCCGCGCAGGTCGCGGAGCTGCTGCGCTACGCGCAGGACTTCGCCGTCGAGCACAAGCCGTCCCAGGCATCCGACCTGGAAGGCCTGCCGGTCGTCGGCCCGGCGATCGTCTGGCTTCGGGAATCGCTCGGCGTCTCGCTCGCGCAGCTGCAGGCCTGGGCGATGGAAGGGGCGCGCACGGTGCTGAAATCGCTCGCGTCGCTCGGCCGCCAGGCGGTGCTCGGCGCGCTCGGCACCGTAGTCGGGTTCGCGCTGATGATCTTCATCCTGTATTTCGCGATCCGCGACGGCCGGGCGGCGTTCCACGACCTGCGCACGCTCGTGCCGATGCGGCCGGAGGACCGCGCGCGACTCTTCGCCCATCTTGCCGCGGTCACGCGCGCCATGGTCTACGGCACCGGCGTCACCGCGCTCGCCCAAGGCGCGCTGATCGCGATCGGCTTTGCGCTCGCCGGCCTGCCCTCGCCGATCGTGTTCGGCGTGCTTGCGGCGCTGCTTGCCCTGGTGCCGCTCGCCGGGACGCCGGTCGTCTGGGTGCCGGCGGTGCTGGTGCTCGCCCTGCAGCAGCGCTGGTACGCGGCGGTATTCCTGCTGGTGTGGGGGGGCCTGGTGGCGACGCTCGACAACTTTCTGCGCCCGATGCTCGTGTCCGGGCGGGCCGAGGTCGGCACGCTCACGGTGTTCATAGGCGTCCTGGGCGGCGTCTCGGCCTTCGGACCGATCGGCGTGATCCTCGGGCCGCTGGTGCTTGCCCTGGTGATCGCGCTGATCCGCTTCGCCCTGGAAATGCGCACGGCGCGGGTGTAGCCGCAGCACGACAGCGGATAGGGCATGGCGGCGAAATAGTTGGCGGTTCGCATGCAGAATCGCCCATCCCATTTTCTTCGCGGGTACATTGTCTGACGGGCCATGGCCAACATCCTCGTGGTCGATGACAACCGCGCCAACCGCGAAGCGCTCGCCTCGCTGCTGGAAGCTGCCGGCCACGGCGTGGACAAGGCCTCCGGCGCGCGCCAGGCGCTCGCGCGGGCGCGCGCCGCGCCGCCGGACCTGGTGATTTCGGACGTGCTGATGCCGGGCATGGACGGCTACGTGCTCGCGCGCGAGCTGCGCGCCGAGCCTGCGACCGCGCGCGTGCCGCTCATCTTCTACACCGCGTACTTCGCCGGGCAGGACGCCCAGGTCCTCGCGCAGGCGCACGGCGTGGCGCGGGTGCTCGTGAAGCCATCGGACAACGACGTCATCCTGCGCGCCGTGAAGGAAGTGCTCGACGAGCGTCCTCAGCGCCCGGCGGCGGGCGCTGCCGATCTCGGCGGCGAGCATCTGCGCGTGGTGGTGGACCAGCTGCTGGAGAAGACCGGCGCGCTCGAGGCGCAGCAGCGGCGCATCGAGAGGCTGAACCGCACGCTGGAGACGCTGAGCGCGGTCAACGCGCTCATCGTGCGCGTCTCGCAGCGCCAGGACCTGCTCGCCGAGGCCTGCCGCATCGCCGTCGAGCGCGGCGGCTTCGGCTTCGCGGCGATTCGCCTCTTCGACGACCGCAGGATCGTGTCGAGCGGCGAGGGGAGCAAGGACCCGGCAATCGACCAGTTTCCGGTCGAGCCGCGAGCCACGGTGTGCAACGACATCGATCCCGCCGATGTTCCCGGCCGCGCCGCCGCCCTGCGGCGGGGCTTTCGCGCCTATGCCGTGCTGCCGTTGACTTTTTCCGGCAGCGCTCTGGGTGCGCTGCTTCTCTATGCGCGCGGCAGGGAAGTGTTCGACGAGGAGGAGATGCGGCTGCTGCACGAGCTCGCCGGCGACATCGCCTTCGCGCTGCACCACCTCGAGCAGAAGGCGCGCATGGACTACCTCGCGTACCATGATTCGCTCACCGATCTGCCGAACCGCAGCCTGTTCGTCGACCGCCTCGGCCAGGCGCTGATCGCCGCGCGCCGCGACAAGCGCTTCGCCGCGGCGATGTTCCTGGACATCGAGCGTTTTCGCATGGTGAACGAGACCTTCGGCCGCGCCGCGGGCGACGACCTGCTGCGCGAGGTGGCGGCTCGCCTGCAGAAGGCGGCGCGCGACCAGGACACGGTGGCGCGCGTGGGCGCGGACCACTTCGCCATCGCCGTAGCCGGCTTCGACAATCCCGGCGAGACGGTCCACTGGCTGCTCGACAGCCTGGGCGAGGCCTTCGGCGAGCCGGTGCTCATCGACGGCGTCGAGCTGCGCGTGACCATGAAGGCCGGCATCGCCGTGTTCCCGACCGACGGCGAATCGACGGAGCTGTTGTGCGCCAACGCCGAGACTGCGCTGAACCATGCCAAGCAGGCCGGGCAGCGCTACCTCTTCTATGCCGCGGAAATGAACGCGCGCGTGGCCGAGTCGCTGGCGCTGGAGCATCGCCTGAGGCGCGCGATCGAGGACGGGCGCCTGGCGCTGCACTACCAGCCCAAGGTCGACGTCCACAGCGGCGAGCTCACCGGCCTGGAGGCGCTCATCCGCTGGCAGGATCCGGAGCTCGGCGCGGTGCCGCCCGCCAAGTTCGTCTCGCTGATGGAGGAGACCGGCATGATCCTGGTGGTCGGGCGCTGGGCGCTGAAGCGCGCCGTCGAGGACATCCGGCGCTGGCAGGCGCTCGGTCTCAGCGTGCCGCGCACCTCGGTGAACGTATCGGCAATACAGCTGCGGCAGAAGGACTTCGTCGACTCGGTGCTCGACGCCATCGGCGTCTTCGGGCGCGAAACGCCGCTGCTCGACGTCGAGATCACCGAGAGCGTGCTGGTCGAGGACATCGAGGAGACCACGCGCAAGCTGCAGATCCTGCGGCGCGCCGGCGTGGAGATCTCGGTCGACGATTTCGGCACCGGCTACTGCTCGCTCAGCTATCTGGCGCGGCTGCCGGTCGACGTGCTGAAGATCGACCGCAGCTTCGTGGTGCGCATGCGCGACGCCGGCTATCCGCGCAATATCGTCGCCATGATCGTGTCGCTCGCGCACACGCTCGGGCTCAAGGTGATCGCCGAGGGCGTCGAGGACGACGCCCAGGTGCGCCTGCTGCGCGACCTCGGATGCGACCAGATCCAGGGCTACCTCGTCAGCCGGCCGGTTTCGGCCGACAGGATCCCGGAGCTGCTTCGATCCCGTGGCGGCGGCACCGGCAAAGCCGCCGCCTGAGAAATCAAGCGCCCGAACTCACGGACGGGCCAGAATGGCCGCGCCCTTCTCGGCGATCATTACGGTGGGGGAATTGGTGTTGCCGGAAGTGATGCGCGGCATGATCGAGGCGTCGATCACCCGCAAGCGCTCGATACCGCGCACTTTGAGGGTGGGAGTGACGACCGACAGCGGGTCCGACTCCGAACCCATCTTGCACGTGCCCACCGGATGAAAGATGGTGGTGCCGATGTTGCCCGCTGCCTCGATCAGTTGCTCCTCGGTCTGGTAGGCAGGCCCGGGCATGAATTCCTCCGGCGCGTATTTCCTCATCGTCCGGGTGCCGGTGACGATGCGCCGCGTCATGCTCAGCCCGTCGGCGGCGATGCGCCGGTCCTCCGGCGTGGAGAGGTAGTTCAGCCTTATCGCCGGATAGGCGCGCGGATCGGGCGAGGTGATGCGGATATGGCCGCGCGAGGTGGGCCGCAGGTTGCAGATGCTCGCAGTGAAAGCGGGGAACGGGTGCAGCGGGTCGCCGAACCTGTCCAGCGACAGCGGCTGCACGTGGAATTCCATGTTGGGCGTGGGCTGCGAAGCGTCGCTCTTGACGAACGCGCCCAGTTGCGAGGGCGCCATGGTGAGCGGGCCGGTGCGGAACAGCGCGTATTCGAGCGCCATCTTCGCCTTGCCCCAAAGGGAATTCGCCATGGTGTTGAGCGTGAGGACGTTTCGGACCTTGAATGCCATGCGCAGCTGCAAATGGTCCTGCAGGTTCTCGCCGACACCCGTCAGATCGTGAACGACCGGTATGCCGTGCTGCTGCAGCAACGCGCCCGGCCCGATCCCGGAGAGCTGCAGGACCTGCGGAGAGCCGATGCTGCCGCAGGCCAGGATGGTTTCCCGCCTGGCTTCGGCGTAGAGCTCTTCTTCGCCGCGCCAGAACTCCGCGCCGAGCACCCGCCTGCCTTCCAGGCGCAGCCTCCTCACCTGGGCGTTGGTCATCACCGTGAGATTCCGACGCCCCAGCGCAGGACGCAAGAATGCCTTTGAAGCGTTAACACGCACGCCGCGACGCTGGTTCACCTCGAAGCGCGAGCTGCCGGAGTTGTCGCCGCGGTTGAAGTCGTTCACCTTGGCCACGCCCGCTTCGAGCGCGGCATCCCGGAATGCATCGAGGATTTCCCAGGACAGCCGTTGCTGCTCCACGCGCCATTCATGGCTGCCGTTGCCGTCGTTCGCCTCGCGCGCGCCGTGGAATTCGTCGGCACCGCGCCAGTGGTCTTCGCTCTTCTTGAATATCGGCAGGACCTGCTCCCACGACCAGCCGGCATCGCCTGTCAGCCGCGCCCACTCGTCATAGTCTCGCGCCTGGCCCCGCAGATAGAGCATGGCGTTGATGGAGGAGCAGCCTCCCAGCACCCGGCCGCGCGCGTAGAGAATGGAGCGCCCGTTCAGTCCCGGGTCAGGCTCGGTCTTGTAGCACCAATCGGTACGCGGATTGCCGATGCAGTACAGGTAGCCGACGGGTATGTGGATCCATATCCAGTCGTCTTTGCCGCCAGCCTCCAGCAGGAGAACCGAGTTATCCGGATTCGCCGAGAGCCGGCTGGCGAGCAGGCAGCCGGCTGTTCCCCCGCCGACGATCACGTAATCGAACGGGCCTACTTTCCCCACGTGCCACCTCCTGTTCGGGCTCCCTCCCTCGCGGCTGGAGGCAAAGCATTCTAGGCCGCCGGCCTACATGTTCGGGTAGTTCGGTCCGCCGCCGCCTTCGGGCGCTATCCAGACGATGTTCTGCGTCGGGTCCTTGATGTCGCAGGTCTTGCAGTGCACGCAGTTCTGCGCGTTGATCTGCAGCCGCTGCGCGCCGTCGACCTCGACGAACTCGTAAACGCCGGCCGGGCAGTAGCGGCCTTCCGGCCCGGCGTAGCGCTCGAGGTTGACGTTCACCGGCACCGACGCATCCTTGAGCGTGAGATGCACCGGCTGGTCCTCGCCGTGGTTGGTGTTCGAGATGAACACCGAGGAGAGCCTGTCGAAGGTCAGCACGCCGTCGGGCTTCGGATACTGGATCGGTGAGAACTCGGCTGCCGGCCGCGTCTGCGCGTGGTCGGGGCCTTTGTGGTGCAGCGTCCAGGGCGCCTTGCCGCGAAACAGAACCTGGTCGATGCCGAACATCATGGAGCCGAGGAGGAGGCCTTTGGCCATCCACGGCTTGAAGTTGCGCGCCCGGTAGAGCTCCTCGTAGAGCCAGCTCGAGCGAAAGGCATCGGGATAAGCGGTCAGCTCGTCTTGCGCCCTTCCGGCCTTTATGGCCGAGAAAGCTGCCTCGGCGGCGAGCATGCCGGACTTGATCGCGCAGTGGCTGCCCTTGATGCGCGAAGCGTTGAGAAAGCCGGCCTCGTCGCCGATCAGCGCGCCGCCCGGAAACACCACGCGCGGCAGCGACTGCAGCCCGCCGGAAGTGATGGCGCGCGCGCCGTAACAGACTCGCTTCGCGCCCTCGAAGAGCGGACGTATCGCCGGGTGGGTCTTGAAGCGCTGGAATTCCTCGAAAGGCGAAAGGTACGGGTTCTTGTAGCTCAAGCCGACCACGTAGCCCACCGCTACCTGGCGCTCTTCCTGGTGGTAGATGAAGGAGCCGCCGTAGACGTCGGGATCGAGCGGCCAGCCCGCGGTATGCGTCACAGAACCCGGCCGATGCTTTTCGGGCTGCACTTCCCAGAGCTCTTTTAGCCCGATGCCGTAGACCTGCGGCTCCGCCGCCTCGCGCAACCGGTACCTCGCTTCGAGGCTGCGGCCGAGATGGCCGCGGCAGCCTTCGGCGAAGAAGGTGTACTTGGCGTGCAGCTCCATGCCGGGCTGGTATGCGGCAGTCCGCTCTCCCTTGCGGTTGACGCCCATGTCGCCGGTGGCGACGCCCTTGACCGCACTGCCTTCGAAGAGCACTTCCGCGGCCGCGAAGCCCGGAAAGATTTCCACGCCGAGGCTTTCGGCCTGCTGGCCGAGCCAGCGGCACAGAATGCCCAGGCTGATGACATAGTTGCCGTGGTTCTTGAAGCAGCCCGGGAGCAGAAAATTCGGCGCCTGGAACGACGATTCTTCAGTCAGGAAAAGAAACCGGTCCTCGGCGACCGGCGTCTCGAGCGGGGCGCCTTTCGCCTTCCAGTCCGGGATCAGCTCGTCCAGGGCACGCGGGTCCATCACCGCGCCCGAGAGAATGTGCGCGCCGATTTCCGAGCCTTTTTCCAGCACGCAGACCGAGATGTCGGAGGAGAGCTGCTTGAGCCGGATCGCGGCGGCGAGGCCGGCTGGACCGCCGCCCACCACGACGACGTCGTACTGCATGGATTCGCGCGGCATGCCGGCAATTATAATCAGCGGCGAAAATGAAAGACGAGCGAAAGCTGGTCCACGTCGAGCGCATTCCCATCCGCTGGGGCGACATGGACGCGATGGGCCACGTCAACAACACCGTCTATTTCCGCTACATGGAGCAGGCGCGCATCAGCTGGTTCGACGCGCTGGTTCCGGAAGAGGAGGCCTGGAGCAGCACCGGCCTGGTGATCGCCAACGCGTCGTGCAATTTCAAGCGGCCCATCAACTACCCGGGCACGGTGGAGGTCCGCGTCCTGGCCGGCCCCCCGGGCGGCTCGAGCGTGGCGACCTACTACGAGCTTCTCATCGGCGAGGAGCTGTGCGCCGACGGCGCCGCCACGGTGGTATTCATCGACATGCAGCGGCAAAAGCCGGTGCGCATCCCGGAAAGGATCCGCTCATTGCTTCAGTAGGCCCGTTGTGGTCCCCGACTCCGGAGCGCGCGGCGCAGACCGAGCTCGCGCGCTTCATGCGGCTCGCGGGCAAGGCGAGCTACGACGAGCTGCACGCCTGGTCGGTGGAGCGCGCCGAAGACTTCTGGAACCTGCTGTGGGATTTCTGCGAAGTGCGCGGAAAGCGGCAGGGTCCCACGCTCGTCGACCGGGAGCGCATGCCGGGCGCCCAGTGGTTCCCGCAGGCGAAGCTCAACTTCGCAGAGAACCTGCTGCGCCGGCGCGACGCCGCCGATGCCATCGTGTTCTGGGGCGAGGACCGGATCCGGCGAAGATTGAGCTTCGAGCAGGTCTACATTCTCGTCTCGCGCCTCGCGCAGGCGCTCGCCGATGCCGGAGTCGGTCCGGGCGATCGGGTCGCCGGCTATCTGCCGAACCTGCCCGAATCGGCCGCGGCGATGCTCGCCACGGCGAGCCTGGGCGCGATCTGGTCGAGCTGCTCTCCGGACTTCGGCGTGCAGGGCGTCCTCGACCGCTTCGGCCAGATCCAGCCGAAGATACTTTTCTGCGCCGACGGCTACCTGTACGGCGGCAAGGAATTCGACTGCCAGGAGAAGGTCGAGGCGGTGCTCGACAAGCTGCCTTCGGTCGAGGAGTGCGTGGTCATCGATTATCTGGGCGCGCCGGCGCGCGCCGGCACCTCGCTCTACGATTTCATCGAGCCGTTCGAGCCGCGGGACATGCGCTTCGCGCAGGTCGCTTTCAACGACCCGCTGTACATCCTGTACTCGTCGGGGACGACCGGCGTGCCCAAGTGCATCGTCCACGGCACCGGCGGCACGCTGCTGCAGCATCTCAAGGAGCACCGCCTGCACAGCGACGTGAAGCCTGGCGACCGCCTGTTCTACTTCACCACGCTCGGCTGGATGATGTGGAACTGGCTGGTATCGGGGCTCGCCTCGGGGGCGACGCTGCTCCTCTACGACGGCTCGCCCTTCGTGCAGCGCGGGGGCACGCTCTTCGATTTCGCCGACGCCGAAGGCATGACGCATTTCGGCACCTCGGCCAAGTTCATCGACGCCATTGCGAAGGCGGGCCTGAAGCCCAGGCAGACGCACCGCCTGGAGCGCCTGCGCGCGGTGCTTTCGACCGGCTCGCCGCTCGCGCCGGAGGGCTTCGATTACGTCTATGCCGACGTCAAGCGCGACGTGTGCCTCTCGTCCATCTCCGGGGGCACCGACATCGTTTCCTGCTTCGTCCTCGGCAACCCGGCCGGGCCGGTCTGGCGCGGCGAGATCCAGGCCAAGGGCCTGGGGATGGCGGTCGAAGTTTTCGATGAGAAAGGAAATTCGGTAAGGAAGGAGAAAGGCGAGCTCGTCTGCACCCGGCCGTTTCCCTCGATGCCGGTGGGGTTCTGGAACGACCCCGACGGCGCGAAATACCGCGCCGCGTACTTCGAGAGGTATCCGAGCGTCTGGCGCCACGGCGACTGGTGCGAGATCACCGAGCACGGCGGCATCATCATTTACGGGCGCTCGGACGCGGTCCTGAATCCGGGCGGCGTGCGCATCGGCACCGCCGAGATCTACCGCCAGGTCGAGCAGCTTCCGGAAATCCTCGAGTCGCTGGTCATCGGCCAGAACTGGGAGTCGGACGTGCGCGTCGTGCTCTTCGTGAAGCTGAAGGAAGGCCTGTCGCTTTCCGATGAGCTCGTTTCTTCCATAAGAAGAAGAATCCGCGAGAACACCACGCCGCGGCACGTGCCGGCGAAGATCGTCCAGGTCGCCGACATCCCGCGCACGAAGAGCGGCAAGATCGTCGAGCTCGCGGTGCGCGACGTGGTGCACGGCCGGCCGGTGAAGAACCTCGAGGCGCTCGCCAACCCCGAGGCGCTCGAATATTTCAGGAACCGTACCGAGCTTGGCTCCGTCTAGCGCAGCCGGCGACAAGGCGCCCTTCGCGCACCTCGACGAGCAGGCGCTGCGCGGCCTTGCTCCCGGTGGCGCGCTGCGGTCGTACGCGCGCAACGTGGTGGTTGTGAGCGAGGGCGACCAGACCGATTCGCTTTACGTCATCGTGTCGGGCCGGGTGAAGGCCTTCGTGGCCGACGAGCAGGGCAAGGAAGTGGTGCTCAACACCATCGGGGCGGGCGATTTCTTCGGCGAGCTGGTCCTCGACGGCGGCGCGCGCGCGGCTTCCGTCATGACGCTGGAGCCCGCGCGCTTGTTCGTGATACCGCAGCGCGACGTCGAAGCGCTGCTTGCGACCAATCCCGAGTTCGCGCGGCACCTCATGCGCAAGCTGATCGGCAAGGTGCGCTCGCTTACCGAGCGCGTGCGCGACCTCGCGCTCAAGGACGTCTACAGCCGCCTGGTGCGCTTCCTCGAGGAGCAGGCGGTGGATGAGGGCAACCGGCGCGTGGTGGGCGGGCGCCTCACCCAGGCCGACATCGCCGCGCGCATAGGAAGCTCGCGGGAGATGGTGAGCCGGATCCTGAGCGACCTTTGCGCCGGCGGCTACGTCAGCGTGGAAACGAAGCAGATCGTCCTGCACCGCAAGCTTCCGGCGCACTGGTAGGAATGTGAATCGGTCACAGCGCCGGCGTGCCGGCCGGCGTCGAGCCGGCGCTTGCCCCGACCTACAGTGGCGTCCATCAAGGACCGGAGGAGGCCCGGATGGAAACGCTGCTCGATGTGTTGGTCACGCTGGCCGCGCTGCTGTGCGCTGTGTTTCTCCTGTACGGTGCGCTGCTGTGCCTGCCGCCTTTTCAGGGCAAATCGCCGCTGGACGAGCGCAAGCCCACGTCCTCGAGGAAACGCACGCGTTCGGCCTCGGAAAGGCTCTCGGCGAGCAGCAGGTAGAAGCGCGCCGCGGAGTCGGTCTGCGCGGCGGCCTTTCTTGCCATCACTTTGGCAATCGGCCCGATGTACGTGGCAAGCCGGCGTTGCGCGGCGTCGATCCTTTCCGGGGTCAGGAGCGCATCGTTCGGCGCGGCGGGGCGCACGCCGCCGTGCGTCGTGCGGCGCACCGCCGAGGGGCCGGGCGGCGCCCCGGCGAGCGCGCTGCGCGTCGCCATGAACGCCTTGCGCTCGTCGTCGGAGTCGAGCTTGCCGGCCAATTGGACGTAGAGCTCGTCGATGTCCAGCGTCAGGCGGCCGGCCCGGCGTACCAGCACCTTCGCAACCGGCCCGACAAGGCGCGCGAAATGGCCCTCGATCTGCTTCAGCAGCGCCGGATCCCACCCCGGCGGCGGCGCGGTCGTGCGCCCGGTCGTCGCTACTGCGGGTCCGGGACCGCTCGAGGGATGGGTCGGCTCCACGCGCAGCGTCGGCACCACTTCGGTGATGATCGTTTCCTCGGACAGCGCGGCGCTCACCGGCGCGGCGTACGCATCGAGCAGTGCGGAGCGGAACTCGACGGCGCTCTGGAAGCGCTGCTCGGGTTTCTTCGCGATCGCGCGTGCGACGAGGGCGTCGTAGGCTGCCGGAGCGGCTGGATCGCGCTGAACCTGCGAGGGCGGCGGCGGGTTCTCGTTGCAGACCTTGTACGCGACGGTTTCCAGCCTGCCGGCAAAGGGCTTCACGCCCGTGAGGAGCTCGTACATCACCACGCCGGCGGAGAAGATGTCGACGCGCCAGTCGACCTGCGTGCCCGTGTATTGCTCCGGCGCCATGTATCCCGGAGTGCCCATTACGGTGCCGATGTGCGTGAGGTTCGACGAGTCTATGCGGGCGATGCCGAAATCGGCGATCTTCAGCTTGCCGTTGCGCATGACGATGAGGTTGGCCGGCTTGATGTCGCGATGCCAGACGCCTTGCTCGTGCGCATAGGCGAGCGCATCGAGCAGCTGGGCCATGATCGAAACCGCGTCGCGGTCGCCGAAGCGCGTGCCGCGGCTGAGGTACTCGCGCAGGCTGTTGCCCTCGATGTATTCCATCGCGATATGCGCGAGGCCCTGCTCCTCGCCGTAGTCGTGGATCGCGACGATGCCGGGATGCGATAGCCGCCCGGCCGCCTGCGCTTCGTTCTTGAAGCGTGCCAGCATGGCCTGGGTGCGGCCATCGTCGGCCGAATCCAGGCGCACGGTCTTGATGGCGACGGTGCGGCGGATGTTCGGGTCGTACGCCTTGTAGACGACGCCCATCGCGCCCTTGCCGATCACCTCGGTGATCTGGTACTTGCCAAGGGATTGGAGCTGCGCCATGGCGCCGCTCACTCCTCGAGCATCTTCATGGCTTGCACCAGGCTCTTCTTCATCCGGTTGAACGAATCGGCGAGCACCCGGATCTCGTCCCTCGAGCGCACATGGAAGTCCGGCACGTCCATGCCGCCGAGGCTGACCTGGTCGGCGAGCTTCGCCAGCCTGGAGACCGGCATGATGACCATCGAAAGGAGCATGACGTTGAGCACCACGCCGACCAGCACGAATATCCCGCCGAGGGCGAGCATGAAGGTGCGCAAAGCGGCGCGCGCGCGCTGCGTCGGCACCTCGGTGGGCACCGAGACGACTTGCGCACCGACGATCTCGTTCAGCTTCCAGCCGAAGCCGTTTGCCGGCCCGTATCTTTCGATCAGCGTCTTGGGCGCGACGTCGACCGTGCTGTGGCAGGTGAGGCAGGCGCCGTCGCGGATCTGGATCGGCCGCGCGAGGTAAAGCAGGCGCCCGGTGGGCGTGTCGTGCTCGCCGATGATCTCGGTGTGCTCCGCGCTGTTGCGGAACTGGTTCACCACATCGGTTTCCCAGTCCACCGCCCGGTTGCGCGGATTGGTCGGGTTGAGCGTCGCTTCCTTGTAGGCGTATTCCGGAAATTTCTTGCGCAGGCCGTTGAACACCTCGGTCGCCGAGTAGGCGGGCACCGACTGAGGCAGGAACTGGTACTTGATCTGCGTCTGCAGGAGCGGCCCGACCTGGCTCGAGGTGTAGCTTCGCGTGGCGAGCGCGGTTTCGATGACCAGCCGCGCGCTGTGCAGCATCTCCTCGCGCGCGTTGTTCTGCAGGAGCCGCTCGGCCACATAGCCCGCGATTCCCAGGCCGGCGAGGAAGACGGTGACGAATACCAGGTTGAATTTCAGGATCAGCTGCATGGCGCCTCCTCCAGCGCGCTCACTCCTTCGCCTGCGGCGCGGCGGCCGGGCCGGCGACGGGCGGCGGCTTCGGCTTGTACTTGTCGGGAAACAGGATGCGGTCCCATTCGGGGTGGAACGACAGATTGGCGATCAGCGCTTTGCGGAATTGCGGCTCCCGCGCATGCGAGCGCAAGCGCTGCATCATGGGGCGGCGCAGATCGGGCGGGCCTTTGAGCCACGCCTCCACGTCGGCGTACGCGAGATCCCCCAGGCGCCGAGGCGCCACTTCGCGGTCCTTGTGCTTCGCGAGCCGCTCGGGCAGGTTGTCCTGATAGTGCCTGGGCATCGCGGCGACGAACGCCGGCGCCGGTCGCGGGAGCAGCGTGCCCCTCTGTTCGGCTTTGCGCGCGTAGAACTGCCCGGCGCGCACGGCTACGGCGCTCGTCGCGCTCGCCTTGACGAAACCTTCGGAGAGCCGCAGCTCGCCTTTTTCCACGAACAGGCTTGCCTCCTCGCTCCGGACGTGCAGCACCACGATGGCCTCCGCAGCGCCGAGCCCGAAGAACGGCGTCGTCACGCGCAGCGGCGTGGCCGGCCGAGCGAGCGCGAACTTGCTCCAGCCTTGCAGCAGGTAAAAATCCGAGCGCGAGGCAGCGAGCGCCGCGACATGGAAACGGCTTTGCGGTCCAAGACTGAGCTTCGTGCCGTCGGCGAGGCCGATCTGCACCAGCCCCTTGTCTGCGACCTCCACCACGTCGCCTGCCTGCAAACGCACGCCCTCGGCGAGAGCGAACCGGCCGCTGCTGCGCAGCAGCGCCGCCTGGTCTTCTACGAGGGTTACCACCGCGGGCGCTTCGGCGCCTGCCCCGATGACGGGCAGCGTCAGGCACGCCGCTGTCGCAAGTGCCAGCGTGGTCCGCATTCGGTGTCGTGCGGGCGGATTCCAGTGCCACGGCCCATCCGTGAGGCTGGGTTTCCGGACACGACAAACGATACTATGCGTCGCGATCCAGCCCCGTCAATCGAATCGAGCAAGCCGTGACCGGCCCCCATAGCTGCGCCGTGCTCTTCGCCGACATCAGCGGCAGCACGCGGCTATACGAAGAGCTGGGAGACGAGCAGGCGCTCGCCCGTATCGAGGTCTGTCTGCGCCTTCTGCGCGACGCCGCCCTGGAGTTCGACGGACGCGTGGTGAAGACGACCGGCGACGGTCTCATGTGCACCTTCGAGCAGGCTGAAGCCGCCCTGGATGCCGCGCGGTTCATGCAAATCCGCCTGGCGGAGCAAGCGGCCCTCGGCGGCCCGACGCTCGCGATCCACGTCGGCTGCCACTACGGGCCGGTGCTGGAAAGCGCAGGCGATATCTACGGCGATTGCGTGAATGCGGCGGTGCGCGTGGTCGGTCTGGCCAAGCCCGGGCAGGTCATCGCCACGCACGAGGTGGTCGGCAGGCTGGGCGAGCGGCTGCGGCAGCGCGTGCGCATGCTTGACCATGTCGCCGTGAAGGGCAAGCGCGAGCCGCTGGAGATCTTCGAGCTGTCGTGGCAGGACGCCGAGGAATTCACGACGCTGGGCACGCGCCTGGAGGAGCACCCCTCGCGCCTCAAGCTCGTATTCGGCGGCCGGGACCTCTGGTTCGACGGCATGGGCGGCGGCCCTCTGCGGCTCGGGCGCGACGCGGCTTGCGAGCTCGTCATCGTGGACCGGAAAGCGTCACGGCACCATGCGCGCATCGAGAAGCGCCGCGACAAGTTCGTGCTGGTCGACCAAAGCTCGAACGGGACGTATGTCGTGGTGGCGGGCGAAGCGGAGATATGCCTGCGGCGCGAGGAGCTCATTCTTCGCGAGCACGGTCACATCGGCATCGGGCATCGCATCGCCGATCACGACGCCACGGCGGTCGAGTTCTATTGCGTATGAGAAGCGACTTGACGCATCAGAAGGCAGCGGCTCGCCGGGTGCCTCGAAAGCAGACGAAGCAGCTCGCCAAGCTGCATCAAGTCCGGGTCCGCCATGACGGCATGATGAAGCATGATGCCCACCGGACGGCCGCTCGCCGCCGCAGTTGCGAGCTCGCGGCTCAATCGCTCCAGCGGCGAGCGCTGCGTTACGAGCGCTTTGCACCAGTCGATGTCGACCGGCAGCTCCGAGAGCCCGCGCCCGTCCAGGGGCGCCGCGCCGCGCTCGCGCGAAAGCGCGCGATACCCGAGCTCCGCGAGGCAATCGACGGTCACGGCATTGCAGCGGTTCCACGGTGGCGTGAAAATCGGCTCGACCTGCGCACCGAAGCTCGCACGCAGGATTTCCGCTCCGGCCGCGAGATCGTGCCGCTGCTCGGCGCGGCTGCGAGCGTCGCCGAACTCGCACTTGCGCCCCGCCGGCTCGTGATTGGAATGGGCATAGCCGTGCTGATGCACGCCCAGCAGCGCCGGCGCGGCGCACAGCCGCGCCGACAGCTCGCGCGCGAGATTGGCTCCGAGCGCGGCCGGGATGACGGCCAGATCGAGCGGCACCGCGCGGCGCTCGAACACCGCGAGCAAGGCGTGCAGCCGCTCGTCGCCCCAGCCGGCGCCGTCGTCGCGGAAAAAGAATCCGACTCGGCTGCGCGCCGCGTTCAGCGCCCGCTGCAGAGGTTCGAGCCACTCGCTCATCGGGGTACCTTTGGCCCTTCGCCAAGGCACGATGTATTCCAGTTGCCGCAGCGGCTTCAATTGCTTGATTTGCCGCGGCATTTGTGCGCGTGCGCGCGAGGGTTCGATGCCGCCGGGGCAAATAACCCACTCGGACGGGCCAGCTGGCTCGCTCAAGGGCGAAATCACCCTTACTGGATGAGCAGCGCGCGCAGCGCCTGCCGGTAACCGGCCGCGGCGCGCTCCTCGCCGGCATGGTGCTTGTCGCGCACCACCCGGCGGCCGGCCACCATCACGTCGCGCACCAGGTCCGAGGCGCCGGTGAAAACCAGAGCGTTCGCGATCGCGTCGCCGCCGCGGCCGGCGAGATCGACGTGCTCCGCGTCGAGAACCACCAGGTCGGCGCGCATGCCGGGCGCGAGCGCGCCCATGCGCCGCCCGAGCGCCTGCGCGCCGCCCGCCGCCGCCTCCAGCCACAACGTGGTACCGACCGCCGCGCTTTTGCTGGATGTAATCAAGTTGCGTTTCTGGACGGACAGGCGCTGCACATATTCAAGAAGACGAAGCTCTTCCGCGGGATTGCGCGACACGTGGCTGTCGCCGCCGATGCCGTACCGCCCGCGCGCCGCGCGGTAGGCGATGAGCGGAAAGACGCCGTCGCCGAGGTTCGCTTCGGTGCTCGGGCATAGTCCCGCCACGGCGCCGCTCGTGGCGAGGCCCCGGGTTTCCTGGGCGCTGAGGTGCGTCGCGTGCACGAGGCACCAGCGCGCGTCGATCTCGAAGTTGGCGAGCAGCCATTCCACCGGCCGCTTGCCGAGCGCCGCCTTGCATTCGTCGACTTCACGCGCCTGCTCGGCGGCGTGGATGTGGACCGGGAGGTCCACGGGAATGGCGCGCAGCAGCTCCTTCAGGGAGTCGGGATCCACGGCGCGCAGCGAGTGCGGCGCTACGCCGAGCCGAAACTCGTCGGCCAGAGACCCCTTGAACCGGTCCAGGCAGGCAAGCGCGTCGTCGACGCCGAAAGCGAAGCGCCGCTGCCGCGGCTCGAGGGGCCGGCGGCCGAATCCGGCCCACAGGTACACCACCGGCAGCAGCGTGATGGCGATGCCCGCCTCGCGCGCCGCCGCGGCGTGCGCGTCGAGCATTCCGGCCGGGTGGTGCACGTAGTGGAACTCCGCCACCGCCGTGTAGCCGTGCTTCAGCATCTCGATGTAGAGCTGGAGCGCGATCGCCTGCGCCTGCGCCGCGTCGAGGCGCTCGACGAAACGGTACATGAGGCTGCGCCAGGACCAGAAGTCGTCGTCCTGCGGGCCGCGCACCTCGGCGAGGCCGGCCATCGCGCGCTGGAAGGCGTGCGAATGCAGGTTCGCCATGCCGGCGAGCACCGGCCCCGCCAGGCGCTCGGCGCCTTCGCCTGCGCTATTCGGCGTCACCGCCGCGAGGTCGCCCGATGCATCGACCTCGATGACGACGTCGCGCGCCCAGCCTTCGGGCAGCAGCGCGTCGGTGGCGAAATAGCGACTTGAAGAGCTCATCGAGACGCCGGCAAGGCTCTCATCGTCAAAAGGATAGACTACTCGCATGCACGACGCCGTGTGGGTGAACGCCCATGTCGCCACCATGCGGCCCGATTCGCCTTACGGTGCAATCGAGGACGGCGTCATCGCGGTCAGCGGCGGCCGCATCTCTTTCGTCGGCCCGCGCAGCGCATGGAAGCAAAGCGCGCGCACCGAGCACGACGCGCGCGGCGCCTGGATCACGCCGGGGCTCGTCGACTGCCACACGCACCTCGTGTACGCGGGCAATCGCGCGCACGAGTTCGAGCTGCGCCTGAAAGGCGCAAGCTACGAGGACATCGCAGCAGCTGGCGGCGGGATTGTCTCGACGGTCAGAAGCACTCGCTCTGCTTCTCAGGAAGAATTACTCAAGATTTCCCGAAAACGGCTAAGCCGCTGGCTGGAGGAGGGCGCAAGCGTCATCGAGATCAAGTCGGGCTACGGACTGGATCGCGACACCGAGCTCAAGATGCTGCGCGTGGCGCGCGCGCTCGGCGATGCCATCGCGGTGAAGACCACTTTTCTCGGCGCCCACGCAGTGCCCGAGGAGTACAAGGGCCGCGCCGACGACTACATCGCCTTTGTCTGCGAGGAGGTGTTGCCTCAGGCGGCGAAGGAAAAGCTCGTCGACGCGGTGGACGTCTTTTGCGAGCGCATCGCCTTCAATCCGGCGCAGACGCAGCGCGTGCTCGAGAAAGCGCGCGCGCTCGGGCTGCGCGTGAAGCTGCACGCCGACCAGCTGTCCGATCTCGGCGGCGCGGCCCTGGCCGCGCGACACGCGGCGCTCTCGGCCGACCATCTGGAATATTCAAGCGAGCAGGGCATCGAGGCGATGGCGCGCGCGGGCACCGTGGCGGTGCTGCTGCCGGGAGCGTTCTATTTCCTGCGCGAGAGCCGGATGCCGCCCATCGAGGCGCTTCGGCGCCACGGTGTGCCGATCGCGCTCGCCACGGACCACAACCCGGGCTCCTCTCCGCTCAGCTCGCCGCTCCTCGCGATGAATCTCGCCTGCACGCTCTTTCGCCTCACGCCCGAGGAAGCGCTCGCCGGCTTCACGCGCAATGCCGCGCGCGCCCTGGGCATCGAGCCGACGCACGGCACGCTCGCGCCCGGCAAGACCGCCGACTTCGCGCTATGGGAAGTCGATTCGCCGGCCGAGCTCGCCTATGCGATCGGCGCCAACCCGTGCGTTGCCCGGCCTTGAGGGTTTCATGCCGCCGAGAAATCTTGCGATATGGGCGCTCAGCTCGCGGGCATCGTCGCCGGCGCCATCGATGAGCGCCGACTTGCGGCGCCGGAGGAATTGAATTCCCATGAGATACAACCCCGGCGAGTCGACGACGACGCCGCCGACGTCGCGAACGCGGCCCTTGCGATCGAGCACGGGGACGTGGAGCCACGAGTAGTCGGGGCGGTACCCGGTGGCCCAGAGGACGGTGCGGATCCCGGCGCGATGCAGATCGAGCGCGAGCGCCGGCGATGCGTCGATGCGCGTCGGCGCGAAGCGCTCGGGCGGACCGACCTCGTCCGCAAGAGCGCCGGCAGCGGCCCACGCATCGATGGTATCGAGCAGCCGGTTCATCTTGAGATCGGAGAGCGCCACCTGGTTGGCGAGCCCGCCGGAGAACTGCGCCCTGCCGTCTCTCATCGCGGCGAGGCGGCCGACCAGCTTCACCCCGATCGCCGTCAGCGAGTTTAGGTCGACGCTGCGCCGATCCGGGTATCCGGCGAGCTGGAGCGACGGCAGGTTGCGCGCTCGCCTCAGGTCCTCGATCTCGTCGTAGCGGTGGTCGAGGATGCCCGCGCCATCCATCCACCATTGAATGTCGCGTCCACGGTAGATTCGAGGCGCGCGGATATGCTCGCCCACCGCCAGGGTGACCGGACGCCCGGAGCGCTGGATCTCGTCGGCGATCTGCACCCCCGTGGCCGAGGCGCCGACGACCAGCACGCCGCCGTGCGCCAGTGCCTCCGGGTTGCGGTACTGCATCGGACTGACGCTGGCGATTCCCGGCGGCAGGGCGGCGGCGATCGCGGGCACGGCTGCGATGTTGCAGGCACCGCTTGCCAGCACGACGATCCGGCTTCGCCACTCGCCCCGGCTGGTGGTGACGGCATAGCCGTCCTCCAATCGGCGAACCGAAGTTACCGCGGTGTGCGTGCGGACCGGAGCCTCGATCACCTCGGCGTAGCGCTCCAGAAACGCGCACGTCTCCGCCATGGTGCGGTAGCCGTCGGGATCGCTCCCGCTGTAGCCGTAGCCTGGCAGCCGGCTCTGCCAGTTCGGCGTGAGCAGCCGCAGCGAATCCCAGCGCTCGGTCTTCCATGAGTTCGCTACCTCGCCCCGCTCGAGGACCACGTGGTCGATCGAGCGCTCGGCGAGGCAGCGGCTCATGGCAAGGCCCGCATGACCTGCGCCGACGACCACGGCGGTCGCGCGCATCGATGCAGCCCCGGCCGAGCGGCCGCTCAGCTCACCGTGACCGAGACGTTCGTCGGATTCGAGACGATGTCGAACACCGCGGAGCGCTTCTGCGACTGCGCGACCAGGGCCTCGATCTCTTCGCGCGTGGCATCGGCGTCGATGTCGAAGTTGACCTTGATGCCGTCGAAGCCCGTGCGCACATCCTCGTCGATGCCGAGAATGCCCTGGATATCCATGCCTCCCTCGATCGTCGCGGTGACCGAGCGAAGCTGGATCTTGCGCAGCTGCGCGACGGCGGCGACGCCGGCGGTCAGGCAGCCCGCGAGGCCGGTCAGGACCATCTCCACCGGCGTCGCTCCCTTGTCCTCCGAGGCGAAAATTTCCGGGTGGTCGATGTCGAAGGTGAACTCCGTCTTGTGGCTCTGCTCCTGGCCGAGCCCGTAGAAACCCTTCACATTGGTGCGGCTGTGCGTGCCGTTCATCCACTTGCAGCTCGCCCGCCAGTTGAACTTCGCGCCCTCCGGCGTCTTGCTCAGGGCCTCTCGCGCGCTCAGCAGCGCATCTACGTTCACGCCGTTGTTGACTTGCTTCTCTGTGGTAGCCATGACTGCCTCCTCTGACAGTGGGGTCAACGAAATGCCAGCAGCTTGTGTGTGGGCGGACGTTACGCCGGCGGCCGGCACGGCGCAAGGCCTCGGTTACTTTACGCGTGTCGGTCCGCGGCGACGGAGCGTGTGTCTCCGATGAGGAGAAACACTTCGAGCAGGGTCCTGAGCTGCGGCCGCAGGCGAGCGGCGAGATCCTCGCGAAAGCGATACGGCGAGCGCTCCTCCATGTAGGTGGCCTCGGAGAGCTCGAGCTGCACCGCGTGCACGCCGTTCGCGGGGTCGCCGTAGCGCCGCGTTATGTAGCCGCCCTTGAAACGCCCGTTCAGCACCGCGGTGTACTCCTCGACCTGCTTGAGAAGCGCTTCGCCGGTGCCCGGGGCGCATGAGCGTCCATCCGCGGTGCCGAGGTTGAAGTCGGGAAGCCTTCCCTGGAAGAAGCGCGGCACCTCCGAGAGGATGGAATGCGCGTCCCAGAGTAGCGCGTAGCCGTGCTTCGCCTTCAGCGCCTTCAGCGTCTCTTCCAGCCGCGCGTGGTAAGGCTTCCAGTACTTCTGAATCCTTTCTGCTGTTTCTTCGGCCGAGGGCTCGGCGCCGGCGTAAAGCGGTTCCTTGCGGAAGGTATCCACCGGCACGACGCCGGTGGTGTCCTGGCCGGGGTAGAGGTTCGAATCATCCGGCGGGCGGTTCAGGTCGACGACATAGCGCGAATGCGTCGCGACGAGCACCGAGGCGCCGATGTCCTCGAGGAAGTCGTACAGTCTTTCGAGGTGCCAGTCGGTGTCGGGAAGCGCGGCCGCCGCCGCGGTCAGGCGCTTCCTGAGATCGTCGGGTATATGCGTGCCGGTGTGCGGCATCGATACGAGAAGCGGCGTGCGGCCGGCGACGAAACGGTAGGGCGGCATCACGAGGAGGGCAGCAGCCCGGGCGTGAACTCGCGGAACTCGCCGCCTTCGACGAGCGACTGCACGGCGCTGATGTCCGGCGCGAAATAGCGGTCGTGGTCGTAGAAGCCGGCGCAGGCGCGGATGCGGTCATGCGCCGCCTGCAGCCGCGGCGAAGTCTTGAGAGGGGCGCGCCAGTCGACGCCCTGGGCGGCGGCGAGCAGCTCGATCGCCACGATACACGCGCTGTTCGACGCCATGTCGCCGAGCCGGCGCGCGGCGAACGTCGCCATGCTGACATGGTCTTCCTGGTTCGCCGAGGTCGGCAGGCTGTCCACGCTTGCCGGATGCGCGAGCGCCTTGTTCTCCGAGGCGAGCGCCGCGGCGGTCACCTGGGGCACCATGAACCCGGAGTTGACGCCGCCGTGCTCGACGAGGAACGGCGGCAAGCCGGAGAGCGTGGAGTCGATGAGCAGCGCGATGCGCCGCTCGGAAAGCGCGCCGATCTCGGCGATGGCGAGCGCGAGCGCGTCGGCGGCGAGCGCCACGGGCTCGGCGTGGAAGTTTCCGCCCGACAGGATCTGCCCCTCGATCACCAGCGGATTGTCGGTCACCGCGCCGGCCTCGCGCTCGAACACACCCGCGGCGTAGCGCATCTGGTCGAGGCAGGCGCCCATCACCTGCGGCTGGCAGCGCAGGCTGTACGGATCCTGCACCCGCGGATCGTTCTCGAGATGCGAGCGCCGGATCTCGCTTCCGTCGAGGAGCTGCGCGTAGCAGCGCGCCACGTCCCCGCCGCCCGGCTGGCCGCGCAGGGCGTGGAGGCGCGGATCGAACGGCGTATCGGCGCCCGCCGCGGCGTCGACCGAAAGGCTGCCCGCGACCACGGCCGCGGCGAACACCTCTTCCGCGGCGAACAGGCCCTGGAGGGCGAGCGCGGTGGAGACCTGGGTGCCGTTGAGGAGCGCGAGCCCTTCTTTCGGCGCGAGGCGGATCGGCTCGAGCCCGGCGTCGCGCAGCGCCCGGCTCGCCGGAACGATGCGCGAGCCCACTCGCGCCTCGCCCATGCCGAGCAGCGCGAGCGAGAGATGCGCGAGGGGCGCGAGATCGCCCGATGCGCCGACCGACCCTTTCGACGGAATGCACGGGTAGATGCCGCGGTTGTAGAGCGCGACGAGCAGCTCGATGAGCTCCGGGCGCACGCCCGAGTACCCCGCGGACAGGGAAATTATCTTCAGAGCGAGGATCAAACGCAGCGTCGCGTCGTCGAGCAGCGCTCCGGTGCCCGCGGCATGCGACAGCACGATGTTCGCCTGCAGCTGCTCGAGCTCTTCGGACGGGATGCGCGTCTGCGAGAGGCGCCCGAAGCCGGTATTGATGCCGTAGGCGGGCTTGCCCGAAGCGATGATGCGCTGCACCGTGCCGAGGCTTTCGCGCACCGCGGGCAGGCAGGCCGGATCGAGCTCGAGCGCCGGGCCTTCACGGGCAATCGAGCGCAGCTCGCGCAGCGAGGGCTTGCGGCTTCCGACGCGCATCACTCTAGGAACGGCAGCTTCAGGCCTCGAGCGCGGGCGCAGGCGATCGCTTCTTCGTACCCGGCGTCGGCGTGGCGCATGACGCCGCTCGCCGGGTCGTTCCAGAGCACGCGTTCCAGGCGCCGCGCCGCCGCCTCGGAGCCATCGCATACGATCACCATGCCGGCATGTTGCGAATAGCCCATGCCCACGCCGCCGCCGTGATGAAACGACACCCACGTGGCGCCGCTCGCGCAGTTGAGCAGCGCGTTGAGCAGCGCCCAGTCCGATACCGCGTCGGAGCCGTCGCGCATTGCCTCGGTCTCGCGGTTGGGGCTCGCGACCGAGCCGGCGTCGAGATGGTCGCGGCCGATGACGATCGGCGCCTTCAATTCGCCGCTCGCCACCATCTCGTTGAAGGCGAGGCCCGCGAGGTGGCGCTGCCCGAGGCCGAGCCAGCAGATTCTCGCCGGCAGCCCCTGGAAGCGGATCTTCGCCGCGGCGAGATCGAGCCAGCGAACAAGATTCCTGTCCGTAGAAAACAGATCTCTGACCTTGGCGTCTGTCCTCGCGATGTCCTCGGGATCGCCGGAGAGCGCCACCCAGCGGAACGGCCCCTTGCCGGCGCAGAACATCGGCCGGATGTAGGCCGGGACGAATCCCGGGTAATCGAAAGCGTTCTTCAATCCGGCGTTCTTCGCTTCCTGGCGGATGTTGTTGCCGTAATCGACGCAGGGGATTCCCATCGCCTTGAAGCCGAGGATGGCCTGCACGTGATTCGCGATCGACTCGCGCGCCGAGAGCGCAACCTCGTCGGGCTCGGCTTTTCGCAGCGTCTTCCATTTCTCGAGCGACCAATGCTCGGGCAGATAGCCGTTCGCCGGGTCGTGCGCCGAAGTCTGGTCGGTGACAAGAGAAGGTTTGAAGTCGCTCGTCCTCGCTTTTTTCAGAAATCGAGGTATCACCTCGGCGGCATTGCCTAGCAACCCGACCGAAACCGGCTTCTTTGCTTCACTCAAGATCTTTTGAGCCTCCTCGACGCTGCGCGCCTGGGCGTCGAGGTAGCCGGTCCTGAGGCGCATCTCGATGTGCTCGGGGTCGCATTCGATCGCGATCATCGAGGCGCCGGCCATCGTCGCCGCGAGCGGCTGCGCGCCGCCCATGCCGCCCAGGCCCGCGGTGAGGATCCATTTCCCGGCCCAATCGCCGCCGTAGTGCTGGCGGCCGGCCTCGGCGAAGGTCTCGAAGGTTCCCTGCACGATGCCCTGGCTGCCGATGTAGATCCACGAGCCCGCCGTCATCTGGCCGTACATCATCAGCCCCTTGCGGTCGAGCTCGTTGAAGTGCTCCCAGTCGGCCCACTTCGGCACCAGGTTGGAGTTGGCGATGAGCACCCGCGGCGCGTCCGGGTGGGTCCTGAAGACCCCGACCGGCTTGCCCGACTGCACGAGCAGGCTTTCATCCTCGGGCAAATTCCTGAGGGATTCGAGGATTTGATCGAAACACTGCCAGTTGCGCGCCGCCTTGCCGATGCCGCCGTAGACCACCAGGTCCTCGGGCCGCTCGGCGACCTCGGGGTCGAGGTTGTTCATCAGCATGCGCAGCGGCGCCTCGGTGAGCCAGCTGCGCGCGGAGAGCCGGGTGCCGCGCGGAGCGCGCACCACGCGTTGAGGCGACGTCATCAGAGCGGCTAATATGCCTGCAACGCATTGTTGCAAGCAAGCATGGGAAACGATGGCAGAAGCGCTGTCCCGATGAAGACTTCGCCCGAGTTCTCCGACTATAAGGCCAGGCTCACCGAAGAGATCCGGGTCGAGGCCATGAAGGCGGCAGAAATGGTGTAAACTCCTCCAAACCTACACACGCTAGGGTGATGGCCAAGTATGTCTTCGTAACCGGTGGTGTAGTTTCCTCTCTGGGGAAAGGCATCGCCGCCGCATCCCTCGCAGCGATCCTCGAGTCGCGCAGCATCCGCGTCACCAACATCAAGCTGGACCCTTACATCAACGTCGATCCGGGCACGATGAGCCCGTTTCAGCACGGCGAGGTGTTCGTCACCGAGGACGGGGCGGAAACCGACCTCGACCTCGGGCACTACGAGCGCTTCCAGAGCTCGAAGATGCGCCGCTGGAACAACTTCACCACCGGACAGATTTACGAGTCGGTGATCAAGAAGGAGCGCCGCGGCGACTACCTGGGCGGCACCGTGCAGGTGATCCCGCACATCACCGACGAGATCAAGAGCTTCATCAAGCGCGGCGCGGGCGAAGCGGACGTCGCGATCGTCGAAGTCGGCGGCACGGTGGGCGACATCGAGTCGCTGCCGTACCTCGAGGCGATCCGGCAGATGGGGCTCGAGCTCGGCCGCGACAACGTCTGCTACATCCACCTGACGCTGGTGCCCTATATCGCTTCGGCCGGCGAGATCAAGACCAAGCCTACCCAGCACTCGGTGAAGGAGCTGCGCGAGATCGGCATCCAGCCCGACGCGCTGCTGTGCCGCACCGACCGGCCGCTGCCCGAGGACGAGCGGCGCAAGATCGCCCTCTTCTGCAACGTGCAGAAGGAGGCGGTGATCTCGGCCTGGGACGTCGACTCGATCTACAAGATCCCGAAGATGCTGCACGAGCAGATGCTCGACGAAATCGTCTGCCACAAGCTGAAGATCCTCGCGCGTGCGGCCGATCTCAGCTCGTGGGTGAAGCTGGTGCACGCGCTCGAGCACCCGCAGCACGAGGTCGACATCGCCTTCGTCGGCAAGTACGTCGACCTGCAGGACTCGTACAAGAGCCTGAACGAAGCGCTGCGCCACGCGGGAATCCATACCGGGGCGAAGATCAACATCCACTACTTCGACTCCGAGGAGCTGGAGAAGACAGGCCCTGCCGGGCTGGAGAAGATGGACGCGATCCTGGTACCGGGCGGGTTCGGCAAGCGCGGCACCGAAGGCAAGATCGCCGCCATCCGCTTCGCGCGGGAGAACGGGCTGCCGTATCTGGGCATCTGCCTCGGCATGCAGCTCGCCACCATCGAGTTCGCGCGCAACGTCTGCGGGCTCGAGGGCGCCAACAGCACCGAGTTCGACCCCGACACGCCGCATCCGGTCGTCGCCCTCATCACCGAATGGCTCGACCGCACCGGCCGCATCGAGCGGCGCACCGACAAATCCGATCTCGGCGGTACCATGCGCCTGGGCGCGCAGAAGTGCCCGGTAGAGCCGGGGACCCTGGCTTTTTCCGTTTACGGTCCCGAGGTCAATGAAAGGCACCGGCACCGCTACGAGGTGAACAACATCTACGTGCCGCTGCTCGAGGCGAAGGGCTACAAGGTTTCCGCGCGCACGCCGAGCGAGAACCTGCCCGAGATGATGGAGCTCACCGGGCACCCGTTCTTCGTCGGCGTGCAGTTCCACCCGGAATTCACCTCGACGCCGCGCTCGAGCCACCCGTTGTTCAAGGCGTTCGTCGTCGCGGCGCTGCGGCAGCGCGCGCGCGAGAAGCGCCCAGGCGGCACGCTCTCGGTTGTCGCGGCGTGAAGCTCTGCGGGTTCGAAGTCGGCCTGGATCGGCCGCTCTTTCTCATTGCCGGTCCGTGCGTGGTGGAGTCGCGCGAGCTGCAGATCGACGTCGCCGGGCGCCTGAAGGAGATCTGCCAGCCGCTCGGCATTCCCCTGATCTTCAAATCGTCCTACGACAAGGCGAACCGCAGCTCCGGGAAGTCGTTCCGGGGGCTCGGCATGGAAAAGGGTCTTGAAATTCTGGGCGAAGTCAAGCGCCAGGCGGGCGTGCCGGTGCTTACCGACGTGCATACGGAGGAAGAAGTCAAACCCGCGGCGGCGGTGGTGGACGTGCTGCAGACGCCCGCGTTCCTGTGCCGGCAGACCGACTTCATCCACGCCGCCGCCTCGGCGGGCAGGCCCGTGAACATCAAGAAAGGCCAGTTCCTCTCGCCGCAGGAAATGAAGAACGTCGTGGACAAGGCGAAGGAAGCCTCCAAAGAGGACAATATTCTTGTTTGCGAGCGGGGCTTTGCCTTCGGCTACGGCAATCTCGTCTCCGACATGCGCTCGCTCGCGATCCTGCGCGACACCGGCTGCCCGGTGGTGTTCGACGCCACGCACTCGGTGCAGCTTCCCGGCGGGCAGGGCACCGCCTCGGGCGGGCAGCGCGAATTCATCCCGGTGCTCGCGCGCGCCGCGGTGGCGAGCGGGATCGCGGGGCTTTTCATGGAGACGCATCCCAACCCGGAGAAGGCGCTCTCCGACGGCCCGAACGCCTGGCCGCTCGGCATGATGCAGGAGCTGCTCGAGACGCTGCTCGCGCTCGACCGGCTGGTGAAGAAAAGCGGATTTGCTGAAAACAAGGTGAAAAAGACATGAACAGGGGGTCAAGGCGATGAGCTCCATCGTAGACGTGGTCGCGCGCGAGATCCTCGATTCGCGCGGCAACCCCACCATCGAGGCCGACGTGCTGCTCGAGTCGGGCGTGATGGGCCGCGCCGCCGTGCCCTCGGGCGCCTCCACCGGCAGCCGCGAGGCGATCGAGCTGCGCGACGGCGACAAGGGGCGCTACGGCGGCAAGGGCGTGCTCAAGGCGGTCGAGCACGTCAACACCGAGATCTCGGAGGCGATCGTCGGCCTCGACGCGGCGGAGCAGGCCTTCGTCGACCGTACGCTCCTCGAGCTCGACGGCACCGAGAACAAGGCGCGCCTGGGCGCCAACGCGTTGCTCGCCGTGTCGATGGCGACCGCGAAGGCCGCGGCCGAGGAATCGGGGCTGCCGCTGTACCGCTATTTCGGCGGCTCGGGGGCGATGCGCATGCCGGTGCCCATGATGAACGTGGTCAACGGCGGCGCGCATGCCAACAACCGGCTCGACTTCCAGGAGTTCATGATTGCCCCGGTCGGCGCCCGCAGCTTCCGCGAAGCGTTGCGCTGCGGCGCCGAGATCTTCCAGAATCTGAAACAGATAATAAATTCAAAAGGCATGTCCACGGCCGTGGGCGACGAGGGCGGCTTCGCGCCTGCCGACCTGCCGACGCATGCCGCGGCGATCGAGCTGGTTCTGGAGGCGATCGGACAGGCGGGCTACCGCGCCGGCGACGACGTGGTCCTGGCGCTCGACTGCGCCGCATCCGAGTTTTACCGCGACGGGGCGTACGCGCTCGAGTCCGAGGGCAGCAAGCTCTCTTCGGGGCAGCTCGTGGATTACCTCGCGGATCTCGCGTCGCGCTATCCGATCGCCTCGATCGAGGACGGCATGGCCGAGGGCGACTGGGAAGGCTGGAAGTCGCTCACCGGCAAGCTCGGCAGGAAGCTGCAGCTCGTCGGCGACGACGTCTTCGTCACCAACACGCGCATCCTGCGCGAGGGCATCCGGCAGCAGGTGGCGAACGCCATCCTCATCAAGGTCAACCAGATCGGCACGCTCACCGAGACCTTCGCCGCCATCGAGCTCGCCAAGCGCGCAGGCTACGGCACGGTGCTGTCGCACCGCTCGGGCGAGACCGAGGACACGACCATCGCCGACATCGCGGTCGGCACCAACGCGCTGCAGATCAAGACCGGGTCGCTCTCACGCTCCGACCGCGTGGCGAAATACAACCAGCTGCTGCGCATCGAGGAAGACCTCGGCGACTCGGTCGATTACCCAGGCAGGGAGGCGTTCGCGAGGCGCGGATGAAAGTCCTCGCCGCCATTCTCGGTGCGCTCATTGTCCTCATCCAGTACCCGCTGTGGCTGGGCAAGGGCGGTTGGCTGCGCGCGTGGCAGCTGGAAAAGGAGCTTTCAAACCAGAAAGCCAACAACAGCCAGCGCGAGGCGCGCAACGCGGGCCTCGCGGCCGAGGTGCGCGACCTGAAGACGGGCACCGAGGCGCTCGAGGAACGCGCGCGCTACGAGCTCGGCATGGTGCGCAACGACGAGGTGTTCTTCCAGATCGTCGAAGAAAACCGCGGTCAGAGCCCTGTTTCCGGCAACGCGGAGCTCAGGAAATAGGGCTCTGACCCTGAATCTGCCTGCGCGCGGCGAGCCGCGCTAGGCGCCGGCCTTCCATCTCCAGCACCTCGAATTCCCATCCGTCCCAGACGATGCGCTCGCCCGCGGCGGGGATGCGGCCGAAAAGCGCGAGCACCATTCCGGCCGCGGTGTCGAACTCCCCCGGCGGCAGCTCGCCGAGGCACTCGTGCAGCTCGTACGCCGGCGTGGCGCCGTCGATGGAAAGCGTCCCGTCGGCGAGGGTGCGCACGTAGCTTTCGCCGGCGGACTCGGGCAGGTCGCCGGCGATGGCTTCGAGGAGATCGGTCCGCGTCACGATGCCGCGCAAGCTGCCGTACTCGTCCACCACCAGCGCAAGCGCCACCGGCGTGCTCTTGAAGAAGTTGAGGGTCTCGAGCACGGAGGCGTTTTCGTGCACCGCGAGCGGCTGACGCAGCACGCGCTTCAAGTCCACGTCACCGCCTTGCAGGCACTGCGCAAGGATGTCGTCCTTGCGCGCCACGCCCTCGATCTCGTCGATCGAGCCGCGGCCGACCGGGAATTCCCTGTAAGGACTTGCCCGCAGCTTGCCGAGGATGTCCTTCTCATTGGTGTCGAGCCACTCGATCTGCGGGCGCGGCGTCATGACCGCCGTGACCGGGCGCTCGGCGAGCGCCAGCACGCCGCGCACCATGCGTTTCTCCTGGGGCGCGAATACATGCTTGTCCGCGCTGATTCCCGGCGCGGCGAGCGGTACGCCGCCCAGCAGGTGCAGGATTGCCTCCGCCACGCGCTGGCGCGGCGGCAGCGCTTCGGCCCATTTGCGCCGCCCGCGCGCAGCAAGCTGGTTCAGCATCTCGATCAGCACCGAGAAGCTGATCGCCGCGTACACGTAGCCCTTGGGAATATGCAGGCCGAGGCCGTCGACCACCAGCACCAGGCCGATCATCAGCAGGAACCCGAGGGCGAGGATGATGAGCGAGGGGCGCGCGTTGATGAAGGCGGTCAGCGGCTTGCTCGCGACGAGCATCGCGATGACGGCGATCACCACCGCGGTCATCATGACGTAGAGCTCGTCCACCATGCCGACCGCGGTGATCACCGAGTCGAGCGAGAACACGATATCGAGGACGACGATCTGCGCGACGATGGGCCAGAATGCCGCGCCCCGGCCGGGGGCACCGTGCTGCGGCTGTCGCACCTCGACCCGCTCGTGGATTTCGGTGGTCGCCTTGACGAGCAGGAAAAGGCCCCCGGCGATGAGGATCAGGTCGCGCCACGAGATCGCGAAGCGCCAGAAGACGAAGACCGGCGCGGTGAGCGACATCACCCAGCTGATGCTCGCCAGCAGACCGAGCCGCATGACCAGCGCGAGCGTAAGTCCGATGACGCGCGCCCGGTCGCGCTCGCCCGGCGGCAGCTTGTCCGCCAGGATGGCGATGAAGATCAGGTTGTCGACGCCGAGGACGATCTCGAGCGCCACCAGGGTGGCAAGGCCCACCCAGACAGCAGGGTCGGAGATCCAGTCCACGCGTCAGTCCGCGATGTCAGGCTCGAAGAAGAGCCACTGGATTTCGGGAAACTCCGCGCGCAGCGCCGACTCAGCGCGGTTGATCGCCGCGACCACCTCGGCCGCGGTGTCGGCTTTCATCCTCGCTTTCACCGCGACCATCAGCGAGGCGCCGAGCTGCAGCGTGAGCACACGGTAAACCTGCTCTATTTCATTTTTCTTGCTCAGAAACTCACGCAGGCGCGCTTCGGTTTCCGGCTCCGCGCTCTGGCCGATGAGCAGCCCCTTGATCTCGATCGCGATGCCGATCGCCACGACGATGAGCACCACGCCGATGGCGATCGAGCCGGCCGCGTCCCACAGCGGATCGCCGGAAGCGATGGTCGCAAGAACGGCGGCGAGCGCGAGCGCCAGTCCGAGCAGCGCTGCGAGGTCCTCGCCGAGCACGACGACGAGCTCGCTGTGGCGCGTCTCGCGGAACCAGCGCCAGAGGCTCCCCGTGCCGCGCAGCTTGTTCACTTCGGCGAGACACGCTCGCAACGACACCGCTTCCGCGGCGAGGCCGAACAGCAGGATGCCGACCGCCACCCAGGGGTACCTGAGCGGTTCCGGATGCGCGAGCTTGTGCCAGCCCTCGTACACCGAGAACAGGCCCCCGAGGGAAAACAGCACCAGCGCGACGATGAACGACCAGAAGAACACTGCCTTGCCGTAGCCCAGGGGATAGTCCGGCGTCGGCGGGCGCTTGGCGCGCCGCATGCCCCAGAGAAGCAGGCCCTGGTTGCCCGAGTCGGCGTACGAATGGATCGCCTCGGCGAGCATCGCGCTCGATCCCGTGGCGAGCGCCGCACCGGTCTTCGCCGCGGCGATGGCGAGGTTCGCGCCCAGCGCGTACAGGATCGTGCGATGCGAATCGGCTTTGCCTGCCATGGTCCTATACTATTCGAAGAAGAGAATCATCCAAGTATCGACCCCGGCGCACGAGGAGGATGCATGGCGCAGCTGCAGGAGGCGTACGTCGCCCGCGACCAGCCGACGGCAGAGGATCAGCTCACCGTCGCGCTCGACAATCTGCCGGGCGCGCTCGCCTACACGGCAACCTGAACGTCGTCGTGTGCAACGACCGGTTCAGGGAGATGTACATCGCGCCGGAGACGCTGTTGCAGCCCGGCCAGCCCTATCCCGCGTTCTTGCGCTATCTGGCCGCGAACGGCTACTACGGCGCCGGAGACGTGGACGATCTGGTCGCGCGGCGCGTGCAGAGCCTGCGCAACCCGACCGGGAAAAGCTTCGAGGACCACGCGCCCGACGGCCGGGTCTACCGCATCCTGCGCCGGCGCGCAGCCTCGGGCGGCACGGTCACCGTGATCACCGACATCACCGAGCAAAAGCAGGCCGAGCGCGATTTGATCGAGGCGACGCGGCGCACGGAGGAGGCGAACAAGCTGATCACGGAGAAGAACCGCGTGCTCGAAGCGCTGTACGCCGAGATCCAGGACAAGAACCGGCAACTCGAGGAGCAGGCGGCGCAGATCGGCCAGATGTCCAAGCTGACGCTGGTCTCGCCGCGGGTATTCTCGAAGGCCGAGGCCGAAATCGACGCGCAGCCGCTGGGGGAGCTTTCCCTCAAGGGCTTTCACCGCCCGGTCCTCGCCTACAACGTCCTGGGCTCGAAGGTTTCATGAAGAACTATTCAGGGACGGACCACGATTTTTCGATATGCTGAAGATCGTGGTCCGTCCCTGATTTCGAGGTTGGCTTGAATCTCTATTCGAAACTGCAGCAAAGGGTGAACGATCCCCTGCGCATAGGCCTGATCGGCGCCGGGAAGTTCGCCGCGATGTACCTCGCGCAGGTGCCGCGAACTCCGGGCATCCGGCTCGCCGCCATCGCGGATCTCGTGCCGGACAACGCCAGGCAAAACCTCGACCGTGTTGGATGGAGTGCGGAGCAGATCGCGCGCACGAGCGTTTCCGACGACTGGGAGCGGCTCGTCACGAATCCGCAAATCGACATCGTGATCGAGGCCACGGGCAATCCCATGGCGGCGGTGGAGCACGCGCTCGCCGCGTTCCGCAACGGCAAGCACGTGGTCATGGTGACGGTCGAGGCCGACGCCTTCTGCGGGCCGCTGCTTGCGCGCAAGGCAGCCGAAGCGGGCGTGGTCTACAGCCTGGCCTACGGCGACCAGCCCGCGCTCATCTGCGACCTCGTGGACTGGGCGCGCGCCGCCGGCTTTCCGGTGGTCGCCGCCGGCCGCGGCCACAAGTGGCTGCCGCACTTCGCGCAGTCCACGCCGGAGACGGTCTGGGGCTACTACGGCCTCACCCCGGAGCAGGCGCGCGCGGGCGGGCTCAATCCGAAGATGTTCAATTCCTTCCTCGACGGCTCGAAGCCGGCGATCGAGACGACCGCGGTATGCAACGCCACCGGCCTCACTCCGGCGCCGGAGGGCCTGCTCTATCCGCCGGGCTCGGTCGACGAGATCCCGGCGCTCATGCGCCCGAGGTCCGATGGCGGCGTGCTGCACCACAAAGGGCAGGTGGAAGTGATCTCTTCGCTGCACGAGGACGGCACGCCGATCCCCTACGACATCCGCTTCGGCGTGTGGGTGGTGTTCGAGGGCGAGACCGAGTACATCCGGCGCTGCTTCATGGAATACGGCGTAAAGACCGATCCGTCGAGCCGCTACGCCTGCATGTACAAGCGCTGGCACCTGATCGGTCTCGAGGTGGGTATTTCGGTGGCCGCGGTGGGACTGCGCGGCGAGCCGACCGGCTGCGCCACCGGCTGGCGGGCCGATGCGGTCGCGGTCGCAAAACGGAATTTGAATTCCGGGGAAGTCCTGGATGGCGAGGGCGGCTACACGGTCGTCGGCAGGCTCATGCCCGCCGCCGACTGCCTCGCGAAGGGCTGCCTGCCCCTTGGCCTTGCGCACGGCTGGAAGCTGCTGCGACCGGTCGCCGCCGGCGAGCCGCTCAGGTGGAGCGACGTCGCTTACGACGCAAATTCGACCGCGGTGCGGGCGCGGCGCGAGATGGAGCGTTCAATCGCTCCAGGAAGCGATATATCTCCGTGTGGTCCGCTTGCGGGCGCAGCCGCTTCTGCGCGGCGCGCCACAAGCGCAACGTCTCCTTGAGATAAGGCGTTTCGACGCCGAGGTCGCGCGCGAGATCTGCGGCGATGCCGACGTCCTTCGCCATAAGCGCGAGCTTGAAGCCCGAGGCGAAGGCCCCGGTCAGCACCTGCTCGGGAATCTTGCGCTCGGTGGTGCTGTTGCGGCCGCTCGAGGCGTTGATCGCGGCGAGCATGGCGCGCGCGTCGAGGCCGAACGCCCGCGCCACGAGAAGCGCTTCGAAGCCGGCGAGGGTGCCCGCCGCGCCGAGATAGTTGTTCAGCGCCTTCACCGCGTGTCCCGCGCCGAGCGGCCCGACATGGAAGAGGTCTTTTCCCATGGCGCGCAGGACCGGAGCGCTTTTTTGGAAGACTTCCCTGTTGCCGCCGACCATGATGGCGAGCGTGCCGCTTTTCGCCTTGGCCGCCGCGCCCGACACCGGGGCATCGAGGATTTCTATTCCCTTCGAGCGCAATGCCGGCGCGAGCGCACGCGTCGATGCCGGGTCGGCGGAGCTCATGTCGATGACCACCGCGCCCGCAGGCAGCGCGGGGAGCGCTTCCAGCACCGCCTCGCGCACCGCGTCACCGTCGGGCAGCATGGTGATCAGCGCCTCGGCGCCCGCGGCCGCCTCGCGAGCGGATTTCCTGTTGCCGCTCCCATTCCTGTCGAATGACTGAATGGAAAAGCCGGCGCGCGCGAGGTTCGCCGCCATGGGCTGGCCCATGGTCCCCAGGCCGATGAAGGCTATTTTTCGGATTGAAACACCTCTTTCGCCGCGCGGAAGGCGACCACGGCGGCCGGCACGCCGCAGTAGATGGCGACCTGCAGGAACACTTCCTTGATCTCGTCCTTGGTGAGGCCGTTGTTGAGCGCGCCGCGGATGTGGAGCTTCAGCTCGTGCTCCCGGTTGAGCGCGCACAGCATGCCGAGGTTGAGCACCGAGCGCATCTTGCGCGGCAGGCCCGGGCGGTTCCAGATGTCGTTCCAGCAATAGGTGTTCAGCAGCTCGACGAACTCCTGGCTGAATTCGTCCGCGGCTGCCATGGATTTCTCCACCCAGGGCTTGCCGAGCACCTCGGCGCGCGTCTTCAGGCCCGCCTCGTAGCGCGTCTTGTGATCGCGTTTGTCCATTCGCTTCCTCCGTTGGGTAAGCTGCGATTATGCCGGTGAGCGACCTGCTGTATGCGCCGCGCGAGGCGATCGAGGCCGAGCGCGGCCGCTGTTTCGCTGAAATGATGGATCTTGCCGCCGAGCGCCATCCGCGCACGCGCGCCCGCATGGCGGCGCTCGGGATCGCGCGCGCCGATCTCGCTGCGCTCGCCGATCTGCCGCGGCTGCCGCCCACGCTGAAAAGCGAGTACATGGCCGACCCGGACGCCTTCCGCCTGGACGCCGAGGGGCTGCCCGCCGAGATGCGCACGGTGTGGGACGTGATGTACACGACCGGCACCAGCGCCGGGCGGCCGACGCCCTTCGTCTCCACCACGTACGACTTCTTCCGAATCCTGGAAGCGAACCGCAACATGCTGCGCCTGCGCGGCGCGCGGCCCGAGGACGTCATCGCCAACCTGTTCCCGCTCACCGCCGTGCCGCACGGCGCCTTCATCCGCGCGATGCACGCCGCGGCAGCCATGAAGCTGCGCGTGGTCGCCGCGCTTCCCGGCAACCCTTCGCCCTATTTCACGCTCGGCGCCGATCTCGACGGCGTGGTGCAGATCGTCGCGCGCAGCCGCGCCACGATCCTGTGGGGCGTGCCGAGCTTCGTGCGCCGCGTGGTCGCGCGCGCCGCGGAAACCGGCGCCGATCTTTCGGCGGTGCGGCTCGCCTTCGTTACGGGCGAGGGCGTGACCGAGCCCGCGCGCGAGGAGCTCACCGCCGGCTTGCGGCGGCTCGGCCGGCCCGACGCCTGGGTCAGCGTCTCGTACGGGTCGACCGAAATGCAGGGCGGCATGGTCGAATGCGCGCCGGGCTGCGGCCTGCACAACCCGGCCCCGGACCAGTTCCACATAGAAATCGTCGACCCGCAGACCTACGCGCCGCTGCCCGCAGGCACTCCGGGGCTGGTATTGCTTACGCATCTGCGCCGGCGAGGCACCGTGCTGCTGCGCTACGTGCTGGGCGACATCTCGGTGCTCGCGAGCGGCCGCTGCCCGCATTGCGGATCGTGGACCGAGCGGCTCGCTACGATGCCGCGGCGCGCCGATGCGCTCCTGAAAATCAAGGGAACGCTCGTCAATCCCGACGTTCTCGCGCAGGCGGCGGAAGCGGTGCTCGGCGCTCGCGAATTTCAGTTTACGATCGAAACAGAGAAGTTCGCAGTGAAGGTCGCCGGGCGATCCGATGACGATCTGAAGAAAAGACTGATCGAAACGGTAAAGCAGGCGTCCGGTGTGTCGCCGCTCGTCGAATTCGTGGCGCCGGGCGAATTCGTCTCGAGCTGGAAGCTGAAGCGCGTGGTCGACCTGCGCCGCTAGCGGCGCCCCATGTACAGGCGCGCGACGCGCGGGTCGCCGATCAGCGCGGGCGCGGCGTCCTCGAGCCGGATCTCGCCCAGCTCCATCACGTAGGCTCGATCCGACGCGGCGAGCGCCTTGCGCACGTTCTGCTCGACCATCAGCACCGCCTTGCCCTGATTCCTGAGAATTCCGACCGTCTGGAAGACCGCGTCCACCATCCGCGGCGCGAGGCCGATCGAGGGCTCGTCGAGCATCACCAGCTTCGGATCCATGAGCAGCGCGCGCCCGACTTCGAGCATGCGCTGCTCGCCGCCGCTCAGGGTGCCGGCGAGCTGGCGCGCGCGCTCGGCAAGCACCGGGAAGAGGCTGCGTACTTTCTCGATGCGCGCCGCGAGCAGCGCCTTGTCGGCGAGGAGATAGCCGCCCATGCGCAGGTTCTCGTCGACCGTGAGCTTCGGAAACACGCTGTGGTTCTGCGGCACGTAGGCGATGCCGGCGGCGAGGATGCGGTCGGGCGCGAGCCCGAGGATGTCGCGTCCCTGCAGCCGGATCTCGCCCGAGCGCCGGGGAACGAGATTGAACACCGACTTGAGGAGCGTCGACTTGCCCGCGCCGTTGTGCCCGATGACGGTGACGATCTCGGCCTCGCCGACGCGCAGCGACACGCCCTCGAGGATGCGCCGCGCGCCGTAGCTCGCGCTCAAGCTTCTCACTTCGAGCACCGCCGCGCTCATCCGAGATACGCTTGCATGACGCGCGGGCTCGCCTGCACCGCCTGCGGGCTGCCGCGCTCGAGCACCGCGCCCTGGTGCATCACCACGATCTCCGCCGCGAGCGCCATGATGAACTCCATGTTGTGCTCGACCACGAGGTACAGGCACGGGCGCTCGTGGTACATGCGCCGGATGAATTCGAGGAGCAGATCGAGCAGGGCCGGGTTCACGCCGGAAGCGGGCTCGTCGAGCAGCAGGATGCGCGGCTTCAGCATGAACGTCGCGACGATCTCGAGCAGGCGGCGCTGGCCGAAGGAGAGACTGGCGGCGGGCTCGTCCCGGTAGCCTTGCAGGTTCACGAGCTCGAGCAGGCGCAGCGCCTCGTCGTGCGTGCCGCGGGCGCCGAAGAGCAGGTTTTCCAGGCAGGTGAACTCCGGGAATACGCGGCACTCCTGGAAGCTGCGTGCGATGCCCATGCGCGCGAGCCGGTGCGGCGAGAGCCCGGTGAGGCGGCGCCCGTCGAGGAGCACCGTGCCGGAATCGGGCTCGGTGAGCCCGGTGATCACGTCGAAAAGCGTCGTCTTGCCGGCGCCGTTCGGCCCGATCACGCCGTAGATTCCGGGAGAGGCGATCTCGAGATCGCAGTCCGAAAGTGCCGCGACGCCGCCATAGCGCTTGCAGAGGCCGCGGATCGCGATCATGCGCGCGCTTTCTTCACGAGCCCGGCCAGGCCTTGCGGCGCGAAAAGGACGATGAGAACCAGCATCACCCCGAAGAGGACGAGGCGCCATTCGGCGGCGACGCGCAGGTACTCGGGCAGGCCGACGAACACGAGCGCGCCGAGCGCCGGACCGGCGAGCGAGCCCGCCCCGCCGACGATCACGATCAGCACCGCGTTGATGCTTTCGGCGAGGCTGAAGCTCGCCGGAGCGGCCACGCGCAGGAACGACACCTGCAGCACGCCGCCCAGCCCGGCGATCGCCGAGCCGAGCGCGAAGATGGCGGTCTTGTAGAGCATGGTGTTCACGCCCTTCGCCTGCGCCAGCCGCTCGTCCTGGCGCAGCGCTACGAGCACGCGGCCGAACCCGGAGCGCACCACGATCCACTGCACGGCGAAGGCCGCAGCCGCCGCGCCGAGCGCGAGGTAGTAGAAGTTCGGCAGCGGCCCGAAGCTGAAGCTGCCGAGCGGGGCAGGGCGCGGAATGCCCGGGAACCCGGCCGCGCCGCGCGTGACCTCGTCCCAGTTGTTCATCACCGAGTAGAGCATCAGCCCGAAGGCGAGCGTGACGATCATGAAGAAATGGGTGCGGAAGCGCAGGCATATCGCGCCGATCGCGGCGCCCGCCGCGCCGGCGGCGAGAACCCCGGCGGCGAGCGCGGGCCAGAACCCGAGCCGCGCGTCCACCATTAGCACCGCCGCCGTATAGGCGCCGACCCCCGCGAACGCCATGTGGCCGAGCGACACGAGCCCGGTGTAGCCGAGCATGAGGTTCAGCCCGACCGCGGGAATCGCATACAGACAGCAAAGGATGAGGACATGCAGGAGATAGGGCTGCTTTTCCGCCACGAACGGCACGGCGAGGAGAACCGCCAGCAAGAGCGAAAGAGCCAACCGCATCAGTCTTCGCCCCGCACCTGCACGCCGAAAATGCCGCGCGGCCAGGCGAGGAGGATGAGCACCATGACGCTGAAAGCCACCGAGTCGCGGTAGTCGGTCGGCAGGAAGAGCGTGGACACGGATTCGGCGATGCCGATGATGAAGCCGCCGAGCACGGCGCCTGGCACGCTGCCCATGCCGCCGAGCAGGATCCCGGCGAGGCCCTTCACCATCGGCGCATCCCCCATCTGCGGAAACACGAGGAACAAGGGCCCGATCAGCGCTCCCCCGAGCGCGGCAAGCGCCGTCCCCAGGCCGAAGGTCATCCAGTCGATGCGCTCGACCGGGATGCCGACCACCATGGCCGCCATGCGGTCCTGGCTGGTCGCGCGGATCGCGGTGCCGAATTTCGAGGTCTTGAGAAAAATGAACAAGAGCAGCACGACGAGAAGCGTCGCCGCGATGATCAGGACATGCTGCACCGGGAAGCGCAGCTCGCCGACGCTCACCAGCGAAGCGGTGGCCGGAACCTGCATCTGCAGCGCGTTCGGCCCCCACAGCGCGACCACCAGATTCTCGAATACCAGAATCAGCCCGAGCGAGGCGATGACCTGGTTGCGCAGGTTTCCCTGCAGCGGGCGGAATACCGCGCGCTCGAGCGCGATGCCGAGCACGGCGAGGACGACGACGCTGAGCAGGATGGACAGGAGGTAGCTGCCGGTCGCGCGCGTGAAGAAAAAGTGGCACGCGTACGCGCCCACCATGAGCAGCACGCCGTGCGCGAAGTTGAGCACGTGCATCACGCCGTAGATGAGCACCATCCCGAGCGCGACCAGGACGTAGACCGACCCGGCCATCAGGCCGTTGATGGTCTGCTCGAGAACCGCCGACAGCACGCCGGATCAGCCGGCGCCGCAGTCGGCCTTCAGGTTCTCCGGATACAGGATGCGCCGCTTGCCGTCGGCGCACCACTGGGTGACGTACACCGGCGGGTGGGCCTGGCCCTTCGCGTCGAACCTGATCTGGCCGATGACGCCCTGGTACTCGATCCCGGCGAGCGCGTCGCGCAGCGCGCGGCCGTCGATCTTGCCGGCCTTCTCCAGGGCGGCCGCCGCGAGCTTCAGGCCGTCGTAGGACTGCGCGGCGAAGCCGTGCGCCTCCTCGCCGTACTTCTTGCGGTAGCGCTCGCTGAAGGCGCGGATCCCCGGAACGTTCGCGTTCGGCGGGAAGGCGTTGTACTGCACCATGCCCGCGAGACGCTGGGCGTCCAGGCGCTTGAGGAAGCGGTCCGAGCCCATCGCCAGCGTGCCGACGAGCTGGGTCTTGAGGCCTGCGTCGCGGAGCTGCTTGATCGCGAGGCTTCCCGGCTCCTCGTCCATGAGCAGCATCACCGCGCGCGCATTGCCGGCGCGGATGTTGGAGACGTGGCTCGAGAAGTCCACCTCGCCGACGTTGAAGTAGCCGACGTAGCCGATCCTCGGTTCGCCGAGAAGCTTCTTCATGCCGTTCACGCCGCCGCGGCCGGCGTCGTTGTTCCACGCGATGAAGGAAAGCGGGGTCCAGCCCTGCTTCGAGATGAAATCCGCCAGCGCCTGGGTGAGCTGGTCGTTGTTCGCGTTCACCCGGAAAAGGAAGCGGTTGCCCTGCTCGGTGAGGTTCGGGCCGGTCGGAATGGTGAGGATGAGCGGCACGCCGTAGTCCTGCGCGACCGGAGCGGCCGCCGCGGCGACGCCGCTATGCAGCTCGCCCAGGACCAGGGGCACCTTGTCCACCGTGGCGAGGCGCTGCATCGCCGAGGCGCCTTCGGCCGGGTTGGCGCGCGTGTCGTAGACCTTGAGATCGACGAGATACTTCTTGCCGGCCACGCTGAAGCCGCCCGCCGAGTTGATCTCCTCCTCGGCGAGGCGAAAGCCGTTCATCTGGAACTTGCCGGGCGCCGCCATCGGCCCGGAGAGTGAAGTGATGATGCCGACGGCGAGCTTCTCCTGCGCGCCGGCGCTGCAAACGAGCAAAAATAGAAAAACAGCAGCGAGTCGCCTCATGTTGTCCCTTTTTCCGTCAATTTATAAATTCGCATGGCGTTGTCGCGCAGGAGCTTGCGCTTCGCCTCTTCCCGCAACCCGAGCGCTTCGATCTCCTCGCGGGTGCGGGCAAAGTCGAGCACCGGGAAGTCCGTGCCGAAGAGCACCTTGTCCTGCCCGTAGCTGTTGAGGTACTGCACGAAGGCCGCCGGCCAGTAGCGCGGGCTGTGGGCATCGCAGCCGATGTAGACGTTGGGGTGCTTCCAGGCCATGGCGATCATCTCCTCGGTCCAGGGGATGCCGACATGAATGCCGATGAGCCTGAGCTCCGGCAGGTCGCAGGCCACCGCGTCGAGCGCGATCGGCCGGCCCACGCTGCGCAGCCGCTGCTGCGGCGTGTAGATGAGCGACTGGCCGACCTGCATCTGCACCGGGACGTCGAGCTCGACGCACTTCGTGTAGAAGGGATACCAGCGCGCATGGTCGGGGGCGAGCTCGAACCAGTGAGGGTACATGTGCGCGCCGATGAAGCCGTAGTCGCGCACCGCGCGCTCGAGCGCGCGCACGCCCGCCATGCCTTCCGTCGGATCGAGTCCGGCGAGGCCGTGGAACCTGCCGGGATGGCGCTCGAGCATTTTGTGCACCACCTCGTAGGGCAGGTGCCAGCTCCCCGGGAGCCCGAGGCGGCCGGTCTTCGTGGCGATGAGGAAAGCGCGCTCGATGCCCGCCTCGTCCATCATCGCGAGCATCTTTTCCTCCGGCACCCCCTGCAGGAGCGACGAATCGCGGCCGATCTTCCTCGTCCAGAACTCCTGCGACCACTTCGGCCGCAGCTTCATGATCTCGGGCGTGATCGGGTTCACCACGCAGTCGATCGCGGCGAGCGAATGCTTCATTTTCGCAGCAGCCCGATCACTTCGTCGGTGCTGCGCACGTCGCCGAAGAACTGCAGGATGGTGGCGAGCGAGGCGGTGTGCTCTGCATCCGAGCGCGCCGCGTTGGCGTCCGACACGACTATCGTCCTGAAGCCGTCCATCATGGCGTCGCGCGCCGAGGCCTCGCAGCAGACATTGGTCATGGTTCCGGCGATGAGCACGGTGTCGATGGAGCGGCTGCGCAGGAGCTGCGGCAGCTCGCTCGCGCCCGGGAAAAAGGCGCTGTAGCGGTTCTTGCGCGCGCGCAGGTCGCCGGGCTGCACGTCGAGCTCGTGCCACAGCGCATGGCCCGGCGAGCCCTCGGTCAGCCCGTCGAGGATTTCGGCCGAAAGCTCGGGGCTCACCATGTGGTCGAAGAAGAGCGCCCAGTACCCCGGGCCGCTACGCGTGTAGGTGGCCTGCACCCAGGCGACGAGGCCGCCGGCGGCGCGCAGCGCCGCGGCAAGCCGGTTGATGTTGGGCACGATCTCGCGCGCGGTCGCGACCGCCGAAGGCGCCCCGGCGGCGACGAAGCTGCGCTGCATGTCGATCACCACAAGGGCCGTGCGCCGCGCTTGCAGAGCGTCGAACAGATGCAGCTTGCCGCGCCTGCGACGCAGGCGCTCGACGATCTCGGCGGGAAGCTCGGCCGGGTGCATGGGGGTGCTTAGAATACGCGGCTCGCAATCGGAGGAAAAGGCGCCATGGACATCAAGTCGCTCCACCACGTGGCCTACCGCTGCAAAGATGCGAAACAGACCGCCGACTTCTACACCAGGGTGCTCGGCCTGGAGTATGCAATGGCACTTTCCGAGGACCGGGTGCCGAGCACCGGCGAGGAGCATCCGTACCTGCACATCTTCTTCCGCATGGACGACGGAGGCTACGTCGCGTTCTTCGAGCTTCCCGGGTCGCCGGCGATGGGGCGCGACGAGAGCACGCCGCTCTGGGTGCAGCACCTTGCCCTGCGCGTGCCCGACGAGGCAACGCTGATGCGCAACAAGGCGCGCATCGAGTCGCACGGCATCGAGGTGCTCGGGCCGGTCGACCACGGGATCTGCAAGTCGATCTATTTTTTCGACCCGAGCGGGCACCGCCTCGAGCTCGCGGTCGACACGATGACGCCCGATATGCAACGCCGTCTTTCCTCGGTGAGCGAGGCCATGCTGGAGGAATGGACCCGGACCAAGAAGGCGCCGCGCCACGCCCACTGGGTCCACAAGAAGTAAGGGCGCTACTTGCGAGGCTGCATCCGCAGCACCCAGTTCTTGAAGCCGGCGAGGAGGTCGGTCAGGAACTTGCGCGTGGTCTCGTCGGTAATTCGTCCCTGAGCGTCGAACTTCGACGCGGCGTTGCCGATGAATACCTCGGGACGCGGCAGGGGATGCGCCCAGAGCTGGCTGAGAATGCGCCGCAGGTCGTACTGCACTCTTGCCCCTCCGACCGGCCCGGTCGTGACGGAGAAGATCGCCACCGGCTTGTCCTGGAACACCTGGTTGGGTGCGCGCGAGCCCCAGTCGATGGCGTTCTTGAGCGGCGCCGGCACCGAGAAGTTGTACTCGGGGCTGGCGATGAGCAGGCCGTCGGCGGCTGCGATCTCGGCGCGCAAGCGTTTGACGGGCTCCGGCATGCCGGCGTCGAACACATCCTGGTTGTACATCGGCAGATCCGCGAGGCTGGTGATCTGCAGCGCCATGCCTTGCGGCATCAGTTCGCTGCACTGGCGCAGCGCCGCCATGTTGAACGAGGCCTTGCGCAGGCTTCCGCAGATGCCGAGGATTTTCATGGCGCGCAGTTTAGCCGCAAAAAAAGAAAAAGCCCGCGAGCGGTTCGCGGGCTCCGGCCGGCTGGCGCCTAGCCCCTGTTGATGTAGCCGTAGGCGATATTGCTGCGGTCGCCGCCATGCTTCTCGTAGATCGACTTGTAGTAGGCGACCTTGTCGTTCTGCAGACCGCTCATCTGCTTCGGCGAGTAGCCGTACAGGCGCGCGTTGTTGCCGCCGAGGATGGCGGTCTTCACGGGGCCGTCGGCCGGCCCCAGCGGCTTGAGGCCGTACGTCTTCTGGATGCCCTCGGGGATCTCCATGCGGCGCAGCGCTTCGATCTGCCACTGCGGCGAGCCGGTCCACAGGGCGTCGGTGCCCCAGCAGATGTGGTCGGCTCCCATGCCGGCGATCATCACGCCGAGCATGTAGGCGGCCACGCGCGGCTCGGCCATGTTGCTGTGGGCGAAGATCTGCCCGAGGTCGGCATAGACGTTGGTCACGCCGAACTGCGACGGGATGTGCGCGAGGTCGGTCACCCAGTCGACGCGCCCGGTGCGCTGCAGCTGGTCCCATGCGTTCGCCGCGGTGCCGCCGGGCCCGGCGATCCAGCGGTAGGCCGAGTGATAGATGACGAAGTTGAGCTGCGGCCAGTCCTTCGCCGCCTTGCCGACATCGGCCACGTTGCAGTAGCCGAGCAGGTGCGGGAAGTTCGCCTCGACCGAGGGCGGGAAGAGGCCCTTGTGGATGCAGATGTTCTTGAGGCCCGGGCGGTCCGGGTGCTTCGCCATCCACTTCACCACGCGCTCGTAGAACGGGTACATCACCTTCTCGTCGTCGAGGCGGAAGGGGAATTTCGACAGGTGCTTGTTGGTGTTGTCGCCGATGGTGTAGCCCTTCCACGAGTCGGGCCGCAGGCGCTCCATTTCCTCCTCGGCCTTCTCCAGCCAGCCGTCCCACTTCGGCGTGAAGATGGCGTGCGAGTACATGCGCCGCGTGCCCGCTTCCTTGTTGATCTTCTCGCGCGCGTCGCGCTTCATGTCGTTGGTGAGGAACGAGTACTTCGGGTCCACCGAGTACGAGCCGCTGATGCAGGCCACCTTGGTGTCGCTGTCGAGGAAGATCTCCTTGAAGTAGTTCGGGAACTTCAGGTCGTCGATGGTCTGCGGCTTGTCCTTGAGCGCGGGGTTCCAGCCCGCTTTGCCGACCGTCTCGCGCTGCGCGATGAAGGTCTTGATAGGCGTATCGTCGCGCAGGAAATGCGTGTGCATGTCCATCACGAACTGGTTCTTGAGCGCATCGGCGCGCGCCTGCGCCACGTCCAGGTTCGCCGCCTCGCCCTTGAGCACCTCGTAAATGGGACCGGCGTTTCTCGCGTACACCTCGTTCATCGCCATGAACGCCGCCGCCATGCCGCCCGCGGTCTTGAAGAAGCGGCGGCGGGTCATGCCGTGCTTCTTCGCGAGGCGTGCGCCGATGTCCTTCACGCGCGCCTCGAACTCGCGCTGCCCGGGCGTCTGCGGCGAGGGCATGAACTCGTCGCTTGACACGAACTGCACGGGAATCGGGGACGGAAACAGCGTTTCCGCGCCGGCGAGTTTCTCCAGCTCCGCCGGGGTCAACATGCTCATGGGCTTCCTCCTCCTCAGGTGGAACGGGCATCGTATTCCGTGCCCTTCAATAGGTAAACTGCGCGATGCAACAATCCGGAGGAGACGAGCTTGCGTGACTTACCGGTTCCGGTCCCCGAGCAGAAGGAGCTGTGGGGGAGCGACGCGATCGCCGCGATGCTGCGCTCGCTCGACATCCCGTACCTGGCGCTGAACCCCGGGGCAAGCTACCGCGGGCTGCACGACAGCCTCGTCAACTACCTCGGCAACGAGCGCCCGCAGATGCTCCTGTGCCTGCACGAGGAGGCGGCGGTCGCCATCGCGCACGGCTACGCCCGGGCGTCGGGCCGGATGATGGGGGTGGTGCTGCACTCGAACGTGGGCCTGATGCACGGGTCGATGGCGATCTTCAACGCCTGGTGCGACCGGATGCCGATGCTCGTCCTCGGCGCCACCGGGCCGTGGGACGCGGCGCGCAGGCGGCCGTGGATCGACTGGATCCACACCGCCTCGGACCAGGGCGCGCTGGTGCGCGACTACACCAAGTGGGACAACCAGCCGGCTTCGGTGCCGGCGGCCTATGAAGCGCTGCTGCGCGCGGCGCAGATGGCGAACACCGCGCCGCGCGGACCGACCTACATCAACCTCGACGCGGCGCTGCAGGAAGCGAAGATCGGCGCGCTTCCGCCGCTTCCCGACGTGTCGAGGTTCCGGGCTCCGGAACCGGTACGGCCTAACGACGTGGTTGTTGGCGAAGCGGCAGGACTTCTCTCCGCGGCGAAAAATCCCGCCATCCTCATCGGGCGCGTGAGCCGCGGCGAGGAAGCATGGAAGGCGCGCGTTGCGCTGGCGGAGAAGCTGCAGGCGAAGGTATTCACCGACATCAAGACCGCCGCGGCTTTTCCCACCGATCATCCGCTGCACGCCGCACCGCCGGCGACGTTCCCGGACGGGAGGCTCCTGCGCGAAGCCGACGTCATCCTCTCGCTCGACTGGGTCGACACCGCCGGAACGCTGAAGGCGGCCTTCGGCGAGGCGCCGATAGGCGCCAAGGTGATCCGGGTTTCCGTCGACGCGCACCTGCACCGGGGATGGAGCGCAGACTACCTGGGGCTGGCGCCTTCGGATGTGTACCTCATGTGCGAGCCCGACGTCGCCGTGCCGTTATTGCTCGAAGCGGTTCGAGCGCGACCGGCTGCGATACTTCAAAAACAAGAGATTGTCGCTAAAGAAGAGGACGCAGTTTCCATCCGTGCGCTGGCGCGCGCCTTCAACGAGCTCACCGAGGGCATGGAGGTCTGCATCGCGAAGCTGCCGCTCGGCTGGAACGGCGCCTATCGCCATTTCCGGCACCCGCTCGATTACCTCGGCGCCGACGGCGGCGGCGGCGTCGGCGCCGGACCGGGGCTCACCGTCGGCGCCGCGCTCGCGCTCAAGGACACGGGCCGCATGGTGGTCGGCATCGTCGGCGACGGCGACTTCCTCATGGGAAATACCGCGCTCTGGACCGCGGTGCACTATAAGCTGCCGTGCCTTTTCCTCGTCGCGAACAATCGCTCGTTCTACAACGACGAGCTGCACCAGGAGCGCGTGGCGAACGAGCGCGGCCGGCCGGTGGAGAACAAGTGGATCGGCCAGCGCATCGACGAGCCCGACATCGATCTCGCGCTGATGGCGCGAGCGCAGGGCGCCGTGGGCATCGGTCCGGTGAAGGACCCGAAGGAATTGCGAGGCTCGATAAGGCAGGCCATCGACCAGGTCAAAGCCGGAGCGGTGTGCGTCGTCGACGTGCGCGTCGTTCCCGGCTACGACGCGCCCATCAGCGGCGCGAGCGCCTCGGCCGCGAGGCGCTGACTGGCGTCGGCGCTCTCGTACCGCGATTTCCGCTGGCTGTGGAGCGGGTCGCTGCTCTCATGGGCGGCGCAGTGGATCCAGCAGGCGGCGCTCGGCTGGGTGGTCTACGAGATCACCGGCTCGGGCGCGCTCCTCGGCGTGGTCATGGGGGCGCGCGCGATACCGATGTTTCTGCTTACGCCGCTCTCCGGCGTGGCCGCCGAGCGCTACGACCGCCGGCGGCTGATGCAGGCGAGCCAGGCGCTCGCCGCGGCGGTATCGCTCGCCTTCGGCGCCGCGCTTGCGCTCGGCGCGGTGAGCTTGTGGATGCTCTTCGCCTTTACGATGCTGATGGGCGCATCGAACGTGATGGACCGTCCGGCGCGTTTCACCACCGCCTTCGAGCTGGTCGCGCGCGAGGACGCGGTGAAGGCCGTCGCGCTCAACACCATGGGCTTTTCCGTGATGCGCGTTTTCGGTCCGGCCGCCGCCGGCTATCTCATCGGCTGGTTCGGCGCCGCGGGCAGCTTTTTCATCCAGGGACTGCTCTACGGCGCCTCGGCGCTGATGGTGCTCATGGTGGCTTTCCCGCCGAGGCGCCAGCTTCATCCCGGGCGCTCGGCGTTCGCGGACATGCTCGAGGGACTGCGCTTCGCCGCGCGCGACCCGCGCATGCGGCTTCTGCTCATCCTCGGGGTCTTGCCGTACTTCCTTCTCGTGCCGGTGTGGGTGACGCTCTTCCCGATCTACGCCAAGGACGTCTTCCAGGCGGGGCCGCAGGGGCTCGGCGTGCTGCTCACCGCGGTGGGGATCGGCGGCACGGCCGGAGGCCTCGCCGCCAACATGCTGGCGCGCGCCGAGCGCCAGACGCTCCTCCAGGCGGGATGGATCGTGGTGATGGCGGCGGCGATTCTCGGCATCGCGGCAAGCCAGTCGTTCACGCTCGCCGTGGCCTTCAGCGTGCTCGGCGGCCTGGCGGAGATGGCGCACACCGCGAGCAACATGGCGATGCTGCAGATGAGCGCGCCCGAGGAAATGCGCGCCCGCATCTCGAGCTTGGCCATGCTCTATCCGGCGATGATCTCGGCCGGCGCTTTCGTCGCCGGGCCGCTGTCGGATCTTTTCGGCGTAAGGGGCGCCTCGGTGGCCGTCGCGGCGACGGCGATCGGCGCAATGGTGGTCCTTTACTTCTTCTCGCCGCATCTCAGGGAAATGCGATTCCGATGAAAAAAACCACGAAGCTCTCCTCCAGCCGCGCGCTCGTCGAGGACCTCGTCGCGGGCAGCCGCATCCTCGCGATGCACGGGGTGCTGGACGCCTACGGCCATATCAGCGCGCGCTGCGACAGGCGCCCCGAGCACTTCATCATGTCGCGCTCGCGCGCGCCGGCGCTGGTCACCGCGGCCGACCTGATGGAGCTCGACGCCGACAGCGAGGCGCTGCCGGGCGACAAGCGCAAGGGCTTCATCGAGCGCTACATCCACGGCGAGATCTACCGCACCCGGCCCGAGGTGATGGCGGTGGTGCACAGCCATTCGCCGTCGGTCATCCCCTTTGGCGTCACGCGCACGAAGCTGCGCCCGATCTACCACATGGGCTCGTTTCTCTGGTCCGGCGTGCCGGTTTTCGATATCAGGAAACAAAGGGAAGAGAATGATCTGCTGGTGCGGGACCGTCCCTTGGGACAGGCGCTCGCCGAATCGCTCGGCGGCTGCAACTGCGTGCTGATGCGCGGCCACGGCATGACCGTGGTGGGCGACGGCGTGCCCGAGGCGGTGTTCCGCGCGATCTACACGGAAATGAACGCGCGCCTGCAGCTGCAGGCGAGGCTGCTCGAGGGTCCGATCGAGTTTCTCAGCGAGGAGGAGGGCAAGCGCTCGACCGCTTCCAATCGCGGCACGCTCGAGCGGCCCTGGGAGCTGTGGAAGAAGAGCGCTCTGGGCAGATAGCCGGAGGCAATCTGCCCGGCTTGTAGCGATGTGAACTATTGCGCCCCGCCTGAACGCAGGCGGAGAATCGGCCGGGGGGCGGAGGAGGTGTCTATGAGAGTACCGGCAGTCGGCGCGCCCGCCTCGGGAACGAAGAGCCCGCATATTCCCGATGCAGACGCCTTGCGGGCCGAGGCGCGCCGCCTTATGGAGCCGGGCGGCGAGGCCGATTTCACCGCGGCCAGGGACGTGCTGCTCCGCGCGCTCACCCTCGAATCGCCGGATCACGACGGCAAGACCCGGCATCTTCTCGGCCTTGCGTTTTTCCATCTGCAGGATTGGGCCGAAGCGGAACGGCACCTTGCTGCTTCGCTGCGTAGCGCGAAAAGCCCCTCGGCGAGCGCACTGCTCGAGCGCGCGCAGACGAACCGCAAGACGGGGATCGAGCGCGCGGTGGATCCGCTTCCGGATTTGCGGCCGGAGGAGCTGCGCCGGCCGCCCGCGGGCGCCATCCGGGCTCCGGAGACGAGCGCAGAAGAGCCGCCGCTGCAGCGCAGGGGCAGCTTGCTCATCCGGCTGGCGCACGCGGTATTCAGCCGTACGCTGGGCCTGCTCACCGAGGGCGCCGTTCGGGCGGTCTACGCGCTGCGCAAGCGAAATACGACTTTCGCCTTCGAAAGCTGGGATCGTCTGGGCACGTCCCTCGGGCTGCTCGAGCTCGGCGGTCGGCGCCGCGACCTGAACGGCGACAAGCTGCAATCGACGTACGTCGGCAGCCTGGTCGGGCATCAGCAGCCCGGGCAGCGACGCCCGGCCTGGACCGAGCGCTTCCGCACCGCCACCGGCGCGTGGACGACCGACGACCCCATGGAAGGCGCGGCCGGCACCGAGATCCAGCGCAGCGGCTTGCCGCTGAAGGATCGCGAGAGCCGTCTCGACGCCCCCGACCTTCCGAGCCCGCGCGAGGTGAGCCGGCTCATTCTCGCGCCGCACGCAAACCGGCCGCGGCAGGAGGTGCCTTTCCTCAACCTGCTCACGATCGCCTGGATCCAGGCGCAGGCGCACGACTGGGTGAGCCATCGCCCCAGCCCCGTCCCCGGCGCGAGGAAGCTCGCCCTCGAGGCCGACGATCCGCTGCGCAGCCGCTACGGCATCGGCGCGCTGCAGGTGCCGCTTTCCCCGCCCAACCCGATGAAGGATGCGCGGCCACTCACGTACCTCAACGAGGTGACGCACTGGTGGGACGCGTCGCATATCTACGGATCGGACCAGGAAACGCAGGACCGGCTGCGCTGCGGCCCCGACGGCGAACTGCGCATCGAAGGCGACTTGCTGCCGCTCAACCAGGCCACGGGCATCGAGGACACCGGCTTCGCGCGCAACTGGTGGGTCGGCCTGGACCTCATGCACACCTTGTTCGTGAAGCACCACAACTCCGTCTGCAAGCGGCTGCGGCAGGAGCACAAGCGCTGGACGAGCGACGAGGTCTTCCATACCGCGCGGCTCATCAACGCAGCGATCATGGCGAAGATCCAGACGGTCGAATGGACGCCCGCGGTCCTTCCCAACCGCAAGGTGGTTGCAGGCATGGCGACCAACTGGTGGGGCCTGATCGAGACCTGGCGCAGGCCGTTCCACAAGCGGCGGCTCAACCGGCGCTGGGAGCCCAGGCATCACGTGCTCGGCGGCATCGCCGCGGGCAGCCGCGACAACTTCGGCAAGCCCTACGGCCTCACCGAAGAGTTCGCCGAGGTATACCGCCTGCATGCCGGCATCCCGGACGAGATTCGGATGCCGGGGCAAGTCATCCCCACCGACGCGACTCGCGGCGCGGGCGCGCGCTCCATGGTGCGCGAGTTCGGCATGGCGGCGCTCCTCGATTCCTTCGGCCACCAGCACATGCCGGCGCTCGTGAACAACAACTACCCGGCGTTCATGTGCGAGATGAGCGTGCCCGGGCAGCCGGTTGTCGATATCGGCGCGATCGACATCCTGCGGGCGCGCGAGCGCGGCGTGCCGCCGTACAACGCCTTTCGCAGGATGCTCGGGCTCAACCCGATCGAGCGGTTCGAGGATCTCGGCTGCAGCGCCGAGACCGTGGCAGCGCTCGAGAAGCTCTACGGCAAGGGCGACAAGGGCCTGAACAACCTCGACCTCCTCGCAGGAACCTCGTGCGAGCTGTGGCGGCCGGAGAACTTCGGCTTCGGCGAGACGCTGTTCACCATCTTCATCCAGATGGCGAGCCGGCGCCTGCACGCCGATCCGTTCTACACCGAGAAATTGAATTCGCGGTACTACACCGAGACCGGCATGGCGCTCATCGGCAAGGCGACGTTCAAGAGCGTGCTCCTCGAGCACTATCCGCAGCTCGCACGCGCCGGGCTCGACAACGTGGAAAACGCATTCGAGCCATGGGGCACATCGGCGAAAGAGCGGCCGGAAGAGCACCCGCTCGCCCTGATCGAGGCCTATTAGCGCCATGCACATCCGCCTGCGCGATTGCGCCACCCGAACCTACTTCCTGGTCGACACCACGGCGCGCAGCGTCTGCGCCGACCTCGACGAGCGCGGCGCGGTGCGCCGCGCCGACCGGCCCGATGCCGCTCTGGCGGAACGCGCGCTGGCGAGCGCGTCGGACTACGCCGAGTACTTCGCGCGCGCAGTGCCGGGCACGAGGACGCCCGACGGGAAGTTTCTGGTGCGCGGGCCCCTGACGCAGGCGGAGCGCGCGGCGCTGCAGGCCGGCGGCGACGTGCCGACCGAGCGTCCCGCCTTGCACCTGCATCTGGACTTCTTCGATCCGGATCTCGACGGCAGGATCACCCTGGGGGAGAACTACCGCGCCTGGCGCGGCCTTGGCTTCTCCCGGTTCGGCGCGGCGGTGAAGGCGCTTTTCTCGGCCCTTTTCTTCGGCTGGCCCGCCATCGAGATAGAGCGCATCGGCGCCAGGCGCCACGCCGGCACGGGGATCTTCGATCGCCAGGGCGCCATCGACGAAGCCTGCCGCGCACCGTACCTGGCGCAGTTCGACGCCGCGGGCGGGGAATTGAGCTTCGGGCAGGTTCTCGATCTGCTCGAGCGGCATTCAGCGGAAGGCATCGTCAGCCGAGCGCAGTTCCGTTCGCTCTTCGCGGTGTGCAAGAGGCAGAACGGCAACCGGGACGTCATTACGAAGTCCCAGTTCAACGGCCTTTTCGACGGTTCGCTTCTCTGGCAGGCGGCTTCCACGCCGAACAGCGCCGGCCGGCGCGCGCGGTGGCTGCAGCCGGCATCCGACGCAGCCTGACGCGTGGAGTGCCCGCGCTGCCGGACCGTTAACCGCGACGCGCGGCGCTTCTGCGCCCGCTGCGGCTGCGCGCTGCCGATCGCTTGCACCGCCTGCGCTTTCCTGAACCAGCCGGGCGAGGAGTTCTGCGGCGGCTGCGGCCGGCGCCTCGGGGCCGAGCCGGAGCGCCGCCAGCTGACGGTGATGTTCTGTGATCTCGTGGATTCGACCGGGCTCGCGCACCAGCTCGACCCCGAGGACCTGCGCGAAGTCATCCGTGCCTACCAGAAACGCGTGGCCGAGGTCATCGCCCGCTACGAGGGCTTCATCGCGCGCTACATGGGCGACGGCATGCTCGTCTATTTCGGCTATCCGCTTGCGCACGAGGACGACCCGGCCCGCGCCATTCACAGCGCGCTCGAGATCGTCGAGGCGCTCGAGCAACGGCAAAGGCCCGTGCGCGTCGGCATCGCCACCGGCCTGGTCGTCGTGGGGGACACGATCGGCGAAGGCGCTTCCGAGGAGGCCGCGGTGGTCGGCGAGACGCCCAATCTTGCCGCGCGCCTGCAGTCGATTGCGGGGCCGGGCAGCGTCCTCGTCTCGGAAGCCACGCGCGCGCTTGCGGGCGGCATGTTCGAATACGCCGACGAAGGCACACGCGAGCTGAAAGGCTTCCGCCAGCCGGTGCGCTGCTGGCGCGTGCTTCGCAAGAGCGGCGTGGAGAGCCGGTTCCATGCGGCGCACAGCCGCAGCCTCACGCCGCTCGTCGGACGCCAGCGCGAAATCGAAGAGCTGATGGCGCTGTGGCGCTCGGGGACCGAGGGGCAGGGCCGCGTCGCGCTGGTGGTGGGCGAAGCCGGCATCGGCAAATCGCGCCTCGCCGAAGCGCTGTACCAGCGCATCGCCGGCGAGCCGCATATCGACCTGCACTACCAGTGCTCTCCGTACCATACCAACAGCGCGCTCTATCCCTTCATCCACCAGCTGGAAAGAGACGCAGATTTCCGGCGCAACGAAGCCGCGGCCGACAGGCTCGACAAGCTCGAAGCGCTGCTTCGCAAGTCCACCGAGCACGTCGCGGAGATCGCGCCGCTGTACGCGGCGTTGCTGTCCGTGCCCACGGGGGGCCGCTATCCACCACTGCAGATGACGCCCCAAGAGCAGAAGGCAAGAACCATCGACGCGCTGCTCGATCGCCTGGGCGGCCTCGCGGCGCGCGCCCCGGTGCTGTTCCTGTTCGAGGACGTCCATTGGATCGACCCCACCTCGATCGAGCTGCTCAACCTCGGCGCACGGCGCATCCGCAACATCCGCGCACTCGCCATCCTGACCTCGAGGACCGCGCCGGATTACCCGTGGCTCGGCCTCGAGCACGTGAGCCGGATCCAGCTCGAGCGGCTGAACCGGCGTCAGGCCACGGCGATGGTGGGCAGGGTGCTCGAAGGCAGGACCCTCCCGGCCGGGCTCCTCGCCCAGATCATCGATCGCACCGACGGCGTGCCGCTTTTCATCGAGGAGGTCGCGAAGACGCTCGCCGCCTCGGTCGCGGAAGTGCCGGCGACGCTGCAGGACTCCCTGATGGCGCGTCTCGACCAGCTCGGCTCGGCGAAGGAGGTGGCGCAGGTCGCGGCGGTGATCGGCCGCGAATTCTCGCGCGAGCTCCTCGCGGTGATCTCGCAGCTCGACGAGCGCGAGCTCTCCGAGGCGCTCGACAGGCTGACTTCGTCGGCAGTGCTCTTCGGCCGCGGCCGGCCGCCGTGGAGGTCGTTCACGTTCAAGCACGCGCTCATGGAGGACGCGGCGTACGCGAGCCTGCTGCGCAGCCGCCGGCAGGAGCTGCACGCGCGCCTCGCCGGGGCTCTCGAGCGGCTTTATCCCGAGCGCGTGCGCATCGAGCCCGAGGTGCTCGCCCGCCACTACACCGAGGCCGGCAAGGCGCTGCAGGCGGCGGCGTACTGGATCGCGGCGGCGCAGCGCGCGCTCGACCGTTCGGCGAACCTGGAAACGCTCGGTCATGCGAACAAGGGCCTGGAGGTCCTCGCCCCGGTCCCGCCCGGCGCGCAGGCGAGCCGGCTCGAGCTCGAGCTGCAAATCCTGCGCGGCGCAGCCTATCGCGCGCTCAGGGGCTTCGCCTCCTCGGATACCGAGCGCAGCTTTGCGCGCGCGCGCGAGCTGTGCGAGGCTCTGGAAGATGGCCCGCGCCTGATCGAAGCCCGCCGAGGGCTCTTCTCCTGCTACTACGCGCGCGGGGCGCTCGCCGCCGCGCGTGAGGAAGGCCTCGCGGTGGCGCAACTCGGCAGCCGCAGCGGCGACCGCGGCTCGCGCATGCTGGGGCACTGGATGTCGGGCTGCGTCGCTTTCTGGCAGGGCGAATTCGACGCGGCGCGCCGCGAGCTCGAGGAGGCCTTCTCGCTCTACGACCTGGACGCGCAGCGTGCGAACCCGCTCGCGTCGCAGATCGATCCCGGGGTGAACGCGCTGTTTCATCTGAGCTGGACGCTGTGGATCACGGGGTATCCGGACCAGGCGGTCGCGGCGAGCACCAAGGCGATCCAGGCCGCGCGTGGCCTCGCCCAGCCCTTCGCGCTCGCGATGGCGCTTTTCTTCGCCTGCGCGACGCGCGCCTGCTGCGGGCACTCGGCGGCGGTCCGGCAGATGCTCGACGAGCTCATGGTGCTCACGACGCAGCAGGGGCTGGGGTACCTGCGAAGCTGCGCGCTGGTGCTCGAGGGGCAGGAGCTGATCGCCCGCGGCGAGTGCGGCTCCGGCCTCGAGCACATCGGGCGCGCCTTCGCCGAGTTCCAGGCGCAGGAAGCCGGGGTCGGGCTCCCATGGGCGATGTCGATCTCGGCGCTCGGCTACGCGGGCCTGGGCCGTGCGCAGGAAGGCCTGGGCGTTCTCGCCAAGGCGCAGGCCGCGGCAAGCAAGAACGGCGAGCGCCACTGGCAGGCCGAGCTCTCGCGCCTCAAGGGCGAGCTCCTGCTGCTCGAGCCGAAGCACGCGGGCGAAGCGCAGGCCTGCTTCCGCGAATGCATCGATGTGGCGCGGCGCCAGGGCGCGCGCTCGCTCGAGCTGCGCGGGGCGATGAGCCTCGCGCGTCTGCTCGCGCGGCAGGGCGAGCCCGAATCCGCACGGCGGGCGCTGGCGGAGGCGTACCGCGGCTTCACGGAGGGCTTCGACACCATCGATCTGCGCAGCGCCGCCGCCGCACTGGAGGATCTCGCAACGATCCGGGAGCAACAGCAATGATTTTCGAGCCGATCACGATCAACGGCGTGCGCTTCCGGAACCGCATCCTGCGCTCCTCGGTCGGCGGCCGCACCGGCAACTACGACGGCACCGTCACCGACGTCTGGAAGAACTTCGAGCGCAGGTTCGCGGAGGGAGGCGTCGGCGGCATCATCTCGACGACTTTCCACGTCAACCAGCAGCGGCTCTCACCGCCGCAGTACCCGTCGATCGCCGGACCGAAGTTCGTTCCCTACCTCAGGAAGTACATCGCCGCGATCAAGGCGGGCAACGACTGCAAGTACATCGTGCAGATCGGCGATCCGGGCTACAGCACCTACAGCAGCCTGTTCGCGGAGAAGGCGGACGCCAAGTCATCGTCGCGCGGCTTCGATGCCGCGTTCGGCTACAACAATCTTCGCGGCAAGATGTCGCTGCCCGAGATCGAAAAGGCGATCCGCGACTTCGCGGACGCCGCGGCGCGCGTGCAGGACGTAGGCGCCGACGGCGTGGAAATCACCATCACCAAGGGCTATCTCATCCACCAGTTCCTCAACCCGGCGATCAACCGCAGGAACGACCGCTGGGGCGGCGACGCCGACCGCCGCTTCGAGCTGCTGCGCCAGATCATCGCCGCGGTGCGCGGGCGCATCGGCCCCGGCTTCCTGCTCGGCATCCGTCTCTCGGGGGAGGATCTGATGGCGAAGCCGCTGGCGCTCGCGCTGCTGCGCCTCCCCTGGGGAAGCGGCAACAGCCTCGCGCAGATGCTCGACTACGCGCAGCGCCTCGAAGGCGCGGTCGACTACCTGCACGTCGTCGCGGGCTACGGCTTTCCCAATCCGCGCGACGTTCCGGGAGATTTCCCGTTCGACGAGGTGAAGCTGTTCTTCAACTCGGTGCGCCATCTCAGCGCGAAGGCCGCGGTGCGCGCCGGCCTCGTGAACCTGCTCTCGCCGCTGCTTCGACCGCTCCTCGGCCTCGGATGGAACTACGAAGAAGGCATCAATCTTGGGCTCGCCCGCGAGTTCAAGAACCATGTGCGGCTCCCGGTGATCGCCAACGGCGGCTTCCAGCGAAGGAGCTCCATGGAGAGCGCCCTGACTTCGGGCGACTGCGACATGATCTCCGCGGCGCGCTCGCTGATCGCGAACCCCGACCTGCTTGGGCAATTCAAGGGAGGAGCCGATTTCCCGGCGAATCCCTGCAGCTACTGCAACAAGTGCGTCGGCCGCACGGGAACGAGCCCCCTGGGGTGCTATGACGTCCGGCGCTTCAAGAGCCAGGCCGAGATGTTCAACCAGATCATGGAGTGGAACCGGCCGGATCCGGTGCTGCCGGAAAGCGTGTCGAACGCGCTCGCCGCAGCAGCCATAAAACGATCGCCAGGTTCAGCAGGTTGAAGCCGATGCCGTTGATGAACGCGGCGCGGTAGGAGCCCGTCAGGTCGAAGATGGCGCCGGACATCCAGCCGCCGAGGGCCATGCCGAAGAGCGTCGCCATGAGCACCACCCCCAGGCGCGATCCGGCTTCGCCGGGCGGAAAGTACTCGCGCACGATGATCGGGTAGGCGGGTATCAGGCCGCCCTGGAAGAGGCCGAAAAGCGCCGAGACGATGTAGAGCGATGCCAGGCTGTCGAAGGGAAGGAACAGCGCGAGCGCGATCGCCTGAAGCGCCGAGCCGAGGAGCAGGGTGCGCAAGCCGCCGATGCGGTCCGCAATCCATCCCGAGGCGAGCCGGCTCACGATGCCGAAGCCGAGCATGAGCGACAGCATCTCGGCGCCGCGCGCGGCGCCGTAGCCGAGGTCGCTGCAGTAGGCCACGATGTGCACCTGCGGCATCGCCATGGCGACGCAGCAGCCGACTCCCGCGCCAGCGAGGAGCACCATGAGCGTATTGGGCGCGAGCCCGAGCGGCCGCTTCGCCGCCATGCGCTCGTGCGCGGACGCAGCAGTGCCAGAGGGGATGGGCGGCCTTCTGCGCAGCAGGAGCGCAAGCGGCAGGATGGCCGCGAAGCTGAAAACGCCTACCCCGACATAGGTGGCCCGCCAGCCCACGGTGTCGAAGAAGTACTGAAGCACGGGCGGCCACGCCGCGCCCGCGAGGTAGTTGCCGCTGATGCAGATCGCCACGGCGATGCCCCGCCGGCGGTTGAACCACAGCGAGGTGTCCGCGACCAGCGGGGCGAAGGTCCCCGCGCTGCCGAGCAGGCCGATGAGCAGGCCATGGGCAAGCGAGAAGACGAGCAGGCTCGGGGCGAGACCGGCGACGATGAACCCCAGCCCGAGGCAGACCGCGGCGATCAGGACCGGCACGACGACGCCGAAGCGATCCGAGAGCTTGCCCATCAGGATGCCGCCGAGGCCGAAGCCGACCATCGCGAGCGTGTACGGCAGCGAGGCGTCCGCGCGGTCTGCGCCGAACTCGGCCTGCACCGGCGGCAGGGCCACCACCATGCCGTACATCCCCACGCCGCCGATCGTCATCACGAGCAGCGCTGCGCCCAGCCGGACGCAGGCGTAGGGCGAGTCCTGCAAACCTCTAGTCGATTCTGTGATCGAGTTCACAGCGCCTTGAAAGAATTAGAGATTACCCTGTCGGACAGGGAGCCTAGCCATGTACAGCGTAACAAGAAAGTCGATAGTTGCCGTGGGTCTCGCGTTTGCGGTATCGGCGGCTTGGGCAGGCGACAGCGCCGAAAAGACGGCGATCGGCAGCGGCCTCGGCGGCGCAGCCGGCGCGGTACTCGGAAATGCCGTCGGCGGAAGTGCGGGCGCGGTCGTGGGCGGCGCGGCGGGCGGCGCGGTGGGCGCAGCGGCGACGACGAAAGGCCCCGGACGCACCGGCGCCATCGTCGGCGGCGCAGTCGGCGGCGGCGCCGGCGCCGCGGTCGGCCAGCAGGTCGGCGGCACGAGCGGCGCGATCGTCGGCGCGGGACTCGGCGGCGCGGCGGGTGGTGCGATAGGCCGCGAGGTTGGCCGCGGCGGCAAGCAGCAAACCGTGGAATCGTCGCAGACCACGGTGGTGAAGACGCAGACGCTGGTCATCGAGGACGGCGACTGCGGCGGCAAGCGCAAGAAGCATCCCGGCAAGGGCTGGGCGAAAGGCTGGGCGAAGAAGGGCTGCTGAAATCCAGCCGGGAAGAAAGGCCTCCATCGCTAAGATGGAGGCCTTTTTGTCTGCGGAGGAAGCATGGCCAAGGCATCGCCGTCCATCAGGATCGGCTTCATCGGCCTTGGCGCCATGGGCCGCCACATGGCCGCGAATCTGCAGAGCGCGGGGCACGAGGTGCAGGCGCACGACCTGCGGCGCGTCGAGGGTTTCCCGAACTGGAAGGCGAGCGCCGCCGACGCGGCGCGCGGCTGCGAGGTGCTGTTTACGTCGCTTCCCGGCCCGAAAGAAGTCTCGGAGATCGCGCCGCAAGTCGAATCGGCGCTGCCTTCCGGAGCGGCATGGTTCGACCTCAGCACCAATTCGCCGGAGGTCGTGCGGCAAATCGAGCGCGGCCTGCAGGGCATCCACTTTCTCGACGCGCCGGTGAGCGGCGGGCCGCGCGGCGCGCAATCCGGCAAGCTCGCGATCTGGGTCGGCGGCGACGAGCAGGTGTTCGACGGCTTTCTTCCGATCCTCAGGTGTATTGGCGATCGGCCGCATTACGTCGGCCCGATCGGCGCCGGCACGGTGGCGAAGCTCGCGCACAATCTCGCGAGCTTCGCCGTGCAGGCGGCGCTCGCCGAGGTCTTCACCCTGGGCGTGAAGGCCGGCGTCGAGCCGCTCGCGTTGTTCCGCGCGCTTCGCCAGGGCGCGAGCGGGCGCAAGCGCACCTTCGACCGTCTTGCGGAGAACTTTCTCCCCGGCAACTACGATCCGCCGGGTTTTGCGCTGCGCCTGGCCCACAAGGACGCTTCGCTCGCGATCGAGCTCGCGCAGAAGGAAGCCGTGCCGCTCAGGGTCGGCAGGATCGCGCTCGAAGAGCTCACCGAGGCCATGAGCCGCGGCTGGGGCGAGCGCGACTTCCGCGTCGCGATGACCCTGCAGGAGGAACGCGCCGCCGTCAGCGTGCGGGTGCCGGCGCAGGACCTGGACGCAGCGCTGAAAGAATAGCTAGCCGCCGCGCGGGCGGAACGTGATAGTGGCGGCGGGCTTGCGGTCGCAAGCGAGCTCGTCGCCCTCGTCGCGATAGAAACTGCACCCGTCTTCCAGATCCTTGCGCAGCTTCTCGCGGGCGCGGTGCAGGCGAATCTTCACCGCGTCCAGGGTGATGCCGAGGATGGAGGCGATCTCGCTGTTCTTGAATCCTTCGAGCTCGCTTAGCAGCATCACCGTCTTGTAGTTTTCCGGGAGCCGCTCGATGAACTCCCGGATGCACGAGCTCATCTCCTCGCGGACCGCGCTCGCTTCGACCGATTCGATCTGCGCCTCGGGTGGAACATCGCCCTCGTCCGAATCGAATACCGCCTCGTCTGTCGCTTGGATGGTCTTGTGCCGCAATCTGTCCAGGGCGGCGTTCGTGGCGATGCGATAGATCCAGGTCGAAACGCTGGAATCGCCGCGGAACTGGCGCAGGCCTTCGCTGACCTTGAGCATGACCGACTGCGTGAGGTCTTCGGCCTCGGCCTCGCCGGCCAGGCGCGACAGATAACGCAGGACTCGCGGCCGGAAGTCCGCGTGAATGACCTGAAAATCCGGCGTCGCCGCGCACATGCCCTTCATGCTCCCCGTGAGGCCGGCGCAGATCTTGATTTCAGTCAATATATGGGTGCATGACGACGCACAAGAACGACGTCGGGGAGGTATTGGCGGCTTTCTTGAAGCTCGGGCTCACCTCGTTCGGAGGGCCGATCGCTCACCTTGCCTACTACCGGCGCGAGTTCGTCGAGCGGCGCAAATGGATCGAAGAAGGAGACTTCGCCCAGCTGCTCGCGCTATGCCAGTTTCTTCCGGGACCGGCGAGCAGCCAGCTCGGCTTCGGCCTCGGACTGCTGCGCGCCGGCTGGGCCGGCGCGTTCGCCGCCTTCCTGGCGTTCACGCTTCCGTCGGCTTTGCTCCTCTTCGCATTCGCACTGTTGCTTCCGTACATCTCGGGCGGTGCGGGCGAAGCCGCCATTCATGGACTGAAGCTGGTTGCCGTCGCCGTCGTCGCTCAAGGGGTGCTCGGCATGGCGCGGCAGCTCTGTCCCGACCCCGCTCGCGCCGCGATTGCAGCCGTTTCGGCGGCGCTGATCCTCGCTTTCGGGCACGCGTGGATGCAAATCGTCGTCGTGGTGCTCGGTGCGGTTGCGGGCCTCGGGGCTTGCCGCAACGTCGCGCCGGTTGCGGGCCGAGAGCTGCATCCGCCCTACGGCGTCAGCTTCGGGTGGGTGCTCTTCGGGATTTTCGCGCTGCTTCTATTCGGCTTGCCGCTCCTCGCGCATGGGCGAGACGGCCTCATCTCCTTAGTCGAAGCCTTCTACCGTGCCGGCGCGCTGGTATTCGGAGGGGGTCACGTCGTCTTGCCGCTCCTGCGCGAAACGGTGGTCACCCCGGGCTGGATTTCCGAGGATGAGTTTCTGGCCGGCTACGGTGCCGCCCAGGCGGTCCCCGGACCGCTGTTCACGTTTGCCGCCTACCTTGGAGCACGCCTGCCGGGCGGCGAGGGCGGAGTGCTGGGCGCGGCGCTTGCGCTGGTTGCCATATTTCTTCCCGGCTTCCTGCTGGTGGCAGGGTCGCTGCCGCTCTGGCGCTCGATCGCGAGCCGGCCCGTCGCGGCCCGGGCGCTCGCCGGCGTGAATGCTGCCGTCGTCGGTCTTCTGGGGGCGGCGCTCTACGACCCTGTGTGGACCAGCGCGGTGCGCGGTCCGCTCGACGTGGCGATCGCCGTCGTCGGCTTCACGCTTCTCGTCGCCTGGCGTGCGTCGGCGCTC